>DBYN01000004.1:57961-139195 GCA_002310415.1 Alphaproteobacteria bacterium UBA1185 | reverse complement strand
ACAACTTGCAACTGCATATAAGTCTTGATATAATGTCTGTATAAACAAAGGAAGTTTCATGCAAAAAATATGTCAAAGCTGTGCTATGCCGATGAACGATGAATCTGTATTTGGAACAAACAAAGACGGTTCTAAAAATTCAGATTATTGTGTTTATTGCTATAAAGATGGTCAATTTCTTCAACAAGCAACTATGGAAGAATACATCGAAATGATGGTTCCGTTCGCATATCAGGCAAACATGACTGGTGATCAAATGCGTGAATATTGTCAAAAAATATATCCGACATTAAAAAGATGGAAAAAATAAAAAGACCACCAAATGGTGGTCTTTTATTTTGGCAGCCCAAAATTGACAACATTCGAACCGAAATATCACTGTATGAGGCAGAAATCATGGAAACTTTGGATTTGTTAGAAGAGTTTTTGAATGATTTGAAATACTAAACCGACAGAATTATTTACTTGTGAAAAATTGTTGTAATTGCTACTATCCGATTGAAAGGAGTCAAAAATGAAAACAACCATCATAATCGCAATCGTAGCAATTTTAGGAATACTCGGATATTTTCTTATACCATGCAACAAATGGGATAATGTATTTCCAAAAAATCCAAATGTTGTCATGCAAAAGGTTCATTTCCACAACAGATATGGAATCGAATTGACTGGTAATTTGTATATGCCTAAAAATAAAACAGCGGAAAAGATGCCAGCTATCGCAGTATCTGGTCCATTTGGTGCAGTTAAAGAACAATCTTCTGGTTTATATGCACAAGAAATGGCATCTCGTGGATTTATAACTTTGGCTTTTGATCCATCTTTTACTGGTGAAAGTGGTGGCAAAGTTCGTTATGTTGCATCCCCTGATATAAACACAGAAGATTTCTCGGCCGCTGTTGATTATCTGGCAAATCGCAAAGACGTTGATGCTGATAAAATCGGTATTATTGGAATCTGTGGTTGGGGTGGAATGGCAATCAACGCTGCAGCAATGGACACCAGAATCAAAGCAACCGTTGCATCAACAATGTATGACATGACACGTGTAAACGCAAATGGCTATTTTGATGCTGATGATAATGCTGATGCACGCTTTGCAAATAAAAGTTCATTAAATGCACAACGCACAGTTGACTATAAAAACGGCAAATATGATTTGGCAGGCGGTGTAGTTGATCCAGTACCAGATGATGCACCACAGTTTGTCAAAGATTATTATGCATATTACAAAACACCACGTGGCTATCATAAACGTTCATTGAATTCAAATGGTGGATGGAACAAGACAAGTAGTTTGTCATTCATCAATATGCCGATTTTACAACGTGCAAACGAAATACGCAGTGCTGTATTATTGGTTCATGGCGAAAAAGCACACAGCCGTTATTTCAGCGAAGGTGCCTTTGAAAAACTGAAGGGCGATAATAAAGAATTGATGATTATCCCAGGTGCAAACCATGTTGATTTATACGACAATATGGATGTGATTCCGTTTGATAAGATTGAAAACTTTATGAAAACAAATATGAAATGATAAAAAAATTCGTATGTTTGTTGATTTTGTTGATGTCAGCACATTCGGTGCTGGCATCCGCATTACAAACAGAGGATATCGCACAAATGAAAATCGCAGTTAATAATCAAGAATACGATGTCATCTTGGAAGAAAATGATACCACAAGTGCTTTGCAACATTTATTACCGATGACACTAAGTATGTCTGATTTGAATAATAATGAAAAATATTATTATTTAGAACAACCGTTACCAAGTAATCCAGAAAAAGTAAATTCTGTATCAACTGGTGATATCATGTTATTTGGTGATGATTGTTTGGTTGTTTTTTATAAAGATTTTGAAACTCCGTACTCTTATACACGCATAGGTCATATCGAAAATTTATCAAATTTAGAAGAGATATTTGGTGCTGGTATTGTTGATATAAAGTTTGATACAACCGAATCCTTCATACCCGAAAGCATGAAATAAAGCGACTTTCACCAATCAGATAATATATCAAGATGGTCAGGACACATTTGAACTGATAAAAAAGCCTGTTTTATAGCTTTTTTGTGAATTGTAAAAAAAATGGCACCTTTTACTACCTAACTTTTGAACTCGTAAAAGTATTGAAAATCTAACAAAAAAACCGCAAAATTGCAGTTTTTTTATTTTATTATCGCGACTTTGCCTTGGCAAATATGGATTGTATAGCCTGTTTTACAATTCACGATCTGTTGGTATTATACGCACTTTATGTATTCTCCCCTTGCTTTTTTCATATTCAATTGTATCTGGTAAATCAACATTCTTTAAATCAAGTTTTGTTAAACTACTAAAGTTAAACTTACCACCTATTTTACCTATTTTTTTTGGTATTTTTATATTTTTTATTGCTTTTCTCAGTTTATCAACTTTAGCTTTCTTAGCTTTGTCTATAACAGTCTTTTTGTTAACACCAATTCTTTGATTATGTTTCATAGTAAACCTCATTTTATACGCGTTTATTGTACCATATTTTTAGCGATTTTTCAAATCATTTTACAATTTTGAAAAAACACTACGTTGTTTTTGAGTAATTTTTATGGTACAATACAAAAAACTAAATCACCCACGGGGCAAGCCCCGGGGTATTACGTTGGAACAATAAAATACGAACTAAGAAAAAGGTTAGATTTCTAACCTTTTCTTTTTAAAAGTTCGTAAATTAGCAAAATAGTGGCTGTTTTTAATCCGCAATTTACGAACTCGTGAAAGTATTTGGAAACCAACAAAAAACACCGCAAAAATGCGGTTTTATCTAGTTTTGCTCGGCACGTTGTGCCTGTGCGGCATTCCTAACGCATCGCGATAAATCGCTCTGCTACTCATAGTGGCAGGGCCATCTGTGCAATTCACGAGTTGATTTTATTCATGAAATTTTGTTATTTGGAAAAGATATTAAGGCGTTTTTGCAAAATTTGTGATATAATACCCACAAACAATATAGTAGAGGATATATTATGAACATAACAATGCGTCCGATGACTTTAGAAGAAGTATGGAATTTTATGAAGAAAAGACATTGGTCTTATCATAATCACTTGAAAAAATTTGGATACAGATACAACAGCTTTGTTCCGAATAATCCAGCTATACACGAAATGTTTGACAAGGAAAATATATCCAATCAAGATGAACAAAAGTATAAAGATGTAATGTCAAAGTTGTATAATGCAGAAAAATTGCAACGTCTTGATAATATGTTTGAAAAAGACGTCAAGCCAATGTTCGAACATGTTATAAATGAAATTTTGATACCATTACTACCATCATGGAATTCAAAATTACCAGAAAGTTTAGAAATATTATGTACATATGGCGAAGGTGGCAGTTACAGTATCCCAGAGAAAGATAAAGCAAAAATAATTTTTCGTATGTCTAGATTTCCAGAAGATAAAGACAAGTTTTTTGGTTTGATTTTTCATGAATTTGTTCATATTTTAATAGAGCTGCCGATAATCAAAAAATACAATGTACCACAAGATTTGAAAGAACGTATTGTGGATTTGATTTGCTATGACTTTTGCCGTAAACCAGTTCAAAAGATGTTTGAAAAATCATTTGCTAATGCATATATAACACCAGAAACAATAAAAACAAATTTACCGGGCACTGTGGAAAAAATGATGGCTGATTATAACAAATTAAAACAACAAGAAAAATCTAGATAGGCAAAGGACTGTTATGATGAAACTGAAATGGGTTAAAAAAGATTTTAATGATGATATTGAATTTATATTATTTCATCAGCAAGATAATACACCAAATTGGTGGCGGCGCGCTTTGTTCAACGCTTATCCAGATTTAGATATGGAATACGCCAAATCACTAAATCAGCAGGCCCGAAATAAATATTTAACCCAAGAAATACAGAAAATCTCTGCAAACAATGCAAAAGAATTTCAACATGCAATTGATGTGTTTCAGCAAGAATGGAATAATAAGGCAGATAAATTAAACTCTGCATTTTCGTCTGCTTTTGATAATGATTGTGCAGACATATTAAATAATATGCAAGCAGAAGTTGGGCTTAACCCTATTTGTCCGCGCGATGTCCATAATTATACTTTTTCAGTATATTACCGTATGTTGCCTAAGTGGGCAATTGCCACAGCATTGCATGAAATGACACACTTTGTATGGTTTTATTTTTGGCAGAACCATTTTCATGATAATCCAAATGATTATGATAACCCACATTTAAAATGGCTTTTATCCGAGATAGTAGTGGAAACTATTATTCGTAATTCTGAAATTGGAACTATCAGTGAAAATCCAAAGCATATCGCGTATTCATATTTTTATGATATGGAAATAAACGGCTGTCCGATTTTTGATGTTATGCGTGAAATGTACCTTGATCGTAAAAATATATTTGATTTTATGGAACAATCTTTTAAATGGATATCTGATAACGAACAAGAATTACGTAATAAAATATCAATCGCAGAACAATAATTTCTTTTTCGTACGTACCAAACTTATTTAAACAAAAACGGCAATTAAATACGAACTAAGAAAAAGGTTAAATTTCTAACCTTTTCTTATAAATAGTTCGTAAATGTGCAACAATGGGGTCTGTTGTTTCTTTGTTGGGCGGAATATTATCTGCAGCGACTTGTTGGGTATTTGGTATAATTGCGGACGTGTTATCTGTAAGGTATGCAGTTGTTATATTGATTGTTTGTAACGTATTTCTTGTATATGGATATAAATGGATGTTTAAAAAATATAAACAATAAATTACCAACACATTTCCAAGAAAATTTTAACATCTTTCCCGAACAGCAATAAATCTTTGATAGTATCAACTCGTGAATTGCACAGTATGGTTTGATGTCGTTTTAATTTAGCTTCTTATCAAAATTTGTTCCATTGCGTTTTTAATGGATTGTGCTACACAATTATTTTTAACAACAGATTTATTGATTTCTTGCAAGTAGAACGGTATGTTTGGATGTGTTATAACTCGTTCCAGTTCTTGTTTTGAAAATCCAGTTTTACATTCAGCGCCTGAACTGAACCTTTCATTCTGTTGACCCGCGTTTGGTTTGCCCAATTCAATAAACAAGTTTTTGTAGCCCATATTTATTTGTCGTAATAGATTCTTTTGCTCATCCTTAGACAAATACATAAGGAATCCTGTGGATACAAAGACAGAGCCATAAAAGAACTTATCATAATCATTCGATTCAGGGGTTTCATTCATATGTATTGGTGGCAATTTCAATTTGTATGATACTTTGCTGAATATTGAATTTATTTCTGGTGTACTAACATTGTATATTTGGACATCTGGGCGGTTTTGTTTTACAACATATCCCCATGGTAACAAACCAGATTCCATATTCAGAACGGCGGCATTTTGTCCTGCACACCCATACACAAAATGCGCAGAATCCAAAAACATTTTTGCAAGATGATAACTGCGGTATAAGGTAGTCATGTTATCAATAACTTCTGATACTGAATCTGCTGGTAACTGCGTAATAGTGTAATAATGATCTGCTCTTAAGCATCTTTTGAATTCTGGTTCTTCTATTACATTTCTTAAACAACAATTCCATTCATGAATCAAATTAAAATCATCTTTTGAAAAGTTAGGCAAATCGTCTTTAAAACGGTTCATCCCACCCTCTAAAGCAATGCTTTGGGAAACTTTATCAAATAACATCCTTTCTTCATATACCATTATAATCGCCTTTTGTTTGTTTTTATTGTATACGTAAATATACACTAATATATTAAATTGTCAATAATTTTTTCTTTTTAAAAGTTCGTAAATGTGTAAAATAGTGTTTGCTTTTAACCCCTAACTTACGAACTTGTGAAAGTATTAGAAAACAAATAAAAAATCACCCAAACGGGTGATTTTGTTATTTTGGCAGCCCCACTCGGATTTGAACCGGGATTCTCGCCTTGAAAGGGCGGTGTCCTAACCATTAGACGATGGGGCCAGAAACCTTATAATACCGCCGTTTTCCCGGCGGTAAATTTCTGGCGGGATGTAAGGGGCTCGAACCCTCGACCTTCTGCGTGACAGGCAGACGCTCTAAACCAGCTGAGCTAACACCCCAAAACTGCACTTTGTTTCTAACAAAGCGTTGTTATATTATAATATCAACATACAAATTGCAAGTATTTTTTATAAAAATTTTCACACATTTCATAAATTGACATTAGCAACAAAGTTTTTTATAATTCTGGCATGAAAAAGATAATCGTGATAATTTGTTTGGTGGTGTTGGCTGGTTGCGGCGTCAAATCCGATTTGGTTCGCGACCCTGGTTATCCACGCAATTATCCGGTTTATTGATTTACTGCGGGTATGGCGACTACGAAGTGCCGCCATCATTATATAAATCTGGGTTATTGATTTTTTTGAAAACAGAATATATAATACACCTGTGTTTGTTTTGCGGGTATGGCGAAATTGGCAGACGCGCTGGATTTAGGTTCCAGTGGGGCAACCCGTAAGAGTTCAAGTCTCTTTACCCGCACCACCCTTCGCGTCTGCGACGCTACGGGTGGCGGGCCACCCAAGCGGAACAGTTAACGCGAAGGAGTGCCACACGAAGTTTTAACGAAGTGTGGATGAATGGCTAAAACTAAACAATTAAAAAAATGTCGCGCCGTAAATCACCATTACATTCTGACATTCGAATTTGAAAGATATTTTATTATGTTTTGTTTACAATGTTCTAACACATCGTCCACGATGCGACATCCGATAAAACCTTTACAACTTGTTCGTTTACAATCTACACAGTTATACATATTTGTTGGCAATTTTATCTCGTTATCAAATCGCACAATGTATCGTTCGACATATTTCGCATATTCTTGAGTATAATGTGTAAACAAACTGTCATATTTGGGCATCTTTGCAATTTCGTTTAACAGCACAGCCGATCTTTGCAAATACGCAATATCGTATTTTGATACACAATCCAGATTTGATAACGTTCCCGGATGTCTGTTGTAAAAATATGTAACATCTGGTGCAGTAGCAATTTTTTTGGCATGTAACACAGCCAACATACCAAACAATATATCTTCATCCAATTGCATATTGACAACAAAACGTAAATTGTTTTTATCCAGAAATGCACGACTATACAGGGCAAAATTTGCATTTTGGCGCAAATCCACAGCATCAATCGCAGTTTGTTTATCTTGCGGTGTATCTTTGTAAACATATTGCGCATCATAAACATTGCGCCATAAATGTGGTCCATTAAAATCACCTTCATAATCTATACCAACATGACCACCTAAAACGATATCCGCTGTGGTTTTGCGCGCAACATTTAACATATTCACAAAATACCCATTATCAAAATATTCGGCTGTCAATTTTTTTGGGACATCCTTGTGAGTACCAACACACATTACATCGTATTTTTTATTACATTTAGAATCTTGTAAATGTTTATCAAATGCTTTTGCATTTATCCCAACTATATCATCACCATCAACAAAAGTTACATATTTCCCATGCGATGCAGAAATTCCAACATTACGAGCCACCGATACACCTGCGTTTTTTTGATGAATTACTTTTATATTTTTGTACTTTGGTGCGAATTTATTTAATTTGTTTGCTGTATTATCGGTAGAGCCATCATTTACAACAATTATTTCATATTTATCGGAATCTTGCTGGCGCAATATAGAACCCAGACAGCGAATAATATATTTTTCGCAGTTATATACCGGAATAATTATCGACAATTCTGGTTGCATATAAAAATCCTTTTGTCGCAAATAATATTAACACAAAATATCATTATTGTCAAGTTTTTTGTTTTAGTGTGGTATTTTTATTAAGTAATTATTAAAAAAACTTGATTTTATATAAAATATAGCATACAATGGCACGCAGTGATTAAAAGAGGTTATTAAAAATGGCATCTAAAAAAGGCTCAAAAGAAGTTATTAAACTGGAAAACAAAGAAACTGGTTTCTTTTATGTAACCACGAAAAATACTAAATCTGAACGCACTCAGGGCAAAATGAAATTCAGCAAATACGATCCAAAATTGCGTAAACACGTCGTATTTACAGAAGCAAAAATGCCTCACTAGGGATTTTTGTTTTGATTTATTAACGCCGCCAATTTGGCGGTGTTTTTGTATTGTCTTTATTTTCCAAATTTCCCACTACGCGGAAAACCAACTGGTATTGTATGTCCCTGAGACGCACGTTTTGCAGTCCATGGTGTTATGTCATCTAATTTTGTTGTGCCACGCCCAGTCGTCCACCCAAAACCGTCTGCACGATTAAAGAACATTGCATCAATAGTATATGTGCGTTCTGCATTATATTTTTGTAATATAACACCTTTGCCACGCACCATTTCCGGTATTTGTTCCGTTTCAAAAATTAATAACTTATCATTTGAACCAGACAGTGCGACCATATCACCTTCCACCAGAACACACAAAACCGCCGGATTACGTTCATCTGTGTTCATAATTTGTTTACCTGATTTTGTTTGTGCCAAACAGTTCTCACCGTTTACTATGAACCCGACGCCATGACGACCAACAACCAAATACTTTGCATTTGTGTCCAACACAAAGGCCTTTACAATTGTTTCTTCGGCCCCGATGTCCGCCATCATACGCACAGATTCCCCAAAACCACGTGCAGACGGCAAATCATTTGCAGACAAAGTAAACATCTTACCGCCAGACGCAAATAGATTGATTTTATCGGTTGTTTGCGCATGGAAAGCAAATTGCAATTCGTCACCTTCTTTGAATTTCATATCAAGATTATTCAAATCCAGATGTCCTTTGGCCGCGCGTATCCACCCCATATTTGAAAGAACGATTGTAACAGGTTCTTTTTCAATAAAGTCATCTGTATTAACGACAATTTCTTCTGTTAATTGTGTCCATTCTGTTCTGCGTCGACCCAACGGAGTATTTTTCGCATACTGTTTTTTAATATCATTAAACCAGGCATGCAATTGTTCGTTTTGTATTTCTTCGCTGTTCAATAACGCCTGTAATTTTTCTTTTTCAGAACGCAATTCTTTGTCTTCACGTTTAATCTCCATTTCTTCCAATTTACGCAAAGAACGCAAACGCGTATTCAATATAGATTCAACCTGAATTTCTGTTAAATTAAATTCCGTCATCAAGACTGCTTTTGGATCGTCTTCGTTTCTAATGATTTCAATAACCCTGTCCAGATTTAGATATACTATTAATAAACCACCCAAAATTTCCAAGCGTCTTTCTATATTTCCCAAACGCCATTTAGTGCGACGGATTAAAACATTTTTTTGGTGTACGATAAATTCACGTAACACATCACCAATTGGCATTACACGTGGTGCACCATTAGAATCTACTACATTAAAGTTCATATTGAATTTGTATTCTAAATCAGTCATCGCAAACAAATGCGCCATCATTTTATCCGCAGGTACATTACGACTTTTTGGTGTAATAACTATGCGAACATCAGTTGTAGATTCATCAACAATATCTTCAACCAAAGGCAATTTTTTTGCGTCAACCAAATCTGCGATTTGTTCAACCAATTTAGATTTAATTATGCCATATGGAATTTCGGTTATAACAACCTGCTCTGCCCCCCTATCCAGTTTTTCGACTTCCCATTTGGCACGAATACGAAATGCGCCACGCCCAGTATCATAATTTTTGCATATAGTATCAAAATCATCAATTAAAACACCACCAGTTGGAAAATCCGGACCAATTAATTTTTTCATAATCTGTGGTGTTGTAGCATCAGGTTTATCAACAACCAGATTCAAAGCATCCATAATTTCAGATACATTATGTGTCGGAATATTTGTCGCCATACCCACAGCAATCCCCATACCGCCGTTCGCCAATAAATTTGGAAATGCCCCGGGCATCACAGTTGGTTCAACCGTAGTTCCATCAAAATTTGGCATCATATCAACACTGTCTTCGTCGATACCTTCCATAATCAGCATGGCAGCCTGGGTCATTTTGGATTCTGTATAACGATAAGCCGCCTGGGGGTCGCCATCAATATTACCAAAGTTACCCTGGCCATCAATCAAAGGGTACCGCACAGAAAAATCTTGTGCTAAACGTACCATGGCATCATAAACAGAAGAATCCCCATGCGGATGATAATGCCCTAACACATCCCCAACCACAGTCGCACATTTACGAAATGCTGCATTTGGGGATAATTTTTGACGCAACATAGAAAACAAAATACGGCGATGCACAGGTTTTAATCCGTCCCTGACATCAGGCAAAGCACGCGCAACAATTGTAGAAACCGCATAAGATAAATAACGTTCAGACAAAGCGTCCGATAATTGTTGTCCAGAAATATTTTCAACTGTGTTTTCTGCTTTTCTCATAATCTGCTTCCATTTTTAATACACTCAGATTAAAACATTTCAAAAAATAAAACAACTAAAAAAGCAGTTCCCCGCACTATGTGTTCACATTATTACCAGAACGAAAACTCAGGCGGGAAAACCGTTTATTTCTTTGCTGCCGCGATAAATGCATTAAATAATGGATGACCAGTGAATGGATTACTTTGAAATTCTGGATGAAATTGCCCCGCGATAAAGAATTTATGAGACGGAATTTCTACTATTTCCGGCAATTTACCATCTGGGGACATACCCGATATAATCATACCATGTTTTTCCAAGACATCTTTGTACGCGATATTCATTTCATATCTGTGGCGATGACGTTCAGATATATGTTCACCCCCATAAATACGCGCCGCTAATGTGTTTGGCTTAATATCACATGGATATGCGCCCAAACGCAAAGTTCCGCCCATATTATCTTTGTTGCAATCCGCCATAATATCAATAACTGGTGTACAGGTTTTGCTAAATTCTGTTGAGTTTGCGTTTTCATCACCAACTACATTGCGCATAAAATCTATGACTGCAACCTGCATTCCCAGACAGATTCCCATATATGGTATATTGTTTTCACGTGCATAACCAGCCGCTGCGATTTTACCGTCTACACCACGCGCCCCAAAACCACCAGGAACCAAAATTGCATCTATATCTTTGCAATCGTCGAAACTAAAATGTTCGGCATCTATTTTTTTAATTTTCACATGTACATTATTTTGAACACCTGCATGGAATAATGCTTCGTTCAAAGATTTATAAGCATCTGGCACATCAAAATATTTTCCAACCATACCGATTGTGCATGTTGGCAAATCTGCGTTCAGATAGTCTTCTATTTTATGAAATTTTGACATATCGCCATTTGCTATTGGCAAATCAAAATGTTCAGCCATTATATCAAATACATGCTGTTCTTCGTAAACCAATGGAATTTTATAAATGTTATCAACGTTCATACTGGTTATAACATTTTTTGCTGGTAAATTACAGAACATACCAATTTTTGCCTGTTCATCTGGGGTCAGCATACGCGGAGACCGGACAAATAAAACATCAGCCTGAATCCCATTTTCAAGCAATCTTCGCACAGACATTTGTGTCGGTTTTGTTTTTAATTCACCGCTTTGTTCCAAATATGGCGCCAAGGTTAAATGCGCAAACATAACATTTCGCCGCCCTACATCGTTTGCAAATTGACGAATAGATTCAAGAAAGATTTTGCCTTCGATATCGCCAACTGTTCCACCTATTTCACAAATCACGAAATCAGTATCTGTCGGACGACCGATATATTCTTTGATTTTATTAGATACATGTGGAATCAACTGAACAGTTGCGCCCAAATAATCGCCATGTCTTTCTGCATTCAACACATCCCAATAAATACGACCACCAGAAACAGAATCTGTTCTTGATAATTTGACACCCAAAAATCTTTCGTAATAACCCAAATCAAGGTCTGTTTCAAAACCATCGTTTGTAACATAAACTTCCCCATGTTGTAATGGCGACATAGTGCCGGGATCAACATTTAAATACGGGTCAAATTTACGAACGTGAACGGAATACCCCCGCGATTGAAGAAGGGCGCCCAACGATGCCGCTGAAACGCCCTTGCCTAAACTGGATACAACCCCACCGGTGACAAAGATATATTTGGACATAGTTTTTTCTCCTTGGTTTTGGTTATATTAGAAAAATATTGGTTGCGGTGCAAGCAAATAAAATCCTATAATTCACATATGAAAGAATTCTTAGAAAACCAACGCAAGAACTTATTTTTATGGTCACCATTTATTGTGGCTTTTGGTGGCGCGTTGTATTTTTCATTACACAGTGAACCAGGTTTTCAGTTTCCGATTCTGATTACTGTTTTGTTGGGGCTGATAATATACAAGCATAAAAGTATTATTTTGACGGCGGTGGCTTTGTTTTTATTTGGTTTCTTTTATACGATGTCTTTTAGTCAAATAATAAACACACCACAAATAAACACTTTATCAAAATCTTATAATATTTCTGGTATTATCAAAGATTTGGATTTTTCAAATGAATCGACACGTGTTTTAATAAAAATACCCGCTAATCAAATAAATGCTAAATTGCCACTTAATAATTATACAAATGTACGCATAACATTAGGAAACAACCAAGATATACCAAATATCAACGATAAAATATCTGGAAATGCAATATTATTTCATCCATCACCCGCATATGCCCCAGATTCTTTTGATTTTGCACGATGGGCATATTTTACCCATTTATCTGGCACAGGATTTTTCAAAGATTATGACATCAGTCCGCAAAATCACTATATTATAAATACACGGGTTAATATTCATAACAAGGCGAACTCTGTTTTAACCGATGCATTAGTTTTAGGTTACAAGAAAACAATCCCAAAATCAGAACTTAATATTTGGCAATCAATTGGTATTGGTCATGTATGGTCAATCAGTGGTTTTCATATTGCATTAGTTGGTGGCTGGTTATTCACTTTGTTTTATTTATTATTCAGATGTATATCGCCGATTACAAAAAGAATTCCGGCAAAATATCCTGCGATTATTTGCACATGGTTGGGATTATTGTGTTATATTGGGATTTCTGGATTTGGTGTTGCAACACTGCGTGCGTTTTTAATGACCACTTTGATTTGTATTGCGTGCATATTTAATCGCAATATATTATCTTTGCGTAATGCAGCGATGATATTTTTACTAATATTCTTAATCAATCCATTTTATGTTATGCATGCGGGCTTTCAATTGTCTTTTGCCGCAGTATTTGGATTACTTTGGTTATTTGATAACAAAGAATATCATAAAAGAAATTTGTTCAAACGTATTTGGCACACTATTTGCATAACATTACTTATCGCGATTGTTGCAGGCATTTTTACACTACCATTTGTAATTGCACACTTTGGTTATATTCCCGTATACACAGTTATCGGTAACATTATCATTTTACCGATATTTTCGTTACTGATTATGCCATTAGTAATAATTGGAACTGTTTTTGCATTATGTGGAAATCATTATATTTTAGATATAACAAATAATATTTATAATTTTGCATTGAACATAGCAAAAAATATTGCTAATTTTCCGTATGCTAATATAACAATCGACAGTATGTCTAATACTGTCTTGATTTTGTCTGTTATTGGGTTGCTGTGTATCATACTGATCGTCAAACCAAAGTCTGAAAATTATTTTAAAAGAAATATAAATTATGTTATTGGATTTGTGTTCATAATCTGCGCTGTATTTATCCAAACAAATCAAGACAGACCTTTGTTTTATTCTACATACGATAATGAATTGGTTGGTTTTGTTGAAAATGATAAATTACATTTTAATAAATCTAAATCGTCAAAACACTTCTTTGCTTTTCCATCGTGGCAAACACTTAATAATGAACAACCAAGTGATAAAATTAATCGCAAAAAATGCAACAAAGGATTATGCATATACAACACATCAAATTGGAAATTAGTTTATATGCAAACAATAAAAACTGTCTTAGATAATATCAACGAAGCCTGTCGTGATAAATCAATAGACTTTATAGTTACACCAACAGAAACCAAGGCCCCAAAATGTCATGCAAAAATTTTAAATGGTGGGCTGGTTATTTATCCTTCTGGCAAGATTACAAAGATTTCAAATCATCGTCTGTGGCATAAATACCTTTGACAAAATATAATCCACACGCTGGCGCATTTACACCAGCAGCCCCACGTTTTTTTTCTGCAAGGATTTCATCTATGAAATACGGTTTACCTAATCCAATATCAACCAATGTTCCAACCATATTACGAACTTGATGATGCAAAAAAGAACGTGCAGCAAATTCAAAAATTATTTCATCGCCATTTTGCGTAATTATGCAAGAATCTAGTGTTTTTATCGGGCTTTTAGCCTGACACTGTGCAGCACGAAACGAAGTAAAATCATGTTTACCAATTAACTTTTGTGATTGAAGGCGCATTAAATCAATGTCTAATTTTTGTGGCACCCACCAGGCACGATTTTTATTTAATACAATTGGCGACGAACGGTTTATAATAACGTATTTATATAATCGTTGAACACAATTAAAGCGTGCATGAAAATCGTCAGGAACTTTTACGCAATTCAACACAGAAACAGGTTTATTTACCAAATAAAAATTTATTGCACGCATAACTGTGTCACAATCCCAATCGCGTTCCAAATCAAAATGAGCCGGCATAGCAATCGCATGCACCCCTGCATCTGTACGCCCCGCAGAAAACACTGTCGTTTGTTCGCCACAAAATTCTTTGATTGCATTTTGTAATAATGATTGAACGGATGGACCTTGGCGATTTTCCTGCCAGCCAATTAAATCAGTTCCATCATATTCAACTTCTATTTTATATCGTGTCATGCAACTTAAATTCCATATTTTATTTCTGCACCATGCAAACCGTTTACAAAACTTTTCCAATCCATAGCATTTTTACCAGCGGGCTGAATTTTAACAATTTTCACTTCGTTATTTTCAAAACGTGTTTCTAAAATCTTGACATCGATGCCATTGATTTTTGTTCGCCCACACCCCAACGCACGTATTTGATTATGAATCTGAATTGGTGATTTATGCCAATCTATGATTTCGTCATCACCAGTAAATTTTTTAGTAAATGTTGGTGTTCCATTTTGTGGTACCGCATGAAAAATATCTGAGTTTGATAAATATTTATTTAACATATCAATTGCGACATTTGATACTTTGGCTTCAACAATTGCATTTGTATCATTTACATCCAGCGCAATATTTTTACGCATATAAACATCGCCAGCATCCATTTCGGCAACCATATTCATTAAACATACATCAATATTTGTATCACCGTTTAATATTGCCGTCCTGATTGGCGATGGACCACGATATTTAGGTAAAGCACTTGGATGAATATTTATACATTTAGCAGTATTTAAAACATTTTCACGCAATATAACACCATAAGACATAACAATTATTGCATCCGGTTTTTCAGTAACGGAATCAAATTCTTTGATAGATGTATGAACGATTAACCCGCGATTTGTTGCCCAAACATGAACCGGCGAAGGGGTTAAAATGTGTTTACGCCCCATTGGTTTTGGTGCACGCGTAAAAACACCGATAATATCGTGTTTATTTGCCAAACTATCAAATACAGGAACAACAAAATCATTTGTTCCCATTAAAATTAATTTCATTAGTGTTTCCTGTTTACTTTACGCATTAACATTTCACGTTTTGTACCAGATAAATAATCTATGAATAAAATACCGTCCAAATGGTCTGTTTCATGTTGCGCTATGCGTGCAGGCACACCAGACATTTTTGCATGTAACAATTTACCATTTTCATCTGTCCATTCTATCTCTATAGATTCTGGTCTTTGAACATGAGCATATACAGGAAGACCATCTGCACCCAAAACGGACAAACAGCCCTCTTCCATAACACAAGTTTTTTCACTTTTAGATATGATTTTGGGATTTATCATGCGGTAAATCGTATTTGTATCTGGATCCATCATAATTAAAAAACGTTTTGTAACACCAATTTGTGGCGCAGCCAACCCCACCCCGTTCTGTTCAGACATCATTTTCACCATCTCATCCATAGTGTTTAAAATATCCGACGTAATTTCAGATACAGGTTCGCATTTTTCACGCAAAATCAAATCGCCACAAAGTTTCATTTGCAACATTTATAAAACCTTTTTATAATCATTACATTTGAATTGTAGCAAAGGATTTTCAAATGACAACTTATATTTTATTATTGTTGGGCTTAATTGTGGTTTTATTATTAGTATTGATATTCCGCAAACAAACTTTTGATATATCCAGCCTGCACGAAGATAATACCAGACTGCGCGAAAGATTGTCTGAAAGATTGGGAATGTTATCCCAAAATGCAATCGAGTTAAAAAACATAAGTTCCGATATCGCGAATTTCAAAGATATTTTGATGGGAAATAAACAGGCTCGTGGTTCTTTTGGTGAAAGACAACTGGAAGATTTGGTTGCAGATATTATGCCACCCGAAAGTTACGCTTTTCAAAGTGTTTTATCGACTGGTGTTCGCCCAGATTGCGTTATTCGTTTACCATACCCGCCCGGCGATATGATAATAGACAGCAAATTTCCATTGGAAAGTTACAATCGCATTTTATCGAACAAAGAAAATGCTGGTTACAGGAAACAATTTGAACTGGACGTTCGAAAACACATAGATGCAATTGCTGAAAAATACATAATTGCGGGTGTAACCGCTGAATCTGCGATGATGTTTATTGCATCTGAATCTATATTTGAAGAATTACACAGCGAATTTCCAGACACAATCGAATATGCAGCACGCAAGAAAGTGTTTATTGTATCACCCGCAACATTATGGGCAACATTGAACACAATTCGTGCGGTATTATCAGACATAAAAATCAAACGCGTAGCCGGCAAAATAAAACGTGAATTAGATTTATTATTGACGGATTTAAACCGATTAAATGACAGATCGGAAAACCTGCAAAAACATTTCTTGCAAACAACATCTGACATAGAACAAATCAAAACATCTGTCGAAAAAATCACACCACGCGCAGAAAAATTACGCGATATGGATTTTGGGGAAGATTAAGTTTTTTCTGTTCTTGTTTGTACTACTCGTACCCCTCCCTTTTGGGGGAGAACAACCTCCCTCCCGGCTGCGCCGTACTCCCCCAAAGGGGAGAATTGGTGTCTGGAATAATCCCGGAAATCAGCGTGGTTTGGTGGGCAGTATAAAGTTTTAAGGTACCTTTAATTCAACATATTTTTTTATACTTTTATATTTTTTAATGATTTTTGACATTAATTCTCTAAATCCCGCGGATTTATTGAGATACAGCGATTTTTATCGCTGATATTTTATTGACGATTTTTTGTTTTGAACGTAAAAATTAAAGGTACCTTTTTGCTTTAATGTTTATGAAGTGAATATAATCCGCAGAATTCTTAGGAAAGGGGAAGAATATGTTTCATAATATAAAGTTATATTTATTCAGTATTTTTGTATTTATGACATCAATAACGTCATCATTTGGTGTTACAATTACGTATAATTTAAATGGTGGACATTTACCAGGTAATAATGATTCGGTGTATCAAATAGAAACATCAGAAAATGCGGTTGTTCCCGCAAATCCGATTAAAGACAATTATATATTTACCGGATGGTGTGATTCGGCACATTATGCGAGTGTTAATGGACAAGATACCTGTTCAACCAATCGTGTTGGGTTGGAAACAACAGGTTCAAAAACACTGGTAAGATGGACTATACCGAATAATTTGACCAGTAATACAACGTATATTGCTATGTGGGAACAAGATAAATTCAAAATGGACATCATAAATATTGTCGCAAATGATAATAATAATGATTATTTTGGATTTCAAATCGGTGCCGCAGGTGAATTTTGGATTGATTGGGGCGATGGTGATATTGAGCGGTTAACGGCCAATTTAAATACAACATCTACTCAGACCTATGCACATAAATATACAGGTTCTTCAACATCATATATGATACGATTGGGGGGGCAGGCAACCGCATATAACACATCCGCTGAATTTCCAGAACCGGTAATTAGTTTTGGTGGTCATTATTGGTCTGGAACGCCAGCAAATACATCCGATGTTTCAACGGCGAGTGCATCGGTTGTTCGTGCGAAAGTTCGTAAAATATATGGTTCTTTGGGACAGATATTTAGTGGTACACCAGTAAAACATATGTTTGGTAGTACTTTTGCTAATTGTACCAATTTAATTGGGACAGATATTCCGGACCCAAATAATCCTGGTATGAATTATGCGATTCCGCCAACGTTGTTTAGTGGTGTGTCTGGTCAAATATCCGCTTATATGTTTTACTCGACATTTTATAATTGTGAAAATTTAACTGGTACAATACCAGGAAGTTTATTCAGTGGCATAGATGGTCAACCGGCATCGCAAATGTTTGAGGCTACATTTCATAATTGTAGAAATTTAACTGGTCCGATACCAGGAAGCTTGTTCAGTGGTATAGAAGGACAACCGGCGGATAGTATGTTTTCTGGTACATTTGAAGATTGTAGAAATTTAACCCATACAGATATAGTGGATGAGACAAATTCAACAGAAAATGATACTGTATATTATGCAATACCACCAACATTGTTTAGTGGTATAGAAGGACAGCCGGCAAAAGGAATGTTTCAAAGCACATTTGAAGGTTGCGACAATTTAAACGGAACAATACCAGGAAGTTTATTCAGCGGTATAAAAGGGCAACCGGCATCCAGTATGTTTGCGAATACTTTTGCAAGTTGTGATCATTTGATTGGTCCGGTACCAGCAAATTTGTTCAGTGGTATATCGGGTGCACTTAGCACTGATTATAATTCTTGGAGTCCTTTTGGTTATACTTTTGGTTGGTGTTGGAATTTGGGACGAAATCATTACATTCCACCAACATTGTTTGCGGGTATTGATAATATAAACGCTGAAACGGGTGAGCCAGCATCTAATCATATGTATAATGTGTTTTTTGGCACCGAATTCATAGAATCTTGCCCGTCTGGGACGCATCAGGCAATTACTGGGTTTGAAGATGTGTTTAACGATGATTATGATAATCATGTTTCGTGTGTTGATTCTGATTATTTGTATTGTAGAAAAGAATTTAAATATGATACCGGTGCCAAGAAGTGTGTGGCGTGTGATAAATCTGTCGAAACATGCCCAACATTCGGTGCCATATACAAGTGTCCGGATGATTACGCAGGTAATTCGAATTCAACCGAATGTATCAGGGCTTATACTATTACATATCATTTGAATGGTGGGGTGAATACTCAAGACAATCCGTCAAAATATACCGACGAAAATCTGCCGATTAATTTGAAACAACCAACCAAAGATGGATATAATTTTGTTGGTTGGTGTACAGATGCAGAATTAACAGATTGTTCGTATGATGTAACAATAGATTCTGGGGCAAATGAAGAATATTGGGCAAAATGGGAATTTGATTGTCCGGCTAATAAATATATTGATGGTTTAATGGGTTTAGAACGTGCATGGTTTGATTTAAATGGTGATGGCGCCCAAAGTCTTGATGAATGCATTTCTACGCAATTTACTCTTACTGAAGAAACTTATATGCTTTTTGAGGTTTGCATGATCAGAGCGATATGTGCAGAAGAGCCAGAATTGGCACCAATGGTGTTTGATATGAGTTGTGAAGACGAAGAAGTAGAAGCAATGTTAAGTCAATTTCCGGCTTGTGATTATGATACTGCTGGAATTTCTTATATGACGTGTCGTTATAATGCGGATACTTATAATGCAGCGGGTAAAAGATATACGGATTGTTCCACATTGGTGAATGTGCGTAATCATGGGGATTTGTTGGATGTGTCGTTGCCGTTTTTTACCAACCGTAATGATGTAGTATCAGCATATGCGGGTGTGTTTTCTGCAGAATTAAAAGCAAAATGTATAGATTCTTCGGCGGAAAATCCATATTCTAACCCAGATGATAATTATTGGGACGATTATTTTGGGCAAGACATATCTTCATTAATATCACAAATAGATGCAGAAACAATTACTGGTTCACAGGCATTTGGTACATTACAATCAGTTGAAGTGTGTGCGTGTAAAACAGTAGAAGTGTCTGTGTTAAGTGCGCCGATGTGTTTGATAGATTTTGGGCATAAAACACAAAAAGCATTATCAGTAAAAGGTTCAAATGGCAATGTATATTATATCAATTTGACGGCTGCGAATCCATCCGAACCAACCCAGTTATCCAGTGGGCATACATTACGTATTATCGCCAAAAGTGGTGTATACGAAGCCACAGACGTAATATCATCAGGTGAATAATTGTTACCGTTGATATTGTTTGATTAAAAATTTTTATTTATCCCAGATTGGTGCGATGGTGGCTTCTGCTAATAATGGAACAGATAATTTTGTTACTGTTTCCATTTCATGTTTAATTAATGTTGCAAAATGTTCCGCTTGTTTTTCTGTGCATTCAAACACGATTTCATCGTGAACTTGTAATAACATTTTTATATCGTTTTTATTCGGAACAATAATATTATTATATATATTTATCATGGCACGTCGCATAATGTCCGCTTCGAAACCTTGGATAGGCGCATTTATCGCGGCACGTATTGCATATCCACGCATGCGCGGATTTGATGCCTCGGGAATTTCAATTTTGCGATGCCAAGGTGTATAAACACAATGGTTTTCTAATACAAAATCAGTTATATATTTAATATATGTTTTGATTTCGGGTAATCTTGACATATAAGAATCTATAATCTTTGTTGCTTCATCACGCGTAGTATTTAATTGACTTGCCAATCCCCAAGAAGATATACCGTACACAATTGAAAAATTAATTGTCTTGGCAGCACGTCTTAAATCTTTTGGTACAGGTTTATCATCTGGAATATTAAATATTTTGCGTGCAGTTTGTTCATGTATATCCAGACCCGCATTAAAAGTTTCTTTGAACACCGCAACATTTGCGACATCTGCCAATAATCGCAGTTGAATTTGAGAATAATCTATACCAATAAACAAATTGCCGGGTTCGGCGACAAAACATTTCCTTATTTCTTCGCCAAGTTCTGTCTTTATTGGAATGTTTTGTAAATTTGGATTGCGACTGGAAAGGCGACCTGTATTAGTGCTTGTTTGTAAATAAGTTGTATGTATACGTCCATCTTTGGCAATCTGATGTGGCAGTGCATCTGCATAAGTGCCCGCCAATTTTGCGACTGACCGCCAATTTAATATTTTTTCAATTATTGGATGCGTTTCAATTAAATCATTTAATGTATCTGCATCTGTGGAACGTTTTTTACCAGATGTTAATTTTAATTCATCAAATAATACAGTTGCAAGTTGTTTAGGACTTCCGATATTAAATTCATGTCCTGCCAATTCATATATTTCAGATTCCAGTTTTGATAATTGATTATGAAAAACCGATGATAATTGATTTAATCTGTCCCTGTTGACCGCAACGCCATTTCTTTCCATTATACAAAGCACCAAGCACAAAGGTAAATCGCAGGTTTTATATAATTTACGCAAGTCTTTATTTTCATCCAATTCTGGACGCATTAAATTATAAAGTGCCATACACACGATAGAATCTTCACCAGAATACTTTGCCGCCACATCAATGGGCAGGGTATCAAAATGTCTGTCTGCGTCTTTGATTTTTGCATCAAATAAATCACTGAATTTTATGTTTGTGTGATTAAGATATTTTTCGGCTAATTCATCCAGACCATGTCCATGCAATGTTCCATGTAAAATATAAGACAATAGCATTGTGTCGTCAAATGGATAAATTTTTGTTATATCCCAACTTTCGTTAGCCAAAATATGCAAATCATATTTTAAATTATGTGCAAGTTTAGTAACATTTTTATCTGTAAATATTGGCCAAAGTTTTTTATATACCAATTCTATCGATAATTGATTTGGTGCCAAGTTATCTTTGCCAAACAAATCCATAGACCGAGTAATATGTCGAATCGGAATATAGGCACCATGCGAATCATCGTACGCCAAAGACAAACCAACAAGTTTGTCTTCTGTTTGGTTTAATCCGGTTGTTTCTGTATCAAAAGCAAGTTTATTCGTTACGTGTGATAAAAATTCATCTAATTCTGATTCTGTTGTGATGGTTTTGATATCCATTTCGTTTAAATTAGTATTTTTAGTGTTTTGGATTTCTGGGATTTCAACAAATGGACACACAGATTTAGAATATTCTGGAACCGGTTGTGTTGGTTGCATAGGATTATTTGGAAATAATTTCTCTATTTTTGCAACTAATGCTTTGCTTTCTATTTTATTTTGAACAAAATCCAGTGCTGACTGTTTGTTAAATTGAAATGGCTTTATCAACAAACCGTCCAAATCAACATCGCGTTTCAAAGTTACTAATTTTTTTGATATATATGCCATCTCTTTGTTATCGTGCAATAAATTACGAATACGTTCATTTTTAACAGAATCAAGATTTGCGTATAAATTATCCAATGTACCAAAAGTTGAAATTAAATCAGTTGCTGTTTTGGGTCCAACCCCCGGAACCCCCGGAACATTATCAGTCGAATCGCCCATTAATGATTGGACATCAATAACCTGAGACGGTTTAACACCAAATTTTTCAAAAACCTGCGTTTCGTGAATTTCACGTTGTTTCATACCGTCATACAAAAATACACAATCTGACACCAATTGCATTAAATCTTTGTCGCCAGTAATGATACGGGTGCTGTTTGATTGGTCGCAGTTTTGAGTTGCTATTGTTGCGATAACATCGTCTGCTTCGACACCAGGAATACATAATACAGGTATACCCATAGCATGTGCACCGATTCGAATTAATTCAGATTGTTGAATTAAATCAGCCGGTGTTTCGCTTCGGTTTGTTTTGTATTCTGGATAAATATCTTGGCGAAAAGAGATTCTGGAAGCATCAAACACACAAATCACAGAATCGTTTTCTTTGGTTTGCGCAAGTAGTGGCAGAATCATATTGAAAAAGCCATATACTGCGCCAATCGGCATACCATCGCTGCGCGTAAGATTACCATGCATGCCGTAATATGCACGAAATACCAAAGAGTTTCCGTCAATCAAAGTTATCATTTATAAATTATTCCTTAGAATATAAATCTTGCTTTTAAACGAATGTTATATTGCAACATATCTGGTGTTGTGTTTGTGCCTGGTATTTCGTAAATGTCTGGTACGTACAAAGCATGACCTTCGATGTCAAATTTAATCGGCAAAGCCAACACATCAATCGTTGCACCCAACATTGCTTGGTATGCGGCAGTTGAATCAATTTTGTATTCAATGTTTGTCGTTGGTGTATGTTTACCATCAAATATCATACCAGCACCCACACCAAAATATGGTTGGATAAGTGTAGATGGTACTTTGAACATAGCGTTTACCATACCTGCATTTGTGTATAAATCGGCGGATTTCAGATAATTATATTCTGCTTCTAATCTGAAAAGTGGGATATCAATACCGACGTTTGCGCCAAATAACGTTGCCGAATCTGTTTTATCGTTATCTTTGGTAAAAATGGTTTGACCACCAGCACCAACCATACCACCGATATAGAAATCAGCCATCACACCAGCAGTTGCAGATGCAGTTCCAGTCAACAAAGTTAAAACAGAAATTAAAGATATTGAATTTATTTTCATATTTTTCTCCTTTATATGATATCATAGTATAAAACAAAGGGCGTAACATGCAAGAAAATAAACCTGTTTTAATTGTTGGATTAGGAAATCCAGGAAAAGAATACGAAAACACACGTCATAATGTTGGATTTATGGCTGTGGATGTACTGGCACCAAATGATAGTGTATGGAAAAAAGAAAAAAATGCGTTAACAACACGCTGTGAGATTGATGGAAAAAAAATTATTTTGGCAAAACCACAAACTTTTATGAATAACAGTGGTGATGCGGTATTGCCATTGATGACTTTTTATAAAATTCCGTTGGAAAATTTAATCGTAATTCATGACGATATGGATATAAAACTGGGTGAAAAACGTGAAAAAATTGGTGGCAGCAGTGCGGGGCATAACGGTATAAAATCAATAGATTCTGCAGTTGGTGGTGATTATAAACGCATCAGAATCGGTATTGGGCATCCACATGATTTTGGTTCCCAAATATCGCCAGTTGATTGGGTGTTGGGTAAATTTGATGATGAACAATTAAAGACAATAAAATCTGTAATCAAGACGATAAACATATAATTTGTTTGTCATGCACAGGGGGGACGATTTCCCGAAACAATCTGACACTTATGCCGAATTGGACGGGAAAAATTATTATTTAAGGCGATGTTGTCTTGTTATTTATAGAATCTAATTTTAAAATGATTGTTTTCGGTTCTGTTTTTTGGATTAATGTTGACAGTGCATTCGGTTAGGGGATAGGCTTGCTGGTCCACAGCATTCCATTCTTGCTGGTCTGGAATAAACATGATTATACATGGTTGATCTGTTTTTGATGGTTGATAGGACATGATCATACCTTTTTCAGATATTGGTTGCCATTTGTCATCAAGATCCTTGGTTGCAGGATTAAAATAATTGCCGTGGTCGTCGACTAACACCCAATAACCATCGGGACATGTTATAGAATCGGTTTCCGTATCATACGTGGGCTCTTTATCGGTTGGTAATATGCAATATAATTTTATGTTTTTTGGATTAGTGGAGTCATGATTGGGACAATAATATTTGTCTTCACCGTTACAAGTAACCGTTTGGATATGGTGGGCGTTGTATTCTGGTGATTCTTCTAAATCTGGAACACAAACTTCGTTATCCACTTTTGACCCTTCAAACAAAGTGTTTGTATAGGCACAACAATTTCTATAATGATCCTTTCGTTCGCAACCATTTTTACAATAGTTTGTGATATTTTCGGTAACCTCTATGATATTATTGCGGTCTGTGGGGGTGCCGTCAGTGGTCTGTATTTTTTGTGCACAAATTAAGCATTGTGGGTATTTGTCATGATCGGCATAGTTGGGATAATATTCGTATCCAATGTCGCACCGGTTTAGGTCACAATCCGGGTTACTGGTGCCGTCAGCCAAAATGCCCAATAATGTATCTTCATTATTCGTGATTGGGATGGTGTTGTTACAATCGCCAGTAGTTTTATAGGCGGTTTTTGGTAATATACAGCCCGACTGGGTAAATATGCCAGTTTCTGTGTTGGTGATATCATTTAATTTACAATCACCCCAGATTTTATGTGTTATTAAACATGCTATTTTATCGGGGGATGCGGAACCTTCGGGTTCTGTTTCTGTATCACAAGTTTTCTTATATTGTTTATCAAATGTTGGGATTGCCCAATTTGGAGTATCACCAAATGTTGCACTTTGCATCCATGTATAGTAATCATAAATTGCGTTTAAATTTGTTGCTTGTTTTACGCAATTTTCAACCTCGGTCCAACAATATTCACGTTTCAATATCGCTTGCCGGGTGGGGGCAAGGGTTTCTTTGCATAATGCGAAATTATCAGATGTACCAGCGCATTTTTGCGTCAGACATACACGCCCAACATCCATACATGTTTCCAATATCGTTTCATAAGATATGTCTGCCTCTACCCCAGTTATACCAGATGCCCATGTATCATCCTCAAATGTTGTATTCATTAATGCAGTGCATGCATTCGTTATATCGCGACACATTTCATTCACAGTTGCATCAGCCAACACATTAAACGTTAATAATGCATCTTGGTCGAATTCTTTGATGTTTTGTGATTGTTCTTTCTTGCAATCTGTTACCAATTTTGTACAGTTACGACGAATTTCTTCCAATTTATTATTTTGTGCCAATTTAATTTGTGCCAAAGCATCATCCAAAAATTCTTTCCATATCGTGTCAGCCATATCTTGGCATTTTTCTGTCGCGATTTCCAACGCATCACGTTTAGAATTTAAAAATGACACAAACGGGGCGTTGCTTGTAACAGTAGACCATTTCGCGTTGGCATCCGTTGGTTTCGTTATTAATGTTGTTAAATTAGACAAATTCTCAGATAAAAATACAGACCCATCAGCAGGATTTATATATTGACCAGTGACATCCAAACATTTGTAAAGTTTTTCCCCACATATCGAAGAATCTGATAATTTATCTAAAATTTTACGTTTACAGGTTAACAAATCATCTGAATTTCTTTGCTGGTACGCGTTTAAACGCGCCATATCCAACAAAGCGCTACTTTCGCGAACTTTTCCGATTGTTTCGTTGTATTTAGAATTGTATGCAGATTTAACAGTGTTGCAATCTTGTTGGATTGCCAATTCATAACTTTTGCGTGTTATGACCATTTCTTCTTCGGAACAAACTTCCTTTGCCATTTCCAGACACACAGGTTGGGCAGCATCATACAAAGCCAGACCAGTTTTTGCAGATGTTGCAATTCCGCCAATGGAATCAACAGTATCCCACGCGTTTTCAATGTCTAAATCTAACGAAATAGAAGATAAATTATTTTTAATCTTGGAATCATCGGAATTATTCAATGCACTTGTTATCTTTTGTAACAATAATTCCGAATCAGATTTATCTTCGGTGCTTGTCGAAGCGTCTTCACCTTCGGTTGCGGTGGAAATTGCGGTAACGTCTTCTTTGTCCATATTGACCATAAGCAAGCGTTGATTAAATTCAAACATCTTTTCTTCCGCGTTGGACAAGTTTTCTTTGACACCGTCAAATTCATGAATTCGATTCGAACATGCGCAACGACGTAAATTTGTATCTTTGTTAGCACAAAATTCATCCATACATTCCCAATATACAGTTCTGCATTTCGAATAATCTTTGGATTTTATTTCTTGGATTTTTTCTTCGTTTAATGTTGTTGCACGACCGACATGTTTTGGTTGTTTGTTTACCGCTTTGCGGGTTGCAGTCGATTTTTGTTTTGTATCTGACTTTTTTGTTGACGCGGTGCGTGATACCACAGAATTTGTCGGTTTAACAGATTGCGTGCGGGTAGTAACGGTCTTTGCCTGTCTGGATGGTACAGAGACGCGTTGCTTTACCGTTTGTTTTTGTGTTGTTGGGGTTCGGCTTTGTACATTCGTGGCCGTTCGGGCACTCTGTGTCGATGTGCGTGTGTTTTCAGAATGTTCCAAATTATTTTTTGATGATGTATTTGTTGAACGGGTTGAAACAGATTTTGTTTGGACAGTATTTGTTGCACCACGTTTCGTAGCAGCGCGAACAGAATCCGTATCGGCACATAATGCCGTCTGAAATACAGACAGACCAAGGCACGTAGTTAAAAACAGAGTAATCCTTTTCATTCCTTAGAACAATGTTAGCAAATTTATATTTTTCAGGGCAAGTGTAAAATTATGTTTTTTTATTAAAAAGATGGCCTGCCACCCAGACCGCGTCGCAGACGCGAAGGGTGGTGTGGCCAGGGGGAATTGAACCCCCAAGGATTGCTCCACAGCATCCTTAGTGCTGCGCGTCTACCAATTTCGCCATGGCCACATAAAGAAATTTTTTTCAAAATATATTATAAAAGTATTTTTTTTTCAACTATTTTATGTTATAATGCTCTATATATCAAGAAAGGAATAATCATGAAAAATGTATTTCGTATCATTAGCAGTATGGCTGTAATGGCTTTGTTCCCTGCGGTTGCTGGTGCTGTTGGAACTTATTATAATGGTAATTTATATCAAAATCCACAGCAAAGATATACGCGTGCCGGTTATTATAATTCGTACGGATATGGTGCACAGCGTGGGTACGGAAACAACCCATACGGTATGGAAAACCAGATGGGAAATCAAAAACAGAATGCGCAAAATAAAAAGACTGCACAACAAACTTCAAATAAACAGGGTTTTGTTTTGGATGCGGGGTTGTCGCATGAAATTGGTAAGTGGGAATTTGATATGAATGCTGCGGGGTCAAAGTTGCATTATGATAATTTGGCGTGGAATGTTTTTGATGCGCGTGGTGTTTATTATTTTGGTGATAATACAAAGATGCAATTAAAGGCGGGCTTTAAATATGGACTGCAATTTGGTGATTCACCAATGATTGACGATGATATTTCGTCTGAATATGCAGTGTGGAGTGTTGTTGAAATGCCGGTGCTTGATGTTGGTGGTACCGTGCAATATGAAGATACTATTGTGGGGACCCCGGCTATGTCTGTTGGAACCAGTAAAGATGGTAAACAGATGGGATTTAATATCGCGTTTGGTTTAACTGATTTCTTTACATGGGGACGCGCGAAGATTACGCCGTCAATTGGTTATCGTTATTTTAAACATGAATTAACAACCGAAAAGAATTATGGTTTGGCTGTGGATGTTTTGGATTCTGCAAGTTTTGTGAATTGTTTGCAATTTGGTGACGAAGTACAATGTGGGCCATTGGTGGAATTTTGGACCGAAGATGGTTATCCACTTGCTAATCCGAAGGGGTATGGTGGTTTTCAGACGGATGAAAATGGTGATGTTGTGATGGATGACTATGATCAGTATGTTTTTCCAAATAATACTGGTTGGCCGCGTTTGAATATGGGTGGAACATATTATTATGAACAGCCAAGTACATCGCATAAATATGAAACTGAATGGGCTGGACCTTATTTGGCTTTGGATGCGGAATATCAAATAAATAAAGATAATTTGTTGACTGGTGGTATTGAATTTGGTTTGCCAATTTATAAATCAACTGGCGATCAACCATATCGTGTTGATTGGGCGCACCCAACCAGTGTAGAAGACAAGGGTGGATTTGGCGATGCTTATCATTTTGCTATGAATGCGGGTTGGGTTACTGCGATAAGTGATGCAACTTCGTTGTCATTGGGCTTTACTTTGGATTATTACAAAGTGTCCGATGCAAAGGCAAAAACGTATTTAAGTCCTGCTTGGTATAGTGCAGAGTTAGATGCAATAAATGAGATTTTAGATGCGTATGATGATGGTTTGTTGACTGATAATGATATAGATGTTGATGTGTATGAAGAATATCAAGATATCTATACCAGTTGGCAATCGGCTGGTTGGGCGATTGAAGATAAAAAAGAAGTTAATTCTGTATACAAATCGATGGGAATACGTGTTGGTATCAATATGAGATTCTAGGTTTTATTGTATCATGAAACGCGTTTTAAGTGTTTTGGGTTTATGTGCTTTGATGATTTGTTCTGGGCTGTTTGATGTGGGTGGTGCGGAACTATCGGGCGCTTTGCGGGTTCATCAGGAAAGTGATACGGCCGCAAATGCGAAAATCAAAGCAACGAATTCTGCTTTGCGTCAGGTGTTTTTTGATGTTATTTCTGGATATTCTGATAAAGATGCTTTCCGACAATTGTTAAACGATACCAAGGATAGTGATTTAATCAATTTTGTTACATCATCCAGTGTTACCAATGAACGTATTTCATCAACTGCTTATTCTGCAAATATTACGTGGAATTTTGATAATGATTTAATCAAAGATTGGTTAACAAAAAATGAAATTCAAAACTGGATTCCGGCTGTTGAATCTGGTGAAAAATTTACGATTTCTGTTGTTTTGCCCAATGGATTAAATGATTGGGCAGAATTAAATCGTATTGCACATGAACATAATATTGAAATTGAAACAAAAACAATTTCTGGAAATAATGTTATTGCAAAGTTGCCTGTTTCTTATCGTACTAAATTTACGATTGCTGTGCGTAGTGCAGGGTGGAAATATACTGATGATGGTGGAATTTTACAAATATGGAAATAGCACAAGGGATATGGTATGAAAAAAATTATTTTATTATTAAGTATCTTGTTACCAATGGTTTCTTTTGCAGATGATGCACCAAAGGAAACAAAATTTAATTTAAATGTTCGTCGTATTGGGTTTGATTGGTCAAATACATCTATGGGGAATCCAGGCGAATACCAAAATTCACCAGTTGCGGCGTTAAAGGCGACTAGCCAAGAAAATATCAAAGGTGTTTTTGATGTTGCTTTGGAATATGGCTTTGAACGTTTCAAATGGGATAATGCCATATTTATGGAATATGGGAAACAAACTTTGAAACCATATGACGAAGAAAAAACTGTTGATGAAAGTGCTGATAAAATATTATTGTCATCTGATTTGGCGTATGCTTGGTTGGATTTTGATTATTTCAAATTGGGACCAATAATGCGTGCACAATATGAAACTGAATTTGTTGGTGACCCTCGTCGCAAGGTTATTCGTCCAAATGCGGGTTTTTCTTTGTTTGATAATGCGATTATAAAAAGTTTATATTTGGTTGGTGTTTATGAATATGATTTTACATATGATGAAGAAAAGGTAAATAAATCTGCATTCGAAGCAGGATGGCGTTTAGCATATGAAATTCGTGAAGGGGTAAAATTTGCTTCTGATGGGTATTACAGAAAATATTTGTCCTATTCGCAATATGTTGGTGAAGATTTACGCTATGATTTTATGGCTAATGTTCGATTTGATACAAATTTATGGGGGGATTTTACGTTTGGGCCATACGTTCAATATCGACAAATTCATTCGCGTCAGGCAGAAAACAAAGGTTCAAATACTTCGGTTGGTGTGTCGTTCAGTTATATACATAATTTTGATTTGATGCGCAAAAGTGAACCAAAATCAGAATAATTAGAATGTAAATTTTGTTTTTGCCATTATAAAAAATTCGTCTTGGTAATCATAGTTATTTATGTAACCAGCATAAATGTTTTTGTATTTAACAGAATATTCAACACTGGGTTTTGTTTTTAAATTGATGTTCGTTTGATTATATAGCATTTGCCCGTCATTTGCCCGTCCAATTGGTAAATTCATGTACATGTTGCCGTACAAAATTGTTTCTGGAATTGATAATTCAAATATAAAATCGTTCCATTTTATGCCTGTTGATACAGACGAAGTATATATATTCGAAAAGCCGTTTATAATCGAATTATATTCTGATTTTGGGGCTGTTGTACCAAAACGAACGTTTTGATAAATGCTGAAATTATCAAAAACAAATTCATTTTTATACCCGACAAAATTTGTTAAATTGTTTGATTTTGACGTAATAAATCCATTTGATTCCAAAATGTTTGTTTTTTTGAAGCCAAATTCTAGATTATCAAAAATTGTAACAAAATTATCTTCGTTATTTTGTAATTTACCAAATGCGCGTCCATAAGGAATAACATTTATGCTATCTGATAACTTCGTTTTAAATGCGCGTCCAAAATCATCGACAAAGGCGATTTCTAAACCGGCATTTTTAATGGCACTAGCGGCGATACCACCGACATTTGCGTCGGTTAATGGTTGAATGGTTTCGTTTGATAAAACAATTTTTGGTGTTCCAACTGGTTTTGTGGCGGTTTCCATATCTAATAAACCCCAACCATAAACGGCATCAACACCAGGGTCACCTAAATCACGTGCAGTTGTAAATAATAATTCAGTTATTTGTGTGGCGGTCATATATGGAAATGCTTCTTTGATAACTGCTATGGCGCCAGAAACAATTGGGGCAGCAAAACTTGTCCCGCTGACGGTTGTTTCTTTTGCGTCTGTTTGTAAAAGTGAACCAGGGGCAGCAATGCAATAATTTTGTGTAACACCGCATTGATTGCTGTACCAAGCCAATTTTTTTGCATTTTGATCAAATGCCACAACGTTTACAAAATGCCCGTTTAATTCAGGAAATGCCAACGGCATAGCGGACAAAGCACCGCTTTCTTTTTGGCTATCGTTGCCAGCCGCCCAAACAAAAATGCTGTCATTTTCAATTGCTGTGTTAATGATTTGATTTATAAAATTCTGACTGGTAATCGAATACATATATTGCTGGGCATTTGCATAAGTTTTTGGGTCGAAATTGTTATAAACAACAGTTGCCGCATTCATATATTGGGTTGAATCCATTTGCCAACTGTTGTTGTAAATGTGTGCAGGTGCAGAATATTTTATGGTTTCTGCTATTTTGTCAAAAGGTACAAATGATTGTTGGCTGTATGTTAAATTATAATTCGCGATATTAGCATCTTTTGCAGCATATTGCGCCAAATTATGCACTGTATAACCATGGTGATAATTAAAATCGTCCATTATCGCAATATTGACATTTTTACCCGTATATCCACGTGCAATTGCATAGGCAAGATTGACGGAATCGAATTGTTTATAATTTTTGGTGTATGTTTCGGTTGCCTTGGCAAATTGCAAGATATCATCAGATATATCTGCGCCGTTTGTTTCGGAATAAATGTAAGATGTATAAATTTTATTGTTTTGTATTTTGTCTGTCAAAGCATAATTGCTGTTCGTATTTGACGAACGCAGAGTTATTGTTTGATTTGAATGTTCTGGGGAACTTGCGTTATTTGATGAACCGTTATTAGCCAGTGCAATTCCAACACCGGCCAACGCAGCGCCACCCGCTACTGCCAATATAGTTGTGATGTTTGAACTTTTTTCGCATTCTGTTTTGTGTGTGCGATAATATGCTGAACTATCACATTTTGAATCGGCAAAGCACCCCGTCACAATTGAAACGGCTGTAACAAATCCAATCAAAATTCGTTTTATCGTTTGCATTACTCATCACCCGTATATAAATATAGACTGTAAATACAATTTGTCAATATTTTTCAAAGAATTTTTTCTTATTTATAATTTTGGTTGTTTTTTCAAAAAATACTTGATTTTACAATATGTTTGGGTTATTATGGTGGCACGTGCTTGCACGAAGAACACAGGTAATGGGTATAATTTCTGTCCAATTCATTTGGTTTTTTACACCCGTTGACCGAGGATAACAACAGAAAAAAAGGATAAAATCATGGCATTGCCAACTTTTACTATGAAACAATTAATGGAAGCGGGTGTTCATTTTGGACATCATACACGTCGCTGGAATCCATTGATGACACCATATGTTTATGGCGTAAAAGATAAAATTCACATTATCAATTTGAATAAAACTGCACCGTTGTTGCATCGTGCTTTGGTTGCTTTGGAAGCAATTGCTGCCGCTGGTGGAAAAATTTTGTTCGTTGCCACTAAACATCAGGCAAAAGATATTGTCAAAGATGCTGCTGAACGTTGCGGTCAATTTTACGTTAACAATCGCTGGTTGGGTGGTATGTTGACAAACTGGACAACAGTTTCACAAAGCATTCGTCGTTTGAAAAAAATGGAACAGGATATTGCTAATGCTGACAAATTAGGATTGACCAAGAAAGAAGTCGGTGTTATGACCAAAGAAGTTGCTAAATTACGCGATATTTTTGGCGGTATTTTGGAAATGCATGGCATTCCACAGGCGATGATTGTTATTGATGTGCCACGTGAAGCAAATGCAGTTCACGAAGCAAAAGTTTTGGATATCCCAACTGTCGCGATTTGTGATACAAATTCTAATCCTGAATTGGTTGATTATCCAGTTCCGGGAAACGATGATGCATCACGTGCAACTCAGTTGTATTGCGATTTGTTTGTGGATGCTATTTTGTCTGGTATTGAAAAAAGATTGGGCGGTGCCGCTGGTAAAAAAGAGGCCGCAGACGATGCAGAAGTGGCAGCCGAAGAATTAGAACATGATGCAAAGGTTAAAGAATCTAAGCAAAAATCTAAAACATCTGAGGCTCGCGAAGTACGTCGCAGCAAGATAGCAGACAAAGCAGATAAATAATCTTAACAAAAGAAAGGAATAAACAATGGCAGAAATAACAGCAAAATTGGTTCAGGAACTTCGTGAAAAAACATCCGCGGGTATGATGGACTGTAAAAAAGCATTGGTCGAAAACAATGGTGATATTGAAGCCGCTGCTGATTGGTTGCGCCAAAAAGGTATTGTCAAAGCCGCATCCAAAGCAGGTCGTGTTGCTGCGTCTGGTTTGGTAACTGTTGTCAAATGTGATGATATGGGCTGTGTTGTTGAATTAAATGCAGAAACAGATTTCGTTGCTAAAAATGACAAGTTCCAAACATTGGTTGCAAATGTTGCAAACAAAGCCGCTGAATTGGGTGGCGATTTTGATGCAACTTTGGCTGCTGTAAAAGATGATATTGCCGCGACAATTGCTACAATTGGTGAAAATATGAGTTTGCGTCGTATTGCAAAAGTAAATGGCGATCATATCTATACTTACGTTCATAATGCTTTGGTTCCGGGCATGGGACAAATCGGTGTTGTTGTTGCAATCAATGGCGATGACCCAAAAATCGATGAAATCGGTAATAAAATCGCTATGCACATCGCTGCGAATAAACCTGAATTTATGACAATTGCTGATGTTGATCCAAAATCAGTTGAACGTGAAAAGAAAGTGTTCATCGAATCTGGTGCAACAGCCGGCAAACCTGAAAATATCGTTGAAAAAATGGTCGAAGGTCGTATCAAAAAATATTACGGCGAATCCGTTTTGGAAGAACAACCATTTGTTATGGACCCAAGCAAGACAGTCAAAGAAGTTGTCGCTGAACATGGTGGCAAATTGGCTGGTTATGCGTATTACGTGCTGGGTGAAGGTATTCAAAAGCGCGAAGATAATTTGGCTGATGAAGTCGCAAAAATGTTGGGCTAAATCAGGACAGATTAAGAAAAACGAAAACCGCGCTTTTGGGCGCGGTTTTTTGATTTTACGGTTGAAAAAAAGCAGGTTTTCAGTTAATATATAATCAATATAAAGGGAATAAATATGCAAAAAGATGTATTACAAGAATTGGAAAAGCGCGGTTTTATAAATCAATGTTCAAATATGGACGGATTAAAACAAGCATTGGCAAATGGCAAAGTTACTGTGTATTGGGGAACGGACCCAACGGCAGATTCTTTGCATGTGGGGCATGTTGCATCTTTGATGTTGTTGCGTTGGTTTCAAAAATATGGCCATAAGCCAATTGCATTGGTTGGTGGTGCAACCGCACGTATTGGGGATCCATCTGGTCGTGACAAAGGGCGCCCAATGATGACAGATGAACAGATTGCAATTAACAGTGCAGGGTTAAAAAAATCTATTGCTAAATTTGTTGATTTTAATGATTCTGAAAATTGTGCGATTATGGTTGATAACTATGATTGGATGAAAGGTTATTCGCATCTTGATTTTTTGGCTAAATACGGAACAGATTTTACTGTGCCACGTATGTTATCTATGGAAAGCGTTAAAAAACGGTTGGAAAATGGTATGACTTTTTTGGAATTTAATTATATGACTTTTCAAGCGGTTGATTATTTAACTCTTTACAACAAATATAATTGCACAGTGCAACTTTGTGGTGCAGACCAATGGGGCAATTCTGTTATGGGGGTTGAATTGGTGCGCAAACAATGCGGCAAAGAAGTTTTTGTTTTGTCAACCAATTTAATAACCGATGCAAACGGAAATAAAATTGGAAAATCTGCGGGTAATGCGGTTTGGGTGAACGAAGACAAAACATCTCCGTATGAATATTATCAATATTTTCGTAATACGCCAGATGATTTAGTAATAACTTTCTTGAAAATATTCACAGAAATTCCAATTGAAAAAATTGAAAAATTGTCGTCTTTGCAAGGTGCGGAATTAAACGATGTCAAAAAACGTTTGGCATTTGCTGCAACTGAAATCGCACATGGAACAAAAGCCGCACAAGAGGCGGAAACCACAGCTACATCGTTGTTTGGTGGTGGTAATGCGACAGATGCGCCAAGTTTTGATTTAAAAATGCATGATCCAATGTATATTGTTGATTTCTTGGTCGCTGTGAAATTATTTGATTCTAAATCAGAAGCGCGTCGTATGGTGGAACAGGGCGGTATTCAAATTGACGGTGAAAAAATAACCGACAAAGAATATATTGTGAAACCGGCTGAATCAATAATGGTTCAACGTGGCAAAAAAATATTCTTGAAAGTAAATATCAGGAAATAAAAGTTGCAATCGTAGGGTTTTTGATATAAAATCAGCACACGTGCGCCCATGGCTCAATTGGATAGAGCAACAGATTTCTAATCTGTGGGTTGCAGGTTCGAGTCCTGCTGGGCGCGCCATCCGTATTCACTATCGCTTCGTCGTGATTAGAGCAAAAATTAAATCGGGTTTATCCCGGTTTTATTTTTGTGTGGTGTGATTTTGGACGAGAACCGAAGAAAGTTGCGAAGCAACGACAGGTTCGACAACAAGTAGATTTGATAAACGTAGTGCAATCAAATCGTTACGGTTGCCGCGCAGGCAAAATGCCGAGCGAGTCCTGCTGGGCGCGCCATCAATCTTTGTTGTTGTTTTGTTGTGATAAAATCAAAACCAGCATAAATATGCTGGTTTTATGTGTTATTTGATTTTTACATTATTATTTTTTATGAATTCCAATGGTTCAGAATTCTTTTTAAATAATCTTGCCAGTTCGGACGGAATGTTTCCGGTTTTTTGTGGCCAAATTTCGTGTCCTTTGGTGTTTATAACAACATCATTTTTATTTAGTTTTCTGACAAGTACGTCTGCTTTGTGTGTGTATCCGTTCCAACTGCTCCAATTGTATTCAGAAACAAGTACGGTTGATACAACTACTTTCTTGGATTGTTCGGGTAAATCAATATATTGCCAGCCAATAAAACCGTCGGATTCTTTGTTTAAAGCATTTGTGATATTTTCCAGTGTCGGTAATTTATCGCTGACATAGAAACTGAAATTATCTGTTGGTGTTGCAGTAATTTGTTTCCAATCATCTTTTATATCTTCGTACAGATTTACGATGCGTGTAACTGTTACTTTATTGGCGGGGCTTGGTACCACTGCAAAAGAATGTTTTGCTGAATCTAATGTTAAATCATCGGAAATAATGTGTTCTAGGTTGTCGAAAATATTTTGGTACGATACCCTGTATGTAACAGTTGTGTAAAGTTTCATTGTTTTGTCCTTTGTATAATATCTTTGTGTGGCGATTATTCTAACACAAAGTCAATAGTTGTCAAATGTATTTTGTGTGTTTGACTGTTATTTCAATTTGTATCCGCTGTCTTTTACAATTATCATAGCAATACTTTTTTTATCTAAATTTTGCATCCATTCTGTTATTTTGGTGACATGGTCGCGGTGCAGACATAAAACAGGTCTTGAACTAAGACGTCTGATTTGGATAATTTCTGGGTTTGCTTTTTGGTTGTTTTGTAATGTGACCAATATTTTAGCAGGTGATATGTGTGTCATTAAACCAAGTTCGCGAACATCCAACCATTGTTCCGTTTTCTTGTTGTTGCATATAAAACCAGTTTCGGTACAAAAATCAGCAACGTGATTTTTGTGTAGACATAATCTTTCTTGACCGTTTTTGCATGTTTTATATTGAATCCAATCTGGATGTGTTTTTGCGATGTTTGTAAATGCTGTTTCCAGTGCGTTCGTTTGTGTATTTGCGTCAAAATCTTTTAGAAATAATCTGTATTCAGATGTTGCAAACCACTCAGATGTTTTTGCGTTTGTATCTTTGCATAATTGTATACCGGCAATTTTGCAAAATTCTGAAACATGGTCGCGATGTAAACACAGACAAGGTAATTGTTTTTTTCTTTTTGTTTGTATCCATTCGGGCATATCGGATTGGTGTTTTTTTAATAATCGGCTGATTTTATTAAATTCTATACATTTTGTTTGTTGCCATATTTCGGCGGCAGATAACCATTCTTCGGTTCTGGTGTCCTGACAAATTAAACGAAAGTTGTACATTTTTGTAAAAGGTATCAAATATTTTTCGTTTAAATAATATCTGCTTTCGCTTGGGCGACATACCCAGTTAGAAAATATGTGTCTGCTATGCAGGTCTTGTAGTGCGGCGGTTAGAGTTTTGGAGAAATCTTGACAAGATTTACTTATTAAATGTTGTAAATCTACAATTCTTAACCATTTTATATTACTATCAGGTGTATCTTTTATTTCAAATGAATACATCATGCAGAATTCTGGTAAATACTTTTTGTTGAACATGTATTGCTTTTTGGTTGCGCGCTGTATCCAATTTGGGTATTGTTGCGTGTTATACAAAGCCATCAAAGAATCATGTAATCTGTCGCGTTCTTCAAGACCGTTTAAAATCAAATTTCTGACATATGTTAAACTAATCCATTCGTCTGGACCGGTTTTTTCCATAAAACAATTTGCGTATATTGTATTGGTGTCTACGTTTTGGATTTGTTTGGCTGTTTCTTTGTTTATAATAGATTTTACGGTATCGATATACTTTTTGTGCAGGCACAAACGTACAACAGGACCATTTTGTTTTTCTTTGATAGCATCAGGCATTTGTGATTGCAGTTTCTGTAATATTGTCAGAATTTGACTTTCTGACCCTGGAAGATATTGTCTTAATTCTTTGGTGCACAACCAATTTTTGCTTTTATAATCGACAGCGTGTCTTTTTATTGGTGCCGCCAAATCAAAACCATATTCTTTACAAAAGGCTTCCAGATATTTTTTGTTAAATTTGTATCTGTTGACATGAGTTTGTTTTATCCAATCAGGATGTTGGCCTTTGCTGTGTAAATCTATTAAGGTATCCATAATTTTGGTTCTTAACACTTCGTTGTATGCAATAAGCAATACGACATCGTTTAATGTTATCCATTCGTCTGGAAAAGAATTTGTCATTTTATTGTCCTTTTGTCATCATCACTTATTATAACACAAAATAACGCAATTGTCAAGTTTTTTAAGGAACAGAGTGTTGTGTATTGGCGTATTAAAAAAATGTCAAAAATATCTTGACAAATGATTTTGTGTGTCTATAATATTGCGTAAAACAAGGAGTAATTATATGGAATTTTTGTTAAAAGCGGATAACAAAATGTTTCGGATAGAAAAAGAACTGCGCGAGATTAGTGTTTTTTCTTTGGTATCTGATGATGTTAATGTCATGATGAAAAATGGTATGTCTGCCCGTTATACATGGCCAGAAGATGGACTTATATCATTCAAAACTGTTGTTCCGATAGAAATACGTTTTTATCGTGATGATATTGATTCGGGTGAAGCGTATATATTTGATGCTTCAACGGGTGTATTTACAAAATTTATTAAAAGTAGTTCAGGTTGTACGTGTGTAAGTATGGATAAACGTAGCATAACAAAGTATAAAGATGATGCTGATAATTACTATAACATGGCAACGAATATGTTACGTGAAGTTACCAATGGTATTTTCAAAATTTTACAAAACCAAAAGGATTAAATATGAATAAATCGAAAAAATTAAAAAGTGCAACGCGTAATACTCGTTCTCGTACTATGAAACAGTGGTTAAAGAAAATACTGTTGTTTCCATGGAATTTGTGCAAAAGCGTTTGGCGTTTTATTGTACGTGTATGTAAAAAAATTTGGAACTGGGTTAAAAGTATTGATATTGTTGGTATAGTCAATTTGACTTTGCTAGTGGCAATAATTGTTTTGTTTGCGGGGTTGATTTTGAATGTGATAAATCACAATCAAATTAATGATGCAAGAAAAAATAATGCAGTTATTGTTGCTCATAAAATGAACAATGTTGATAATCGCAAAATCAATCAACGTAAAATCAAACCAAATTTAGCATTGCCTTTAAAAGCAAGCATAAAAACAGGTATAAAACCACAAATAAAAACAATTGGTGTTAAAAAGCCTGTGGTTGTCAAACAGATTTCTTTGCCGTCAAAAGTTTTACCAAAACAAAATTTGACTGGTGATGTTATCGTAGATTTATACCCATCTTCGCCAGTGTTATCAAATGGTGTAAAGATTGACGGTAATTTGTTTATACAAAATATGCGTAAATATACTTTGCCATGTGATGCAAAGATTCGTGGAAATTTGTTTATTCGTAATGTGGATAAATTAAGTTTCTGTGGTCAGTTTTCTGTCAAAGGTAATATTTATGTCAGTAAACAATCTTCTTTTGGCCCAATACCGCGTAATGCAAATATTGGTGGGCAAGTGATTTTATAAAAACTTGGTGAATATATTACTAAAAGGGGGTAAAAATGGAATATTATAAACTCGAAAAAACACAGTATGTTGGAAAATTGATATTAACAGCAGTATCTGCTAAGAAGTTTGGTAAGGCAGGCTTAAATAAATGGGACTTTGGTAGGAGTTACTCTTTTGAGGAAAAATATAAGGAGTATATAGACCGTGGAAGGTATAATTTAGTATCTGTTCCTGACATAATATGCAAAAACAATAAATTTCGAGATATGCGTCCGATAAAAATTATGGAAGATGTACGATACGTGATCGAGGACCAAGAAGGAAACAGCAGACCGTTCGATAGAAATAAATTAAAAGATAGTTGGCAAAAAATTATACTAGATATACATCCAACCGGGAGTATGGTGGGACCGAACTCGTTCTATTTGTTTCCGTTTGTAGATTTTACATCTGTAAAAACATTGTCTGAAAGTCTTAGTTTTTTAGGGGAAAATAGAAGCAGTGATATTGTATATACATTGAGCAATGTTTTATGTTTTGTTGATGCAGATTATAAAATCGAAAAAAATTCTTCGTTAAGCCCTGATAAAATTCTAACATCTATCATTATAGAACAATATAATTTTTTCTTTGAGGATACAGATTATAATTACCGGGATATGCCGTTTAATTGCGCGGATTTGTTGAATAATAACTTAATTGTACATACACACAAAAAAAATGATGTGTTAATTGATTTGTTATCAAAGAAGAAGCAGATTATATATTAAACTGTGTTTAAAGCACCATTAGAAAAAATGGTGCTTTATTTTTTGTAATTTTTGTGTTATAATTGGCGCATAACAGATAAGAAAGGGGGATAAAATGAAATTTCTTGAAAAATTAGGTAAAGTATTAAAGAACAATATTGCGTATACGGTCGTTTTGATTGTTGCATTGATTTGTTTCTTTTATTTTGCTGGTGATTTGATTGCCGGTCTGTTTACTGTGATATCTGCGTTGGTCGTTTATATTTGTGGCGCCGCGCTGTATCAGGAATATAAAAAGATGCCGGCTGGTGGTGCAAAGAAATCTGTCGCAAAGAAAACAACGAAAAAGAAATAATTGCAAGTAACCGTTTAAATCGAAAGCCTGTATAAGTTTTTTTTGATGTCAAAAGTGTCTTGGGTATCTTTGTTGATCGCGTGCTTACCTGGTGCGTCTTTTGGGGTAAATGGTTATGATTATGTTAAAACCGCGGTAAACAAAGCAATAAAAGAGAATGCTTTTGAACATGCTTCTGGTGTGCGAACAGGAAGTTTTTCTGACCGTTGTCAAAATAATGGTGCGCATTACAATGATTATACAATTGACAGACGTTGTTATTTAACAGATGAACAAAAACAAAAATCACCTTATAACGCTGTGGTTGCTTTGTATGATAAGGGTGGTAATTATTGCACAGGAACCATAGTTAAAAATCCAAATGATGGTAAATTATATGTGTACACCGCAAGACATTGTGTAGATGATAACGGAACAGATCCTATATCTGTAAGATTGCAAGACGGTACTGAAATGCAGGTAGAGTTTATGTATAGTGGTATGGGAAAGCAGGGTAATGATTCCGCTATGTATAAAATACCAGATGAATATGCAGAAAGTGTCCCATTTGTAACCACTGGCGATATGTATTCTGGTTATTTTGAAGTTGTCGGTTATGGTGCTTTGCCTATTATGAGTGATAAACAAATACTGGCTGCAAGGGATGAGTTCAAGAAGGCATTGTCTAATAAAAAAATTAACAAAGACAATTTTATAAAAGAAATTGGTGAGACTAAGTTATTTACAAAAATATTTCCAAATGATTCAGACCAATTAAAAGGCTCTTTTCATTGTCATTTGTCTGATTTTGAATCGTCTGGTGACAAAGCATCGGTTGATAAAACTTCGTGTCAATCATGGGGCGGTAATTCAGGAGGTCCCATTTTTGATGAAAATGGTCTTTTGATTGCGATACATACGCAGGGGCGGGCTCGTGAGTTTATAGCGTATTATGATGATTTATATGCCGAAACATTTCTTGGCGGGCAAGAAGAAGTGTCTGATGTCCAGGATGAAATTATTAACTCTAATTCAAAAGTGCGCGATAAAGCGGGTAGATGTTTTACAGCCTTTCAAAACAAAAACAACTCGTATACTTTATCAAACAGCAATTTATGTAAAGATGTTCCTTTTGGGGGTTGGAGTATAACACTTGGTAATGGTGCCACCTATACAGGTTTTGCTAAATGTATGGCAACTGAAAGTATTTTAAATAATAACGATTTTAATCGTTCTGGAACTGGAAAATATTGTTGGTGCAAAACAGCCGGTGCAAATGCCAATTGGGAATATTCTTACCAGGCATATAAAGATGCTGATGGATGTGAAACGTGGTGCGAAGAGGATTGTGCCAAAGATTTCACTGAAAAAGAAGAATTTTTAACAAGTAATCAACCGAAAACCCCAAATGCAAATTTTCGCACTTACAAAGGTTCTTGTTTTGCCAAGGTTGATTTGCAAGGTAATGGTAATTACAGATTTGGTAATGTGGATTCCAGTCAATGTTCTGATATACCTTATGGTGGTTGGGCTGTTATATATGCCGACGGTACAAAGTACCACGGTATGGCAAAATGTACATCTTTGGATACCATCCAAGTTAATGCTGAACTTAATCGTTCAATAACAACAACAGGGGAACAATGTTGGTGTAAATTCGATGGCGCAAATACAGATTGGGTTAAAACTTATGTTTTTGATGATTCAAGCGAATGTGAAGATACTTGTGGTCAGGCTTGCATAGAGAAAGGTATATAAAAAATTAGGCTCAAGTGTAAATAATGTATCTTTTTGATAATCTTGGTTTTTCTATAACAGACAGTTGACTAATTATATTTTGTGTATTATATTAGCCTTGACAAACAACAAAAAGGATAAAAAATGGTATGGACAGTTAAAGAACGTTATTTATTGACTGCCATTAGAAAGGGTTCAATATCAGAAATAAACCAAGCCATCCAGGATGGTGCCGATGTAAACGCAACAGACAATGATGGTTGGACACCATTGGTGTTTGCTTTATATCACGAAGCACGAAAAGAAGTAATCGAATTATTAATTGCTAAAGGTGCCAAAGTAAACGCAAAAGCCAATGGTGGTCGGACACCATTGATGTTTGCTTGTGCTAACAAAGCCTCAAAAGAAGTAATTGAATTATTAATTGCTAAAGATGCCAATGTAAACGCAAAAAACAATTATGGTTGGACACCATTGATGTTTGCTTGTGCTAACGAAGCCTCAAAAGAAGTAATTGAATTATTAATTGATAAAGGCGCCGATGTAAACGCAAAAGCCAAAGATGGTCGTACACCATTGACGATTGCTTTATTTAGCGGAGCCCCAAAAGAAGTAATCGAATTGTTGAAAGAAGCACCATTTACCGCATTGAAAGCCAATTTGGCAAAATCAGAACAAGAAAATGCCAATCTAAAACAAAAGATAGACGAACTAACTGCACAAATAGCATATAACAATTTTCAAGCCAAAAAGAAAGAAAAACAACGTATGAGAAATTTGAGGCTTCGTAGATTAAGACACAAATAATCAAACATAAAAACCCTGATTAATTTCAGGGTTTTTCTTTTGCTGTTTTATTTTTTATTTCAAAAAGATACATTATTTACACTTGAGCCAAAAATTATTACAAAAAATGCCGTCATGTGCGACGGGCATTTTTTAAATATCTATAATTTTTTTTATTTTGCTTTCACTGGTTCAGTTGGGGTATCTGTTTGTACAGCGTCAACCGGTGTGGATTGTGCCGGTGTTTCATTTGCCTTTTGCACCATATCTGATACCAATTCTTGACGTAAACCAGATTGATTTTGTTGTGAAATACTGGTCTTTGCAACAACTAATGATAACAAAGCACATAACACAAAGAATATTGTTGCAAGCCACGCTGTTGTCTTGGTCAGAAAATTACCAGCAGCCGATCCAGTCAAAACACCACCAAACATTGATGCAGCAGTTGAACCAGACATTCCAGAACCCTCAGATTTTTGTAACAAAATTAAACCAGTCATTAAAACTGCGACTATGACTAATAAAACCAATAAGATTGAAAACATTTTTTTTCCTTTGTTTACATTGTTGTGATTGTAGCCGTCAAACCATTAAATTGCAAGAATTTTTAATAAATTTTCGGCAGCAGCCAAACTGGCAGCCTTTTTTGATGGGCCAACACCTTCTGCAGATTTATTTAATGCGGTTACTGTTACTGTAAATTCTGGATTGTGCGAAGCCCCAGTTGGTTCGTGATATACATAGTTTGGTAAGGCACCAGAATCGTGATGTTGAACAAATTCTTGCAAAGCCGTTTTGGCATCTTTTGGGGCGATGATTTCAGCAGCAGCCAATTCTGTCCATATATCAACGATGATTTTACGGGCAGATTCAAAGCCAGAATCTAAAAATATTGCGCCCAATATTGCTTCCATTGTATTTGCCAAAATATGATTAATTTTGCCACCCGTCATATGTCCATGTTTAATATATTTTCCAATATCTAAATCTGCGGCAACGCGTGCCAGTGTGTTAGTAGAAACAAGCAGTGCGTGACGACGTGCCAAACCACCTTCGTTTTCATTTGGATACATATCGTAAAGCAACCCAGCGACAGATAATCCCAAAACCCTGTCCCCAATGAATTCCAATCTTTCATTGTTATGTTTGGAATCAATACCACTTTGGGTTAAAGCCAATTCCAGCAAACTTTTATCTTTGAAAGTATAATTCAATTTCATGATTTTTTCTTTATTTCTTTTTTGATTGTCCGAATCTGTCCCAACGCATCTTATTACCCCAATTCCAGAATGCTATCATTGGAGAATAATAGTTGTGCGAATACCATATAAACCAAACGTTGCCCAATACATTATCGCGTGAAACATATGACACCATGTCTGTTCTGCTGTCTGCGCTGTTATCGCGATTGTCGCCCATAAAGAAATAATGATTTTCGGGAACAGTGAACACATCGGTATTATCCAATGGCGCATTGTCAGACATTTCAATGATACTGTGTTCTGCGCCATTTGGTAATATTTCTGTATATTCTGTTGCATTATAAACACCACATTCATATGGTTGCGCGTTACAGATTGTATCCGATTTATATTCAATAGTATAATTAAACGGTGCTGGTTTATTATCTATCCAAATTTTATTACCTTTGATAGACATATTATCTTTGTAATATCCAACACTACGCATAGATTTGGGTAAATTTGCAACTATGTACGGTTGAGGGTTAGTGCGCTCGACCAACTTGCTATTAACATACAGCCGACCAGATTTCATTTGAATTGTATCGCCGGGTTTGCCAATCAACCTTTTTACGTATTCAACGTTAGCATTTGGTTTGCGAAACACGATTATGTCACCAATTTCTGGTTCGTGTGATGCGAAAAAACGTCCATTCCACATATTCCATGAACCAAAAGGAAAAGAATATCTGGAATATCCGTATGCCCATTTTTTTACAAAAATATGGTCGCCGACATGCAGTGATGGTATCATAGAACCAGATGGTATATTAAACGGTTCCAATAAAAAACTGCGAAACAGAATAGCGATTAAGCCACCATAAAATATTGTATTAAACCATTCGCGAACGACATTGTGATTTTTTGTGGGCATATTTTTATCCTTTTTCTGATGAACGTATTTTAGACCTTGAAAACAATATGTGCAAGTTTTAATATGTATTTTATGATAAATTTAAAATCTATAATTTTTAATGGCATGGATATCACACCAATAGATGTCCAAGTACAATTGTCTGCCGGCTTTGCAAAGCCTGAATTTAATATCATCGGTTTGGCAGACAGGGCGGTCAAAGAATCTGCTGAAAGAATACGTAATGCATTATCTGCGTTGAATTTGTCTTTGCCGTCTAAAAGATTGACTGTGAATTTATCGCCTGCAGATATAGAAAAGACCGGTTCGCATTTTGATTTGCCAATTTTATGTGGCATTTTGTGTGCTATGGGTGTGTTGCCCGAAGATAAATTGTCTGAATATGTAATTATCGGTGAAATAGGTTTAGACGGTGCAGTTGTTCGAACTGGTGGTGTTTTACCAGCCAGTGTTTGGGCGAATAATAATAATCTGGGCATCATTTGTCCCGGGGTTCAAGGTTCAGAGGCTCGTTGGGCTGGCCATACAAATATACTGGCACCAAATCATGTTCTTGATTTAATAAATCATTTTCATGGGACGCAGATTTTGCCATTGCCACAAATGATGAAGATTGCAGAATCAGATACAAAAGTTGGTGATTTATCAGAAGTTCATGGTCAACAGGCTGCTAAACGTGCTTTGGAAATTGCTGCTGCGGGTGGACATGCTATGTTAATGGTGGGACCACCGGGATCTGGAAAAACAATGTTGGCATCAAGATTACCAACTATTATGCCAGAGATGACCGCAAATGAGGTTTTAGAAACATCGATAATTTATTCAATAGCGGGTAAGTTAGATGGACAGGCTTTGATATATAATCGTCCATTTCGCAGTGTGCATCATACGGCAAGCCCTGTTGCGCTGGCTGGTGGGGGCAGTGATGCAAAACCTGGTGAAATATCTTTGGCGCATAACGGGGTTTTATTTTTAGATGAATTACCTGAATTTAATCGTGCGACATTGGAAATATTACGTCAACCAATGGAATCTGGCAAAATTGTGATTTCGCGTGCTAAACGTAATTCAACTTACCCTGCACATTTTCAATTGATCGCCGCGATGAATCCATGTCCTTGTGGACATCTGGGAAATGCGGCTTTGTCTTGTTCTCGTGCCCCCCGTTGTGCGGAAGCATATCAAAATAAAATATCTGGACCTTTGTTAGACCGAATCGATTTACATGTTGATGTTGATGCTGTGAATCCATGGGAAATGAACAAAGTCAAAGACGAAAACGTGGAAACTAGTGCGCAAATTCGTGAAAGGGTTGTGGCTGCGCGTCAAAAACAGATTAAACGTCAGGGGTATATGAATGCACTTTTGGATGGTGCAGATATGGACAAATATGTTGTTTTAACCGACGAATTAACAGAGTTTCTGAATACAGCAGCTGAAAAAATGGGTTTGTCTGCGCGTGGTTATAATCGTATTAAACGTTTGGCACGTACAATTGCAGATTTGCGCGGTGATGACAATATTATAATGGCAGATTTAGCAGAGGCGATTTCTTATCGTCCAATCAATCGTGGCAAGTATGGCGTGAATAATAAATAAAAAAACCACCGTTTTTAGAATTCGGTGGTTTTTAGACAAGTGAAATAAACCGCATGCCACGATTTTTTTCAAGTTACATTATATCATATTTTTTAGTTTTTTTCTATGAATTCTTTCCAATAGGTTTATGTTTTTTTGGGTGGTATACTTTCTGTGAAACAAAAGGAGTAAAAAATGGCTTTTTGGAAATTTGTTCTGGCAATGGTTTTGTCTTTTTTGCCTGGATTATTGGGAATATTTTTTTCGCCAATACAATCTGGTCAAGATGCGTGGTATGCCACACTAAACAATTCTGTTTTGACCCCAGATGGTTGGGTGTTCAGTGTTGTTTGGACAATATTATATTTTCTTATCGGTTTGGCATTATTTTTGGTTATGCAACGTAATAAAAATTCAAGTCGTCACGATAAAGTTGGTGCGTATACTGCATTTGGTATAAACATAGTGCTTAATTTTTTATGGTCGTTTGTGTTTTTTGGTGCGCATTTACCAGAAGCAGCATTAATAGTATTAACTGCATTGATTATCACTGCTATATTTATGGCGCGCGCATTTTACAGAATCCGTCAAGCATCTTTCTGGTTGGTTATACCGTACATAATCTGGCTGATGTTTGCGTTCTATCTGAATGCGATGATAATTTATTTAAACTAAGATTTATTGTGTAAAGAAAAACCCTGAAAATTTCAGGGTTTTATCTATTTTTTATTTCTGTTGTTGATTTTCTACTATGTTGCCAAAAACTTTATTTTTTGCGCGTTTTAAGTTTTCAAGCATCATTTCGTATCTAATATTTTGTACAATCGCATATGGATGACTCGTCCGAGTGTTGTCTCTACCAAGTAAAACAACATCACCAATTTTGGTGTAAAATTTTAAATCTACGTCACCGTCTTCATCCATCTCGCAACAACTATGTTCTGATCCTTCATTACCTACACGGTACATACCAGAACAACTAGAACAGTATTCACGCATTTCTTCACGTAGGAATGTGCTTAGTCGTACTACTTCTACTATATTGTACAAATTATTGTCGCTGGTGTTTGGGCGGATTCTTGTGACAACTCCTAGGTTGTTCAAAGGGTAGTTTTGTTCTTTACAAAATTTTAAAGCATCTACGTAGTCTTGTTCTGAAAACATGTGTTTTTCCTTTTGGTTTAGTTGTTTTTGTGTTCAAGATTTTTCTCTTAATAATCAAAATATAATACAAAAAACATATATGTCAAGTGTTTTTTGTGATAATCGCTCAATCAGACTACTAAATAAGGATTTATAATTGGGGGTGGTTATTTTAATATTTTAATTCTTTAAATTCGGGGTTGCCCAGGTTTAATGTCTTTAACCCCAATTCTTCGACATAATCTGGTGATGTGTGTTGCAGCAGGTATATGTGATTTTGCATTTGTTTTAGATTCTTTTGAGCAATATCCAACTCTGTGCGTTTGTGATTTAATCGCCATGTGTTTATAATGAAATTTTGCACATTCTGTGTGCCACAAAATAATCGAACAAAGAAAAACAAAGCGGTAATCATAAATAAAATACCCCATTTACCGCGCGCACCACCAAGCCAAGCACTTTTTAAAAACGCAAAGAATTTTTTGATTTTTGACCACATGTCGTTTATTATATCACAAATGTTTAATAAAAACAGTCAAATTTTTGTTGCGCCTATGGCTGGGATAACAGACAAGCCATTTCGTAAAATTGTACGTCAATTTGCGCCTGATGTTTCAATGGTAACAGAAATGATATCTTGTCATTCGTTAGTGGAGGGGCATAAAAATTGTATTCGTAATTTTGATAATTATGACGATGAAGGAAATATAGGTGCGCAGATATTCGGTGCAGAACCTGATTTAATGGGGCAGGCAGCAAAGATTTTACAAGATTCTGGTGCAAAATGGATAGATATAAATATGGGCTGTCCAGTACCCAAAGTTGCAACGCGTGCCGGGGCTGGGGCTTTTTTGATGAAAGACCATGTATTGGCTGGTCGTATAATAGAAAGTTGTGTAAAATCTGTTCAAATACCTGTATCTGTTAAAACGCGTTTAGGATGGGATGAAGAACATAAAGATTGGCGGGACCTGGTTCGAATTGCCGCAGAATCTGGCGCTGCGTTTGTAACAATTCATGGTAGAACACGCGCCCAAGGATATTCTGGAAAGTCTGTTTTACCAATGAAACCAGATTTGCCGTTGCCGATTATTGCTAATGGTGATATAAAATCTGTTGAAGACATAGAAGATGTGCAACAATTGGGGTATGATGGTGCAATGATCGGACGTGGAATGCTTGGACAACCATGGATTTTTGGGCGGTTTTGTGGTTTGTGTCGAAAACCAAAAAATATTGGTGTAACGGTTTTAAACCATTTGGATTACATGATTGAATATTACGGGGTTAAGGTAGCAATTCCTATGTTTCGTAAACATGTTGCGTGGTATTCTGCTGGGCTGCCTAATTCTGCGCAATTTCGTATAAAAGTAAATCAGATAACGGATGAAAGTGAATTAAGACAGGCTATAAAAGATTTTTGGTTGGTAGATTGACTTTTGGTATATTCTGTCATAACATACCAATATCAAAGGATTTAATCATGGAAGAAAAACAAGAAACATTACAAAATAAAACAGAAATGACTGTGGGTGAAATATTGCGTAATGCTCGTACAACTGGTCGTAGAAAACGTGAAATCGCAACGATTGCAAAGTTGTTGTGTATTCGAGAAGAGTTTTTGATTGCTTTGGAAGAGGGCAATTATCGTATCATTCCAGAAGATGTTTATATTTTGGGTTTTGCGCGCAGTTATGCTACAGAACTTGGATTAAATCCAGAGGAAGTTATTGCAAAGTTAAAACGTGAATTGGGTATAATCAAAGATGAAGCGGTGGAAGAAGTCGAGAATGTACCAGAAAAACCAAAACGTAAAATAAAGATTGACAAAGAATTATTACTTAGATGGTTTAAATCATCTGTACAGTATGTAAAAAAACACTGGATTTGGTTCGCAAGTGTTTTTGCTGTTATGCTGATTGGTTTGGTGTTAATATTTATTTTGGCTGGTAAAAAGGAAAACACTGTATCAGAAGGGCAAACTGAAATAGAAACCGTTGTTGCGGTTGTATCGACAGAACCAAATTTCAGATACCCTGTGCGTGAAAAATTTGGTGAAAAAAATGTTTCTGAATCACGTGTTGTATTACAGGCAGAAAAAGAATCTTGGGTTAAAATAGATGACGCCAAAGGTAATTCTGTTTTTTCACGTGTTTTATCCCAAGGTGATGTTTATTACATGCCAAATGGTGATAATTTCAAGGCAACATTTGGAAATGTTGGTGCAATAGATGTGTGGGTTGACGGTCAATTGATGAATAAATTAGGTGCCGCAAATACACGTAAATCTGGTATATCTATGGCCCCAAATGCTTTGAAAACAGCCGGTGTTGCAGAATAATTTTTTGTACCATATATATTGATTTTTTGTTTTTTTACACTATTTTATAAATGCCATGACAGGATTTATAAAAATTCGCGGTGCGCGCGAAAACAATCTTAAAAACATAGATTTAGATCTACCAAAGAATAAATTGGTGGTGTTAACTGGTGTATCTGGGTCTGGAAAATCGTCTTTGGCTTTTAATACAATATATGCCGAAGGTCAGCGCAGATATGTCGAATCTTTGTCCAGTTATGCGCGTCAATTTTTGGATATGCAGAAAAAGCCTGATGTTGATTTAATTGAAGGTTTATCTCCTGCAATTTCAATTGAACAAAAAACTACGTCAAAAAATCCGCGTTCTACAGTTGGAACTGTAACGGAAATATATGATTATCTGCGTTTATTGTGGGCGCGCATAGGTATACCGTATTCGCCTGTTACTGGATTGCCAATAAAATCTCAGACTATTGCTGAAATGGTTGATTGGACTTTGAAAATTCCAAATGGTACAAAGTTTTATATATTGGCACCTATGGTGCGTGAAAGAAAGGGTGAATACAAAAAAGAAATAGCGTTTTTGATAAAACAGGGGTATCAGCGCGCAATTGTTGATGGTGTATTGTATGATTTGGCTTCTGTGCCGGCATTGGATAAAAATAAAAAACATAATATTTTTGTGATAATAGACAGAGTTGCGATGCCGGATAAACCTTTGTCAGATGAAGAAATGGAAGAATTTCGTTCGCGATTATATTCTTCTTTTGAAGCCTCGCTACGTTTGGTGCCGGGTGCGGTTATTGTACGCAGATTAGATACAGGTGAAGATTCCTTGTATTCCCAAGAATATGCATGTCCAGTTAGCGGGTTTACTGTTCCAAAAATAGAACCAAGATTATTTTCCTTTAATGCCCCAGTGGGCGCATGTAGTGCTTGTGATGGGTTGGGGGTTCAATTAAATGTTTCACCCGATTTGATTGTGCCTGATACTACAAAATCTATTTTGGGTGGTGCGATTGCGCCTTGGTCGCGTGGCGGTATGTTAAGTCAATACGAAAATATCATAGATGCTTTGCATAAAAAATATAAAATACCGTTATCTAAACCTTGGCACGCGTTATCTAAAAACGAAAAAGATATTATTTTATATGGGACTGGTGATGAACCAATCAAAGTGAATTGGAATGGTTATGTGTATGAAAAGCCTTTTGAAGGTGTTATTCCAAATCTGGAACGTAGATTGCGTGAATCAGATTCTGAATCTATGCGAAACGAATTATCAAAATATCAATCTGAAATAGAGTGTCCAGTTTGTCATGGCAAGCGTTTGAATATTCAGGCATTATGTATAAAAATAAATGGGTGCGATATTATGGATGTTTGTGATATGTCTGTGGACGAATCTTTGAAATGGTTTCAAGATTTGCCAAATCATTTAACCCAAAAAGAAAATGATATTGCGAATATGATTGTGCGTGAAATTACATCCAGATTATATTTTTTACAAAATGTCGGGCTTGGGTATTTGACAATGTCGCGTATGGCCGGAACTTTGTCTGGTGGGGAAGCACAACGTATAAGATTGGCTTCACAAATTGGCAGTGGTTTATCTGGCGTGCTTTATGTTTTGGATGAACCGTCTATCGGTTTGCATCAAAGTGATAATGATAAATTGATAGATACACTTAAAATGTTGCGCGACAAAGACAATACGGTTATTGTGGTTGAACATGATGAAGACATGATGCGTCAGGCGGATTATTTGGTTGATATTGGTCGTGGAGCGGGAATAAACGGCGGAAATGTCGTTGCATCTGGTACGCCGGCGCAGGTTATCAAAAATCCTGATTCTTTGACAGGTCAATATTTGTCGGGTAAACGCAAGATAGAGATTCCCAAGGAACGTCGTACTGGTAACGGTAAATTCATAAGAATAGAAGGTGCGCGCGAAAATAATCTTAAAAATATAAGTGTGGATTTTCCGTTGGGAAAATTTATTGCTTTGACGGGTGTGTCTGGGTCTGGAAAATCTACTTTGTTGTTAAACACATTATACCCTGCAATAATGCGTGTGTTATACAATTCTAAATTAGAGGCGGGTGCGCATGATATTATTCGTGGTATTGAAAATATAGATAAAGTTGTTGACATAGACCAATCGCCTATTGGGCGCAGTCCGCGCAGTAATCCAGCGACTTATGTTGGTGTGTTTAATGATATTCGTGATTTCTTTGCGGCCTTACCGGAAGCCAAAGCGCGTGGATATGATGCAGGACGTTTTTCGTTCAATGTCAAAGGTGGTCGCTGTGAAGCCTGTCAGGGGGACGGTCAAATTAAAATAGAAATGAATTTCTTGGCTGATATTTACGTTGAATGTGATAAATGTCATGGGCAAAGATATAATGATGAAACATTGGCTGTTAAATACAAAGGTAAATCTATTGCTGATGTGTTAAATATGACGGTCGAAGAAGCATACAGATTTTTTGTAAATGTTCCCAAAATTGAACGTAAATTGGCTTTGTTAAAACGTGTGGGATTGGATTATATTAAATTGGGACAAAGTTCTTTGGATTTATCGGGCGGTGAGGCACAACGTATCAAATTATCCAAAGAATTGGCAGCACGCAGTACTGGTCAAACAATTTATATTCTGGACGAACCAACAACAGGATTACATTTTGAAGATATAAAATCTTTATTGTATGTATTACATGAATTGGTTGACCAGGGAAATACGGTCATTGTCATAGAACATAATTTGGAAGTTATTAAAACAGCCGATTGGATTATTGATTTGGGGCCAAGCGGTGGTGCAGGTGGCGGTCAGATTATAGCAACCGGGACACCAGAAGATATAGCAAAAAATCCTGATTCTTTGACCGGACAATATTTGAAAAAGTATCTGGACAAACCTAAGAAAAATAAGTAGGATGTTTATCGCTAGTAAACGATTAAAACAAAGGAGTAATAAAATGACTATGCGGGTAGAATTTAATGTAAACAAACAGGTAGTTTTAAATGCGATTAACAAACATAAAGAACGATGGGCATATTGGACAAGAGTGTTTAACAATAGACATGGCAATGAAGGCGATAAAATAGCTGAACAAATTGAGCATTTAAAAGCAAAAGGTGATGATAACAAAAAAATACATCTTGCTTTGGCAGATACATATTCTTTACGTAAAGCTGTAGAATGCATGTCAATCGATGAAGAAGCAGCACTATATGAATCGTTACGTATTATCAAAATGTATTATACTGGTAAAGTTATGGACGATAAATCTCATGGTAAATAAGGAGAACGCGTATGTTTGGATTCGGTAAAAAGAAAGCAAAAGCACAAAACGACATCAATGATTTGGAACAAGAAGCAGCCAAAATGCCATCTGGCATGAAAGAAACTGCGCAACGTATGATGGCGGGTCAATTTGACATGAATGATATGTTGGCACAATTAAAGCAGATTAAGAAGATGAGCAATTTCAGTGGGCTGTTGAAAATGGTCCCGGGTATGAAAGATGCTGTGAATGCCATGAAGGAAAAAATAGCAGATGGCAGTGTTGATGCACAAATAAAAATTTTGGAAGCAATGAGTGCAGAAGAACGCGCTGACCCAGAAAAAATATTTGCAAATGCCAAGGCTCGTATCGCAGAAACAGCAGGTTGCACAGTTCGCGAAGTAGAACACATAATCAAACAATATACCAAGATGAAACAGCAAATGGCTATGATTCAGAAAATGGGTGGTATGGAAGCCGTTATGGAAAAATTGAAAAACGGTCAGCAATAATATTTGATAATGAAGATTTTGAATAAAAAAATTGCGGCGCGTAAATCTTCGGTGGCTTGGATACAACGTCAGGCATCTGATCCTTACGTTGCCAAAGCCCAGAAAGAGGGCTATCGTGCGCGTGCCGCGTTCAAAATCATAGAAATGGATGAGAAATATCATTTCTTTCGTAACGGTCAAGTTGTGGTTGATTTGGGGGCAGCGCCAGGTTCTTGGTCACAGTATGTGGCACGAAAATATCCAAAATCTAGAATTTTTGCGATGGATTTGCTGGAAATAAAACCAATAAATAATGTAGAATTTTATCAGGGTGATTTTACAACTGATGAAGCATTAAAATGGTTGGAAGACAAATTAAATTTGTCGCATGATGAGATGGGACGTGGCACAGCAGATGTTGTTATGTCTGATATGGCACCAAATACAGTTGGACATAAAAAGACAGACCATATTCGTCAAATGGTTTTGTTAGAATATGCGCTGGATTTTGCGTTACGTGCGTTAAAAGTGGGCGGAACATTTGTTGCTAAATCTTTTACAGGTGGTACAACAAACGATTTGTTAAAACAAATCAAAGAACACTTTGAAACGGTTCATCATATTAAACCGCCAGCTTCACGTAAAGATTCTGTGGAAATGTTTATCGTTGCTATGGGATTTAAGGGCTAGTTGTTTTTTATAAACAGGTAACGATAATGAAAATAGTTATGAAATTCGGCGGAACTTCTGTCGCTGATATTGGTAAAATAAAAAACGTTGCAAATATTATCGCCGAACAGCGCCAAACGGCGGAAATCGCCGTGGTTGTTTCTGCGATGGGTAAAACAACAAATGCTTTGACGAACTTGGCACATCAAATTACAGATAAACCAAATTTACGTGAATTGGACGCATTGTTATCAACTGGCGAATGTACATCTGTCGCTTTGTTGGCAATGGCATTAAATGCGATTGGTTGTCCAGCGCGCAGTTATAATGCTTTGCAAATGGGAATATGGACTGATGACAAATTTGGTGATGCGAAAATTAAATATATTACTGCACCAATTTGGCAAGATTGGTCAAAAGGAACTATCCCTGTTATTACCGGTTTTCAGGGTATAACGTATAACAAAGATATTACGACATTGGGGCGTGAGGGTTCGGATACATCGGCGGTCGCGATTGCTGCAGCAATTGGTGCAGATTATTGTGATATTTATACTGATGTTGATGGTGTGTATGATGCCGACCCGAACGTTGTAAAGGATGCAAAAAAATTAGATTTTGTATCTTATGATGATATGTTAAAAATGGCAAACAATGGTGCCAAAGTATTGCATCCACGCAGTGTTATGACCGCACAACAACATAATATACCAATTCGCGTTCGTGGAACATTTACACCCGAAGATTTGGGAACCTTGGTCGCAAAATCAAGACAAAAATAATCTTGACAATCATTTTGTTTAGTGTATTATGCGACTGTAAAATAACAAGGTATAAAAATGATAATAGGTAAAGAAGTGGTTTTTGAATTGTTCCAAACTATACCTGAAATAGATTATAACCACTTAGAAACAGGAATTGAATTTGGTTCTGTCCCAAACTTTTTTAAAACATTATGTAAAAATTACTGGGAAAAATCAGCTGGTGATAAACTGCTGCCTTATGAATTGAGAAGGGTGGTAAAACTTTATAATATGATAAATAAAAAGGGGACTATCAAAGAGTATGGTGATGAATCTGAAGTACCACTACATAATGATTTTGGACTATTGGGCGAAAGGGATAATTTTAGATTGATTGATTCATATGTAACGCACAGATGTACTTTGTTTGTGAGAAATTCTTTGGATCATGTATGTTTGTTTGATGATTGTACCCGTACCCAGTTTTTATATGGGGTGGTATGGCACTATTTTGATTCTTTGGATGATGCTTATGTAATAAATCCATCTGGATATCAGCTTTGGCCAGAGTTGCACAAGAAAAAATATCCAGATATAGTTAAGCGGATATTGTCTAAGAAAAAAGAAGAAATTAACATAAGGAGTTTCTAAAAATGACGAAAAAAAATGCAAAAAGTAAATATCTTCCACTTTCGTTTAGTACAGTATTTGAGTATGCAGATACAGTTGGAATGAGAAATTTTTTAAAAAGTTTATCGGATATAAATGCACAAGATAAATCAGGAATGACAGGCTTAATGTTTGCTGCTAGGTATGGAGATTTACCCACAGTTGAATATTGCATTAAAAACGGGGCAAATGCAAATTTACAAAATATCAAAGGAGATACAGCAATAATGTTTGCTGTAGAAAATAATCATAATGATGTAGAATATTATTTATTAACACATTGCGACATAGATTTAGATATAGTGAATAAAGCTGATAAAAATGTTTTTGATATAGCAGGAAAGTATGGGTCGGCAATAGTACAAGGGTATCTATATGAGCATCTTTTGACACGTTATAATGATAAGAAACAAAAACTATTAGATGCCAATGTCAAAACAAAATAAAAAAACACCCCGAAAAATTTCGGGGTATTTTTTACTTAAATGATTCGGCGACGCTTCGTGCCAATGTATCAACCATTTCATTAAATTCTTCGCCAGCATGACCCTTGACCCAAACCCAATGAATTTTTATTTTGGAAGCCAATTCATCCAACTCCTGCCATAATTCTTGATTTTTAACTGGCTTTTTATCTGCGGTTTTCCAGTTGTTTTTCTTCCAATTTTTTATCCAAGATTGCATGCCGTTTTTAACATATTGGCTGTCTGTATGAATTTCAACTTCACTATGTTTGCGTGCAGCACGTAAAGCCCGAATCACAGCAGTCAATTCCATTTTGTTGTTCGTTGTGTCTTTTTCACCACCAGAACGCTCGGCGGTATGTATTCCGTCTGTGGCTACAAAGCCCCATCCGCCTGGGCCTGGGTTACCTAAACAACTTCCATCTGTCCATATTTTTAACATTTTATTTCACCTTTCTTTGTGATATAATATCATAAAATGAAATTTAATGCCAAACAATTACTACAAATGTCGAAAGCAGTGCGTGCGAACGCACTGGGTGCGATTTTGTCTGCGCGCAGTGGGCATGTCGGTATAGTGTTAGATGCGGCGGAAATCATAACTTGTATCTTTGCAAATCATTTGCGACGTGGCATAGACAGGTTTGTTTTGTCTGCTGGTCATGGCAGTGCTTTGTTATATTCTGTGTTAAAATTATCTGGTTACAATGTTGGTGATTTGCGCAGTTTTAGAAAATTTAACGGTTTACCTGGACATCCAGAATATGGAATTGATGGTGTTGATGCAACAACTGGACCGTTGGGCCAGGGTGTTGGAAATGCTGTTGGTCTGGCGCTGTCCCAGAAAATACGTGGCATTCGTGCCATGACTTATTGTTTGTGTTCAGATGGCGATTTAATGGAAGGTGTTGCATTTGAATCCATGGCTTTGGCGGGTCGTTTAAATTTAAATAATTTGGTTGTGTTGTGGGACGATAATAAATTCAGCATAGATGGGGTTGCGCAGACTGATATGGATATAAATGCGCGTATGCGTTCAATGGGGTGGAATGTAATGTCTGTACATGGCGAAGATATTTCATCAATTGAGCGGGCTTTGGAACGCGCAAAGAAATCGACATCACCTGTATTTATTCAATGTAAAAATATCTTGGGACGTGGTTCGTCTGTTGCAAATACATCAAAGGCGCATGGTTTGGCTTTGTCGGAAAGTGAATTATTACGATTGATTTCTGAAAATATGGATACAGAAGGTCAGCGTTTATGGCGTATAGTTTGTGGGCGTCCAATCGCAAAGACAAACAAGGCGATTATCGCGTTAAATCGTATAAAAATACCAAAGACACCGGAACATATTGCCACACGCGAATTATCCGGAATATACTTGGATTTACTGATGGGGGCGGGTGCAGATTTGATAACTGGGTCTGCTGATTTGGCGGATAACACACGTGTCAAAACACATTTTTCAAAAGACATAGTTTCAAATAAATTTGATGGTAATTACATAAATTATGGTGTGCGTGAACATGCAATGGGCGCAATAATGAATGGGCTGTGTGTGGGGGGATTGCGTCCAGTTGGCTCTACATTTTTGGCGTTCAGTGATTATATGAAACCCGCGATTCGTTTGGCGGCTTTGTCACATTTGTCACCTGTATATGTTTTTTCGCATGACAGTATTTGTGTGGGGGAAGATGGTCCAACGCATCAGCCGATTGAACAATTGCCTTCATTGCGTTTAATACCGAATTTAAATGTATATCGTCCATGCAATATGACCGAAATTGCATACGCTTGGAACAGTTCGATAAATGATACGGAAAATCCATCTGCGATAATTTTATCTCGTCAGAAATTTAAACAAATTCCAACACCACGTGATTCAGATTTATCGCGGGGTGCATATGTAATTTATCCCGCTAAATCTGGTCATGCAAAAACAACGATTTTATCGACTGGAAGTGAAATTCCATTGGCAGTAGAAATTGCATCGCGTTTTAAAAATGTTCAGGTTGTATCTGTGGTAAATATGAATACATTTCGTAATCAAGATGACAGATATAAAAATCAAATGCTGCGTGGATGTGTAATAGCAATCGAAGCGGCTGCCCCCGGAAATTGGTTTGAAATTGCAGATGCAGTAATTGGTATTGATTCTTTTGGTGCGTCGGGCGATTCGGATACGCTTTATAATGAATTTGGTTTTTCGGTGGATAAAATTATCAAAGAAATTCAAAGATATATAAAATAATGTCATCTGAAAATAATTTTACTTTGTCTTCTGGTTGTGTGGTGCCTGTTGTCATAGAAACACGACGTGGTGCGCGTAATGTAACGTTGCGACCAAAAACAACCCCGAATTTTGAAATACATATTTCAAAGCCATGGATAACATCAAATGCTTTTGTTATGAAATTTTTGGAATCAAAGCGTAAATGGATTGAAAATATTTTCGTGTGCGCGCCCAAAAAAGAACATTTAAAACCAGATGATACAATTGAATTTTTGGGACGAATTGTTAAGTTAAAGCACGAAGGTAGTTTGCGTTCCAACAAATATTTGGACAGTGATAAAACAACGTTATGTGTTGGGGGTGGGGTGGATATGTTCGAAAGACGTGTTCGTGATTTTGTTAAATCTGAATTGTTGATGGAAATTAAAGAAATAATAAAAACAACACCAAAACAATATTGGCCAAAACATATATCTTTGCGGGATACAACATCGCGATGGGGATCGTGTTCATCAAATGGGAATATATCTTTTTCTTGGCGATTGGCGTTTGCCCCATACGAAGTAATGCGATATGTTGTGATGCATGAATTAGCGCATCGTGAACATATGGATCATTCGCCTGAATTTTGGGCATGTGTTTCAAAACTATATGGTTTTGGGGTGGAACGTGCAAAAAGATGGCTGAATAAAAACGGCTGTGAATTACATCGATATTTTTAAAAAAATACGGATATGGTATAAAAAATGCTTTGTTTAATAGTGTTTTTGTGATATCATAATACGCATAGGAAAGGAAGAAATTATGAAAAAATTTGTATCTGCTTTATCAGTTATGCTTGTCTGTGGTGGTTTTGTATCAAAGTCCGCATGGGGAATAACGACTACGTTTGGTTCAAAGGCTTTGTCTTATGCTTTGACTGGGTATATGACGGATGATGTATGCGCTTTGCCAGAATTTAAAGAGAAAGATTTTAAGTCGAATTGTGGAAAGGTGGGTGACAATTGTACGCCTGAATCGGGTACAAACGGTAAATGTGTACAATTTAAAAATGGAAGTTTACGTTGTGCTGCACAAAGTTGTGAAGCGGGTAAGTTAATGCCGTTGGTATTTCATAATAAGGACGACGCACAAAAACAGCAAAACGCTCTTATTAGTGGCTATTGTCATACCAAACAAGAAGCAGAAAATATATGTACAAATGCATGTGATGATACTTGTAAAATAAGCGATGGTGATAAATGTGTGCCTTATGTCATTGATTCGAGCAAAGCAAATGGCATGTTGCGCAAAAGCCAAGGTGTTGTAAAACTAATTGGGGGTAAGGCATATGCTGCATGTCACTGTGATAAAAAAGAAGAACCCAAGAAAGAACCAGACAAATGTACGGAAGGTAACTGTTATTGGCGTGGAAGTATAATTGTTACATGTTCTGATACCAAAACAGAAATATTGCAAAATGTTAGTATACAAGTTAAAGATAAAGATGTTTCAAAAGAAGAAATTGTAAAACTTGGGTTGGAACAATACAAAGATAAGATAGATGAAATGTGTGGAACAGAATCATCAGGTGTTAAAGTTGAAGTCAAAGATAATAATGGTTTCAGTGGTTCGGCTGGTGATAGTGATGCAACGTGGCGTAATCAATCTGGTGGTTCAACCGCGGGTAATGGTGATGGTAACGATGCTAATGTTTCTGGGGCTTATAACAGGGTGTCTGAATTTTTCAAAAAAATTGATTCAGACCGCAGTGTTTGGAAAAATGCAGATGGTTCATTTAATGGTGTTCGTTTGGCATCTGATTTGACCGCTGGTGTTGTGTTGGGAACAGTTGGTGGTGTGGTTTCTGGTGTCTTGATTAAAAAGGCACAGGTTGAAAAAGGATTTGATGCGTTGAATTGTTCGGTCGGTGGTCAAAAGATTGCTGATTGGGGCGATGAATTCCGCGTCGGTTTAAGATGGTAATTTTAAAAGCCCGCATTTGCGGGTTTTTTATTGCAAATTTAAAATATTATTGCTATAATCGCCTTATGATGATGAATAAATTTGTATCTTTTTCATCTTTTTTGCATCACGCCCGTTTGGGTGTGTGTTTCTAGCATTTTCATATTTTTTATGATATAATGGTCGTTATAGAAACGATAAGAATTTACTAATTTAATTAAAAGGTGAAAAAAATGGATTTGAAACCAACAAAACCTTTGACCGGATTTATAGAATTGTTACCCGTGCAACAACGTTGTTTTGATTATTGTGCGCAACGCATGTTGGCTGTTTTGCGTATTGCGGGTTTTTCTGTGTTGGATTTGCCAGCAATTGAACGGGCAGAGGTATTAAGTGATAAAGATAATTGGGCTGAAATAGAAACCCAGATGTATTTGTTTCAAAAAGGTGATACAAAAATGGGATTACGTTATGACGGAACAGTTGGTCTGTCGCGTTATGTTGCTGGTCATTTGAACGATTTGGTGTTTCCGTTTCGTGCTGCACAGTTTTCAAAACGGTATCGTGGTGAACGTACCCAACGTGGTCGCTATCGTGAATTTTATCAGATGGATTTAGATATAATGGGTATAAATTCATTGTCAACAAATTATGAAGCGGAAATTATCGCGACTTTGATGATGGCTTACGATTCCATATCTGAATTTATTGGTAAAACAGAAGTCAGAATTAGTAACCGTAAATTCTGGAATGCAATGTTTGAATATCTGAAATTGGACGATAAACAAAGTCGTGAAGCATTCGTTTTAATTGATAAACGCGATAAACTTGCAGATTTTAATGATGCTTTGATTGAAATTGTTGGTGAACAAAATGCAAATATAATTGAAGATGTTTTTGCATCGGGATATAAATCATTTGCTGATAAATCTGCTAAATTGTCTGAATCTGTCAAAGAAATGGACGATTTAATGGAAATATTAAAAACAATGGGTGTAAAGGATGCTGTAATAGATGTTTCAATAATGCGTGGACATTCTTATTATACCGGCATAGTGTTTGAATTCTTTTTGAAAGATTTTCCAGAAATGGGCGCGGTTGGTGGTGGTGGTCGTTATGAAAACTTGGCTTCTAAATTTTCTAAGACCAAAATCGTTGGTGTTGGTTCTGGTGTTGGTTATTCCAAAATGCTGGTTGGTTTAATGGAAGACAACAAAATCGATTTATCAAGATTTGAAAATATTGTTGATGTCGCTGTCTTGGTTATGGGGCAACAAAATGTTTCGTATGCTATGGAACTGGTTGCAAAATTGCGTGAAAGTGGAATTGTTGCTGTGCCGTATTTGGATACTGATAAAAAATTCAAAAATCAAATTGAATACGCCAATAAAATCGGTGCAAAAAACAGCATTATCATTGGCGATGATGAAGTAGCAAACAAAATAGTGTCTTTGAAAAATATGGAATCTGGGCTTCAAGAATCTGTCGCGATTGATGCGGTTGTTCAAAAGATAAAGGTGAAATAATATGATTATCAAAGATAAATTATTGGACATAAAATCGCGTGCCAAAGACATTGAATCAAAAATGAATTCTGGTGAAATATCTGGTGATGAATTGACACGATTATCCAAAGAATATTCGCAATTATCCGAAGTATTACCATTAATAGATAAATATCTGCAAACAGAGCAGGGAATCAAAGACGCAAATGAAATGCTTTCTGACCCTGAATTAAAGGGTATAGCCGAAGAACAATTAAACGAATTAAAACATGCTTTGCCGGATTTAGAGCGCGATTTGCAGATTGCTTTGTTGCCACGTGATAGTGCAGATGATAACAGTGCGATTGTAGAAATTCGTGCAGGTGTCGGTGGGGAAGAATCGGCTTTGTTTGCTGGTGATTTATTCAGACAGTATCAATCTTATGCTCTTCGTCATGGATGGAAAATTGAAATCATCGAAGAAAATGCAACTTCGTTGCGCGGATACAAAGAAATCATTTTCAAAGTTGATGGGATTGGTGTGTATGCCAGATTAAAATTTGAATCTGGTATTCATCGTGTGCAACGCGTGCCTGAAACAGAAGCGGCTGGTCGTATTCATACATCTGCTGCATCTGTCGCTGTTATGCCAGAGGCAAAAGATATTGATGTTGTGATTGATGACAAAGATATTCGTATAGATATTTTCCGTGCATCTGGGGCAGGTGGTCAACACGTTAATAAAACAGATTCTGCGATTCGTATTACTCATTTTCCAACGGGTATAGTTGTAACGTGTCAAAATGAACGTTCGCAATTACAAAACAAAGCAACTGCGATGGCTGTGTTACGTTCACGTTTATATGAAAAGCAACGCAGTGAACAAATGAATGCATCAAATGCATCGCGTCGCAGTATGGTTGGTTCTGGTGACAGAAGTGAAAAAATCAGAACTTATAATTTTCCAGAACAACGTGTAACAGATCATCGTATTAAATTGACTTTGTATAAATTGGACGATATTTTGGCGGGTGGCGAAGGTCTGGACGAAATGATAGATGCGCTGATTTCGGCTGATCAATTGGAAAGATTGGCGGCGTTGGATTGAATTTTTTATTGTCTGTTTTAATATTTATGATAAAATATAAAATCATGAGAATTAAAACACAGACAGAATTAAATAAACCAATTGTAATGGTTGGTTTGATGGGCGCGGGTAAGACCAGTGTGGGGCGTGCTTTGGCACGACGTTTGGGTATCCCGTTTGTTGATTCTGACAAAGAAATTGAAAAAGCGGCGGGTTGCAGTGTTGTTGATATTTTTGCGATGTATGGCGAAAAAGAGTTCCGTCGTGTAGAAGAAAAAGTTATTGAAAGATTATTGGAAACACCGCCGTTGGTAAAGGTTATTTCTACGGGTGAGGGTGCATTTATAACTGACACTGTTCGTGATATTGTTTTAAAGAAATCATTAACGATTTGGTTAAAGGCTGATTTGGAACTGTTGGTAAAAAGAACAAATTTTCGCCATACCAGACCACAGTTATTGAATACAGACAGTCGTCAAATTTTGGCTCAATTGATAAAAGAACGCTATGATGTTTATGCTTTGGCGGATGTTATGGTTGAAACCAAAGATGAAAATATCCATCGGACTTTGAACAAAGTTTTGGATGCAATAGAAAAACACATAAATAAACAAGGAGAAAAATAATGAAAATCATTAAAGACTTTAAAGCATTTATTAACAAAGGCAGTGCAATTGATATGGCTGTGGGTATTATCGTTGGGTCTGTGATGACCAGTGTTGTTAATTCTTTGGTTAAAGATGTTATTATGCCACCAGTCGGGTTGTTGGTTGGTAATGTTGATTTTTCACAGTGGTTCTATGTGTTGGGTGGCGGTGAACCAGGTGTTCATTATAATACTATGGTGGCGGCTCAGGCTGCGGGTGCAACTACTTTGAACATAGGAACGTTTTTGAATGCGGTAATCAGTTTCTTGATAACAATGGTTGCGATATTTATCTTTGTAAAAATTGTTAATTCTGCACGCAGCAAAGCACCAGTTACAACACGTGCGTGTCCGTATTGTAAACAAACTATAAGTAAATTGGCGACAAAATGCGCATTTTGTTGTTCTGCTGTTAAACCAGAAGAAATTGGGCCCGCAGAAGATACAGATTTAGCAAAGGGTTTAAAAACTTTAAAGGGTAAAGTGTTAAAGGTGACCAAGGTTGCTAAAAAAGTTGCGAATAAAATATAATTGTAAATCAAGTGATAAACACCACTCTTGATTGGGTGGTGTTTTTTTATTATCAGTTTGTCGAACCGCACGTCTGGTACAATAGTTTTTTTAATACCAATTTACGAAATTTATTTTGTATTTGGATTTTTTACCTCCTTCCAGGCTGTGTTGTACTCCCCCCAAAAAAAAGGGGAGAATTGGTGTCTGGAAATACTCCCGGAAATCTGTGGGGTTGAGCGGGCAGTATAAAGTTTTAACGTACCTTTAATTTTTACGTTCAAAACAAAATATTGTCAATAAAATATCAGTGATAAAAATCGCTGTATCTCAATAAATCCACGGGAGTTAGAGAATTAATGTCAAAAATCATTAAAAAATGTAAAAGTATAAAAAAATATGTTGAATTAAAGGTACCTTTTTGCTATAATGTTTATGAAGTGAATATAATCCGCAGAATTCTGGGAAAGGGGAAGAATATGTTTCATAATATAAAGTTATATTTATTCGGTATTGTTGCGTTTGTAATGTCGGCAACATCATCATTTGGTGTTACAATTACGTATAATTTAAATGGCGGGCATTTACCGGGCAGTAACGACCCTGTGTATCAAATAGAAACATCAGAAAATGCGGTTGTTCCCGCAAATCCGATTAAAGACAATTATATATTTGCGGGTTGGTGTGATTCCGAACATTATTCCAAGGTTAATAATCAAGACACTTGTTCCACAGACAGGGTTGGGTTAGAGACTATAACGAACGGTAACGCGTCAAAAACATTGGTTCATTGGACAATGCCAGATAACCCCACAACCAATACAACATACGTTGCCATGTGGGAACAGGACAAATTCCAAGTAAATATTGGCAATATAAATGAAAAAGGAGATACTGGGGATTATTTTGGTTTTTCGTTAAGTGCGGGTGGTAAATTTTGGATTGATTGGGGTGATGGCAATGTAGAATACATAAATAAGGTGCCTTCGAATTATTTTTATAGTGTGTATTCCCACACATACCACGTGTCCGCTACAGATGTTACTGTGCGTATTGGTGGAAATGCGACGGGGTACGCTCAAGATGGCAGTTCCGCTATAGTTTTTAATTTTGATGATAAAAACGATCCTGTTTCTGTTAATGAAAATAAATCTGTGCATATTTTTGATTATATAAGCAGAGTAAGGGAAATATCTGGTTCGTTGGGGGCAATATTTCCGACATTGGGTAATACAACAGGATTGGCCACCAATTCACCTGCTTTGATGGCGATACAGCCACGATTTGCAGGTGTATTTAGTGGTTGCGGGTATAATTTTATCGGAAAGATTCCTGATAGTTTGTTTGATGGTATATATGGGGTACCGGTGGAATACATGTTTGCGGATATGTTTAATGGAAGTTATAATGTGCAGGGTTATATACCTCCAACATTGTTTATCAACCTTGATAAGCAGACAACAATTACAAATCAGTTTAATGATGCTTTTACTCACACAAGTGTGGCAACAAGTTGTTCGTGGTATCAAGAAAATGGTGTACCATTATCACAATATATAACAGGCTTTGAGGAATATTTTGATGGTCATGTATCGTGCGCCCCAGTAGACAGTGTTATCTGCAAGGCTGGCGAAAGTTTTTCGGGCACAAAATGTGTTGCGTGCAGTGGCGCAGGTTGTTTAACCCAAGCGACAACATTTAAGTGTAATGGTATGGCTGCTAATGCAACGCATGACGAATGTAATGTTCCGGTTTATAATATTACATACGAAATAGATGGGTCTGTGTGGACAAATGGTGAGCCGGCTAATTTTTATATACCAGGGGTCGGATATTCTTTTTATCAAATTCCCAGTAAACCAGGATATTTCTTTAATGGTTGGTATGATGAAGATAATAACTGGACTTATTCTATTAATGTCAGTGCACAAGATTCTGGTGATAAAACTTTCTATATTCGAATGGGGTTATTAACCATAGATTGCCCCGCTGGGCAATATGCGTATGGTGTACCTGGTATGGTAAGTTGTGCATATTGTTTGGATGGTTATTATTGTCCAGGTGGTTCTGAATTGTCAGTAGAGAACCCTGGTTTATATTCATGTGAAACTGGGTCGCATCCCGCCTGTGATTGTGACGATGGGTATGTTTATGATTATACAGCAAGCGCTTGTATTCTTAATCCTTGTTCAACTGGGTATGTATGGGATGGAAGTGCTTGTGCCTGTGATGAAAATAATTATGTATGTGTTAATGCAGGTGAGTACATAGTTCATTATGATGATTGGGAATGGGCAGATCGTGCCCAATGTTACAGCGGACACTATTGTCCAGGTGGTGCGTGGCTGAAATCAGAGGTTAGTGATAATGCTGGTTTGATACCATGTGATATAAATACAGCTGCACCAGACGGTTCTATGTCTGCATGTATACCTTGTGGTGAGAATGGATATACAGATACCACTGGTGCAACAGAGTGCAGTTGTAATGAGGGTTATGGGTGGAGTTATAAAACGAATACATGTATTTCTGCAACTTGTCCAACTGGCTATATGTGGGATTCCAAAGCAGGTGAATGTGTTTGTGATGAAGATAATTATGCATGTTGTGATGTTGGCGAATATGCGCATTATGAACCTGATGGTGGAAAAAAAGGTGACAAAGGTGATTATTATGCATGTTGGGAATGTGAGCCTGGGAATTATTGTGAGGGTGGTTTATGGGAAATATCACAATTGAATGGTGATACTGGTATGACATCGTGCGGAGTGGATACATTTGCGCCGTACGAGGGTATGTCTGCGTGTATGTCTTGTCCTGAACATGGACATGCAGATGCTGGTGCAGATGCATGTGTTTGTGATGAAGGTTATGGCTGGAGTGAAGCAGATAATATGTGTTTGCCTGCAAATTGTCCAACTGGGTATGTGTGGTATGAAAAAAGTGGTCATTGTATCTGTGATGATGATAATTATGTGTGTTGTTATGATGGTAGCTATGCATATTATGAAAACTACGATGATGGCAAAGGTAATGCTTATACAAATTATGGTTGCAGCAAATGCGATGCAGGGCATTATTGTCCGGGCGGTGTATGGCAAAAATCAGAAGTTGAAGCAAGCGGTTCTGTTGGCCAAATATTGTGTGATATGAATACAGCGGAACCATGGGGAGAGTCGTCAACATGTGTATCATGTGGTGAACATGGGCATACAGAGACTACTGGTGCAACAGAATGTATTTGTGATGAGGGGTATGCATGGAGTTTTTATCGCAGACAATGTGTTTCTACAACTTGTCCAACCGGGTATGTGTGGAATTCTAAAGAAGGTTGTATCTGTGATAAAGATAATTATCTGTGTTGTGATACTGGTGAATATGTAGAGTATGGCGAAAAAGGTGATTATTATTGTAGTCAATGTAAGCCAGGGCATTATTGTCCAGGGGGTGCATGGGTAACATCAGAACTTAATGGTTTGATTGGTTCGACATCGTGTGATATAAATACGGTTGCGCCAAAGAGTGGTATGTCTGCGTGTGTATCATGTGGTGAACACGGGCATACAGATACTGCTGGTGCAACAGAATGTATTTGTGATGAAGGTTATGGGTGGAGTTATGCTACAAATACTTGTGTTTCTACAACTTGTCCAACAGGGTATGTGTGGGCTTCCAAAGAAGGTGAATGTGTGTGTGATAAAGATAATTATGTGTGTGCTGTTGCTGGAGAATACATAGTTCATTATGATTTATCAAAAGATTGGGTAGACCGTGCCCAATGTTACAGCGGAAACTATTGCCCAGGTGGTGCATGGCTGAAATCAGAAGTTAGTGATAATAGTGGTATGATACCTTGTGGTATGAATACAGTCGCACCAGATGATGGTATGGACGCATGTATCCCCTGTGGTAATCATGGTCGTACATATATTACTGGTGCTGAATGGTGTGTTTGTGATGTTAAATATGAATGGGATGGTGAAGAGTGCCTATGTTTGCCTGGCGTAGTATGTGGTTCAGATTGTTTGACCAAAGAAGTAACTATTATGGGTGCGCCGATGTGCTTGGTAGATTTTGAACATAAAACACACAAAGCGTTATCGGTAAAAGGTTCAAATGGCAGTGTATATTATATCAATTTGACCCAAAAAGAACCGTTGTCTGAACCGACACAATTATCCAGTGGGCATACATTACGTATTATCGCCAAAAGTGGTGTATACGAAGCCACAGACGTAATCGCGACAAGTGGTGAATAAATTATCTGATTTATTCCAGATACTAAGGATATGCTTAAACTTGCTTGACAAATTTATGGTTTGGTTTATAATTGTATTGCAAGAAGAGGTGATAATATGGCCGATAAAGAAATAGAAATTGTAACAAGCAAACAAATTATGGCAATTGCAGAAATCCCGAATGGTTCGGAAAAGCAGGCGCAAATTAATAAAATTATTATTGCATTTGCCGATAAAAAGGCACGATTTGAATCTCCGGATATCTGGAGTGAATATTTTGAAGTTATACATAAACATACTAGTTTAAGTCATGGAATGAAGAAAAGGGCATTCTTTAATGCTTATGACTGCCAAGCGCAACTGTTAAGTGAATTAAATTATGGTGGCAGAGGGCAAAGATAATAACAGATATTAAAAATAATAACAGAAAAAAACACCGTCATCCGATTTTGGGGCGGCGTTTTTTTAAATGATTAAAGATAAAAAAATAGGATACACAAAAGGCGCATAATGTATATTATGTATAGTTTGCCTCGGCAAACTATACATAATATAAACATCAAATCTTACCAATTTGGTATTAGGTCGCGGGGATCCCGATACCAAACTATGCATAATATACAGAGATTATAAAGATTGGTCGTTTTTGGGACCCAAATTTTCAGCCAGATAAATGTTTTAAATCATATATTTATATGCTCAGGTCGCTGAGAATCGATTGGTGTGTTTTTATCAAAATAATTTGCTACTGCGCATTTCTTTGTTGATTATGTGTTAAAGCCTGAATTTATCTGGCTTAGGGCGATTTTTGTTTGTCATCAGCGTCGGTGTATAGTTGATATTTGTGCCTGTTTTTCGCGGTTTTGGTGGTATATGGATTTGGTTGCTTGTTTTAATTTGATGCGAATTTTGAATTTTTTACGTTTTTTAATAAAAAGGATTTTTTTATACAAATGCGCCCTTTTATTTATTTTTTTTCATTTTTTTATTTGTTGTTCTTTGTGGCATATTTCAGTTTATATATTTTTACTAAATACATTAAATATTACAATTTTTATAAAAATCGTGATTTTTACCAATTTTTTACTGTTTTTTTGATATTTTTATGCAAAAAACCCAGGATTTCTGCGGGGTTGCAGTATTCTCTATGCGTTTTTTGGGTGTTTATTCCCCTATTTTCACCGGATTATTTATCTGGGTATGTCTGTAATCATATTAAATTTATATAATCTGCTTTTTTTTATTGTCTTTGTGTGATATAATTCTCTTACAGGTAAAAAAAGGAGAGAGTATGAAAAAACGTTCTGTTCAAAAGAAAATTTCAGAAAATACATGTTCTTGGTTTGATACTGAAAATGCGCGGTTGATTATATTATGTGCGATTTTGGGTATATTTGGTGCACATAAATTTGCTATGGGCAAAAAGGGTCAAGGTTGGTGTTTCATCATATTGGATTTGACCATTATTGGTGTTTTAATATCTGCAATATGGGCGTTTTTTGATTTACTGTTTTTAACGGTTAAGCGAGATAATAAACCGGGCAATATGATTTTGGGTTCAATATTTTTGGTGTTCAGTTTATTGGTGCCAGTGTGTCTGGATTCGTCGTACCCTATTGATGGCGAAGGAATTATAACAGGTAAAGTTTCTGAATCAAAAGCACCCTTTTGGAAAAGTCATTTAACATGTGAAACAGAAAATCCTTTGGCTTATGCAAAGACTTTGGATGTTTTTGTGCGTTTGTATGATTCCAGGGCGATATTAGATTTGGATAAGCATCATATTGTTATGCCGTTGGAAAAAACAGAACGCTTGGTTCGGACATATATCGGCGATAATGATGGTGAACGCGTTAGTTTGAAAGTTATAACCGAAGATGGTGATGTTTACACTGCTAAATATGGGCAGACGATTGTTTTGGATTTTGCATCAAAAGAATCTGAAGATGTAAATTACAAATACAATTGTCGTGTAAAATAGTGTGTTTTATAAAGAATTGTATGTAAATCGCTGACATCTTTTGTTGGCGATTTTTTGTATAAAATCCCCTGCTTTGCTATGTAAAAATACTTGATTTTTCAGGGAATACAGTATAAAATTGCGCGTGGTTTGTTTGTTGAAATAAAATAATTTACACCCGAACAAAAAAGGAAAAAATATGTCTGATGAAATGCAAAAAATAAAGGAACGTGAAGCTAAATGGCAAAAACGCTGGCGCGATGAGAACGCATTTACACCAAAAAATGATGGTTCAAAACCAAAATTTTATTTGTTGTCAGAATTTCCTTTCTTGTCTGGTGCAGGCTTTCATGCTGGACATATGTTTATTTTTTCAGGTTTGGACATGTTGGCACGTTTTCGTCGTCATCAGGGATATGATGTGTTGTATCCAATGGGGTTTGATTCTTTGGGTATTGCTGCTGAACATTATGCAACAAAAATTGGTAAACACCCTGCTGATATAGTGACAGAATTAAGAAAATCTTATGCGGAAACAGCAGATAGAGCCGGTTGGTCGATAGATCCAAACAGTCGGTTTGCAACTTCTGATCCAGAATATATTAAATGGACACAGTGGATGTTTATACAATTTTTCAAAAACGGTTTGGCTTATAAATCTGAATTACCGATGAATTGGTGTCCAAATTGTAGAACAACATATACAAACGAAGAATTAGAAGATAACAAATGTCCGCGTTGTCATGGGGTTATTGAAAAGAAATTAAAATTGCAGTGGAATTTGGCGTTATCTAAATATGCCGACAAATTGTTGGAGGGCTTGAATCATGTCGATTTTGAAGACCGTATCAAAAAAGACGAAATAAATTTGATTGGCAAATCACATGGTGCAGATGTAGATTTCAAAGTCGGTGATGATACTATGACAATTTATACAACGCGTGTTGATACTATTTTTGGTGTGACATTTTGCGTTATTGCCCCAGAACATAAATTGTTGCGTAAATGGCTGGATACAGGTCGAATAACAAATAAAGACGAAGTTGAAAAATATATCAAGGAATCTGCGGCAAAAACTGAAATCGAAAGAACCGATGCAACCAAAGAAAAAACAGGTGTTGAATTAAAGGGTATCAAAGCTATTAATCCATTTACTAACACAGAAATTCCGGTGTTTACATCTGATTATGTGTTGGTTGATTATGCGTATGGAACGATTATGGCGGTGCCTGCACATGATTCACGTGACTGGGATTTTGCAAAGAAATTTGGTTTGGATATAATTCCTGTGTTGGCTGGTGGTAAACCAGATGAAGTATGGGAAGGCGATGGTGAGCACATCAATTCCGATTTCTTAAACGGTATGGGTAAACAGGAAGCAATAGATGCCGCTATTAAATATGGTTCTGAACATGGCTTTGCGCGTGGAACAACTAAATATAAATTAAAAGATTGGGGCTTTTCGCGTCAAATGTATTGGGGTGAACCAATTCCGCTCGTTCATTGTGAAAAGTGTGGGTGGCAACCTGTGCCGGAATCTGAACTGCCACTGTTGCAGCCATATATGATGGATTACCGTCCCACTGATGATGGCGAAAGCCCGTTAGCACGTGCAACAGATTGGGTAAATGCAACCTGCCCTGTGTGTGGTGGACCCGCAAAACGCGAAACAGACACTATGCCACAATGGGCTGGATCGTCTTGGTATTATTTAAGATATCTGGACCCAAAAAATGACAAAGAATTTTGTTCACGTGAACAAATGGAAAAATGGATGCCAGTTACACACTATAATGGCGGACATGAACATAATACTCGTCATTTGATTTATTCAAGATTCTGGCATCATGTTTTATATGATTTGGGTTTGGTAAATACACCGGAACCATATGCGAAACGTACTGCTCAGGGTCTGCTTATGGGAAGTGATGGCCATAAAATGTCTAAATCACGTAATAATGGTTTTATGACTGCAGAATTGTTGGATAGAGTTGGTGCTGATGCTGGACGTGTGACAGTGGTTTCTTTGGGGCCTTGGAGAAATAATGCTGTGTGGACAGAAGGTACGCTGGCCGGTGTTCAAAGATTCTTGAAACGTGTCGAAGCATTTTCTGATAATTTAACAGATGATGAATTGACACCAGAACAAGACAGATTGGTAAATAAATTGATTGCCGATGTAACAGAACGTATTGAAAATATGGGCTTTAATACTTCTATTTCTGCCATGATGGAGTTTATCAATGAATTTCCTGGCGGAAAAATGCCACGTAAAGCATATGAAATATTGATTCAATTGCTGAATCCATTTGCGCCACATTTGACCGAAGAAATGTGGGAAAAATTGGGACACAAAGATATATTGGTCTTTGAACCATGGCCAAAATATGATGAATCTAAGTTGGTTGAAAGCGATATGACAATTGTCGTTTCTGTAAATGGTAAGCGCGCAAATGATTTTGTGGTACCTGTTAATATTGCTGAAAACGATTTAATAGAATCAGCCAAGAAAGCGGCAGAACGTCAATTAACCGGTGCAACAATTATTAAAACAATTGTTGTGCCAAAGAAATTGGTTAATTTTGTGGTTAAAAAGTAATCTGCGCCCTTTTCTTCTAAAAACCGCCACTGGCGGTTTTTAGATTGTAAAAAGGAATATTACAATAAAACACTTGACATTTTTTATTTTTTGGCTATATTGTGCATAAATAATAAAACAAGGAGTCAAAACTATGAACAACAAAGATATGTTTATTATGCATCACAGAAACCCATATTCCCAAGAAGACAAGGTATTTCTTGATGCTGTGGACAGATTGTTGTTGGTGTATAAGCCACATAATTATTTAGATATTGACATGTTTATAAACATTTTTTCAATGATTGCGGCAGAAAACACAAATTTATTGCAAACTTGTGATGAATTGAAAAAGATGTTTGTTGTATTAAAACATGCAACAAAATCTTCTGGTAAAGATAAAAGAATTGGTTTTGCTCACAAAGTTTATGGCAAACGTGTTATGGATTTATTGTGTTTATTATCTGGCGATAAAGAATACAAGATGTTCAACGCATTGTGGCCATGGTTCCCAGATGATATGGCTAACAGATTAATGCAAAAAGTGGCTTATAATCCAAATGCAACATTGTGTGATATGTCTTCTGCTTTGGGTGCTGGTTTAGCGATTGATTCTAATACGATGGGTTTGATTAAAATTATTGCAATCAGAGATTATAAAAAAGCAAATTCAAACGCAGATGAAATCAAATATGCCTTGTCTCGGGTTATGGAATATGTTGATAAATCTGATTGGTATCACGCAGAATCAAACGGGGCTTTGTTGCATAAAATGTTGGGTGTTAATGTTGTAAGCAAACCAAAAGAAGACCACTGGACTTTGCGTAAAGCGCGCGCTGATAGAGCGGCTGAGTATATACTGTCCATGATTAGAAAACAACAAGGATATCAAAAATAAAAAATACCCCGCAAAATTATTGCGGGGTATTTTTTAAGATATTTTTTGTATTCTACGGATGCGCTTTTCACAATTATCAAATGGACTTTCCAAAAATGCCTGAGCGCACAGAAAAGCAATTTCAATGTCGATATCGTCTGCTGCCAAAGTTAATACATTAATGTCATCATGAAAACGGTCATCGCGTGCTTGTTCGGGTCTTTCGCAACGTGAGGCACGTATATGGCGATATCTGTTTGCTGCAATTTCCATGCCTGCCCCTGTTCCACAGATTAAAATTCCGCGCGATTGTGGTTCGTCCAACATTTTATCTGCTAATTTAGCAGCAATATCGGGAAAATCAACGGGGGTATTTAAATCATCTGTACCCAAGTTTATGACTTGGTACCCATCTGCTTGTAACATTTCAGATAAATACAATTTTAATCCTACACCGCGATGATCTGCCGCTAAGTAAACTGCAAAATCTTTTTTATTCATTTTGATTCATCCTTTCGTTTTGATAATTTACATTCCAAACCAGTATTGCATGTAATATTCAATGTTTTATAAGATAGTGTTCCTGTCATTTCTGCGTTTGCAAAGACATTCGCCACATTTACGGTTGCATTACCGTCCAAAGTACCATGCAAGAATAATGTTTGCGCACGAATATTGCCAGAAATCGAACCACCACGTCCGATAACGATTGTGTCCGCTGTTACATCACCTTTGACAGCACCATGAATTTGCACTGTGTGGTCTGTGTTTATGTCACCCTTTAAATTACAACCTGCCCCGATTATTGTCGGAGATTTTTTATCGTCTGCGTTTGTAAATGCCAACATGTTTTCCTTCCTTAGTCTTTGACAAAATTAATTGGGTTAAATGGCGTTCCTTTGTATCTTATTTCATAATGCAGGTGTGGTCCAGTAGATCGTCCAGATGAACCGCCAAGACCAATTACAGTACCCGGACGTACACCATCGCCACGAGAAACCATTACTTTGGATAAATGTGCATATAAAGTCGTAAATCCAAGTCCATGGTCAATTTCTACCGTAGTTCCATATCCATGTCTTTCACCTGCGGATATAACGCGCCCTGGTGCCACAGCATACAATTCTGTCCCAATTTTACCAGCAAAATCAATACCTTTGTGTTGTTTTTCTTTGCCAGTAAATGGGTCCGCACGTGTTCCATACGGAGATGTTACAACCATCTTATTTACCGGTGCGCCCAGCGGTAAAATTTCAGTTAATCTGTGCAGACCATGCCATTGTTCTACATCCTTTGCTATTTTCTTGTATTTTATGTTTGAATTCTTTTTTATATCAATTGGTTTATATGCCGCGCCAATCAAAGAACTTGAATAATCATTAGCCTTTTCAATCAATTTATTTTCAGTTAATCCTAATTTAATTATATTAGCATTTATTTTCTTTAAATGATTACGTAAATCGGATATATTGTCTGATGTTAGTTTTGCAACAATATCAACAATTTGCTGGTCTGCATCGGCAATTTCGTGGAAAGATTCCGTAATTTGTTGATTTTTTTGCTTTATAGTATCGTTTTCGTTACGAACCAATTCAAATTCCAATGACATTTCAGATATTTTTTCAAATTCTGGTGTGTAATGTTCGTCTTCCATCATTTCTGTTATTTTTGTATGTAGAAAATCTAATTCGCCAGATATTTTGGATTTTGTATTTAATAAATTTTCCTTTTCGGAATCAGATAATTTATCTGTGTCTGCTTTTAATATTTTATCATCAATAACTGTGAGATTACGTGTTAAATCATTGTATTTTTTCAAATATGTTTTTAAATCGGTCATTTGACGATAGTGTTGATTGCGTGCTTGTTCCAATTGTTGGGTGCGTTTTTGCAACAAAGGTCTGTGATATACGTAAACATATGTAGCCCATGCAGCCCACATAGACATTGTAACAATTACACAAAATTTAGCAAAACGCCAAAAACTACTTTGTTGATATGTATGTACACTACCGTCTGGGGTATCCATTATTGTACAATCACGTGGCGGAAAAAGTGCAGAAATACCACGCCAAATTGCGCGAAACGGTGCGGTTAACAATTCCCACAGAGAAGAAAAATATCTTGCTATGAAACTTATCATTGTTTTGTAATTTTAGCCAACAACATATCAATAGTCAAGCCAGACCGTAAAATTGATTCATTGTTCATATTTGTACCATTATAAAGTGTTGTGCCAGTTTTACAGCCCTGTTTTGCGCGTATTAAAACACGTTCAGCAGAATTTTTGGTGCTGAACAATGGGAATATTTGTATATCCCCCAAATTTTTGTTTTCCAATGCGGATATAACAGCAGCAGTAGTAAGAGCATCAGATATAATACAAATATGGCCACCAGGTCGAACACGTGCAGCACTGCGTTTAATCCATCTAGTAATGTCTGTTCCATGATGGGCGTTATGTATGGCTGGTGTTCCACTAAAATAAGGTGGATTTGTTACAACTAAATCAAATGTTTCTGGTGTTGACCACTGTAAAATATCTGCATTTATCAAATTGATTGTGCGATTATTCAAAGACATATTTTCTTTGCAAGCATCCAACATATCTTTGGAAATATCGATACCTGTATAACTTGCGTTTGGGTTGCGTGTCATTAAGCACAAAGATACGGCACCAGTTCCAATGCCTATGTCCAGCACAGTCTTTGCATTCACTGGCGCGTACGCTGCTAACCAGACCGCATCTGATGTTGGATTATAAATGCCGTGTTTCATAATGACACGACCATTTAATAATGTAAAATTTCCTTGTTTTTCTGCCATGCTTGTATAATAATCAATGAAACAAAAAAGGCAAGAAAATGTTTGACGAGTTATTCATAGCTAGTACCGCGGTAAGTTCTTTCAATAATGCCGCTTTGTTAAATCCGTTTTTCTTTGCAACTGGTTTGTTATCGTTGCCGGTGTTGATTATTGTGTTTTTATATGGACGTGATTTCGTCAGCAAATTTGGATGGACAAACCAAAATGCAGAATCGAAAACAGGTTTTTGGTCTGCGGTTGCTTTGGTTATTTATATAGTATTATTTGGTGGTAATTATGCGGTAATACGTGGCGGTATTTCTTTGTTACCTGTGTTATTAGCAATAGTTTTATTTGTTTTAACAATTGTTATTTCTAATAATTTAGTGCGGTTTAAATATATTAACAAATTGCGCGATAAAAAACTTGGATGGTTAATATTGTTCGTGTTTTTAATGTGTGCCCTAACATCTGGGACGATGACTTGGTGGGGTATGTTGTTACAGTTTAGTGCGGTTATTTGTGGAATGATTGTTGGCTGTCGGATGTTCAAAGGACATTCTTGGCTTGTGTTAACGACTTTGATTTACAGTACGGTTGTAATATTGGTTTTAATGCAACCAGAATATTTTCGATTCGGTCAACTTGGGCATTTGACTTTGATTCATTTGATGGCGCTTGTCATGTCTTCTGTGTTTATTGTTGTAACAATGGCATCCAGATATTTCAAAGCACGTGGTAAAATTCGTCATAATGCTTATGTTAAATTAAAATGGTTGTTTCGCATAATGACTGTGTTGACGGTTATTTTGTTTATATCTACCGAATCTGTGCCTGTATTTTTGGGTTTATTATGTTCAATGTTTTGTTTGGTGGCATTGAATATATATCACAGTACCAAAGTTGCAGATAATCTGTGCAAGCAATCGTGGGCATGGTTAATAATTTGTTTGGGCATTTTGTTAGTATGTCCTGTGATTAGTGCTGTGGGTGTAATTTATTTGTCGTTTTTTGATAAGAAAATCAAAATGGCAGAGTTTCTTCGTTTGTTATAATTTGTTATACTTATTGAATACACTTTGGTGGTAATTTTTCTTATAATACTGCACATATAAAATATGTAAAACAAAATGGATGAAAGATGGCTACTGTTATTGATCCCAGTGCAATTGTAAAGCCTGGTGCAGTTATTGGTGATGATTGCAAGATTGGTCCTTTTTGTATTATTGGACCTGATGTTGTACTAGGTAACAGGGTTGAACTGATTTCAAATGTTATAATTGACGGGAAAACATCTATTGGTGATGATTCTATTGTGTACCCATTTGCTGTTTTAGGTGTTATGTGTCAAGACTTAAAATGGCAAGATGAATCTACGATGACTGGTTTGCGTATTGGTAAAAGATGCAGAATACGGGAATATGTTACAATTCATTCGGGAACACCTGCGTCTGACGGAACAGAAATTGGTGATGATTGTCAAATTGGGGTTAATGCGCATGTTGGCCATGATTGCAAGGTTGGAAGTAATGTCGTTATGTCTAATCTGGTTCAGGTTGCCGGTCATGTAGAAATCGAAGATTATGCAATTTTATCTGGTGGGGTAATGGTATTACAATTTGTTCGTATTGGACGCAATGCGTTTATCAGCGGGATGAGTGGTGTCGGCGATGATGTTTTACCATACTCAATTTATGAAGCTGCCAGTGCGCGCGCTGTATACAGGACAATTAATCGTGTTGGTTTGATGCGTCATGGTTTCACAAATGATGATATGCACGCAATTCATAATGTATATTGTTCTGTGTTTGGTTGTGACAAAGATAATACTACTGTAACTGACCGGTTAAACAAAGTTCGTAAAGAAGTTAAAAACAGCCCTTATGCGATGGATGCGATTGATTTCATAGAAAATCGCTCAAAACGCGGTATAAGAGTAGAAAAGAAATGACAAATTTCAACAATCAAAAGAAAATCTTCATCATAGCCGGCGAAGTTTCGGGGGATGTTCTGGGCGCTAAGATTATGCATGAAATGTCGGGTATTGAGTTTGTAGGTATTGGTGGCATAAATATGTGCAAAGAAGGTTTAAGGTCTTTGTTTCCAATGTCTGATTTGTCTGTTATGGGAATATTTGAGGTATTGGGTCATGTGAAAACCTTAACAAAACGTATAAAACAGACGGTAGATTTTATTTTAAAAGAAAAACCAGATATTATTTTAACCATAGATTCACCTGGTTTTGCCAAATCTGTTGTAAAACAAGTTAAAAAACGTTGTGATTCTGATTTGCCGTTATTTTATCATGTTGTTGCGCCTCAGGTTTGGGCATGGGGTAAATGGCGTGCAAAAAAATACGCTAAAACATTTGATAAATTATATACGTTTTTTGATTTTGAAGTCCCCTATTTTACTAAATACGGTTTAGATACTGTGGCAGTTGGTCATCCAATTGTGGAAGGTTTGAGCGAATATAAAGCAAATAAAGCCGAAACAAAAGAAAAAATAATCGCTTTGGTGCCAGGCAGTCGTATGAACGAAGTCAAAAAGTTGTTGCCTTTGTTTAAAAAAACAGTCGATATGTTAAATGTGTGCGGATATGATAATTATAAATTTGTTATCCCAACTGTTGAAACAACCGATTCGTATGTAAAACAAGAAATCCAAAATTGGAAAACTAAGCCTGAAATTATTTCTGCAAATAAACGATACGATTTGTATGCAAATACGTATATAGCGATTGTTGCAAGTGGTACTGTATCTGCTGAATTAGCAATAATGCATATACCAACAATTGTCGTATATAAAATGAATTTATTAACCGTTTTATTGGGGCATATATTGTTAAAAATTAAGTGGGTATCTTTGGTAAATATATTAATGAACAAACCAATATATCCAGAATTACTGGGACACAATGCCACACCATGTAATGTGGTAAATTGTTTACAACAATTAACATTACCTGCATATAGAAAGCAAATGATAGAAGATTTAAAATCTGCGGATTCTTTGTGGCAACGTGGCAATAAAAATCCGTCCAAAATAATTGCTGATGATATTTTAAGATGAATAATTATCGGGAATAATTTTTTATTGGTGGATGTGGGCGGACTCCCTCGCGCGCATATCAATATGCGGCTACGGGCAAAACGTAACGATTTGGTTGCGCTTCACTTACCAAATCTACTTTTTTTCGAACCAAACAACTTCGTTGTACGGCCGAATACCACAAACCGCATTTACCACAAAAAAATAACCACACAAGGTGGTTCATTTTTTGTGGTGGATGTGGGCGGACTCGAACCGCCGACCCCTACGATGTGAACGTAGTGCTCTAACCAACTGAGCCACACATCCAAATAATCATCGTTATATGTCCGCCTTCGCTGTCCTTAAATTTTGAAAATATTTCCAAGAATTTGTTGTGCTACGGCGCGATCGCACGATTTCTTGTGCTTTCCGTCCGCCTTCGTTACGCTACGGCGCGACACTCAATTTTCAGCCCTCGCTTCACTTCGGTGAAAATTGGTGGTGGGGATAGTGGGACTTGAACCCACACGGTTGCAATAACCAAAGGATTTTAAGTCCTCAGCGTCTACCATTCCGCCATATCCCCAGGACTTTTTGTGCTTTCCGTCCGCTTTCGCTACGCTACGGCGCGACACTCAATTTTCTTAATTGTGCGCTTTGCGCGCAATAACGAAAATTGGTGGTGGAGCTGATGAGATTCGAAC
>DBYN01000004.1:17016-57951 GCA_002310415.1 Alphaproteobacteria bacterium UBA1185 | reverse complement strand
CTACCAACTGAGCTACAACCCCATATCGCTCTAACACATATGGTGGGCATAAGAAGACTCGAACTTCCAAGGTATCGCTACCACTAGTACCTGAAACTAGCGCGTCTACCAATTCCGCCATATGCCCGTCAAAAGCACAGTCAATAATAAACCATATTAAAAACTTTTGCAACAAGAAAAATGTAAAAAATAAATAAAAATGTTTAATTTTACTTGCCCTGATTAATATATTTTTGTTAAAATTGATGTCAGAGATGAAGAAATATTTAACCTTTGTTTTTTCTGCGGTTTTTTGCCTGTTTTGTGCGGGCGCGGTTGCGCGTGATGCAAATACAATGACACGTGGGCAAACTAAATCTGTCGTCAAGACACAAAATACACGTTCAATATCTAATCGTTCTGCGGTTAACAAGACTGTATCTGCACGAACTGTCGGTTCGGTCACTACTTTGAAACCACGTACTGCGACAACACAATCTGTCGCGACACGTACTCCGGTGAATACTAATGGTGCCAAAAACCAACGTGATACTATTGTGAAGAAGCAAAATGTATCTGTGCGTGCGGCAATGCAAACCGGTAATGACACTGTATCTGAAACGCGCACGGGCACAGAATATGAACAATGTAAAACTGCATTTTTTACTTGTATGGATCAATTTTGCCAGTTAAAAAATGATAATTTCAGAAGATGTTCTTGCAGTGATAAAGTATTTGAATATCAAGAAAAAACTGAAAAATACCAAGATATAAGCACGCGTTTAACTGAATTTGCAGAAAATCTTGATATTGTTGGTATGACCAAAGAACAAGCGATTGCTATGAAAACCGCAACCGAAGGTGAAGATGCTTTGACCGAAGACAAATCTTCATCAAAACAATTGTTACAGGCAATAATGAACGCCATCAAAGGCGAAGATTCTTCTGTTGGTGGTAAATATCAAAGTTTAAACAGTATTGCGCCATTATCAGATGTGTCAAACCCGTTTGGTACTGGTGGAAATGGACAAATTATTGCAGCATATAATGGTGTTAATTTATACAAAGCGGTATATCCACAATGCCGAAATGCTATCAAAAGCGATTGTACTGATGCATCGTTGCAACGTGCCGTAAATGCATATTTAATGGCGATAGAACAAGATTGTAATACTGTTGCATCGGCTTTATCAAATCAACAAAAGGCGTTGAAAACAACGAATTATGAAAGCAGTGCTATGTTAGATTTGGCGCGTGTTGAAAATCGTAAAAAACATAATTCATCAGATATTGCAAAATGTATATCTGATGTGGAAAAAGCAATTCAAAGTAACGAAGTTTGTGGTCTTGGGTATTATAAATGTCTAGATAATGGGCAGTATATTGATGTAACAACTGGTGAGCCTTTGACCGGGGTTCAAGATTTTTATAAATTGGGCGAACAATTAACTTTTGTACCAGACAGAGATATTCAAAATCAAAAATTGTCTGAAATCTTGGCAAATAACACGTTTATAACTTTCTTTGAAAACAAAACAAAAAAATTTGCAAAAGATGCATTGGATAAATGCACTGAAAAATCAGAAGAAGTATGGAAACAATATTTGGACCGCGCTTTGTTGGATATATATTATGCCCAACAATCAAAAGTGAAAACCATTCGTGATGATTGTTTTAAATTGGTTTCTGCATGTTACAAGAATCAAAAAACTGCTATTCAAAGTGGTATGGCAAATATTGACGATGATTACAGTATATATCTGGGTGCATCTGTTGCAAATTTATCTCAACAAATGTGTAATGATTACATAAATTCGTGTAATAGTATGTTTGCAGGCGATGTTGTAAAAGCATACATAGATGCCAAAACACAATCGGATTCTGATGATTCTTGTCGTACAATTGCTCAAAATTGTTTTGATAGTTTTGGTGGTACAAATTTTGAAAACTTTTATTCTTTGCAAAATGGTGTAATTGAAAGAGATAAAGCCATAGATTGGTTTACTTTGTACAATAAAGATGAGAATAACAATATAATTGCAATTGTGTCGCCATGCGCCCAGGAATTAGTTAATACCAATGGATGTAATGATGCGGCAACATTGGAACGTGTATTTGGTGGTGTTGATAAGTTTAAAAGTGGCGATACGGTAAAGTATACTTCTTTGGAAACTCAAGAATTGCCAGACAACGCAACCATAGCCGATGCCATAGACAGACATTTACGACCAACTGGTGTTGCCACCGAAGTTTATAACAAGATTGTTAATATATTGACTACTCAGTGTGAACAGGTTCATGGTGGTTTTGTTCCTGCACAATATGCAGAATATTATGGTTATAATCCCGCAAATTTCTGTCAAATTGGAACCGAGAATACTTCTAATTATTTTTATAAACAAAATTCTAATACAAATTGTGACACTAGCAGTACTAGTGGTGATGATAGTTTACATAATTTTTATCATTTTAAACCGAATGAAAATATGTGTCCCGCTGGATATATGGATAAAATAGATATACAATCTTGGGGTATATGTTCTTGTTGGGAAAGCGGTCGATATCGCAGTAAAAATGGAACGATCGCGACTTGTAAACCTATATTGCCAATGCGGTTTGATACAAGTGATGTGGCTAATATTGGGTCCGGTCAGTTGGTAGAAGAAGGTTCATGTACAGAAAACAAAATTCCAATGCATCCAGAAGGTACTATATGGACTGGCGAAGGAATATATTATCCTAATCAATGGTGTACTAATGGTGTTTTTGATACATCATCTGGTGTGCTTTGTCCAACATTATACTTAAAAGGGAAGAATTGCGCACTAAAAAGCGATTCTGCTAAACCAATATGTATCCCCGCCGACAATACACGTTGATAAATATTGTTTTTTGTATATATCATAAGCAATAGACAAAAGTCGAACTTGCCAGACAACAGACGTTTTAGTGTTTGAAAATTATTTGATATAGGTGGTTTTGTGAAGAATTAAATTTTCTTCGAATTGTATTTCATTTAATGCTTTCTTTACAGAATTCAGAGTTTCTTCCCATTGATTTGGCATCATAATTTTTAAATGAGGATTTTTACCAAAGTATTGTACATTGAACATACAATCTGCTATTTTTTCTTTCCTTATTTTGTCTTTGTTTATATAGTGACCGGTTTCTTGGTGATAAAATTTTAATATGTTATCCAATAAAGGAAAACAGTTCGGATGATAAAGCGATTTAAAATCCCATTCAGGATTGCTTAAACAAGAATTTGCCCAATCAAAGACACCCTTTAACCGATGATTTTCGTCAACTAATACGTTTGCTTCCCAGAAATCGTTATGAATCAAAACAGGATTATCAGATATTTGTTCAATTTTTTTTGCCCAAGTGTAAACCCTTTTTATATCGTAATCTGAAAAATATGATTTCAAATATTGATAAAAATTATTCAAAGAATCCAATTTATAAATAGTGATTAACTTTTTGGGGATAGATTTGTAAATTTCGCTTGTTGGGATTGAATGCAGCATAGCAAAAAAATGCGCGATATCTTTTGCAAATAAATCTTTCTTATCGTCGGGTAAGTTATTATATGTTTGCATGTTCCATGAAAAACCGGTTATTTTTTCATGTTCGGCATACGGATATGTACCTTTTATTATACTTGGGTTTGGAATTTCCACCGGCAATTTATTTTGTAAAAATTTTAAAATAGCGGCTTCTTTTTCGTATGGTTTTATGTTTGTTTTCGGAATTCTTATAATTTTATTACCGACTTCGAAAGCATAACTGGTCCAACCCGAACCAATCAACCGAACATTATCATTGGGATATTTTTCTTTGAGATAAGTTGTTGCATTTTTGATTTCCATAAATTCCCCAATTACCTCAATCCCTTGTTCTTGCAACAAGCGGATGCGGCAGATTTCCAATCAGCATAAGATGCGTTTGTATTGCGTAAATCACGCCAAGGTTGCCATTGATTGCAATTTTTGTGTTTGTCTTTGCCTTCGCATTTTGCATATCTGCGCAAAGAACAAGTTTCAGCGGATAATTTGCCGGTATCTGTTGTGCATTTTACAACGATATTTTGGTTTTTTGCATCATCTTTGCCGAATTCTTTGGTAGATAATACCTGGTACCCAAATGAATTATCACATACAGACACAAATGCAAACAAAATAAACGGTAACATTTTCTTCATAAGCAAAAACCTTTCCTTGGGTTATTGTGCATTATAATACTTTTTAAATTTGAATACAACAAGGTTTTATTCCATGCCTGATTAATCGTCAAGTCTTATTGCACCCTGAATATCCAAGAAAGTTCCAGGACCAGAACGATCAGATGCGTAATATCCATAAAAGAAATCTATATCATCTTCATTTCCAGAACAATGACCTTTTTCAACAATATATTGATTTATCCGTGTTTTTATTTTGTTTAATTGGTCTTGTGTCATCATTAGTGGTTGTCCGTTTTTTATATCGTGCAAAGTATAATCGGCTTCGTTAACACAATATGCACTGCCCAGGATGGGTTTGAACACCTTGGTATTTAAATCATCTGAATCTTGTGAGCCAGGTTGACCGCACACACTGTAACAACCTTCGTTTTTATCTACATTTGTGCATTCGTTATAGTTGGGATTGTTGTGATTAGCCAACACATTATATCCGGTATTTTCGCATATAATGGCGCTGTATTTTCGTTCGTTTTCTGGGGGGGGTAAAAGATTTTGATTGTTTTCCTTGGTGGTTACGATTACACCACTTGGGGAAATGTTTTGTTGTGGGGTATTTTGGGTACCCGACGCATTATTATGTTGTGGATTATTGAGTGTGCCATATGTCGTGTTTTGTTGTATTTTTTGGGTGGTATTACCACGACATTCGGGGCTGTTTTGATGATTTGCACACCATTCGTCTTGATGCACTATGTTAATTGTATTGTATGCAGACTTTCCCTGCCATGGTGCATACCCAGCCGCATTATTTTGCATTCTTTCACTGAACGACAAATCGGCATAAGTTGCCGGAAAGTCGGTGGCGGACAAGGCTTCGTTACCTGCCCCATTTTGACGTTGTAAATTTTGCAATTCTTGGGTTCGGTCATTGATTTCTTGTTGCCATTGTGGGGTTTTTATTTCGTACGGATTTTTTATTTGGGTGCTATTATTTTTATTCATCAATGGGTTTGGAACAGCGCCGTTTGGAAAATTAGTGCGCTGTGTCGGGGCATTATTGCCAAATTGTGCAACATACGATTCGTACACCGTATCCAAATAACCAATACAGGCCGTACCGTACGCTTTGTTTGGCAAATTAGATAGTTGAACGACAATTGCAGGTCTTATATCCGCCAAAGTCGTGTTTCTGCAATTATCACGCGCAGAACATTGAAAAGCAACGGCGGATTGGATAACGCGTGTACATTCTTCGCCAGTTACATTATTTCCTTGTACATAAACAGGTTGAGGTGCAACACGTTGATTATATGGCGCATTTGGCGACCAAAACGGGTTTGTAGAATAATTTTGGACATTTTGAATTTGACCATAATCAGAAAACAAAGACACGGCAGAACGCGCAACAAACGCGTAAAAACAACCAATTACGGCAATTGTTAAAGATTTTATACTTCTTTTTCTCATATTTCTATATCGACTATTATATCAAAAATTGAATTATAATCAAAGACAAAAATCCCCCCGTTAAAAAAAATGGTGCAAAAGGAACGTATTTTTGATGCTTCTTGTAACCCCAAATAATAGACAAAATACATGATATAACCATAGCAATAGCCAATCCAGGAATTCCAAGCCATATTCCCCCTGCCCCTAATAACTTTATATCTCCCATACCAATTGGTGGGTATTTTTGTTTTTTGTGTGTTTTATCAAAAATAAAACCGATAACCATGCCCAAACAGTAACCTGTTGCGCCACCAATCACCGAATCGCCAATAGATACAGGCCATGGGAAAAAAGCCGTTATCAATAATCCTGCAAACAAAAATGGAAATAGATACACATCAGGTATTATGCGGTACTTTAAATCGTTGGTTGCCATACGTAAAGCACAGTAAAACGCACCGATTAAAATCACAGAAAAAAATATATTAGAAAACATGTTTTCTCTCTTGCCTTTCGATTCGTTTTTATGATACAATTATACCATATACAAAAACAAGGACTTTTTATTATGGGCAAAGGTTGGGACAGCAATATGCTGAAAAAATTAAAGGCGTTGGTCGGCAAAGGTTTGTCAGCGTCCGAGATTGGTAAAAAATTGGAAGTATCTAAAAATGCTGTTATTGGCAAATTAAATCGTTTGGGTTGGAATGCCAAAGCGGTTGAAACTACGGAAAAGAAAAAGACAAAGAAAGACAATAAAAGTGTATCGCCAAAGACGGGTGATAAAAAATCTGGTTTAAAAAGATTATTCAAAAAATCGGAACCAAAAGTTAATGTTAAAAAAGATAATGCCAAAAAAGTTTCTGGCAAAAATAATACTGATAATAAGAAAGAGAAAAAGGTATCTGTTGAAAAACCGGTAATTAAAACTGCGTCTAAGAAGACCAAGAAAGATTTGGCTTTGCATGAGTTGTTGATTCAGCATGCTTTGCAGATGGCTAATTTAAAACCGAATCAGTGTCGTTGGCCAATTGGGGACCCTGATTCTGATAATTTCCATTTTTGTGGTGAAACGGTATTTGCTGGAAAACCTTATTGCTATGAACATTGTCGTCAGGCATATCAATTTACACCACCAAAGAAAAAATAAAAAACAGGGGTTATACTAATGATAGGCGAGAGAGAAGATTTTTCAAATATGACAGAATACGGAACATTAAATATGCGGTCGTATGATATAGATGGCAACGAGATAAATGCTTTCTATGATTCTTCGGATGATTTAGTGTTCGTTATGGATAATACGATAAATCAAACTAAGCCTAATATATTGTTGGTAATAAATCCGCAGGCGGATAAAAAATGGGATGAAATATTATCTGGCGAATACGACGTGGATTTAGAAACGATTCGACCAAAGCAAGATAACAAATATCAAAAGTTGGATATAGAATATTCTGGATTATCTGTTTATGAAAATCTTATAAATGCTTATGTTGCGGGTGATGATTTAACTGAATATTTGGTACAGTTGGACATTTTACGTGATTCTGCTGCAAGACACAGCGCTATGATGCGTTTAAATGTTGCGAATGATATTATTGCCAAGACCAATGTTACAATTGTAAAAACCAAGGAAACAATTGTACGTTTACAAGAACGTATAAAAACTTTGCGGTCAAAATTATCTGACCAGAAAAAAGAAATCGGCAAAGTGCCAACCAAGCAATCTGCCGCGAAGATTTTAAAAATAGAATCTATGATAGAGGCGACAAACGAAAAATTAAAACGTGCCAAGAAAAGACTAGATTCTGCACAAAAACGTTTAGAAACAGCGACTGTGGATGCAGAATTGGCAAGTGATGTTTTAAATCAGCCTGCACTGGAAATAAAACAAGATGTAACGAAAGATAAATCAAAGTCTGTTATTGTGGCGCCCAGATACGAAGTTCAGACAATGGATGATGAAGATAACGAAGAAGATGATGAAGATTATGAAAATGATGTCGATACAGATAATCAAGATGATTTGAACGAAGAAGAAGTAAAACCTTTGTTTGCTGAAAATCCAAATATATTGGATGAGGATATTGCTTTTAAACCGATTTCTTTTGATGCACCTGTTTTTAACACTTTAAATAATTTGGAAGCTAAAGAACCAGAATTTAATTCTGATGATATATCCAATATGCATATTGATACAGAAAAAACAGAAAATTTGATTGCTATGCCCGATATAACAGAGCCAAAGCCAGTATTGGAATCCATGACACCAGTAGAAGATAACTATATAGATGAACAACCAGAACAAAAAACAGTGTTGGAAACCTTTACACCAGTTGAGCCGATTGTACCCGAACAGAAAGAGCCTGTTATAGATTCATCACCTGTTGAACAGTCAAGACCAGAATATAAACAACCGTTGGATACACAAAATACGATTGTGCCGCCTGTTTTGCCAAATACCCCTGCCCCTGTGGTCATAGCAGTCAATGAAAATAATAATCGTTCCAAACCATCTGTTATATATTATTTGTTATTATTTATCTTGATTTGTTTGTCTGTTTTGACTTTGTGGTTGTATCAACGTACCATTGATAATGGTGAACCTTTGTTGACAGCAAATGTACCGGAACAGGTTGCCGATAAAATATCAAAAAACGTAACGTTGAAACCAAAGTTAAAGAAATCTGATGCGGTTAAATCTGTCGCAAAAGTTGCGCCTGTTACGGTAAACCAAGTTGAAACTGTGAAACAAACAGAGTCTGTTGTTAAACCAGAAGTTGAAGAGGAATTTGTTTATGAAGAAGAACTGGACGAAGAATCTGGGAAAGATGATGTGATTACACCAGATAATAACGACGAATCAGAAACTGCTGGCGAATCGGATACTGATACATCGAATACACAAACTGATGACATTGATTCAAGTGAAAATGTGGAAGATGTCGCAGTAGGAGATGTGCCACCTGTTGTATTGGATGCTGTACCGGAAAAAGTTATGACATCTGGTGTTGATGACGCTTCGAAAACAGATAATGATGTCGTTGACGAGTCGAATGTAGACAAGCCTGCTTATGAAACAGGTTCAAAACATGATGATATGTTTATTGCTGAACAAGATTATGATGAGCCAGACGAATTGGTAGAAACACAAGAAGTTGTTGACTCAGAAATTGAAGAATAGAAAAAAAGCGCCATTTGGGCGCTTTTTACAACAATCTTATTTTTCTATTACAACCATAGCAGCCGAAAAATTATCTTGATCTGTTAGTGAAAGAAAAACTTTTGCATTTGTACCAGCCAATTCTTTTAATACATTTTTTGCGCCACCAGAAATAAGTAATTCTGGTTGACCTGAATCATTATGAATTACGGATATATCAGAAAACGAAATATCATCACCAAATCCGGTACCCAGTGCTTTTAATGTTGCTTCGCGGGCAGCCCAGAAATTTGCAAGATGTTTTTCTGCACGTGCATTATCTTCATCTGCATATTCCAGTTCTTTTTTTGTGAAAATGCGTTGTTTTTTGAAAGCAGACCAATCCAAAAATCTATCGCTTTCAACAAGGTCAAGTCCAATTCCAACTATCATGATATCCTTCCTTGGGTTAATTGTTGTTATCAGATGATATGACAGAATACTAATAGCATTTTGCCGATTCGTGCAAGTGAAAAATGTTATATAAAATTTATATAAAAACAAAGCCAGCATTTTGTGCTGGCTTGCTTGTTTTTAATGTTGTTTGGTGATTCGTTTTTGATTTGCTATGTTTACATTTATTTTCGTTTTATCTATATCGACAATATTTAATGCTTTGCATACGTTAGCAAAATTTGTTTCAAATGATTCTGAACTGACATCTACTTCGTAAAATTGTATGCCTGCAGAATGTTTCAATAATTCAACTGCTGGTAATGTTTTTTCTTTGAATGCTTTCAAGCGTTCTTGGACTGCTTCTGGATTCATATCATCTGCACGTCCGCCACCTTCTTTGACACGATTTTCAATACGTTTACGCATAATACTTTCCGGCAGACTAAGATAAACGACCTGGGCAGTGTATGGTGATTCTTGGGTAGCATATTTTTTAACAAACCATTCTGCTTGTTCGACGTTGCGTGGAAATCCATCCAGAATCATATCATTTTTACCGCTGGTTGTGATTTCGTTTTCGATTATTTCAAATAACATTTCGTTTGGAACAAATTTACCTTTGTCTATAATTTTTGCTGCAGGTGAATCTTTTGGTAAATGGCGCAAAATATCACCAGTTTCTATATGTTTAAAACCTTTTTGAGCAACAAGATTTTTTGCGTGTGTACCCTTGCCTGCACCTTGACCACCCATTAAAACAATAATTTTATATTTCAAATTTTCCATTATTTATCCTTTTGTTTTGTATTTCCGCGTAAGATTCTATCATAAATATGAAAAAGTCCAACCAAAAAGTTGGACTTTGTTTAATAATTTTTTTGTAAATTATTATTTTTTGCTGTTTTCAATCGCTGCACCCAAGATATCACCCAAAACAGAGCCAGAATCTGCTTCATTAGCAAATTCTTTGACCGCCTGTTTTTCCAATGTAACTTGTAATGCACGGATAGACAGTTTTACATTGTTGCCATCAACAGAAACAACAGATGCTTCTACGGAATCGCCAATGTTGTATTTAGATGTATCTTGTTCTGACTTTTCACGTGACAAATCTGTACGACGGATTGTTCCGCGAACGTCGCCTGGCAAAGCCAAAATCAATTCATCAGGTGTAATTTCAGAAACTGTTCCGCAAACAACGGCACCTTTTTTGATAGATGTGTTGTTGTTTTCTGCACTTTCTGTTAATTGTTTAATACCCAATGTGATACGTTCTTTGTCTGGGTTGATATCCAAGATTTTTGCTGTAACTTCTTGACCACGAACAAATTTCTTCAATTCTTCTTCGTCTAATTTATTCCAAGACAAATCAGAAATGTGTATCATACCATCTAAATCTGGTGTCAATGCAACGAACAAGCCAAATTCAGTTGTGTTTTTAATTGGGCCAGTAATAACATCACCAACTTTGTGATTTTCAGCAAATTCTTTCCATGGATTCGGTTGTAACTGTTTGTAACCCAAAGAAATACGACGTTTTTCTTGGTCTATGCCCAAAACGACAACTGTAACTTCTTGACCGTTTTGCAATACTTTGCTTGGGTGAATGTTTTTGTTTGTCCAAGACAATTCAGACATATGGACCAAGCCTTCGATATTATTGCCTAAATCGATAAACGCACCGTAATCAGTCAAAGATGCAACTTTGCCTGTAACTGTGTCGCCAACATTAAATGCTTTGGAAGCGGTTTCCCATGGGTCTTCTTCCAATTGTTTAGCACCCAAAGAAATACGGTGAGATTCTGGGTCAAATTGGATAACTTTGACTTTGATTTTTTCACCAACATGAACCAATTCGCGTGGATGATTAATACGTTTCCAAGACAAATCTGTTACATGTAACAAACCATCTATGCCCCCCAAATCAATAAACACACCATAATCTGTAATGTTTTTGACAGTTCCTTCAATAACTGCACCCAAAGAAATGTTTTTCATTGCTTCCTGTTGTGCAGCAGCGATAGTGTCAGCTTGGATTGCACGACGTGATACGATTGCGTTTGTGCGCAAAGCATCCATTTTCAAAATACGGAATTTGTCTTTTAAGCCAATTAAAGATTTTGCATCGCGTATAGGCTTATGGTCAACTTGAGATGATGGCATAAATGCAAATACACCGTTAATATCGACAGTAAATCCACCGCGAACAACATCAATAATAGTTCCTTCGGGGTCAATACCTTCTGCGACTGTTTTTTCCAAATCTTTCCAAGCTTTTTCAGCGCGTGCTTTGGTGTAAGACAACACAGCGGTACCTTCGCGGGATTCATAACGTTCAACAAAAACGTCAATTATATCGCCAACAGATGGTACAGATGCGCCGAATTCTTTTAATGGAATACGACCTTCGGATTTTAAGCCAACATCAACCATGGCAAAATCGCCACGAATATCTTTGACTGTGCCTTTTGTAGCATATCCTTGCAAAGTTTCTTGTGAGCCATAGTTTTTATCAAACAGTTGGACGAAATCTTCGCCGGATACAGGGTTAAATAAATCTTTGGATAAATCTTTCATAATATTTAAACAAAGTTTGCCATCGTCGTATTTAATTTTGATTCAAGACGAGGTCTTGTGGGATTAATCGGATTGAAATCATGCCCACCCATGAAATCCGAGATATTATATATGTAAAAAATACAAAAAGCAAGTAATAATAAAAGAAAGACCGCTAAATTTAGCGGTCTTTCTGGTTTGATGCAATTATCTTACGGATGCTTGTTTGAATAATTCATCAGCAGGAACAGTTTTTTCTTTCTGTTTCACGTGTGTTAACATTGCATCCAGAGCTTTTCTTTCAAAAAGCATTCCGCGCAACATAGTAACAGCATTTTGATTTTTGTTGTAAAATTCAAAAACCTGTTTTGGGTCTGGATAACGTGATGCTTCTGCCCAAATAGCCTGTTGTAAATCATCGCGTGTTACTTCTACTTTGTTTTGGGTGCCCCACTCTGCCAAAATCAAGCCTAATTTTACACGACGTTCAGCATCTTTGCGTTCTTTTTTGTCGTCCCATTTACAATCTTTGCATTTGTCGTCTTTGTGTTCACAATGTGCATGCTGTGCATCATGTTCTTGTTTTGCCATATTGTATTCTTGTTCAACCAAAGTTTCGGGTAAACTTAATTTGACTTTGTCTGCCAATACGTCCAATAATTCGTTACGCATGTCACGTTGAGAGGCCTCGCTATATTGACCAGAAATTATTTCACGAATATGTTCTTTTAATTTTTCAACAGATTCTTGTCCAACTTGTTTGGCCAATTCATCATTTAATTCAGGCAAAATATGTTTGCGTACTTCGTGAACTTCAACTTCGAATCGGGCGTCTTTGCCAGCCAAGTTTTCAGCATGATAATCTTTCGGGAATTTTACATTTACATCGAATTTGTCGCCAGTTTTATGACCGATAATTTGATCTTCAAAGCCTGGAATAAATGCGCCAGAACCCAAAATCAAATGGTGTTTTTTCGCTTCGCCACCTTCAAAAGCAACATCGCCCAAAAATCCTTTGAAATCAATTACAGCGACATCACCATTTTGTGCTTTGTATTTTGCATCTTGTTTTTCAGCAACACTGCGTGCTTTGCGAATATTTTCCAGTGCGGTTGTTACTTCTTTTTCATCTAATTTTGCCACTTTCTTGGTAACATTGATTTTTTCCAAATCAATCGTCGGCAAAGTTGGCAAAATATCAAATTCCATAGAATATTCAACGTCTTTGCCGATTTCCCAACCAGATAAATCAACCTTTGGTTGACCAGCCAGACGGATTTTTTTATCGGCAATATACACCTGTAAATCATTGTTCATCGCTTTGTCTACTGCTTCACCATAAGCAGAAGCATTGTATTTTTGACGAAGAACAGATAATGGAATATGCCCTGTTCTGAACCCCGCCATTTTTGCGGTTTTACCGAATTCGATTAATACTTCGTCAGCAATTTTTTGTAAATCATCTGCGGCAATTTTGCCAGATACAGAATAATGTAAATCTTTTACTTTATCTTTTGTAATCATAATTCATCCTTTGAAATAAGTAAGCGCGCTGAATTATACAAACAATTTTTGTAAAACGCAACATAAAGATTATGAAAAGGATATATACTTGGCTTGGACCACATAATAATTGTGTTTTAATTGTGTGCATTTACTATATTTAAATAAACTTTTATAAATTTTATACCCTATTGTAAAAAGGTGATTTTTTTACAAAAACTCTTCACATTTAAAGGTACGTTTTTGTAAATAGTTTTTTTGAATATTTTCAACTTTTCTAATAAACATAAAAAATATACTAAAAACAAATACTTATTTAAATTTTACCAATTTTAAATATAACACAATATTTATGCTTTCCAATTGTTTCGCAAACGTACCTTTAATTTACAATAGTTTGCAAAGGTGGAATGCAGGCTGGTCAACGGGTGCAGAAATCAAAGGAAAGGGGAAAATTATGCGTATATTTATTAAAAAATTGTTATTTTGTTTTGGGTTAATGATATTTCCATTCTGGGAAATATATGCTTCTAATCTGGTATATAATTTAAATGGTGGACAATTACAAAATGGTGACCAAAGTTATTCTGTTCAAACAACAGGAACAGAAACAATATTAAACAACCCGACACGTTCAGGGTATATATTTACGGGTTGGGAATGGTGCAGTCAGTCTGAATATACATCAAATAATAACACGTGTGTAAATCCTGTACGTGTTATCACTGAAAATAATTCACCATATATTCGTTGGGTTGTGCCTGCTGAAACAAACGAAGATCGTGTTTATATCGCACAATGGGAAACAGACGCATTTCAAGTAGAAACAACAACATTCACTGCGAACGATTCCAATAATAATTATTTTGCTTTTCGGTTGTCTGCTGCCGGAACTTTTTATATTGATTGGGGTGATGGAAACGTTGAATATATTGAACGAACAGACAATTTAACAAATGAAATTTATTCGCATACATACACTACAAATGATGCAAAAACAATTCATTTTGGTGGGGTACCAATGGGATATAATTCAGATGATTATATGGCGACACTACAATTCGGTTCCCAAGCAGGTACAGATTGGACTGGTAACTCTGTTAATAATAATTTGTTACCTGTCAGTTCAGAATACAGTCGGCACAAAGTAAAAAAACTGACTGGGTCAGCAACTACACTACTAAAACGGATATCAACAGTTACATCTTATACCAGACTTCCAAGTTTTTATTCTGCATTTGCTGAATGTGACAATTTATCATCGGTTTCTAATGAATTATTCAATTTGTATAATGGCACTATTGGCATTTATTACCCAAGGACAGCAATGTTTGCATACACTTTTTATAATTGTGTGAATTTAAACCTGAGTAATAACGGTGCATTATTTAACCATATTCATAACGGGGCGCCCGAATTATTTGCAAACACATTTCGTGGGTGCAGCAAGTTAAAATATGTATCCAGCGATACTTTTTATGGTATTACGGATGGTTATCGTTCAATGTTTGATGGGACTTTTGCAGATTGTTCTTCGTTAGTTTGGCCATATACAAATTTTCGTGTAACTAATCGAGCACCATATATGTTCCATTCTACATTTGAAAATTGCACAAGTATACGGGCATTTGGCCCTGTTGTGTTTGCACCAGATTTAACTGGTGTTGCCGCTGAAGGGATGTATGAAGATATGTTCAAAGGGTGCACAAATTTATCTGGCTCTGTACCAACCAGCCTTTTTGCAAATATAACCCCATCCAGTTCCAGTGGAAATATTAATCCAGCATTGTATTCTATGTCTGGTATTTTCCAAGGGACAAATCTGGATACACAATGTCCATCAAATGCCATAATTAATACGACTGGATTTGAAGCGGCATGGACAATTACAGATGATAATGCGTGTGTTGCAACCGATGCGCCCAGCAATTGTGAATTTGCTGTATCTTGTACACCATGTGAAAATGGCTTGGCTGCAGATGCGACGCATACAGAATGTATTGAACCAACATACGAATTGTTCATAGATACAACGAATGACACAGAATCATTTGATTTTTCTATATGTGCAGATGGTGTATTCTTTGTAGATTGGGGTGACGGCACCAAAGACTCGTATAACTCGAAATATGAAGTATACGGATGTGTTCCAGCATCACATACGTATTCAAGTTCTGGTTCTTATACAATCAGTTTGGGTGGTCGCGCAACAGATTATGATTATACAAGCGTTGATAGGCAGGTTGTATCATTTTCTGGCGATACCGAAATAGCCAAGGTACGTGGCAGCTTGGGCGGAATTTTTCCTGTGATAAAAGATGCAAATGATAACGTCATAGCCACACCATGGTTTGAAAATACATTTACTGACTGCACAAATTTAACAGAAATATCAGAAGATTTATTTTCTGGTATAACTACTAATGAAGGAAACTTTAATGGTACATTTGCTGGTTGCGCCAGTTTGACAGAAATACCTGAAAATTTGTTTTCTGGTATCTCAGGAGACTTTGGGGGTACATTTGCTGGTTGCACCAGTTTAACAGAAATACCAAAAAATTTGTTTTCTGGTATCTCAGGATACTTTAGTGCTACATTTGCTGGTTGCACCAGTTTAACAGAAATACCTGAAAATTTGTTTTCTGGTATCTCAGAGTTATCGGGTGAAATGTTCGCTTATACATTTTATGGATGTACATCATTAACACATTTGCCAAACAATTTGTTTCCACAAGTCAGTTTGGAAGCAAAAAATGATACATTTGACTTTATGTTCGCGGGGTGCACAAATTTATCTGGCTCTGTACCAGCCAGCCTTTTTGTAAATATAGCCCCATCTAATGTCAGCGGAAATATTGGTCCAGCATTGTATTCTATGTCTGGTATTTTCCAAGGGACAAATCTGGATACACGATGTCCGTCAAATGCCATAATTAATACGACTGGATTTGAACAAGCATGGACAATCACAGATGATAATGCATGTGTTGCGAAAAATGCGCCCAGCAATTGCGAATTTGCTGTATCTTGTACACCGTGTACAAATGATTTAGTTGCAAATGCAACACATACAGAATGTATTGAACCACCAACATACGAATTGTTCTTGGATACAACGAATGACACAGAATCGTTCAGTTTTTATATTTATGCACCGGGTGAATATTATGTTGATTGGGGCGATGGAACCAGCGAAATTATACCAGTAACAGCAGAAGATGAACATATAGACGTTAACGTTAGCCACCAATACAAAAGTGCCAATTCATATACAATCAGTTTAGGTGGTCGTGCAACAGATTATAGTGAATATCACGAAACGGTGAGTTTTTATCAAGCACCCATAGCCCGGGTACGTGGCAGTCTGGGCCACATATTCCCAACAATAAAAAATGCAAATAATGAAATTATTGCGCAACCCTCTTTTTTCTACTGCTTTACTGAGTGCGCATCGTTAACCCAGATAGACGCTAATTTATTTGATGGTGTCACAGGTCCAGGGGTTGAGAGCATGTTTTATGAAACTTTTGCTGGTACAGCTCTGGAATCTATTCCTGGGGGGTTGTTTAATGGTATAACCGGGGGAGCAGAATCTATGTTTCAAGAAACGTTTATGAATTGTCAACAATTGCAATCAATTCCAGAAAACCTGTTTTCTGATGTAACTGATGTGGCAGAAACTATGTTTGCATCTACCTTTGCTTGTTACGCAATAGATGAAGAAACCGGAGAGTTTTTATCATCAAGCATAACCAGCCTGCCAAACAGTTTATTTCCAAATATTACTGGTACACCAGCAGAATATATGTTTACGGGTATGTTTTATAACTGTTCAAATTTATCTGGTTATGTACCGGCGACTTTGTTTGAAAATCTGGATTATGCAGAAAATGCTATGCCATATATATTTTTTGGTACAGGATTATCTTCAACTTGTCCAGATAACACAACACAATATATTACAGGTTTTGAAAGCGATTGGTACACCACGATGAATGCAGAAACAAATGAATTTACATCATATGCAGTTTCATGTGTTTCAAATTCACCATCTGGGTTGACATGTAATGCTCCAAATGTCGAATTAAGTATCTTGGGTGCACCAATGTGTTTAATATCTGGGTTACCACAAAATAATAATCCTGGTTTAATTGTCCGTCAAAATGGTAATCAGTATCATTTGTTATTGTCCACCACAGACAGCGTTATACACACCGGTTCAGAACACAAGATAAAAATTGTGGCTGGTGATACAACATATTATGTACACGATGAATCTGTGGCGGAATAAAAAATCCTTGGAACCAATATCAGCCGAGAATATTAGTTCCCCGCCCATGGCGGGGAGGGTATTCTGGTGTGTTTGTTTTTATGAACGTCTGGCACAATAGTTTAGTTATTATCTTGGTTTTCAAGTATTTGTATTCTCTTACCACCTACCTCGCCCTTGCGGGTACTCCTCCACAGGAGGAGAACCTAAAATTCTCCCCCTTTGGGACAATATAAAAAACACCGCGATTGCGGTGTTTTTTTGTTCTTTTGTTCCAAAACAATTAACGTTTGCTGAACTGTGTAGAACGACGAGCCTTGTGATATCCATAATGCTTACGTTCAACAACACGACTGTCGCGTGTCAAGAATCCAGCAACTTTTAATGCCTTGCGTAAATCTGGTTCTGCTTTTTCCAATGCTTTGGAAATACCATGTTTAACGGCACCAGCTTGACCAGATAAACCGCCACCTTCTACCATGGCGATAACGTCATATGCGCCTTCGCGTTTTGTTACATCAAATGGTTGAACCAAAATCATTTGCAACACAGCGCGTTTAAAATATGTTTTCATATCTGTGCCATTAACAGTTATATTGCCTTTGCCAGGTACCAAATATACACGCGCAACAGAATCTTTACGTTTTCCGGTTGCGTATGTTGCGCCAGATAATTTTGTTTCAGATTTGGCCACTTTCGCAGTTGCGGTTTTAACTGTTGTTGTTTTTTTTGCAGGGGCCGCTTTTTTTGTAGTTGTTTTAGCAGTTGTTTTTGTTGCTGCTTTCTTTTTTGTTTCTGTCATTATTCGCCCCTTTTGTTTTTACAATTCAAAGCACCAAAATCAATTACTATTGGGTTTTGTGCGGCATGTTTGTGTTCTGAACCAGCATACACGTGCAATTTAGTCAAACGTTTGTTTGCCAATGCAACCGCAGTACGACGACCCATCATACGCTTTACAGCATTTGTAACCAATTTTTCAGGTTTTTCAGAACGCATTTGTCCCAAAGTTCTTTCTTTCGTGCTGCCTGTCCACAAAGAATGCCAAAAGAATTTTGTTTTGTCGGCTTTGTGCCCAGTCAAAGCAACCTTGTCAGCGTTTATAATAATAACATGGTCGCCACAATCCATATTTGGTGTCCATGTCGGTTTGTTTTTGCCACGCAGGATATTAGCAGCAAATACAGCCAAACGTCCCAACGTGCAATCTGTTGCGTCAATTAGATACCATTTGGCTTCTAATTCGCATTTTTTTAACGATTTTGTCGTTGTCATTGTTTTTTACCTTTTGGTTGTTAAAAATAACGTGCGTTATTATGTCGCAAATGCCCGCAAATGTCAAGAAATTTTTATATGGTAATATAATACCGTATGATTTACATTTCGTTTGGTATTTGTAATCCCATCAAATCAATGGCTGTTGCCAATGTATCAAATGCAATTTTAGAAATATATAACCGCCCTGCTTTGGTTTTGGCATCAATATCATCACGTAAAATTGGGCAATTATGATAAAAGTTATTTATTAATTGACATAAATCATAAGTATAGTTAGCCAGCATATCTGGTGCGCGATTTTCAAATGCGGATAATATCATATGTTCAAAATCCATTATCTGAATCAACAAATTGCGTTCGTCATTTGACAATATATAAGATTCTGGTTTTGATATATTAATGTTCGCCCTTTGCAATACAGATTGCATGCGAACCGCAGTATATAAAACGTATGGACCTGTACGACCTTCGAAACTGGTGATAGATTTTACATCAAATATATAATCTGATTTAACGTCGTGAATTAAATCATTAAATTTAACGGCGGCCAGAGCAATTTGTTTGATAGTTTTATCATCTAATTGTTTTTGTGATTCGGCAACACGTTCCCGAACAGCCGTTTCTGACATGTCCAAGATATCAGATAAACTTACCGTACCGCCATCGCGTGTTTTAAAAGGTTTTCCGTCTTTGCCGGTAATAGTTCCAAAACCAACATGGATTAATTTTGCTGATGTTAAATTCGCCATTTGTGAGACACGAAATATTTGTTGAAAATGTAATGATTGTCTGGAATCTGTAAAATATATTATTTCAGAAGGGTTGTCGTTCTTATTTCTGTAATAAATAGCAGCCAAATCAGCCGCAGCATAACTGTTTGTATTTGCTGTTGTTTTAAAAATTACGGGTGGCATAGGTGCATTATCATCTTCGTTGCGAACGTTTATAATCAATGCACCATCAGATTCTTGTAACAACCTTTTATTTTCTAAAATTTTCTGTGTTTCGGGTACATATTCAGATACACCACGTTCGCCCATAATCATGTCAAACGGCATTATATTAAATCTTTGTAATGTATCGTCCATTTGTTTCAAAGACAAAGGTATAAAAGCGTTGTAAATTTTCGTAAATTCTGGATTGTTATTTTGTAATTCTGTGGTAATTTGACGCGCGCGATTCAACCAATCTTCGTCTTCGTTTGCGCGTGCAGTTGAAGCTGGATATATTTTATTAAATTCGTTTGCATCTTTGGGCATACCATATTCGATAATCCATGCAATAATTAACCCCATTGGACGTCCCCAATCACCAATATGGTTATAACTTTTAATTGTGTGTCCAACAAATTTAGCAATACGATTAAATGTATCACCCACAACGATTGGCTTTAAATGTCCAATGTGTAATGCTTTGCCGATATTATAACTGCCATAGTCTAAATCTAAATTTAATGGGTTTAATGCGGTAATACGTGTCGGGATTTGTGCATTATTCAGAATAAAATTATCTTTTATTTTTAAATTTATAAAACCCGGTCCTGCGACTGTCACATTGTCAATAAAATCCAACTTTTGTAATTTAGATATATATTCATTAGCCAATTCGCGTGGGTTTTTATTTGCAATTTTTGCACCAATCATCGCCGCATTAGTAGAAAAGTCACCAAAATCACGATTTTTTGGAACTTCCAAATTGACTGTGAACCCCAATGTTTTGTTTATTGCATCAGATACATATTTGTATAAATTCATCATTAAATCTCTTTTATTAAAGTGGTAAAACAACGCGCACTTTCAATCCGCCCATATCACTGTCTTCCAAAAATATCTGACCACCATGATTTTCTATCGCTGTTTGAGCAATTGATAATCCCAAACCTGTTCCGCCAGTCGATTCGTTACGAGATTCGTCCAAACGCACAAAAGGCTGTAAAGCCAATGCTTTTTTATCATCTGGAATACCAGGACCATCGTCTTCGATTATCACAGTCACAGATTCATCTGAATCTATTTCTTTGATTTTAATAGTCTTTTTGGCAAATCTTGTTGCGTTTTCAATTATATTTGTAAACGCACTGGTCAAAGCAGATGGGCGCGCATAAAACTGAACGGGATTAGAAGGAAAATCCAATATAATATTTTTATTCGGTGCAGCATCACGTGCAATTCTTGTTAACGTTGCAGGTAATTCGGTTGCTTGCTCTATTTCTGGCATTTCACCACGAGCAAAAGCCAAATATCCATTTACCATTTCGGTCATACGGTCAATGTTTTTCAACAAATCTTGTTTTGTAATAGAATCCGTTTCTATACCCAAGCGCATGCGTGTCAAAGGTGTTTTTAAATCATGACCGACAGCATTCAACATATCTGTTCTGGTTTTGTTGTACCGCTTTAAACGTTCTTTCATGTTAATCATGGCAGTTGCGGCTTCGCGTATTTCAGCAGAACCACTTGGCTGAAAACCAGGTACGTCCATACCGCGACCAAATTTATTAGCGGCTTTGGCAATACGACGAATGCTACGTGTATGAAACATTACAAAAGGTGCCACTAATATTGAAACTATTAATATAGAGCCAATTAACCAAATTAAAAATACTTCTGTGCTGGTTGAATATATTCGATACATTGTTGTTCCAAAAGTAGCGGTTTTACCGTCTTTGGTTGGAATGTCGATAAATAGTAAACGATTCGCTCGATCGACATATATGTTTGCAGGCTGTTTCAATTTGTTTTGTAATTCTTTGGCTAATTGTCCGGCTTCCCTGGAATTATTATCATTTTTTGTGGGACGATTTAATTTGTCGTTAATTGTAACATTTATCCCAATGTCGCGAGCCAACATTTTAACAGATATGTCATCGCCACGATCCATAAAATGCATCATTGTGGTAATTTCACCAGATAATGTGCGTGCCAATGTATTATGAACACGACGCCAATGATTGCCAAAGAAAGCATTTGCGACAATTAACAATGCAACAATCAATGGTAATAACACCATTAAAATTGTACGCCATAAAAAACTGCGAGGTATTAATCTCATTTGCACTACCGTTTTGTTGTTATTATTTTGTATCCCATTCCGCGGACGGTTATAATATCTATATTTGATAATACACTATTTATTTTATTACGCAAGCGTTTTGCAACCATAGGTGTTGCAGCCACTATATTTCCGATTGGATTTGTTAAATTTTGTAACAATTTTTTTTCTTCATTAGACAAAGATAATAATTTTTTTTCGTTTTCTGTATCGATATCAATAAAAAATTCATTGTCTGCGAATATCAATCCTTGTGGCAATACGTTCAAGTGTTTTACGGAAATATTCCGGTTTATAATATTGTTTAATCTTAATACGAGTTCTTGAAATTGAAATGGTTTGGAAAGATAATCATCTGCGCCACCTGATAAACCATCTATGGTATTTTCAGAACCAGACAAAGCAGTTAACATAATAGTTGGTGTTTTGTTGCCTTGTTTGCGAATGTTTTTTAAAAAACTTAAACCGTCTTGACCACCCAACATCCTGTCCAAAATTATGGCATCTACGTTTACACGATTTAATATTTCTGTTGCGTTTTCCGCAGATTCTGCGGATAAAACATTAAAATCATTTTTGCGTAATCCGCTCGTCAGGCTATTACGTAACATATTATCATCGTCAACAACCAAGACTGTTTTATTCATTTTTATATGTATTTGGTTATTAATCTTCCAAAGCCTCGACAGCATATTCACCAGGCTTAATTGCTCGGATTGTTTTATCACCGTTGTTTTTTAAATCATTTGGTGTTGTGGTGGTGCGAAATTTCATACCTTTGGTTGTGTATTCGGTTTTGAATACAAGATATCCCCTGCCACTTCCCACGGTTGGTCCCTGCATTCCCAAGGAATAATAACCACCAATCAATCCATAATCTAAATCTATGTAATCGATATTTAACAATAACGATACGTTTGACATCCCGTCGCTGGTTAAATTGCAAGCGAATTCACGATTTGTTAGAGTTGCTTGGGAATTGTTGGGAACAGATATATCAACAATTGTTGGTTCACACATACGTTGTATTCCATTTACAACAAATTCGTACGTCATAGTAACTGAAGCGCGCGATAAACCAGTTGATAAATTTACCTGGGAAATAGTTGCCTTGGGTATTTTTACCAGTGCATTTGCGATGCCAGCACGTACAGGAAAAGATATGCCTGATTGTAAACAACTGCGAGAAAATGGGTCTGCTTCACAAATATACAATCTGGAATGAGCGTTTGTCATAAACATATTTGCCAAACTGTTAAATAAAAATGTGCGGGTAATACGATTGTTTAAACGTGTACAATCAAAGTTGCGACATATAACTGTTGGGCGGTCGGTAAACCCAACACCCGGATGATAAAATGCTTCTTCGTTTCTTATATCGTAAATCATATCGTCATAGTTTATATCGTCATCTATATTCATGAATTCTGTTTCGGGAATAAAATTCGGGTCATTTGGGTAAGCGTAATAAGACTGAACAGGAATCTCGTTATAAATTGTTTGGTTTTCGTTATAAGTATAATCCATATACTCATTTGCACAGATTGTTTGTGTGCATAATGTTAACACCAAGAATGATAAAAGTAACTTTTTCATGATATAAACCTTTTCTCTCTTATTTATATATGTTATCATATTTATATATACAAGATAATAAAATATTTTGATATACTATGTCAAAGCAAAAATATTTTTATTGAAAATAAGGGCGTTTTTGTTTTATAACTATATACAGGATATTAAAAACAGGATGAAATAATGGTAGATGTTATTATTAAAGGTCAATCTGGTAAATTGCATGCAGTATATCACAAGTCTGATTTAGAAGCCGCTCCGTTGGCTGTTGTTTTGTCTGGTAGCCCACGTCAAAAGTGCCACATGAACGATCGGGTATCTTATGCGATGTTTCGTGCTTTTATGGATATTGGTTTTTCTGTTGTTCGTTTTAATTATCGTGGTGTAAATGATTCGGAAGGTGCAATTGGAACAACTGCTGATAATATGTTGGATATTGCTACGGTCATAGATTGGATTCAAAATAAAAATGAGGACAGTGATAAAATATGGTTGGCTGGTCATCAGTTGGGGGCTTGGTATGTGCTACAAACGATGATGCGCAGACCAGAAGTGTCTGGATTTGCATTGGTTTCGCCGGATTCTGCTGTATCAGATTTTGGATTTTTGTCGCCCAGACCTAATCGTGGTTTGTTATTACAGGGTATGAACGAAGGTGAAGCAGCAAATGCGTTTGGTGTTCATTTGACTCAAATTTTAAAGAAACAGGCACAAATTGATTTGGAAACAATTCGTGTAAAAAATGCTGATGCTAATTATTCTACCCCGGCAGATTTGCGCCAAATGTACAACGATTTAAAGGCGTATGTTGGTCGTGAAAATGAAGACGATAAGTTGTTATAGTTATGGAAGAACAAAATAAACGTTTTTTAGATCCAAATATACCTGATGAAATGTCTGCGACTATTCGACCAAAGACTTTGTCGGATTTTATTGGTCATAATGATTTAAAACAAAATTTATCGGTTTTTGTATCTGCTGCGCGTAATCGTGGAGAAGCGATGGACCATGTATTGCTTTATGGGCCACCGGGGTTGGGAAAGACGACTTTGGCACATATAATAGCAAATGAATTAGGAACCAATTTTCGTGCAACGTCCGCACCTATGTTGACCAAACAAGGTGATTTGGCGGCGATTTTGACTGCTTTGGAACCGATGGATGTTTTATTTATAGATGAAATTCATCGTTTATCTACCGCTATAGAAGAAGTTTTGTATTCTGCGATGGAAGATTTTAAATTGGATATTATGTTGGGCGAAGGTCCTACTGCTAAAAGTGTTCGCATAGATTTGCCACCTTTTACATTGGTTGGCGCAACGACCAGAACTGGTTTGTTGTCTAATCCTTTGCGGGACAGATTTGGAATTGATTTGCGTTTATCGTTTTATTCTGCGGATGATTTGGCAAAAATTATTATGCGCAGTGCGGGTATATTGGGTACCAAGATTGATGATACTGGTGCAAAGATGTTGGCAAAGTCTTCACGTGGAACACCAAGAATTGCTAATCGTTTATTAAAGCGCGCACGTGATTTTGCAACGGCGGTTGGCAAAGATGTCATAGATGTTGATACTATTAAAACTACGTTGTATCAGTTACAGATTGATGATATGGGGTTGGATAAAATCGACCGGGAATACATAAATGCAATTATAAAAAATTATGCTGGCGGACCTGTGGGTATAGATAATTTGGCTGCATCTTTATCTGAACCTGTTGATACCATAGAAGATGTTATCGAACCGTATTTAATGCAATTGGGGTTTGTGCAAAGAACCCCGCGTGGACGTGTTATAACAGAATCTGGTTATAAACACGTTGGTCTTGAAAAATAACTTTAATAAAACGAAATAACATTATGGCAAAAGGACATATTTTTAATTTTTCTGTTGCGTTTGCAGATACTGATTTACAGGGTATTATGTATCATGGTCGGTATATAGAAGTGGCAGAACGTGCCAGAACAAATTGGTCAAAAGATATTTTGATTCCGGATGGCGATTTTGGTTTTATTATTCGTGAATTGACTATAAAGTATAAGTCACCGTTAAGGTTAAATGATAATTTTCGCGTTGAAACACAACCAATTAAAATTGGGTTGGCTTCTATGGTAATTGAACAAAAATTCGTGAAAGATGATTTAATTTGTGCTATAATGAACATAACGATTGCATATTTGGGTTCTAATATGCGACCAAAAGCAATACCTGAAAATATTGTAAAGGCATTAATGTAAATAAAACAAAAAGGAAGAGAGATGGGAAATAGTTTTTCATTAATATCATTGTTTAGTGGTCGGGATTTGATGACTTTGTTTGTGTCAGTTGTTCTGGTTGTGGCGAGCATTTTATCTTGGACTGTGATAATAGAAAAAATCCGGTTGTGGCATTGGCAAAAGCATAATCCTGTGTCGATAAAACATAATGATAACTTAGATGTTATAGCAGATAAATTGATGCGTCCGTTTGATAAAAACCTTTGGTTTTTGTCTATGGTTTCGTATGTTGCGCCGTTCATAGGTTTATTTGGAACGGTTTGGGGGGTGATGGATTCTTTTGCGTCGATTGGTGTGAATCAGTCGGTAAGTATTGGTGTTATTGCTCCGGGTTTGGCGACGGCGTTGGGAACAACAGCGTTGGGGTTAATAGCGGCGATTCCTGCGGCAATTGCGTATGGTGTATTTGCTAAACGTGCCGATAATTTATATGGAGATTTGGAAGACCAAATCAAAGAAATAAAACATAAATAGGTGGTGATAATATGGTGCGTAAAAGATTAAGTGTTTTTGATGCGGGAATGACTTTGACGCCAATGATAGATATTATGACTACGTTGTTGGCTGTGTTTATGGTAACAACACCAATGATGACTGCGGGTATAGATATTGATTTGCCGCGCGCTGGTACATCTGCGATGACTGGTAACAATCATGCGATTCAAATTAGCATAGATTCAAATGGTGATTATTATTTGTTGGATACAAAAATGTCCATAGATAACGTCGTAAAACGCGCTGTTGCTATGCGTGGTGAAAATCCTGATTTAACAATAATGTTAAGTGGTGATAGGCATGCTGATTATGGTGCGGTTATGGCGGTTATGGGAAAATTAAAAGATGTTGGTTTTCAACGTGTTGGTTTAAGAACGCAAATTGATAATAAATAATGAAAGTAAAAACACAATTTGAAAGTGAAAATTTTTTAATGTCTGTATTTGGACATTTAGTTTTGTTTGCGATTATAATTTTGTCTTTATCTGTGGTTGTTGAGCGTGCAAAAAATGTTGTGCCAAATCGGGTTGAGATTATAGAGTTAGATTTAAAAGATGTAAAGGTAAGTGGCAAAGAAACAATATTGCAAAACACAAATGTACCCGAACCAGAAAAAAATATCGAAAAGCCTGATAAAAACGACAAAAAGACCGAAGAAAAACAAAATATAATAACTGAAAAAGTTACGATAAAACAACCAACTATGGTTGAAAACGAAAGTAAAACTTTAACAGAAGTTAAAAAAGTTGAAAATACCCCGAAAAAGCCGGAAACGACACCTGCGCCACGTAAAAAAACTGTGGTAAAGGTTAAACGCGAAGTATTGTCTTTGGACAGGACAATGACGGTATCTGTGGTTGATGCGTTACGGGTTGCGTTGACACGTTGTTGGAATATTGATACTAATCATCCAGACATAGAAGATATTCGTTTAAGTGCGCATTTAAAAATGTTACCAACTGGGGTCATAGATAAATTATGGTTTGAATCAGAATCACGTGCGCAAACTGATCCGGCTTTTGCGTATGTTTTGGACACGGTCAAAGAAGCTATTCGTATTTGCCAACCATTTTCTATGTTGCCACGCAAAGAATATGATATGTGGAAAGATATTACATTAACATTTTATCCGTCCAAAGGCAAAATTATGTAAAATAAAAAAACCGCACAACAGCGGTTTTTTAAATTCAGGTATTCAATAAGCCGGATTCTGTTCAGCCAATGGCGAGTCCAATCGAACAAGCCATGGTTGTGAGCATAATTAATCTGCGAAATGCGTTACCGCATCCGTCAAGCCCCCTACCCGATTCCTTAAACGATTGGGACGAATCTGGAATCCTTTTTGAGGTTGCTGCACATAGAGATTGCCCGTTTCACCGCGAATTTAATCGCTTTCGTCACTGTTGCTCTTATCATCAGGTTACCCTGTGTGGTCGTTAACCACTATGCTGTCCCATGCAGTCCGGACTTTCCTCTGAATAATGTATTCAGCTATGCTCTTTCGTACCTGTGTTTATAATATAGCAAAGATTTTTTCTTTTTCAATACATTATAAGTGGTTGGGGTTATTCCGGTGTATTCGTTCAATTGCGCATCTGGCACAACAGTTTGTCCAATATTTATTTATGAAATTTGTTTTATGTTTGATTTTTGACCTCCCTGACTACGCCGTACCCCCAAGGTGAGAATAGCCGTTTTCTTTTGGTCATAGTGAAACTTTTAGTGGGGAATTTTGTCCTGAATTCTGGGATTTTTTTAAAAAATAAAAAATGTGCTTGCGTAAGATTTCCTTTTTGTTCTATGGTATCAATGAAAGTAAAGGGAGATTTGAAATTGTCTAGATTTTTTACTTCTGTACGTATTTTGTGCAATCGTTTTATGGTCGCAGTTGCCTTGATTTTTGGGCTTTGTGTTGGGAATTCATTCGGTACAATTTATTCGTATGATTTGCGTGGTGGTGACTTGCCAAGCAATGTAGAATCGATTGAATCCGAATCGGAAGAAGGCTATATAACCGTTGCAAATCCGGTAAATACTGGGTATGAGTTTATTGGTTGGTGTGCCGATTCGGATTTTGATGATAATAATAACAATAGTGGCTCTAACCCAGATTATAGTGACGACACATGTAATGGCACTTTGGAAGACCCGGATTGGCGTATTCCTGCGACATTGGATAATAATGCCCAAAGCAGAACATATTATGCGTTTTGGGAACAAACGTATCCGATAGATTATAATCTGGGCAATGGTGAAACGAATCATGTGGATAACCCCAATACGTTCAAGATTGGGGATTTGTCGATAACATTGGGTAATCCGACAAGCAGTGGTTATATGTTTATGGGTTGGTGCGCAAGTGATATGTCTGGTGGTTTATGTAGTGCAGCAAACACAGTTACCCAAATCAAAGTGTGTTCCACAGATTCCACAAAGTTTTGTAGTGATAATGATGTAGAAATCGGCAGTACATCTGCTGGTGTAAGCGTTTATCCGACATGGGTGGCGGATACAACATATAATTCATGTTCTGATGGAGAACGTGCAACATTTGAAATAAATGCAAGTACTGGTGTCGTGACGTCCGGTTGTACCGCATGTCCGGCGGGGTACGATTGTCAGGCAGGAACTACGTATCGTTTATCAAATTCGACATACGATGAAGATTCTGGGAAATACATCGCGAATGTAACGGATTTGTGTACGGATGGTTATTATTCTGTGGCGGGTGGTGTCTGCACCGCATGTCCAGACAGCATGAATTCAACAACCAACAGAACATCCTGTGTTTGTACAGGCTCTAACGAGATTTTCCATCCTGCTTTGGGACAATGTGTTGCTTTGGATAATATAAACCCCGGTGAAGTTACAAAAGTAATCTTTAATGCTGATGGCAGTGTGGATCAAATTAATCAGCGTACCTGGTGCCCATATGGATCTTATTGCACTGGTGTATCAAATATAGTTGCGAGTAGTGTTTTGCCATCGGATATAAACAATTTGAATGGTTTTGATTGTTTCCATGATACGAGCAATGGCAAGGTATTTTGTTATATTGGTCGAACAGAGTGTACTGATAACACGAGTAGTCATTATTTGGGGTCCTCATCTGCTGATGCTTGTGTTGCCTGTCCATCTGGTTCAACACCCAGTGTGCATCATGAAACTTGTGTTTGTAATAACCCAAATGAAATATTATACGTATATTTTGATTTGCAGACCCAACAACGAGAATGGAAATGTGCGGTTACTGCAACATCTATGCCGGGGCGCTATTTAAATATTGATCCTGTTTATGATTTGGTTGATAAAAAACAGTATGTAATCGGGTATGCTGATACATGGTGCGATGAAGGTAGTTACTGTCCGGGTGGTGAGTATGGTTATGGTCAATGCAATAATGGAAACGGTATTGATTTAACTGATTTGTCTGGTTTTGATGATTGTAAGGTTGGAAGGTATTCCTGTGGCGGATATTCAAGTGTTGATGGTGCAACTTCTTTGGCGGATTGTCGTGCATGTCCGGCGGGTTCTAAGACTGTTCCCGGGGGTTGTGAATGTAATGTTAACTATGAATATTTTGACAGACAGTCGTGGTCTTGTATTCCACAATCTTCGAGCTGTCCATCGTTAAAAAATAATATGTTGTATTATGGTGATGATGGGTTGTTATATGCCATGGATAGGGCTTGGGATCCAGAAGCGCAAAAGTGTGTTGCTTATTGGTTGGCTGTTGATACAAAATCTGATATTTACCCGACTTATGCGGCATGTGTCGCTCAAGGAAACGACGAATATGACTGTTTTGGACAACTGGTGACACAATATCCAAATGAATTAGTGAATGCTGGCGCTAATTTGATGTTGTGCGAACAATCTAGTGAGCGTGATAGTAAAGACGAGGCTGAATATTTCGGTGGGTGTACTGTGGCTGCTAAGTTATGTGATATAAATGATGTTAATTCGTTATTCTCGGTTATTGACGATGGTAACAAGATTATCAATTTTGTTAAATCTTTGTTGCCGGCAAATGACAATGGTTACAGTGCTGAACGTATTATTCAAGGTACGCCAGATATGACATGTGTGCAAAATTTAATGGTGGAACATGCAAATGATGACCCGGCATATACGGTCGAACAGGCCGCTGAACATTGTATGAATTTGGATGTTCCAAATTGGGTTAACGATTACAGATGCCCGGCACCAGACCCAGAAGCCACACCGGTTGTATGTCCATCTGTGTTTATAGATTTGGATGAAGACGGTAATATCGACTACGATGATCCGACACGTAACTTTGGGCAATGGTTATCTTTGGACGGTGAAGCGTTCACAGATATTAATAACGATGGTGTCACAGATGTATCGGATTGTGTTAATGGATATTATTATGGTGTTTTCTGGCCAGGTATAGTCGCTGGTTATGGTTCAATGGTGCAGAGTTTGGTGACCAAAGCCACAGAACAAGGTGCAGAGAATGATCCGGTGTCCTTTATGGCTAATATGACTGATACCGCTTTGAATAATCCAAATAATGCGTTCGGCAGTATGGTATTCTGTCAATATGATAATGATCCAGAATCATCTGGTTATGGAACATATACCAAAAATTGTTCGAAACCAATATCTATATGTGGTATGCAACATCTGATGGAAAACCAGGCAATACTGGCTTTGTTGCCAGATTTGGACAATGTTCGTGGTGCAATGGGTGTAACTGCTTTGTTGTCGGGTTCGGGTGTTGATATCTATGACCCAGATTGGAAAAAGAAACTGTTCACGTCTGGTGCGGGTACCAATTTGCAATCACGTGCGAACAATTTCACTATTGCGGACAGCACATGTCAAAATTATTGTGCTGCAGGATATACCTATGACATTGTGGATGAAGATAACGATGGTAGGGTTGATTCTGTTAATAATATGCCGGCGTATGCTTGTACCCAAACAACATATACTTGCGATGCAGGACAATATTTGGGATTGAATACAAATACTGGTGCTTTGGAATGTGCTACTTGTTTGCCGGGATATTCTTGTGCAAATGCTGATTGGACCACAGGCAAAGGTGTGAATGATTTAGATTTAAGTGGTAAAAATGGTATTCCATGGGGAACTTATGGATTAACGCCAATTGTATGTGATGAAGTCACCCCAGAATTGGTTATCGATAGTGATGGCAGTGGGTATATTATTAGTTCTTGGGATGATAACTTTAAATATAACAAAGGTATGTCTTATGGTAATAGCAACAATGAATGTTCATACAGGATAGTATATTTTGATGACATTGACGGTATGAACTTTGATGCAGAAAAGTTAGAGACATGGCAATCAGATCCTAGCCAGGGACCAGATATTAAGTTTGACAGTATAGATTATAATAATGCTGGGGCAAAAATTGCATTGTGTAAATTTGACGATACTTGCACCAAGGCATACACGATTTGCAGTCAAAAAGATTATGTGCAATTGAAGAATAAAATTGGTGACACTGAAACATTTGATGCGGGTGCAAGAACATTAGCGGCATTGGCTGGCGTGCCTGATTACAATGATACACCGGCATTAACTGCGCTGTTCACCGAAGATGTCAATGATATAGAGGAATTTGATAGATGCTTTAAATATGGTGCATGTAATCCAGGTGAATATTTAACAGGTGAAGAAAATCTGGGTAACAAAACAACCCAATGTGCACCATGTGAAGCCGGTTATTATTGTCCAGGTGTTGATTTAGGTGAAAATTGGCACGCTGGTGATGAATTTATTACCGGTAAAGAATCTTGCCCTGCTGGAACATTTGGTCTGTATCCTGGTGCAGACAGCGAAGATGCATGTCTGTCTTGCAGTTCAATGACAAATGGTAACTATGTAAATTCTGATGCGGCATCTACGTCATTGGTACAATGCTATGCGACCTGCTCTGGCGACCCAGATTGTGGTAATTTGAAGCATGTGGGTACTTGTGCTTATACTACTGGTCGTAAGTATAATGACGGGTTTGGTATATGTGATGCAAATGTTACAGCATGTGATGCAGAACATTATACACCTACACCTGTAAATACTTTAAGTGATAATGATTTACCAAAGATTGGTACCCAGGGGTTGTGCAATGATGTACCGTCGAATGATACAGGTGAACATCGCTTTGCCCAAAATTCTACTGGTGTACAATGTTGGGTACGTGTAATTAGTATAGATGAGATGGATATTGATAGTGCTTGGGTGCATTCTGCACAATATGAATCAAAAGAACAGTGTGCTTCGTTGTGTGGAACCGGTAATATTACTAGCAGTGTCTGGTCGGATTTGATGGATACAATATCAAACAAGAATGCATGTATGCCAGATACGATAAACATAAATTGGAATGGGGTTGCGAATTCAGGCGATGCAGCAACTTGTACGTGGGATGGTAAATTAACGGTGCCGAATGTTAAGCCAACACTAACTGGATACACATTTGTTGGATGGCGGCACGCGGTAACACCATCGGCGGCGCCGTAAAACGAATTAACCCCCTGCTTTGCCCATGATAATAGGTTGGTAGGGAAAACAAAGGATTGGTAAAAAAACGTTCCACGAAGCCTTGGCAAAGCGGGACAAAAGAAATAAAACAAAAACAAACAAAGGAGAAAAAGAAAATGAAAAAATTGTTCTTAACTGGTGGGGTGATTTTATCCATCTTGCCATTAACAGCAAAGGCAGAAACGCCAACACCAAATTTGGATACAGGAATATTAGGTAGCTCAGCAAATTGTTCTGGTGACGATATTGGTGGTGCTACATCGGGCGAAGCAAGTATGCTTGCCAACTTTATTCCAAATTCTTGGTTGGGTAAAGACAGCAGCGGTAACACGTTAGCGGAAGCACAACGTAAAGGTAAGTATTTTAAAATGAATGCGAATCCTGAAATGGTAGAACATACTGAGAATGAAGGCACAGAAGACGCATATACGGTTTTAGTGCCGTCCGATTCGTCAGCCGAAATTGCAAATTGTGAAGCGGGTTATTTCTGTACTGGTGATTACGGTGACGAGGTCAACAACATGATGGCTGACGGTGTGTTTTACTCTGCTGGTGAAGTTTCTTGTTCTGATAAAACATCTGGAAAGTATCCTAACTCTGATGCTGGCAGTGACGATGTATCGGATTGTTATTATGCGTGTAATGCTGCTAATGTAGCCTTCATATCAAATGCACATGTGTCATCAGCGAATAATGCTTGGGGATGGATTGACAACAGGGAAAAGATATATGAATCTGATAAAGATCTTGTTTGTGAAAAGAATATTGTGGCTTGCGAGGATGGATATGAACCAAAATCGATTGCATCGTTGTTGCCTAATACAATAGACTATACACCTCATGTTACAGATATAATGGGTAACTGTATTGTGGGTACTTCGCCAGATGTAAATTGTGCTGACAATCTTGAAAAAGGAGAGTGGTTTATCACCATTAACAATGATGAAGCCGGACCAATAACAAAGGTTGCTGGTAATGTTAAATGTGTTGCAAGTTTAAGTGATTTAGACACTGCGGGTAGTGTTTGTGTTACAAAAGTTACGGCAATTAACAATGTACCAGTCAATGGCAGTGTACAACAAGTATATGTTTATTCAGATACTAACGATTGCCAAACACACTGTGGTGTGGATCAAAATCATGGTATTTTCGATTATAATGTTGCTAGTATTGGTAATAGCAGAAATGTTTGTATGGCAAAGACAATTACACTTAAATGGAGTGGTGTAACCCCGACAAATGCTGCTGCGAATTCTTGTGTGTATGATGGAGGATTGACGTTACCAGAGAATTCACCAGTATTAGGTGGTTACGAATTCGTTGGTTGGACACCGGCAATAATAGGTTCGGGTTCGGATGAATAACCTAATACTAAAGTGAGAGAGTGTTTGTGGTGTTTCCGGGATTTCCCGGAAGCACCCAGACGAAAAATGGAAAACAAATTTAAAAACAGGTAAGGCATAACATGTATAAGTTTATTATATCTTTATTGATGGTTTTTATGGCATTTACGGCAAATGTGCACGCTGTCGATTATTCGTATGTGTTGCGTGACGATTTGCCAAGTAACGCCAAGATACTGACGCAAGAGCCAGGTAACTCTTATTCATGTGTTGCTGAATGGTTTGCAGGTGCAACATCTGGCACTGTAAATATGACACCTGTGTTCGAAGATAATTGCGGAATCGGTTTGCATGCCGAAGAAGATAATCCAAATTGTGTAGAAACACAATATGCCAAACCACATGCAGGCTATTATATTGATTTAAGAACTGGAAATGAGGTTGAGTGTGATTTTGGGTATTATTGTCCTGGTGCTTTGTCGAGTAACGCACAGATTACGAGAACTGATAATGAAGGTATTTGTGGCAATGAAGCAAATATTGCAGAAAATGGATGGAGCAATACTAATCAAAACGGAACTACGTTGGGCAGATGTAAGTGTCCGACTGGTACGACTACTGGTGCGAAAAATATCAATGGACTTGGTATGGGTGCTGTAACCGCTGCGTATTGCAGTTGGCATATCTGTCAGCCTGGTGAAAAATTGGGTAAAGAAAATGGTGAATATAAATGCTTGCCATGCGATGTGGATAATTATTGTGTTGGTGGTATCTATGATTCCAAAGAAGAATATATAACAAAAAGTATGAAAGAGTGTCCAACAAAGTATTTCGCGGGTGCTGGTCATTCCGATGCTGGCGCATTCAGATGCGAATATACTTGCCCTGCGGGTCATGCTATGCAGGTAGACCAAGGTCTTTGGTATGACGGTGATACGGATTGTGCACCCTGCCCCGAAGGCTCTTACTGTCCTGGCGATGATGGTGAACCAAAAACTTATTTTAAATCAACTGAATATGAAGAAAATGAAACCGAAGATTTAGCCGACGGTTATTTAGGAAACAAATCTTGTCCTGCCGGTACAAACACCTTTGAACGTGGCGCCAAATTAGAAAGCGAATGTGGTGTTGTATATAATTGTCCGGCTGGAACTTATTTGGATTTGAATGCAAGAGATACAGAAGGAAAACCACAGTGTCTGCCATGTAGAGAAGATTATGTAGATGAAATTCATGGTTATGTGTCGCGTTATGAATCTGGTTCTTATTGCCCTGGTGGCAGATTCCCAGATGCTAACGGTGGTGAAGACGGCAAAGTTGGTATGTTCGAATGTCAGCAATATCAAGTTCAGCAATTAGTAGCGGGCGGTTCACCGGTTGACGTGTTCTTGCCTGAATGGATAACTGATGGTTCTCATTCCGATATTGATAGTAATCCGTTCGCGCATTTGTCAGTACCAATAGCAAACGCATCAGGAAATTATACTGTTTGTTCTTGCCCAGACGGCTTCACATGGAATGGTACAACACAGACATGTTGTAACCCGAATGTCAAGAATGGATTCTGCTGTCCACGTTACAAAGAAGAACGGACACATGCGGGCGAAAGAACTTGTCAAACATGTTCTGCGGAAGCGCATCAAGAAGGAAATATAACTTTCCCAGATGATATTTCTCGTAATGCTTATTATTGTCCTGGTTCAAAAATTATCATAGAAAATGCTTGTGTGCCAAGCGAAAATCAATATTTCAAAAACAAGGATAATTGCCCAACTTGTGGTACGGGTAAAGCCGGTATTAATTCAGTGCCTGTAACACCAACTGGTAGTACGGTACCTACTTCGTGTGCGTGTACCAAAGAAGTTTTAGCGCAGGCTTATCCAGATGAACCGCATGAATCTGATAGTGATTTGGTGCGTAGATGGAATTCCAACAGTAATACGTGTGAATTAAATACTTATCGTGTCAAAGTGTATTATGCAAATATAACGCAAGACCACAGAGTAAATACACATGGAACACCGTATGACGGATATCCGTATTGGCAGAATACTTATACATATTATGGTAATACAGACAGCAACAGTTCATATTATTGGAATAGTAATGAAACAATTCCGTTGGGTTACAAAAAAGATGGTAACAACTTTACACCATTTGAAAATGCGCACGTGTTTACAGGTTATTGTCGTGATGAAAGGTTCTGTTGTCCGGCTGGTAAAAAAGTAAAAGAAACACAGTCTAATAATGTTAAGCATTATGAATGTGAGGCTTGTACAACGGAAGAAACGGCAAACGATGATGCGTGCAAAGGATTATTGTGGATTGCAACAGACAAGATAAACGATGTTGCTAATCATATTAATCCAAAAGACAAAAGTTATCGTAAATCAGAAATAACATACTATGCACAATTACAGGAAACAACTGGTAATTGTCCGGCGGGAACATATTTGTCGTGGAATGGTAATACCAGCAAATGTTTGAATTGTCCAGACGGGGCATATTGTCCGGGTTCAGATGAAATTTGTGGTGTGGGTGAATCTTGTTTGTCGAAAACGAACAGTGGTGCACTGTCATGTCCAGCAGATTCGTATTTTGGAACCGATTATGGGGATACTGGGGCTGGTGTATACGGTGATATAAAAATGCATGGTGAAGGTGTTTGTTGGGATGAAGAACAGCAAACTGCGGATAATAATATAGAAACTTGCCCAGCCAATGATTTGCGTAGACGTGCAACCAAAATAACAGATTGTAAACCTTGTTCTGAATTGAACTTGTCGGGACTGAATGGCATCAATGTTGATGATTGGGTTGCGGGTGGTCATAAGCATTCTGCTTTGAAATTAGAGGGCACAAAAGATACTTATAAACATTGTGGATATTATTGCAAACCTGGTTTTTATGCTTCCAAAGAAGCCAATAAAGATCCGTATAATTGTAATGTGCCATGTGAAGGTCCAGTAACAGTTAATGGTGAAACAACTTACAATTATTGCCCTGGATATGGTAAGCATTATTATGCGTTAAGTACTAGTTGGTATTGGGCGGATAAATTCTATAAAGTAACAGAAGCAGCAGGTGTTAACCCAGAACTTTATGGTCCGGGTAAAGGTAGATATACTTGTCCGGCGGGATTGATGTCTGATGCACCAACGCAAGAGCAATTGGATAGCAACAAAGGTGGTCCAAGGGAGTGTTATAAAGATAAATGTCTTGAACATGAATATCTTTCCAAAGATTCAAATGGTGGATATACATGCAAACCATGTAGCGGTAATGATGAAAGTGTAAGTCCTGCCAAATATTATCAGTGTTTGTTAAAGAATGATAATGCAAGAATAGACTGGTCTACACCGCATAATTTTGGATTGTTGGGTTCACAGCATACATTCAATTTTGGTGTCATGATAGATGGATACGCCAGAGCTGCAGAAACTGATTCTGAGGGTTATACTAGACCAGGGTATGCATTACATACAAATGGTGCTGCTCGTGAACAATGTGGCAGTAAGCAAAAGTCTGATGCTACTGGTGATCGTCCGTACGAATGTTATAAAGTTCTTGATCCAGGGACTTATGAGGATAATTTTGGCGCAGTTACGGATTGTGGATCTGGGTATTATTGTAGTCCTACTGTTGTGGGTGGTATAGCGGCTTGTCCTGCTGGTTCTACGTCTGGTACTGGTGCTGGTTCAGTATATGATTGTAACTGTAATTATGGTGAAGAATATATGCCGGATGGTGTTTACAAAGAAAGAAATATACCAGATGACATCACAACAGACGCCAAAGAAATAAATAGTCCTGTTATGATAAGTGAAAATAATCCGGTGTGTTTGAATACTTATTTGGTGGTTGATGATGAAAATGCGTATGAACATCCAACTTCTGATGGTTCTATATCCCCATCTGCTGGTGCACGTGTTGTTGAATGCAAATGGAATGTTGATACCAACAAATATGATCTTTGTGCAAACAAGGCAATAAGAATCTGTAATGCAAAATTATGGGAAGATTCAGAAGATTTGACTGCTGGTTATGCACACAGAGACTTGGTGAATATTACAAATAATGCTGTTTTGGATGATTTCCGTTCTGCAACGGGCGCAGGTTCAAATATTGCTTTGTTTGGTAATACCGCTGTTGCCGATGTTAATGGTATTGATATATATGGTAACGCATGTGCAACTGTTTGCCCAGATGAATATTCGTTGCCGGGTGATGGTGATACTTGTTGTGCAATAATCGGATATAGTGACGAATCCTTGGCCAATTCAAGTTTTGCCGTAACTAATCCAAATCCAACAATGTATTGTGAAAATCATGAGGCTATTACTTTGCAGAATCCAGCAAAAGATTATCATACATTCTTGGGTTGGTGTGAAGGCGCGGAAAACACAAGTTGTACGCCGACAAGCGATACATATACAATCGCTGTGGATCAAAGTGGTGATTTGTTCTTTACCGCAAAATGGCAGATGGTTTGCCCGGCTGGGTTTGAACACAAAGGAGTAGATGATACACAGGTAAGTCAATGTAATTCAATAGTTAAATTCTATAAGAATTATGGCGAAAATGATGATGAACCTGTATCTACATATACTGCGGTGTTTAGTGGTTCTGGTACAGGAGATACATATTTTGTTCCTGCCAATGAATTCCCAACTGCAACTACCGCCAGAACAGGATATACACTGTCTGGATGGTACCAAGTTGCTAATCCGGGCACAGGTGATGCTGCGGTTACATCAGAAACCGCGTTGGCTGGTGACAAGAATCTGTATGCAAATTGGACACCGATAACATATACTGTTCGTTTTGACGGTAATGGTGCGGATAATGCAAGTGCAGACCCTGCCCCAATGTTGCCTGAACCATTTACATATGATATTGTTGATCAAACTTTGACACAAAATGCGTTTACAAGAAATGGTTATGGGTTCAAGGGTTGGTGCAAGACCGCCGATGGTTGTGCCGAAAATGTTCATTACACAGATGGTGCAGCGATTGGGAATAATCTTGCCGATACACAAGGTGCAGAGGTTCCATTGTATGCTGTGTGGGATGAGATTACTTATAACATTAATTATGATGGAGTATCTTTGGTTGGTTCGAATTTTGAGACATCTAATCCAAACCCAACAACGTATACGATAACCACTCCAAATATCGTTTTGGAAAACCCGACAAAAGATGGTTTCGAATTCACTGGTTGGTGTTTAGCAGATGAAACGCCAGATGTGTGTCGTGCTAACACAATAGAAACTGTAACAGACCCTGTTACTGGTGAAGTGATATCAGAGACTGTCAAACGTGTTATTGCACAGGGTACATATGGTGATTTGACGTTCAAGGCGACTTGGAAAGCGACTGGTTGTCCGGATGCTTATGTTAATCGTGATGCTGATGCGGATACATCAGATAAAACCACATGCTATGCCACAGTAACCTTTGATACGCAAGGTGGTAGTGCTGTTAATCCAAATCCAGTAAAAGTATACTATCAATCTGGTACAGAAGAAGATACGTATACAATCACTACTTTGCCAACGACAACACTTGATGGTCATGATTTTGACGGATGGTATTTGGTTGAGAATCCTGGTGAATCGGATGACAAGATAACGGCACCAAGATCATTTGAAACAGATGTTACATTGTATGCAAAATGGACACCGATAGAATATACTGTTCATTTCAACGGTAACGGTGCGGATGAAGATTCACCAACAATGACTGACCAAACATTTACGTATGGTGTTGAGGATGCTTTAACTGCAAATGCATTTACAAGAAGTGGTTGGAGTTTTGTTGGTTGGTGCAAGACTGCCGATGGTTGTGATGAGGCTGTTGATTACACAAACGGTCAAGAAATTCCTGCTGATGCTCCTTTGGCTACTGTTGCTACAACTGTACAATTGTATGCTGTATGGGTACATAGTAACTATCAGATTGTATTTGATAAGAATACAGATGATACGTACTGTGATGATGAAAAAGGCCCAGCAAACTGTACGTATGGTAAAGATTGCGATATAACCGATTACGAAATATCTAGATCGGATTATGAGTTGGTTGGTTGGTGCAAGACTGCCGATGGTTGTGCCGAAAATGTTGATTACACAACATCGGTGACACAGACTGAACCGTTGACAAACGATACCTTAACGTTGTTTGCGGTATGGAAACCTGTGTGCAACAGTGGTAAACGCTTGCATGTTGGTGACAAGGATATGTGCTTGTACACAATAAGTCGGACACCTGTATCCTTGGTAGTAATGATAGACGGAGTGAAATATTATGCAAATATGTGCAAGGCATCAGAGTGCGACAGTTCAATGAGCAAAGATGCAGAAAACCAAAAATTGCACATTATGTATAATGAAGAACTTTATAACGTCTATGATTTGACCGCAATTTCTGCAGATTAGCATAATATGTTTTTCTCTGTGTTTCATAATTCCCCACCAATGGTGGGGATTATTATTTTGTAACAAATCAAAGTTTTCATCTGGCAAGAGTGGTGTCACATTGTAGTCTTGGCGAAAGCGGATGGTTTTTGATTCCAGAGAATACAAGTATTTAAAAGACTACCCCGTCACTTCGTGCCATCCGTCTTCGCTGTCGCTATGCCGAGACTTCGCCCCGCCATGGGTGGGGAATTGGTCTCGGGTAGGGACTAAAATTGTGGGTAAAAAATGCAAAAATCCCAGATTTCCGTAATTTGGTGTTATAAAAACCGTATTTTTTACGCCTAATCGATATTTTGTAACCCATTGTAAAAAGGTGATTTTTTTACAAAAACTCTTCACGTTTAAAGGTACGTTTGTG
>DBYN01000004.1:0-16916 GCA_002310415.1 Alphaproteobacteria bacterium UBA1185 | reverse complement strand
AAACGTACCTTTAATTTACAATAGTTTGTATGGGTGGAATACAGGCTGGTCGCAGGTTGCAAAATTTCAGGCAAAGGGGAAAATTATGTACAAATTTATTAAAAAATTATTTATCTTTGCAACAATGGTTTTGTTGCCATTAATATCTGTGTTGGCAGATAATCCGTGTGCAAATGGATTATTGTTCAATCGTGATACAAACGAATGTTCTGAATATATTGATTGTGGTGTTGGTGATTATGCTGATTTTGATTATAATAATAATTATGAATATCGTTGTGCATCAGCGAATTATTCATCGGGATATAAACCATGTGCGCTTGGATATTATTGCCCGGGGGTAAAGCCAACCACTGGCGAAAAATATACATGGGCAGATCGTGTAGATGTATATGGTGATGGCACAAGATATATTGTTGGCGTGGAAAAGTGTCCAACAGGTACATACAGTCTTGGCTCGGCAACATCAATTGATGATTGTAAAACATGTCCATCTGGCATGACTGTAAATTCTGTTCAGACAGGTTGTGTTTGCGGCGAAGGATATATTTTACATCGAGAAGATGATAATCCCGCCACATGGGAATGCGTTGATGAAACACAAATCAGTTGTCAAACTTTAGAAAGTTATATCGTACAAGTGGCAAACGGTCAGCATGAGCATCCAAAAGGATTTGCCATTTTAAGAGGTTCAGATGGATTTGTAAGTGTGATGAATAATGGTCATTATGATCATTTTAGTTGTTGGCCCTGTCCCCGTGGTTATAAATGTGATGGTACACCCGAATCGTGGCTAAATGCACGTAATATTGATAATTTTACGGGGGTTGGTGCGGTACAGTGTGATGGTAATACATATACATTTTATGATGGTCAATCAGAGTGTTTAACGTGTCCATCAGGTTCAAGTGTGGATACAACAACACATGCAACATGTATCTGTGATGATTCAAATGCTGTGTTTGATGGTACAGATTGTGTATCTGCTATCCATGCAGACCCTGGTTATTATGTTTCTTTTGCAAATAATAATGGCGTTATAAGCAGTCAGGTATATGAATGTCAGGATGGACATTATTGTCCGGGTGGCGATTTTACATACGCTGATGCAGATGAAAATGGCTGGAATTCAGGTGCATTATTTAGCAGTGCTGGACATATATTATGCCCAAATAATACGTATAATTTCATCGGTGGTGTCACCAGTACCAGTATAGAATCATGTATTGAATGTCCGTCAGATTCGACAGCAACCAATGGTCGCAGATATTGTAATTGTGATAATGATTTGATATTTGATTATCGAACAAATACATGTTCTGGGACTATTTCTTTTGAACCAGGTACAGCAGGTGAAATGGAAAATACGCAAACTGGCAAGCATTTAATGTGGTATGGGTCTTGTAGACGTGGTTATTATTGTCCAGGCACAAATCCAAATAATCCAAATGGTTATTGGACATCCGATGATATAATAGACCCTGATAATAATAATGGTACCTATGTCTATTTGGGAATGATAAAATGTGGTGATAATCAATATAGTAATTCTGGTTCAACTTCTGCATCGGATTGTAAATATTGTCCGACCGATAATCATGGAACAGGAATATTAAGTTGGAATGGTAGAACACCTTTGTGTGGATGTGAAGATGGATTTAAATGGAGTATAGATTTAGAAACATGTATATCTGCTTCTTGTCCAAATTCTGCATTGAATTACGCGGCATACGGCAGTGATAATGGGGCATTAATAAGTTTTGGTGCTGAATCATACAATGATGATTGTTTGGGTGTATGGGGTGTCATAGATGATGCACGAAATTTATCCATAGATAATCCTGCCCAGATAGTCGCTGCGGGAACAAGTGTTATGCTTTGCAAGCAAACCCAAGAGGGATATTATTTGGGGCCGTGTACACGTGCTGTCAGAATGTGTGATTTACAAGATTTTGGCACAATGTATTCTGCTATGACTAATGGAACGTTGACGGCATTTATACAGACTGCTTTGGGTGTCAGTAATTACAATGATTTATTCAGTAATTCACGTGTCATTAACCCAAGTAATGGGGCTGCTAATCAAACAAATTTAGATGTCGAAGGTGATGAGCCTGGTGAAAGATGCAATCCAACAACACCATACGTATGTGAATCTGGTAAATATTTAAATGTTTTAAATGAAAATGTTTGCACATATTCAACAAAACTAACAACCCCTGCTCTGCCAGTAACTAGTGAGGGTAATACGTATTGGTTGATGATGTCACCAGTTTCAGAACATGATTATCCTGTTGTTTCAGGTTCAGAAAATAAATTACATATCATAATAGATAATACAACATACAGTGTCTATGACGGCAGCGTTGTATCAGAATAATTCGGAATAATTTTGTATCAAATAACTTGTATAAAATAAAATCTTGATTATATGAATAAAGTGGCTTGACCAAAGATGTCAAAATTGCTATAAATTGTATCAAAATGGCTGTGTTCTGAGCGTGTTTTATGCTCTGCACCGAACGGTAAGGAAAAGAAATGAAAAATATACTGAAAATATTAATGGGTTCTGCAAATGACAGATTGGTAAAATCTTATGAAAAAACTGTTACGACAATCAATAATCTGGAAAAGAAATATGCCGAATTGTCAGATGACGAAATACATAATTTAACAAATGTTTTTCGGGAACGTCTGAAAAACGGTGAAACTGAACGGGATATTTTACCTGATGTTTTTGCTGCTGTGCGAGAAGCAGCAAAGCGTTCAATCGGATTGCGTCATTTTGATGTACAGTTGATTGGTGGTATGGTGTTAAATAATGGCCAAATTGCAGAAATGAAAACCGGTGAAGGTAAAACGTTGGTCGCTACTTTGGCGTTGTATTTAAAGGCGTTGCAAGGTAAAGGCGCACATTTAATTACCGTGAATGATTATTTGGCATCGCGTGACGCGGGTTGGATGGGACAAGTTTATAGATTTTTAGGTATGACTGTTGGAATTATTCAGCATGATATGTCTGATGATGACAGACGTGCCGCATATAATTGTGATATTACATATGTAACTAATTCAGAATTAGGTTTTGACTATTTACGTGATAATATGAAATTTACAAAAGAACAGCAAGTTTTGCGACCATTCTTTTATGCTATTGTTGATGAAGTGGACAGTATTTTGATTGATGAAGCACGCACCCCGTTGATAATTTCTGGACCAGCTGAAGATACCAGTGAATTGTATAACAAAGTTGATGATGTTGTTGTAAAATTGGTTGCTGACGATTACAAAATTGATGAAAAAGACAGACATGTAACATTAACAGAAACCGGTATAGACCATGCAACAAATTTATTGAAAGATGCTGGGGTTTTGGTTGGTGATAATTTATATGCGGCGGAAAACGCAGTTGTTGTAATGCATGTACAACAATCTTTGTTAGCACATCATTTGTATGAAAAAAATGTAAATTATGTTGTTCGTAATGGCGAGGTTTTAATAGTTGATGAATTTACAGGGCGTGTTATGTCTGGTCGTCGTTTTGGCAAAGGGTTACATCAAGCAATTGAAGCAAAAGAGCATGTAGAAGTACAACCTGAAAATCAAACTGTATCAAGTATTTCTTATCAGAATTTATTTAGAATGTATCCTGTGTTATCTGGTATGACTGGCACAGCAATGACAGAAGCAGCAGAATTTGAAGAAATATATAAACTGCGAGTTGTGTCAATTCCTACAAATAAACCGGTGGCTCGTGTTGATCATCATGATGAAATATATCGCAATAAAAATGAAAAATATACGGCGATTATCAATCAAATTTCAGATTGTGTTAAACGCAATCAACCTGTGTTGGTTGGAACAGTATCTATTGAAAAGTCAGAAGAATTGGCAAGTTTAGTTCGTGAAAAACTCGGGATAAATCCGGCGGTATTAAATGCAAAATTTCATGAATCAGAAGCAAAAATTGTATCTCAGGCTGGTGCGCCTGGGGCTGTTACAATTGCTACAAATATGGCTGGTCGTGGGACCGATATTAAATTGGGCGGAAATGCCGAATATTTAATTGCCGAATTGGATGAAAGTGCGCCAGATTTTGAAGATAAAAAGAAAGAAATTATCGATAGAATTGAAGCAAACAAACAAATTGTTAAAGATGCTGGTGGTTTATATGTTATTGGTACCGAACGTCATGAATCCAGACGTATTGACAACCAGTTGCGTGGTCGTTCTGGTCGTCAAGGCGATCCAGGGGATTCAAAATTCTTTTTGGCATTAGATGATGATTTAATGCGCATATTTGGTGCTGCACGATTAGAAGGTATGTTAACAACCTTGGGATTAAAAGAAGGTGAAGCGATTACTCATCCATGGATAACAAAGGCTTTGGAAAAAGCACAAAAACGTGTGGAGGCTCGTTATTTTGAAGCACGTAAAGAGTTGTTAAAATATGATGATGTTATGAATGAACAAAGAACAGTGGTTTATAAACAACGTAATGATTTAATGTCTTCCAAAGATTTAACACCTTTTGCACAAGAATTGATTGGCGATGTTGTTGAAATGATATGCGAACATAATATTCCAGAAAAAGTACATCCTATGGATTGGAATATTGATGGCATTCATAATGATATGATGCGTATGTTTGCTTTGGATATCACAGATATTGAAAAATGGAAAACTGATGAAAATATATCTGAACGCAATGCGTATACAACCTTGTTGAATTTGGCAATGCATCGGTATAATCAACAGGTTGCAAAATATGGGGACGAATTAATGCAAACTGCTCAAAGACAAATGATGTTGGGCGCATTAGATTCTGTATGGAAAAGACATTTACAACAGATGGACTATTTACAAGGTTCAATTGGTTTGCGTGGATACGCACAGAAAAATCCGCTTTATGAATATAAAAACGAAGCATTAGAATTGTTTAAAAATACTATGCAGAATTTTAAATTGATGTCTGTTGCTTATATTTGTCGTATGGAATTGACACGTGCGGATGTTGATAAAACAGCCGAACAACAGGCACAACATGATTCTGCTTTGAATCAAAATACAACGGGAAACGATATGGCAAATTTGAATATATCCAGAAATGCCTTGTGCCCATGTGGGTCTGGATTAAAATATAAACACTGTCATGGTAAATTAAATTAATGTGTTGTGTTTAAAAGAGGAAATAATATATGCCTGATTTTGTGCATTTGCGTGTTCATTCAAAGGTGTCTGTTGGGGGCAGTACTTTGTCTGTAGGCAGCAATAAAAAATTGGGCATATTAAAAGGCATTCCAGAATTATGCATCGATAATAATATGTTTGCGTGTGCTTTGACTGATACAAACATGATGTCTGGATGTGCAGAATTTTCTGATGTTATGCCGTCTAATAAAATTCAACCAATTATTGGTGTTGAATTGTCTTTGAATCATCATAACGCAGATCCAAAAATATTGCGCCAATCATCTTTGTCGAAAATTGTGTTATTAGCTAAACATCATGCGGGATATTTAAATCTTTGTGAAATTAGTCGTATTATGTATATGCGCCAAGAAAATCATCATCTGGGTCCATATATTACAATTGAAGAATTAAATGCACACAAAGATGATTTGATTTGTTTGTCTGGGGCGCATACTGGACCGTTGGGAATTGCGGTGTTAAACAATCAAAATGAAATGGCTTTTGATTTAGCAAAGCGATTTGTAGATATGTTTGGAAATAATTTTTATATTGAAATTCAACGACATGGTTTAGAAGATGAAATAAAAACGGAACCTATGTTTTTGAAAATAGCCAAAGATTTAAATATTCCAATTGTCGCTACAAATGATGTATGCTTTCCAAATCGTTCTGATTATGAAGCAATGGACGCGTTAAGTTGTGTTTTGGGTCAAACAAAAATAATTAATCCAGATAGACCTCGTAAATCGTCTGAACAATATTTTAAATCATCAGAAGAAATGGCTGAGATATTTTCTGATTTACCCGAAGCAATAGAAAATACTGTTAATATTGCGAAAAGGTGTGCGTTTTATGTTAATGTTCACGAAAAACCTTTGTTGCCGCGTTTTGGTGCTGATTTAGATGCTGAATGTCAAATGTTGCGTGATGCAACCATGAATGGTTTAAAAGAACGTTTGGAACAACATAATATTACAGATACCGCACCCTATTTTGAACAAGCAGAATATGAACTGGGTGTTATTATTGGTATGGGGTTTCCTGGGTATTTTCTTATTGTTGCTGATTACATAAATTGGTGTCGACAGAATGATATTTTAACAGGACCTGGACGTGGGTCTGGTGCTGGGTCTATTGTTGCATGGGCATTAGGCATTACACACGTAAATCCATTAAAATACGGATTGTTGTTTGAAAGATTTTTAAATCCTGATCGTATTTCTATGCCTGATTTTGATGTTGATTTTGAACCGACTGGTATTGAACGGGTATTAGATTATGTTGGTGAGAAATATGGTCGTGATTCTGTATGCAGAATAATCACATTTGGTAGTTTGCAAGCGCGTGGCGCAATTCGTGATATTGGACGTGTGTACGGTATACCCTATTCTAAATCAGATAGATTATCAAAATTGATTCCTGCAGATGCCAAAACTTTGCGTGAAGCAGTTGATTCTTCGCGTGAAATGCAAGAGATTTTAGAAAATGATACCGATATGAAAAAGGTTGTGCAAGTCGCAGAAGATTTGGAGGGTTCTATTAGAAATCTTGGACAACATGCTTGTGGTGTAGTTATTGGAGACAGGCCGACAACAAAAATTGCACCGGTTTATCGTGACCCCGCGAATCCATTACCGTCTTGTCAATTTGATGGACATTATTTGGAATCTGCTGGTTTAATTAAATTTGACTTTTTGGGTTTAGAAACTTTGGTTGTTCTTAAATATGCTGTGCGATTAATTCAAAAGACACGTGGTATAAACGTAGATTTAGATAAAATACCAACTGATGATGCAAAAACAATGGAACTGTGGCAGTCTGGTTTAACCGAAGGAATATTTCAATTCGATGCAACATTTGTTCAACAGACTTTAAAGAAAATGCATCCAACAAGTTTTTTGGAAATATCTGCATTAAATGCATTAAATCGTCCTGGTCCTATTGCGTTTATTCCGCAATTTATAGCACGTATGCATGGTGAAGAACCTATTGAATATGTTCATCCAAGGGCTGAGCCTATTTTAAAAGAAAGTTATGGTATTATCGTGTATCAAGAACAAGTTATGCAATTGACACGTGCATTGGCGGGCTTTACACGTGGACAATCAGATACTGTGCGTAAAGCGATGGGTAAAAAGAAATTGGATTTGTTGGCTGAATTAGAGGTAAAGTTTCTTGAAGGATGTAAAAAAGAAGAAACGTTGGATGAAACCACTGCCAAGAATTTATGGGAAAAGTTTAAAGATTTTGCTAAATACGCATTTAATAAATCACATGCTATTGCATACTCTATTGTTGCAAATCAATGTGCGTATTTAAAGGCGCATTTTCCAGCAGAGTTTTTAGCGGCTTCTATGTCTAGTAATATGAACGATACTGACCAATTGGCAATATTTGTTGATGACGCAAAGTCTAATTTTAATATTCAAATTGTTGCGCCAGATATAAATCAAAGTGAATCTTTGTTTACGGTTAAAGATGGAAAAATTATTTATGCTTTGGCTGCGATTAAAGGCGTTGGGACTATTGCAACAGATGCTTTGGTTGCAGAACGTGAAGCACACGGTAAATTTAAAAATTTGACAGATTTTGCAAAACGTTGTTCTCCGTTCATTAATAAACGTATATTGGAAGCGTTTGCAAAAGTTGGTGTGTTGGATTCAATTGAAAAAAATCGTGCTTTGATATTTATGAATGCTGACGCAATTTTGGCTTATGCATCAAAATCACGTGAAGGTGCAAATTCTTTATCTTTGTTTGCTAATACAACCGAAGACGATGTAGCAGAAGATAGATTATTACATGATTTACCAAAAACATCACCATGGACATTTGCGCAAAGGTTAGAAAACGAATTATCGGCATTAGGTTTTTATATTTCTGCACATCCACTGGACCAATATAAAAATTTGATTGCACGTGAAAGATTGGCAACCAGTGCAACTTTGGCATCAGTTGGTGATAGAAAATTGGTGCAAATTGCTGTTAATGTGGGTTCTTTTTCTAGAAGAAAAACAAAGACTGGCAAAGATATGTTGACTATCAATGCATCAGACAGTTTTGGTAATGTTGAAGGTGTTGCGTTTGGTGAAAACACTTTTGAATTAGCACAAGCATTATCTAATGAAACGGTAGTTGTGCTTTCGGGAAAAACATCTGTACGTGATGACAGGGTTTCTATTTTTGTAGATTCGGTTATGCCGTTGGCAAAATGGGTTGCAAAAATTGCAAAAACAATGACTATTGAAATTCGTAATCAATCTGTGTTGCCCGATGTCAAAAAAGCACTAATGGCTCTGCCAGTTGGACAAACACAAGTTATTTTAAATTTATATTCAAACGATAAATCTGTGTCTTTAATATTAAAACGCACAATTGAATTAGGAGCAACAACAGCCAAGGATTTAACCGCGCTTGGGACAAAAGTTACAATAGAATGATAAAACATATACCTGTACTTTTAAATGATGTTATGCTTATGTTGGGTGATATTCGTAATCGCACGATTGTTGATTGTACTTTTGGTGCGGGCGGATATACACGTGCTTTGTTGAATGCTGGTGCAAAAGTAATTGCTTTTGACAGGGATGTAAATGTTGAGCAAGACGCAGAACAAATAAAACAAGAATATGGTGATAAATTTACTTTTATAAATTCTGCTTTTTCTGAAATCAATAAATTAAAATCTGATGATTTTGATGATGTTATTTTTGATTTGGGTATATCTTCTATGCAAATAGATAATCCAGAACGAGGTTTTTCATTTCGGTTTGATGCACCATTGGATATGCGCATGGATAAACGTTTAAATATTAATGCTGCTGAGTTAATACAAACAATTTCTGTTGAAAAATTGGCAGATGTTTTATACGAATATGGTGATATAAAAAAATCAAAATTATTAGCAGGTATTATAAAAAAATCTTTACCGACAACAACTTTTCAATTACGAGATTTAATTAAAAATCCACACGATATCGCACCTGTGTTTCAAGCTTTACGCATAGCAGTCAATGACGAAATGGGACAAATTGAGTCTGCGTTAAACAGTGTGCATAGTTTATTGCGTCCTGGTGGTCGTTGTCTTTGTGTAACATTTCATTCTATAGAAGACAGGATTGTAAAAAATACTTTTCGTCAGTGGGCAAGTGTGTCTGGCGACCCAAGATTGCCAAACATAGTTAATCCAGAATATAGAATGTTAAAAGTTATTACGCCTTCTGATAGTGAATTAGAAAAAAATCCCAGAAGTCGTTCTGCGCATTTACGTGGAGTCGAAAAAAAATTGTAAATAGGTATTGACCTGAATATCTATTTTATATAGAATGAAAAGACAAAAAAGGAAAAGGAAAAATGAAAAAGATATTTGCTTGTTTTTTGTATATAAGTTGTGGTTTATTGTTGTTTTTGAATACTGCTGATGCCGTTTGTCCGGTATGTACAATTGCTATTGGTGCGGGGTTGGAGGGTATGCGGATATTGGGTGTCAAAGACGTTTTAACCGGCATTTGGGCTGGTGGTTTAACAATGTCTTTGATTGGTTGGACGGCCAATTATATGAGAAAACATGGTGTAAAAAATGTTTTTTGGTATGTATTAAATGTATTGATGTATTTGTCTTTGTTGGGGGCTGTTTATTTTGTACCCCAGGGTAACCCGATTGTAAAATGGTGGGATAATTGCATGTGGGGAATCGATCAATTCTTGTTGGGCGTACTGGTTGGTTCTGTGACATTTATTTTGATGGAATTGTGGTATGGACGTATTAAACGAAATAATGGCGGACACGCTTTGTTCCCTTTTCAAAAAGTTGTTATGCCATTTGGTGGACTGTTATTTATAACGTTTATTTTCTGGATGATAATCAAGTATTTACCTACTGTTGGTATAGTTTTATGCTAATAATAATAAACAAAGGAAGAAAGGATGAAAAAATTGGAAAAAAAGTTATCTATGGATGAAATGATAAAAAAATTGGATGCGGCAAAGAAAACAAATCCGTTGGATTTGTCTTCTGACCAAGACTTGTCAATTGCATTGATGAATTTGGTTTCGTTGGAAGAGCATTTCTTTTTCAGTGGCGCAAAGACTAAGAAACCTGGTTTTTATGATTTGATAAACGTTGTACGTAATATGCGCAAAGAATTGATGGAACGGATTGTTAAAAAGTCTAGTTCGGACAATGGCGAAGTTTGGTGTATTTCTAAACATTTGTTGGCCACTTCTATGCGTTTATACGAAGTTGGCACCAAGGCATTAGGGGCAGGAAACAAAAAAGATGCGTATGCCATGTTTGAAAAAGCGTACGATTTATATTCTTTGTTTTGGGGTTTAAATATGGATTTGATTGATTTGGCTGGAGTTCATGAGTCTGTCCCGGATTTTTATGATGGTGCGGTCAAGGCTTGTAATATTGATAACAATAAAACAAAATCTCTAAAAACAAAAGAAAAAGTATCTGGTGTAAAAAAATTAGGTCAGTGGGTCAAAAATGCAGTAAATTGCTGTATTGAATAAACGCTTGATTTGTTTTGCCGAAAAGTGGTAAAATGAAAGGTGATAAAGAGAGAATATATCAACGTGGCGGGCTTAATCGAAAGATTTTTGTGTATTTGTTTGGTTGCGGTTGTGGCACCATGTGTCGCGTCTGGTAGTCAGGTACGCAGTGTGCGTGGAAATACAGATAAAGTATTAACCAGAAATCAACCAGTAGACAGCAATACAAAATTAAGACGTTCTGCGATGTCGGTTATTGCTCGTTCTGCATCTGCAAATAACAGACGGTCAAGAACGATTGTAACTGCTCGCCCTGTTTCACTTTCGCGCAGTGTTTCTAATACATCTACCCGTTCTGGGACTCAGGTTATAAACAGCAAAGCGAATATTTCACGAGTCGCATCTTCAAAAAAATCTGAAACAGTACGTTCGGCCGCCAAGAAAAGTTCTTCGTTAATACCGAATGTAAGTCGTTCGGCACGCGCCACAACTGCGCGATTAACCGAAATGTTTAATGATTTATCAAAAATTGGTGGTGGCTATGCCAGTTGTCGTGATTCTTATGCGACATGTATGGATCAATTTTGTTTTACTGCTGATGATGCATTCAGAAGATGTTTTTGTAGTGAAAAATATAAAAGTTACAAGAAAATATCTGACAATATGGATAATGTTATTCGTCAATTATCTGATTTTGGTAATACCAGTTTGGCGATGATTGATAAATCTGCTGATGAAGTCGATGCGATGTTAAGCGCCACCGAAGGCGAAAATGCGATTCGTGAAGACACCAGTGAATTGCAAAAACAATTGGATGCAATCTCGGATTTACTTTATGATGATGCTGGATTAGAGGCTTTGGATACATCATCACAAAATTCTTCTTCGGTATCGTTAAATTTAATAGATTTTGGTGATTTTACTGATTTGGGTGATATATGGTCTGGTTCTGGCTCTTCTATATTTGACAGACGACAGAAAGGCGAAGATTTATCAAATATGGAAGGTGAGGAGTTATATAATCGTGCATCAAATCAATGTTCGACGATAACACGCGATTCGTGTGAAGAAAAAGCCTTGTTTGATATGGCTTATTCTTCTTATTCTGTTTTGATGGCCCAAGATTGTCACGAAGTTGAACGTGCAGTAGAGGCAAAGCGTGAAAAATTACGTCAAAAGGTACGCGAGGCTGAAACAGTATTGCGCCAGACACGTTTGAAATATTACCGCGAACACAATTCCAAAGATGTTAATGAATGTATAAGCAAAATCGAGAAAGAATTTACTGATCCGATGGTATGTGGTCCAAATTATGAAAGATGTTTAGACAGGGGAACTCATGAATATGTATATGAAGATGGAACTGTGAATTTATCCAAATATTTGTTTCAAGTTGATAAAATTAAACCAAAATTGGGTTCTTCGGATGTTGTAAAGGCAAATCGTGATTGGGATTCGTATTTAGAAACTTTGAAACACCATGCAGAACAGGCTTTGGATACATGTCGTAGTTTATCTGAAACTGTGTGGTATGAATTTAAAACCAATGCTTTGTTCAAAATTGCCCAGGGATTAGATGATAAATTAGAAGAAACAAAAAATTCTTGTGCGTCGACTATCAAAGAATGTTACACCGGAAATGAAAAACAATGGAAAGAATTACAGACAGTAGACGATGATGAAAAAAGCGCGACATACGATGCTTCTGCTTTGGGAATTATGGCGGCGCGCGGTCAATGTTATGATAAAGTTTTGGCTTGCGCTTCGTTGTATGGCGACCCAGAGGGTTGTGTGTATGATAAACGCAACAAAACAATAAAACCAGCTGATGGTAAAAAATGTGGTTTACAATCGTTGTTGGCATTTGTTGATACGGTTGATGCCGCCAAGGTTGCGAATGAATGTGAAGATGCTCTGGTTGAACATGCAAAAGATTTGTGCGGTGTTGGTGAATGTATGCCGGGTACTGAAAATAATTATGGTGGATGTGTGGTAAAGGTTTATCCAGCGGCATGTCAATTGATACCCAAAAGTGAATTAAAAGCAGATTTGATAAGTTATGCCGACACGGTGTGTGGTAAAAAGTTTATGGCGGAAGGCGCAGCCCTTAATACGCTTAGTACGGACGAAAATGGCAATCCAAGCTCTGCATTTACAGTTGACATAGTTAATCGTATGATAAAGGATATTTTCTCTGATTTGGGATTGGCGTTTTCGTCTGGATGTGAAGAAATGGATGGTGTGTGGTGGACTGCTGGTCAATTAGGTGGTTCAATGCTTACTTCATTAACGGTAAATGATTTAAAGAAAGATTTTTATGATACTTATTATGGCGGCACATCGTTGCCATCGCTTTTGGCATCTGTTAAAGGTGGCGATATCGGCGCATGTTTAGATGTAAAATTAGAAACGTATTGTATTGAAGGTTCGGTTGGTACACCAGATACAAATAAAGAAACATGTGCGTTAACATTTGAGTGGGTACAAGATTTATGTACATTTTTGGGTGGAAATATTTCTCCCGACACGTGCAAAACTGATACTAGCAAATGTAGTTGTACTTTTAAGTAGTGACTAATATCATAAACTCTGCATATTTGTTCTGGGCTGGAACGGGCGTAATCCTGCTTTTTTTATACGTCTTCGCTTCCTTATAGTTGAAATAATCAAATAATATCAGAAAATATAAATCGAATATTTTTAATCTTGGGTACCGTTTAACGTTTTTAGCATTTTCATAACCATTTCCCGCTGAGAATCATTTGCCAAATTCCAATACAAATTGACCAATTGTAATGTCTCGTTCTTTGCCAATGGGTCATTTTCTTTTGGTTCAGACACACGCATAGAACGAATTGCCTTGGTTTCTGGTGGAAAATTTCCCGGCAGACCAGAAAAGAAAAACGCAACAGATGTTTCTAATGCCTGACTTATATCAAAAAGTCTGGATGCAGGAATACGATTACCCGCAGTTTCATATTTTTGGATTTGTTGAAAACTAATTCCGCAACGTTTTGCCAAATCTGTTTGAGTCATTCCAAGCATAACACGTCGTAACTGTAAACGTTTCGCTATGTATTTATCTACGGAACCCATAATTACCGCTTTTCCCACCATGTTAAGACCCTATGCTTAATTAAACGTATGAAATGTTTCCTTTCGGTATGGTTCATTTATACAATTTTTTATTTTGTTTTGCAAGTAAAAAACGTATATAATATACACTATAAACAAAGGATAAAATATGAAACCAATTGTTTTGTGTATTTTGGATGGCGTCGGTATAAATAATAAAACCAAACATAATGCCATAGCGTTAGCAAATATGCCCTATTTTGATAATTTGTTACAAAAATATCCACATTCTGTGTTACAAGCAAGCGGTAATTCTGTGGGGTTACCCGCTGGCGTTATGGGCAATTCAGAAGTTGGACATATTACTATCGGTTCTGGTCGTATCGTAAATCAATTTTTACGTAAATTTGAAATGGACGATTTACCAAATAATAAATATTTAAATAATTTTATAAAATCTGTGCATAATGATGGTGGCATTGTTCATGTGGCTGGTTTAATGTCTGATGGTCGGGTGCATGCAAATATTAGTGATACAATCAAAGTAATTAAACAACTTATAAAAAACGGATTACGTGTTTGTATTCATTTTATTGCAGATGGTCGTGATACGCCCCCACAATCTGCCCAAAAATATATAGATTTAATTAAAACAGAATTGGCAGATTCTTTGCAAAATAATTCTGTATTTTTTGGTACTTTATCTGGTCGTTATTATACAATGGACAGAAACAATAACATTGACAGAACACAGTTGGCGTTTGATGCAATATCTAAAAATGAGTCAGAATATCATGCACAAACAATAGATTCTGCTTTGGCTGATGCTTATGCGCGCGGAGAAACAGACGAATTTATCAAACCAACGGTGATAATGCCAACAAAATTAACTGTGCGAGATGGATTTTTGTTCTGTAATTATCGCAGCGACCGCGCCCGTCAAATTATGCGCAAAGTGGTCGAAAACGGCTGTCATATTTTATGTTTTTCTCAATATGGTGAAGGGTTGGATGAAGTTTGCCCTGCTTTGTTACCCGATATTAAAATAATCAATACATTAGGTGATGTATTGGCCGCAAATCACAAATCTCAATTACGTATTGCGGAAACAGAAAAATACAATCATGTAACTTATTTTATGGATGCTGAACGTAATATTGATTATAAAAACGAAGAAAAGGTTTTAATTCCGTCCCCAAATGTTGCAACTTTTGACATGAAGCCTGAAATGTCTGCAAATGAAATTACTGATGCTTTGTTGGGCAGATTATCAAAATTCGATGTTGTAATATTGAACTTTGCAAATGGTGACATGGTTGGACATACCGGTAATGAAAACGCTACTATCAAAGCAATGGAATGTTTGGATAAACAATTGTCTAGAATTGTTCCAGCAGTATTGCAATTAGACGGAAGTGTGATGATTATTGCTGACCATGGTAACGCAGAACAAATGTGGGACGATGAACATAATGTTCCGTTGACTTCGCATACAACAAATCCTGTGAATTTTATAATGGTATCAAACGAGAAATTTGTTGCTCATGACGGCGGTTTACAAGATGTCGCACCAACAATATTAAAATTATTGAATATTAAGCAACCGAAAGAAATGACCGGAAAATCTTTGATAAAGGAAAAATAAACTATGAATACAAAAATTATTACTAATGCGGACAAGATAGATACAGAAAAACTAGAACACGCAATAGAGATTATTACAAAATTACAAAACGAATTGCCTGAATATATTGAACGCGGGCATGGACCATTTTTGGCGGCTATATATCAAGGTGACAAATTAATCGCAAAATGCGCAAACACAGTAGTAATCGACGATTGCAGTAATCACCACGCAGAAATAAATGCTATTCGTGTCGCACAGGCGAAATTAAATAATTATGATTTGGCACAATTAAACCTTGATATGTATATTACTGCTGAACCATGTATGATGTGCATCGGTGCAATTATGTGGTCTGGTATAAAAAATGTTTATTATGGTGTACCATCTAAAATTGTAGAACAAATTACAGGTTTTAATGAAGGTTTTAAACCAAATTGGCTTCAAGAATTTAAAAAATTAGGCATAAACGTTTATGGCAACATAGAAACTGATTTAGCTGAAAAGGTTTTAGAACAATATGTCAAATCAAAACATATTATATATAAACCATCAAGATAATTTACGCAATTTAACAAAAAATTGTTTTAGCATTTGGGCGGATTGTTCACTGTATTCTGTCATTTCATAAACGTTTGGTTGCCACAAGTGTTTGTCGTTATCGTATATTTTTGCATTATATAAAATTGCCCCCCCCTTTATGTCCCGCGCCGCAAAATATACGTTTTTTATGCGCGCCAAAGATATAGCAGTTGCACACATACCGCAAGGTTCCAAAGTTACATATAAATCACAGTTATCTAAAAATTTGGAATTTAATTTTTTGCATGCTTTGTTTATAGCGACGATTTCAGCATGCAAAGTTGGATTTTTTGATTTTTGTACTCTATTTTCGCCACGCGCAATAATTTTGCTGTTTTTAACAATAACTGCGCCAATTGGCACATCATCGTGCTCTAATGCTTTGTTTGCTAAAATAAATGCTTGATTCATAAAGTTCATATTTTATACTTTATATTATGAAATCAAATTTGCAAATTATTTCTGGAAAATATCGCGGTAAAAAATTATCTTTACCGATGAATGCTCGTCCAACACAGAATATGGCACGTGGCGCATTGTTTAATATGTTAAATGAAATATTAAATATGGCGCAGACTTTTACTGTGTGGGATGCGTTTGCCGGTTCTGGTGCATTTGGTCTGGAATGTTTGTCGCGATATGATAATGTCAAAGTAGTTTTTACAGATAACAATAAAACATCATTAGATACAGTGAATAAGAATCTGGTATCTGTGCATGAAACGGCAATTGTGGAAATGGCAGATGCTATATCAGTTATAACGAAATACGGTACAACGGCAGATTTGATATTCTTGGACCCACCTTATGCCGATTTTCGTTTGGGTATTGTGTTTGTAAAAAAATTGGCAAAAATCGCCCAAACTGGTGCGGTGTTGATATGGGAATTTGAAGCAAGTCAAAACGAACCAAAAATTGATGACAATTGGGAAATATTGAAAGATAA
>DBYN01000003.1 GCA_002310415.1 Alphaproteobacteria bacterium UBA1185 | reverse complement strand
TGGCGGTTTCCCGCCATAAATTATTTTGCTTCAACTTTCAGACCTGGGCCTTGGGTTGTAGAAACACTGCAACCTAGAATATATTGACCTTTGGCGGATGCAGGTTTTACTTTTTTCAATTGTTCAATCAACGCATTTGCATTTTCGACCAATTTATCNNNGCAAAAGACATTTTGCCAATACCAGCATGAATTATACCGTTCTTTTCAGCACGATATTCAATCTGACCAGCCTTTGCATTCGCAACTGCTTCTGCTATGTTATTTGTAACTGTACCAAGTTTTGGATTCGGCATCAAACCCTTTGGTCCCAATACACGCGCAACTTTTGACATTTTTGGCATCATATCAGGTGTTGCAATAACACGATCAAAATCCAAAAATCCATTTGCAACCTTGTCAACCAATTCTTCACCACCAATGACATCAGCACCAGCCTTTTTAGCTTCGTCTTGGCCATTGATTGTAAACACAGCGACGCGGACCTTTTTACCAGTACCATTCGGTAAAGACAACATTCCACGAATGTTTTGATCAGCCTTTGCAACATCAATACCCAATTTTATTGCAATTTCTAAACTTTCATCAAATTTAGAAGAACAAAAACCACGCAACGTTTCAACAGCATCTGTCAAAGTATAAACTTTGTTAGAATCCAAAGATGCCCATGTTTTCTTTCTTTTTGTAACTTTCATGACTTATTCCCCCACTTTTACGCCCATAGAACGGCATTGACCCGCAACAATATTACATGCAGATTCAATTGTAGAGCAATTCAAGTCAGGCATTTTTGCTTTTGCTATTTCTTCAATTTGCGCTTTGGAAATTGTTCCAACAAAATCGCGTCCTGGTTTTTTAGAACCAGATTTCAATTTCAAAGCTTTCTTGATATAATACGACACAGGCGGCAATTTCATAATAAATTCAAAACTGCGATCTGTATAAACAGTAATTATACAAGGAATTGGCATTCCTGGTTCTTTATCAGCCGTTTTATCGTTAAACTGTTTGCAGAATTCTGCAATATTAACACCAGCAGCACCCAACGCAGGCCCAATAGGAGGCGCAGGATTCGCTTGTTTTGCAGGGACGACTAATTTCACAATCCCTTTTAATTCTTTTTTTGCCATTTTTCACTCCATTTTTTGCGATGTTTTTAACATCTGGTTGTGTTGTGGTTCGATGTGGCGCATCTTCCACACTTTTTAGTCCAACAGACTAAATCTTTTCTACTTGGGCAAAATCCAACTCTACACTGGTTTCGCGACCAAATACTAATATTGTTACAGTCATTTTCTGTTTCACATTATCAACATTAGAAGCAATGCCGTTAAAGTTTGCAAAAGGTCCATCAATAACATGAACTTCTTGTCCATCTTCATACATAGTATCTTCTGTTACAACAGAACCTTCTTCTACTTGTTTCAACAAACGACGCGCTTCCGCTTCACTGATAGGAATTGGTTTAGACTGATTTTTAACTTTTTGCCCCAAAAACATTACAACCTGAGGCATTAACCGAACCAAAGAAAAAGTTTCGTTATTCATAACCATTTGAACAACGATATAGCCCGGAAAAAACTTTTTTTCTGTTTTGACACGTTTACCGGCCTTTATTTCAGATACTTCACGTGTAGGAACCAAAATTTCACCAAAACAGGCGTTCAATTTACGTTTATCTATTTGTTCACGCAATTCACGTGCGACTTTGTCTTCGCAACCAGTATGAACATTTACGACAAACCACTGCATTTTTTCTTCCATGGTATATTCCTTTGTAATCTCAGAAAATCCAACCGACCAATGCCTTCAAAATACTGTCCACTATGAAAAAGAACAGCGCAGAAATACCCGAACACACCAAAATCATAATTGTTGTTTTGACGACAGTTTGACGTGATGGCCAGACAATTTTGAACCATTCTGAACGCACTGATTTAATAAATTCTAATATTTTTTTCATAAAAACTTCCGATTTGCCTTGGTTATTATCAATATTTCTGTATTTTTTGGCAGGGGCTGAAGGAATCGAACCCTCATCCGCGGTTTTGGAGACCGATATTCTACCGTTGAACTAAGCCCCTATTTTATTGACTTTACGCATAAATCTCCATAAACACACCCTTGTTTTCATATAACAGTATACCGATAATCGGTGCAAGCATAGCACACCAATATTAAAAATCAAGTGGAAATATTATAACCGTTTAAAAAAATTATCGCAAGCAAAAAACATTGTTTTTTATATCAAATTACAAAAATGATGCATAAAAATAAAAATTCATTATTTTTTTGCTTGCACATAACAAATAAAATTGTCTACAATCCATACAAGTAATGTAGGGGATTGTTGTGACAAAGGTCATTGAACCACCTGTTTTGTTATCAAGAACGCTGACGTTTGTTTTGGCGGCATCTGTTGCTGTGCTTGCTACATTGGGGTTTTCTTTATATAAAATGGCGCCGTTAACCAGACCAGAAGTATTCTTTTTGGTGAATCAAAGTCGGAATGTCAATTATGTATTAAAGCAACCTGATCCAAAAGATATTCCTTTTAAAGAAGAATTCATAGAAGGCTTTATCCGAACATATATAATCGCGAGAAATTCATTGGAAAGTCCAAAGTCTATTACAATCGACAGATGGAATCGTATTGTGAAACCATGGTCTTCTTTGCCAGTATATACAAAATTTAAAAACACAAATACGTATACGGAAGTGACGAAAAATCGAATGCCAGGAATTGTATGTTCAATCAATTTTAATGATAACAGTATTGCTAAATATTCAAAGGGTTATCGCGTAGTATTTGATAGAACGTGTTTTGATAAAATTAGTGGTAGACAGACAGAACCAAAAAGTTATAAGATAGATATAGCAATAAAAACTTATCTGGACAATAACTCTGATAAAGTGTTGAATTATCTGGAAGGTTTGCGCGATAATCCGTTGGGTATCCAGATTACAGAATACACTGTGGTGGGCGCAAAAAATACAGATCCTTTGTCGGATATGGAAACAGATTTTTACAAGGAAGGATTTTAAACAATGACTTGCTTAAAACATAAATTAAATTTTTCTTTATTGGCAATTGTATGTTGCATTTGTCCCGCTATCGCTGATTTTCAAGCTGCATGGGATAACCCGAATGCAAATATGGCATCTGGTTCCAGCCAACCTGGATATGCAAATTTGACTTGGTCCAAAGGGACGGTATTACCAATAAAAACTCGTTCTGGCATGGCCACACTGGTTACATTACCAAATGGTGAAGCAATTTCAGATGTTGTTGCTGGTTCTCAAGGGTTATTTGATATAAAAACCGCCCAGGGCAGTCAATCAATGTATATTCAACCAACCGCTGAAAACAACGGCAGCGACACAAATTTAATAGTAACAGGTCAATCTGGAAATAAATACATATTCTATTTGCGCGCATATCCTGTAAATTCCAGTGAAATTTCTTATTCTCAGGTGGATATTTCTTTGGGTAATGGCGGTACAGTATCTAATTTAGCAAATACACCAAACATCGGCGGTTCTATGGGGTCCGTATTACAAAAGCCATCACAAGCATCTTCGACAATTGGTGTTGACGGTGAAGATTATGGTTGGATAAAAACTATGAAAATAGACCCATCTGAATTTCGTTTTGATTTGGACATATTTGTCCCAAATCCAGATGATTATGTCATAGCACCAGAACGTGTTTGGCGTGACAGAATATTTACATACATAGATTTTGGCGACAAAGTTATTTCTATGACTCAACGTCCGGTTGTGTCTTTGTTGGTAGAAGGTGGCGAAAGCCCAGTTGGTTTCCGTACAGACGGTGAAGATGGTCGTTTATTAATAGTGGAAGCGGTCGGTGATATGGTTTTGCGTAGTGGTCAAAGAATTGTATGTATCAAGAAACGTGAAAAGCCTTTCTTGATTGCGGATACCGCGTCTGTTATGGCTTTGGCAGAGGCAAATGTTGCACAATCCTTGGCGGCAAACCAGTCTTTGAATGCGATGGCATACAATGATGAGCAATATGCTATAAACGCAAGTGTGAATGATTACACGACTACACCGATGATGATTGCTAATCAGCCAGCTGGTTATGCATCTGGTATTGGTGGTGGCAATACTGTAAATATGATACCGAATGCACGTGTTACAGCTGGCTCTTATTTACCACAAACTAATATTCCTATGATTTCCAGTAACCAAGTTGGTGTTGCTGTTGAATTAAAATCAGATACCTCTGTCAAGGCATTAAATGATTATTGGACAGATTTGTTGGCCAAATTCAGTGGCGATGATGGTGCTGGTGTGCTTAGTCCATACAAAAACAGTGTGTTTTTTGCTGTTGATGAACATGGGGTTGGTGATTTGGGTACAGATGCTTCGACTGGCAGATTATATCGTTTGCGTATTGGTCCAATGGCAGATATAGATACTGCGCAAAAATTGTGTGACCAATTGTTGAAGTTCAGTGGTACAAGTTGTCATGTAGTCAGAATACAATAAAAACGATGAAGAATATAAAACAACAATTTTTAGAGTTTCGTGAAACAACACCAAAACATATTCAATGGTTGTTGTTGGTTGCTGCTTTTATTGTTGTTATTATTCTGTTGACCCTGGTTCTGAATACAAAATATGGAAATAAAAGCAACCAGAAAAAGGTTGTTGTTGCGAAGTCTGTTGAAATGTTCTTTAACCCAGACCGGTTGGATTTCACTGACATTGAAGTGGGCGAAAAAAAACAACAAACTATAAAAATAGATGTTACAGATACAGTTTATATAAACGAACCAAAAATTGCGACGAATACAGATGATTGGGTCATTACTGGTGATTGTAAGGAAAGTGTAACAAATGAATGTGAAATATACGTTGAATATGCGCCAACATCTGCACAATCAAAAACCGAAACAAATTTAACCGTAACATATCACTTACCTGATAGTGATGTTTTACAAACAACTGATATACCTGTTGTATTCAGTGCGGTTGAAACCGAACAGCCAGAGCCTGAACCGGAACCAGAGCCAGAACCGGAACCAGAGCCTGAACCAGAACCAGAGCCAGAACCGGAACCAGAGCCCGAACCGGAACCAGAGCCAGAACCGGAACCAGAGCCAGAACCGGAACCAGAACCGGAACCAGTTATTGCACCCCCAGTTAAATTTGTAGAACCAGAACCGGCTGCACCGTTATCATCTGAAAAATGTTCTGATTTTGCTTTTCCGGGATATAACCAATCAGGTGTTCAAATTGGTTGGATAAAACCCGAAGGTGGTGCCAGTTATTTTCATCCTTTTTCCGATAAGGATTGTTCAAAACCGACTGGTAAATATGATTGGGCAACAGGTGTTATAACTTCGTTATCAGATGGTTCCAAAATTGGAACAGATTCTGACCATATTGGTTACAGAAATACACAAAATCGTGGTTTAACTTTACCAAGTCTAAATCCGCCAACAGATTCTGCTGGGATGGCTGTGAACGGCAAATTTGAAAATGCAGTATGGGACGGCGGTTCCATGGAAATATACAGTTTACGCGATAATTGGAAATCCATATCTGATGAAACTTATAAGGGTTCTGCCACCGACACCGAAAGCGTAATATCATCTCGTCCATACGACAGGACATTTATATTGCGACAATTCAAACCAATTCCTGCGACAATTGTATCCGAAGTGCGTGCAGACCCCAGTGTTTATGGTTGTTCTAATGGCAATTGTGACCCAAGTAAAAACCACAGCATTCCTGTACGTGCAACAGTGGACAGAAATGTATTTTCAGATGATGGGCGTACAATCATAATTCCCACAGGAACTCTGTTGATGGGGTATTTAGATGGTGAGTTACCTGGACCTTATCAATCTTTTGGTCGTATGAATATCAAATGGTATCAATTTATACGTCCAGATGGTGTGGAATTTAATTTTGACAATGGGCAAGACCCCTATTCTGGTGATGCCCAAGGTCGTGTTGGTGTTCCAGGTCGCGGCAGTACAGATTACATAGAACAAATGGTTATGCCTATTTTAACTGCAATGGTACCAGCTGCTGTGAACCTGATTTCGCCAATTGCGGACACATTCGTAAATCAAATAAATTTGGATACCAATACAGTTGTACAGTCTGGTACGGTTCGTTCATCTGAATTAGCCAAACAAGAAATAATAAATCAATGGAATCGTATTACTAATAAACTGGTTGTTGATGCAATCAGTAATACTGTTCCGCCGTTTTCTATACCTGCTGGAACACGTATAAATGTGTATTCACCAGTGGATTTAATTGTAACCTGTGGCGATAATGACAAAACAAAAAAATGCGCCTTTGTGGCATATAATCCAAAACAAAGACGAGAATGGTCAAGTTTGAAAAACGTTTCTGTTAATATGAGTGACCCAAGTTGGATTGGCCAGGTACGTTCTTGGGATTTACAACAATATTGCGAGCCAGATACTTCTGGTCAATCCAAAGATACGCAAAAAATGAAACCAACGTCAAATTGGGCTGAATCTGGATATGATTACAGAACTGTGTTGATGTATTGCGAATCTTTAAGTTATGTTGCAAAGAATACTGTGAAGAATGCTATTTATTCGAATCAGCAAACTGAAAAGTATCAACAACAATATGGAACTGCTACATACGATTCTAAAACTGGTACGGTTGACCAATCTGGACAAACTGACGAACAAAAGAAAGCCTATAACCAAGAAGTATTGGGTTTACAATATGCAGAAGATGGTGAAACGATATTAAATCCGTTTAAAAAGCCGTCTGCCGCTGCTGCTGCTGTGTCTGGACCTGAACCGATAACTTGTGATGATGGTTCTGCACCAGATGCAAACGGTTGCTGTACAGGTGAAACGTATACCGATATGGGTGACCAAGGATTTAATTGTTGTCCCGATTCTGGTGGCGATTGTTTTCCACCAATAACATTGGAATAAAAAAAAGTCCGCAAATGCGGATTTTTTTAATCTATAAAATAAACCGATTCGTTTGATAAATTAAAAAAACTTAATTCGAATCGGTTTTTCGAATCGGCATTCTATTTAAAGTTGTAATATTTTACATGATTCAATTTTTAGTCTAGATTTTATTGTATTGAAAAACAATGCGAATTAAACCGTTTACTTTAACAAAAGGAGAAAATACAAATGTTAAACACATTATCTGATAACAATATAAATACAACTGAAAAATTTCAAAATGCTGAACAATTATGGTTTTGGTTTATATATTCAAAATCTGTGCAAAATGGTTTTATACATAATCATACTTGTTTAAGACGACCTTGCGAACTTTTGGACGTTGAAACCCTGATAACTAAATTGTATTTGTCTGGAAAATTATCCGAAGAACAATTACAAGTCATGAAAAAATTCGGTGATAAAAGGCGTGCGCCACATCAGTATATTTATTCAGAAAACAAATCTGCTTTTTTGTGGAAAACTGCTATGGAGACACTGGAAAACGCAGCACACGACAAAGGTTGGGTTATAGATTAACAATAATGTATTCTGATTTATGGAAATGGGGGATAAATCAGAACATACAAATAATGGGTTATCAAATGATATATATTGGCTTTTCAAAACGAACACATAAAGTATATGCAAAAATATTTTGCAAAAATTTTAGACACGTTGCACCAGTTATTATAACAAAGAATAAATGTGTTCTTTATCAATTTGTGAACAGAAATAAAATAGTTTTGATACCAATAAATCCCAAGGATTTAAATATATTAAAACAATATGGATGGAAATTCGTACGCTATGGCTGTAAATTTAATCCGGAATACGCAATAAAATCAAAACCAATAAATTGCGTTCAATTTACAAAACGTGCCTGTGGAATAAAAAAATCAAACATTTTAACCCCATATGCCCTGTTCAAATATTTAAACGATAGTTGTCTTTATGGTAATAAATAATTGAAAAAATGTGCCAAACGTGCAGTTAAACGAAAAACCTGCCCCCCCATTCGTCTTTGCTTCGATCTGTCGAGACAACTATCATAAATAAGAATTGCATCCAAAACATTCCCAGGAATCCAAGGTGTTGAACAGGAAGTATAAAGTTTTAATGTACCTTTAATTCAACATATTTTTTATACTTTTGCATTTTTTATTCATTTTTATACTTAATTCTATGAATCCCGCAGATTTGTTGAGTTATAGTGATTTTTATCACTTATATTTTATTGACGATTTTTTGTTTTGAACGTAAAAATTTAAGGTACCTTTTTGCTTTAATGTTTATGAAGTGAATATAATCCGCAGAATTCTTAGGAAAGGGAGCAAAAAATGTTTCGTAACATAAAATTGTATTTGATTGCTATTTGTGCATTTATGATGTCAACAGCATCATCGTTTGGTGTAACAATAAGGTATAATTTAAACGGCGGACATTTGGCGGACAGTGATGATACAACTTTTTCGGTTGAACCATCTGGTGATGAGATTTTTTTGGCAAATCCTGTACGTGATGGCTTTACATTTGCGGGGTGGTGTGAAAAAAATGATGCAGATGATTGGTATTGCGACAATCCGCTTGGGCAAGTGGAAGAAAATGGTAAAAAATATTGGCAATGGGTTGTACCTTCAAACGTGAATACAGATACAGAATATGTTGCATTATGGGATTTTAACAAGATAACGAATTGCAGTGAATTACCATCACCATCTGTATCCGCGGGTTGGGTTTTTATAACAAACGGTTGGTCTTATGACTTTGATAACGATGGCAAAGAAATTGTTCCTGAAGAATGTGGTGCAACACTTGTATATGCTACAAATCCATCTGCTTTTGTAAATAGTCATACATTAGCAGATTATATAAATGCGGGTGTAGAATCGTTTACATTCTGTCGTTATAATACAATATATCATAAATATTTTTGTTCTGTCGCCCCGTCAGTATGTAGCCAAGACGAAGTAGTAGCCTGGCTCCAATCATTTTATGGCAATACTGGCGATGGCGAAAAATTAGATAGTTTGGCACAAAGTGTTACTGATGATCCTAATGCAACCAAAGATGATTTGGTTTGGAATCAGCCATCTGATGATATCACAATACATGACAGATGTTCGAATACATGTAACGTTCAGTTAAGTATTTTGGGTGTTCCGATGTGTATGATAACGGACAGTAATGATGCAAGCAACCCGGCGCTCACTGTTATACACGAAAACGGCCCATATTATATAAATTTGGTTACGGAAGAAGATTCAGAAAATCCAGCACCACTGGTTACTGGATCAGAACATGCAATAAGGATTATCGCTGCTGGTGGTACATACAACGTTGTTGGCGAATCCCCAGCAAGTAACGATTGATTTCTTTGACAGTATCTGTGATTGTTTCAGAGAGTAATTTTCACTTTTGGATGGAGAATCTCTCTGGCTATACCGGTACTTTCACAAAAGTAAGAATCGCACACTTCCCGTCCATCTTCGATTTACAATTTGTATGGTAAACAAAAGTTTCTTAATTTATGCGCGTATTTTTATTTATCTTTGCGCAAACCCGTTTTACGGTCTATCCAGACATGCTCTTTGGCAATATCCATTAATGGCATATCAGACAAACTGTCCGAATAAGAACGTACAACATTTGGAATAAATTTATTTTCTTTGGCCCAATTATCCAGCGCAACGACCTTGTTTTTCCCATAGCATACAAAACTATATTGCCAAGGTTTGTTCGGATCCACAACGGATGTTAATACTGCATCAAATTTCATATCAGAAACCAATTTTGAAATTAAATAATCTGGACTTGCTGAAATTAAAACAACTTTGTTACCTTTGGCGCGTTCTTTCGCAACTTGGTCTTTGGCCCAACCGAATCTTTTCTGTTTATGCTGTTTAATAAATGCAGGTGTAAAATCACGAACCATTTGTTTCGTTAAAAATCTATGCATTTTCTGACGCCACCATACACCATTCGGATTAAAAACTTTTACTATGAACGCAAAAATCATTGAAGGCACACAAAACCAAGGCTTAACCGAATGTTTAAAACAATAATATCCAAAATCAATATTGGAATCACCAGAAGATAATGTTCCATCAAAATCGAAAACTACTATATCAACTTTTTGTAACATAACATTTACCTTTTTTTAATTAAGCAAAAAATATCACACCATAATCTTTAAGTCAATATGACATAGATTTATTTGTTGCTGAATTTTCGTCTTAATTTTTCCATTACAAAGAACAGCGCAGGTGTTAAACAAAATGTCCATATTAATGAAGCACACATACCACCAATCATGACCGCACCCATTGCGACTTTTAATCCATCATTAGACCATAATTGTGGCAACATACCCGCAACAACAGCAATTGTTGTCATCCAAATCATACGCTTTTTATCCATCAATTCTGCCCATAATACTTTGTGTGCATCTTCACCACGTTGAACACGTGCAACTGTGGGTTCCAACACTAAAATATTATTATTAACAACCAAACCAACCAACATAATAAATGCCAACATAGCCCCGACATTCATTGATGCGCCAGATAAAAATAGTACTATAAATACACCCGCAAAACTGGTTATTATTGATGTCGCAATTGTAAATGGATGTATAAAAGAATTCATAATTGCAGCCAATAACATAAATGTCAAAATCGTAGCCAACAAGAATGCTCTTGCTATTTCCTGAGTAGATTCAGACTGTATTTCGGACATACCTGCAAAAGATGCACTGTATCCCGGTTCCCAATTTATTGTATCCAAATATTGTTGAATTTCTTTTTGAACCGGCCCCACAGTTGATTTTCCAATATTTATATCTATTTCTGTTATTCTGTTTTTATCCAAACGATAAATATTAGATGTCGCTGGAACACTTTCTATGTTACCTAAATTAGATAACGCAACCATACCTTTTTTGGAATTAACATAGACATTTTCAAACATAGATTTTGTTTTAAACTGCTTTTCAAATTCCAGAACTATCGGATATTCATCGCCGTTTTCTTTGTATTTGTATGTATCATTACCAAACAACGCGGTACGTAATGTTGAACCAGCATTAGCATTTTGCACGCCCCAAAAATTCATCTGTTCACTGTTCGGAATAAAACGCATTTCATTAGCAGGCGATTGTTGCGCCAAGACCGCACTTTGTACTGCTTCTATTTTATTTATATGTTTTACTATCTCGTTTGCATACGATGCGCGTTTTGTATCGTCTTCACCAAAAATATTTAATACTATATCGGAACTTATACCGGCACTGGACATATTTTCACCCGCACGAATTTGAATTTCAACGTCTGGTATATCCGCCAATACAGGCAATATTTTTTGTGCCAGATGTTTATCAGATATATTACGTTTATCAACATCAACCAATGTTAATTTTACGTTAATATTTTGCACACCTTTGTCGCCTATTTTTACAGTTGTAGATTTTATTTCTGGAAACTTTGATACACGTTGTTCTATTTCTTGCGCAATCGATTCTGATTTTGAATACACTGAACCCATTGGTGTGCGCGCTGTGATAGTTATTTCATTGGCATCCGTAGATGGCGAAAATTCATTACCAATATAGCCAGTTAATCTTGCCGACAAAACCAAAACACCCAACGCACCCAAAATAACAATCCAAGGATGTTTAGATTGATATTCATACCATATATGTAATCGTGAAGAATTATTACGATTTTTTGTTTCTTTGATTTCTTGTCTCGTTTTATTTTGCAATCTTAATAATTTTGCAATCATCATTGGTGTCAAAGTAAATGAAAATAACAAAGATAATAATGTTAGATATACAACTGTCATCCCAAATTGCAACATAAATTGTCCAACAACACCACCCATAAATGCGAGTGGTAAAAACACCACAACATTTGTACCAACACCTGCCAATACAGGTACTGCAACTTTACGTGTACCGTCTTCTGCTGCTTGTTCTGGTGTTTTTCCGGATTGCAATTCTGTTAATGCAGATTCAATTAAAATAATTGCGTTAGACACCAAAGTTCCAAGCGCAGTAGCATACGCCAACAAAGTCATCGTATTTATTGTAAAACCGCTTCCGTTCATCAAGAAAAATCCAGATAACAACGATGCAGGAATCACAACACCTGCAATAATAGTCGAACGCCAATTACGCGTAAAACATAACAATACAATTATTGTAAAAATAACCCCCAGTATAATCCCATTAATTGTATCTGTTGTGGCATTTGATATTGTTACAGAAGAATCAGACACTATCTGCATAGTGGCATTTGGAAATACCGTTTGTAATTGCGCTTGTAATTCTGGCATTTTTTTATTCAAAGCCCCAGAAATTTTTATTGCATTACCATCAGCCGCTTTGACAACAGACATAATCACAACATTTTCACCATTATGTCTTGCACCCTTTTCTATATCACGTGTAGCATCTTTGATATTCGCGACATCAGACAATTTAAATGTATCACCTTCGACTGTTGTAATTTCCAGATTTGCAATTTCATTTACATTTGTAAATTCACCAATAAAACGCACATTTTCAGAATTTATATCTGTTTCTATTTTCCCACCAGGAACATTAATGTTATGCGTTGCAATTACAGTTACAATATCATTCACAGTAACACCATGCGCAGCCATCAAATCTGGATCCATCGCTATGCGTACTGCACGTGTCAATCCACCAAAAGTATTTACAGATGCAACACCACGAACAGACGTAATTTTATTTGATAAAGTATCATCTATGTATTTTTGTAAATCTTTTGGGTCTGCACCACTTATAACGATATCCAAAACAGCCTGTTGTAACGGATTTAACTTGGCAATTACTGGTTGTTTCAAATCAGAGGGAAATTCATTAGCCAAACCATCTATTTTTGCTTTTACTTCATTTGCTTTATCATCAACATTTACCCCCAAATTAAATTCAGAAATAACATATGCACTGTTTTCAAAAATTTGGGCTGTGATTTTTTTAACACCTGCTATTTCAGACATCACATTTTCTGCCTTCTTTACGACCTGACTTTCTATTTCGGCAGATGAAGCCCCCGGATAAACAAAAGTTGCTGTTACGTATGGAAAATCCACGGACGGAGAACGTTCTATATTCATTTTTGGAAAAGATACTAACCCCAAAATTACAAAAAACAAAACAAACATTATCGTGGTAACAGGTTTGCGAATAAAGAACTTTAACATTTCGGTTTCCTTTGTTTAATTATTTTATAATCTGAATCTTTTCATTATTTTTAACATTTGATAAAATTACAACATCACCGTTTTGTAATCCAGATTTTATCAATACGTTTTGTGAATCACGCGCTTTGATAACAACCTCACGTTTTTCTGCAATACCGTTATTTACAATGTATACAGCATTATTATACACTGATGATAATGGCACATAAAAACCGTATTTTTTATTTTCAGCGTATTTTAATCCGTCATCACAATTTGCGGTCTTTATAACATACATACCGGAATCCAAATCTAAACGTTTAGATACATAAACAATTTTACAATCACCTAAACTTTGTCCAACATGAAAAAATTTTAAACGTTCCGATGAAACATAAGCACGATTGTTTTTGACATTCAATGGTTCATATAAAAAACCGTCTTGTTCTTGCATTTCTAAAACTTTCACAGGTGTACCATTTTCAATATTATTTCGTACGATATTAAACACAGCACAATTTCTTTCAGCAGCAACAGTATAAAACCTGAACGCAAATACGCTGACAACAAAACATATAACGATTAAATAAATTATATTTTTTGATTTACGTGTTTTTAATTTTTTAATTAACTTTTCTATTTGTGCGGTTATCATAATTATTCACCCAATTTTTTTACAGTTTGTTCAGACATTAAAATATTGTATTTCGCATTTAATAACGCCATATCCATTTGATACAAAGCAGTTGATACATCTGATAATTCCACAGCAGATGTTTGACCAGATGCAAAACGTTTAACAGATACATCGTATGCCTTTTGCGCCAAAGAATGTGCTTCGTTTAACTTACCTAAATTATCACATAAATGTTTATACTGCTTTAATGCATTATTATATTCTTCGGTTTTTAATTTTTTAGATTTATCCAAATCTTGATGAACAGATTCCGCATTCATTGCTTCAATTGTTGCATTGGCAGAATGCAGACCACCGTTAAATAATGGTACCTGTAAAGCCAATCCAAGATATGCAGATTGCGAACCTTCTTTGTCAAACATATTGCTTGCCGCCGTTCCCATTGAATAATAAGAATATGACCCGACCGCAGCCAACGTTGGGTAAGCCCCTGCACGTTTAGAAGCTGCGTTAGATTCATACATTTTTATTTGCTGTTGATAAATATCCCATTCTGGATTTGATTTCAATTCACCACTATTTAACGGCGCAAATTTATTTGGAAAATTATCAGTTAGAACCAAATCTTCATTTGCATCTATGCCTGCCATAATTTTTAGCATTCTGAACGCAGTATCACGATTAAATTGCGCATCAGACAAAGCGATTTCTTTGTTCGCAATATCGGATTCTATTTTTATTAAATTACTGCGATTAGCACGACCTGCCGATGTTAATTTCTTTTTAGCACCGCGTGCATTATTTAAATTTCTTTGACTGGTATTCACAATTTCTTCTGTCATTTTTGCAGTCCAGTAAAGATTTGCAGCCGCATATTTGACTTCGCGTACAGTTAAATCTTTGGATGATTTAGAAATGTTTATAGCATCATGAACTGCGTCAACTGCGTTACCTATTTTACCGAAAGTATATATTGGTTGAGTTACCTTGATACCCGCAGAAAAAATATTATCTGGAATTTCAGTAAGTGGTAAAACATTACCCAAAATTGCACCTATGTCAGACGGAATCTCAACACCCTGTGAACTTCCCGGATTTTTAACATTTATCAGATTCATATAAGACACAGTCCCATCAACAGACATCCAACGATTCGCGTTTACCTCACTTAATTGCGCTTTGGCTTTTTTGATATTTGCATCTGCCCGTTTAATATCATTAGATTCAGATACAATTTTCTCAATCGCTTGATTAAGCGATAAATCCAAAGCAAATGCGTTTGGTATAATCATAATTACCGCCAAAATACCACACAATATATTACGCATTTAATTCCTCCATCTTTTGTAAAATACCGTTTGCTGTTTTAATTGTTTCCGCCAAAGTTTCTTGTTCATTTATCGGCAAAACGCGGCACAATGATTCCAAAGCAGACATATACTTGTCAATGATTTTTTCGGCCAAAACTTTGCCCGTTTTTGTAACTTCATACCACGTATCACGATGATCATTTGGGTCAGTAGAACGAACAACCAATTTATCTTGTTCCAGTTTTTTAAACACACTGCACAGATTAGCAGTAGACATAACCTCTATAACGGCAAAATCTTTCAACTTGATTTTACCGGTTAAATATAATCGCACCAAAACAAACATCTGTTGCCTGGTATTTTTGCTTGTTTCTTCAAATAACGGCTGTAAACGATTAGCCAAACGTCCCATAATGCGCATATTTTCAGCCATCAAAGTTGTTACATCTGTATGTGTCATAAACACCCCTTCTAATTATTCAATTATTAAATTATTAAAATTTTTAATGATTATATAGTGTCAAAAAAATAAAATCAAGAAGATAATTAAAATTTTTTTTATTTTATTATTGAAAAAATATTAAAGCAAGATATAATTGGCATATCTTTGGAGCGTCGTCTAATGGTAGGACAAGAGATTTTGGTTCTCTTTATTATGGTTCGAATCCGTACGCTCCAACCAATGACTTTTTCCTGATTTCTGCATATTTCACAGAACGGTTTAGCCAGAAAAAACAAGCATTTTTTATCCAATATCACTGAATTCGAAAGTAAAATGCCAAATATACTTCTCCTATCCTGCACTTTCGAACTTTCTATTATTTTCCTTAGATTTCCGACAAATTTTAAAATATTTGTTATAGATTCAGCAATATCAACATTATTTTCTTGATATTTTTCTAGTAAATGCTCGTTTTCCAAATCTTGATTTTCTTTCTTTTGCAATTGAAATATTATGTTGAACACTCTCCAGTCTGTTTTGTTTATCATCTTGTTTTTTTCAATACAAATGCATTTATCCAACTATTTCCCCGACCGAGTTTATCATCAGTAGTTATGATTTCATCAATTTCTAAATTCTTGAATTGTTTCATAAATGTAATAAACGTTTCCTTGGTCATAGATTTATAAAATCTATCATTTTTGATACCCTCGAAATCTTCGCATTTAATTGCAATAAACCAACAACCAGAAAATTTTAACCAACTTGTTAATTTAGTAATGACATTTTTCATATCCGTTTCATTTAAATGTAATAAAGACGCATTTGCCCAAATACCATCAAATTGTTCGACAGGTGTATATTTTTCAAACGTAGAGCATATAACCTTTTGACCTATAAACTTACCGGCTTTTTTACACAATTCTGATGAACCATCAACAGCAACAACTTGAAAACCTCTATCTTTAAAAATTTTACTGTCTCTGCCAGAACCGCAACCAAGATCCAAAATTTTTCCGCCTTTGGGAATATAACTTAAAAACTTACTTAAAGAGACCCCCATATCTGCATTTTTCGTACTTTGAACATATGCATCTGCATTTTTATTATAATATTCCAATGTTAATTCTGTATTACCCATCCGAAAATCCTGTGTTTGTTGTTATTTATTACGAATAATATAACCTACAAAAACATATTAATCAAGCAATTACAAATAATGTTGTATACTTCTACCAAGAGTAAGTAAATCAAGTATATCCCGAGTTCGAGAAATGCTAAGACACTCCAACCAATATTCAAACGCACCCCCGTGGTGCGTTTTAATATTGGATTTGGGGCATTTTCGGCATTAGACCACCACAACGGAGTTGTTTGGTTCGTAACGGAGCGACAGCGTAGTGAAAGGGGCCCGCGAACATAGTGAGTGGGAATTACAATCCGTACGCATTCCAGAGAGCAAAAAAAAATAAAATTTCGAGTTTTTCTTTTTTATACACATTCTACTTTTTTATGATATGATAGCAAGTATGATAGATGATAATGAATTTTTGTGTGATAAATCTGGTAAAGCCATAACTTGTTTCCATGGCACTTATTATGATTTTGATTACTTTTTTCCTTTAACACATTTTGGCACAGAAAATTCAGCAAAAACCGTGTTAAATGAAGGTAAATGGAAACGAGATAAAAATATAGATATAAACAAACCTAAAATAATACCTGTGCATTTCAAGAAAGGGGATTATTTGGAAATACCTGATTTAAACAATCATTATGTAGAAGATTGGCAAGCG
>DBYN01000002.1 GCA_002310415.1 Alphaproteobacteria bacterium UBA1185 | reverse complement strand
AAGAAGCAGTTGAATTATCAAAAGCATTGGAAGAAACTTGGGGTGTAAGTGCTGCTGCTGCTGTTGCAGTTGCTGCTGGCCCTGTTGCTGGTGCTGCGGCTGAAGAAAAAACAGAATTTGATGTTGTGTTGGCAGATGCTGGCGCAAACAAATTGGCTGTTATCAAAGCTGTTAAAGACATTACTGGTTTAGGTTTGGGCGAAGCAAAGGCTTTGGTCGAATCTGCACCAAAAGCAGTAAAAGAAGCAGTTGCAAAAGATGAAGCTGAAAAAATGAAAGCAACATTAGAAGCAGCTGGTGCAAAAGTAGAAATGAAATAATTTCTAAATATGGCAGAATCATTGGATTCTGCAAAATCGCAGAAATGCGACTATGCCGCCCGCCTGGATTGTAAAAAATCCTTGGCGGGTCCCAAGGCGTAAAAATGTAACGAATTTTTTCGTTTGCAAAACACAGAAGAGAATAAATAAAAAGGATTCACAAAATGGCAATTATCCAGAAAATTAGAAAATCTTTTGCTAAAAGTTTTTTGCAAACTCCGCTCCCTGATTTGGTTGAAACCCAATATAGTTCTTACAAGGATTTTTTACAGGATGATGTTGCCCCAGAAAACAGAAAGCACAAGGGGTTACAGGCTGTGTTCGAAGACATGTTCCCAATTCACGATTATGCGGGAAACGCAGATTTGGAATTCATGGGGTATGTTTTGGATAAACCTGTGTACAATGTCCAGGAATGTATGTTACGTGATATGACATATTCCAGTAAACTGAAATTAAAGTTAAGATTAACTTTGTGGGATGTTGCAGAAGATGGCAAAAAAACTTTGCGTGATATCAAAGAACAAGAAATATTCATGGGTGATGTTCCGTTAATGACAGAACGCGGCAGTTTTATCGCTGCTGGTGTTGAACGTGTTGTTGTATCTCAGATGCATCGTGCCCAAGGTGTTTCATTTGGAACAACCAAAGAAGCAAAGATTGCCGGTAATCCAGAAACTTATACTGGTCGTATAATTCCAGAGCATGGTTCTTGGATTGATTTTGAAGAATCCAAAGGTGTTATTTATGTGCGCATTGATCGCAGACGTAAAATACCTGCTACAGTTTTATTGCGGTGTTTGCCATGCGCAGAAGACGAAAAGAAATTCACAGCGGATCCTCGTAAACCAACAATCGTTGGAATGGGTAACGAAGAGATTTTAAGCACATTCTACAAAAAGATTCCTTTGGCTTTTGATGGAAAATTATGGATTGGTGATACAAGTATTTTTGAAGGTCTGGATAAATATCGTTTGAATTACGATTTAATAAATCCAAAAGATAAGAATTCGTTAGCCAACAAGGGTGACCGTTTAAATGCTAAACGTTTGTCCAAAGTTATGTCTGCGTCAAAAACGTTTGGTTTGACACGTGATTCTTTGATTGGGGAATATTTGTTTAGCGCGATTAAAAACGGCGAAGAAGTATTATTCCAAGAAGGAACAGAAATTACCGAAGAAGTATTAAACGAATTGGAAAAATTGGGCGTAAAAAATATATCTTTGATTGCAATTGATAATACAACAATTACTGCCCATATGCGTAATACTTTGATGGCAGACAGAACAGCAAATCGTGAAGAAGCATTGATTGCTATATATGATGTCGTTCGTCCTGGTGAACGTCCAACATTAGAAGCAGCAATTAATTTGTTCTTGCGTCAAGGTTTTGATCCAGCATATTACGATTTGTCTGCGGTTGGTCGATTCAAGATGAACAAACGTTTAAAAATAGATTCCGGTAAAAAACCAGAAGATGAACGTACTTTGACCAAGGCAGATTTTCTGGCTGTGTTAAAAACATTAACGAATATTATTGATAAAAAAGACGTTATTGATGATATTGATAATTTGTCTAATCGTCGTGTACGTACGGTTGGTGAATTATTTGAACAAACTTTCCGCAGTGGTATGTTGCGTATTGAAAGATTGGTACGCGAAAGTTTAACATCGCCGAATATTGCGACAATGCAACCACAAGATGTTGTTAATGCAAAACCATTAATGTCTTTGATTGCTGAATTTTTAGGAACATCTCAGTTATCTCAGTTTATGGATTCATTTAATCCATTGGCAGAGGTTGAACATAAACGTCGTATATCTGCGTTGGGACCTGGTGGTTTGAATCGTGAACGTGCAGGTATCGGTGTTCGAGACGTTCACCCAACACACTATGGTAGATTGTGTCCTGTGCACAGTCCCGAAGGTCCAAATATCGGTTTGATAACTCATTTGGCAGCGTATGCACGTGTTAATCCGTATGGATTTATTGAAACACCATACTATGTTGTAAAAAATAGCAAAATTACAGATAAAATAGTATACTTGACTGCGGATGAAGAATTGGGACATAAAATTGCTCAGGGTAATACACCTACGACATCTGCTGGTGTTTTGTCTGAAGAAATGGTTACGGCGCGTGTTGACGGTAACTTTACTATGGTTCCAAAAGAAGAAATTGATTTAATCGACGTGTCGCCACGTCAGGTTGTATCTATTGCTACGGGTCTGATACCATTTGTTGCAAATGATGACGCTCAGCGTGCTTTGATGGGGTCGAACATGCAACGTCAAGGTGTTCCATTAATGCGTGTAGAAACGCCATTGGTTGGAACAGGTATTGAACGCGAAGTTGCACGTGATTCCAGAACAGGTAAGGTTGCAAAACACAGTGGTGTTGTTGAATCGGTGGATGCAAACCGTATTGTGGTAAAGTGTATGAACTCACGTAACGTTGTAACAGGTGTTGATATTTATAACCTTGAAAAATTTGGTCGTTCAAATGGCGAAACAATCATTCATCAAAAACCATTGGTTCATGTTGGTGACAGAATTTCTGCCGGTGATATCATCGCGGACGGGTCATCTATGAATTATGGTGAATTGGCATTGGGGCGTAATGTGTTGGTTGCGTTTATGCCATGGCGTGGTTATAACTATGAAGACGCTATCGTTATATCTGAACGTATTTCACGTCAAGATGTTTTCACATCTATTAAGATTGTAGAAAAAGAAATCAAATTACGTGATACGCAGTTGGGACCAGAAAGTTTTACTCGTGATATTCCGAACGTTAGTGAAGAAGCACTGAAAAATTTGGATGAATCTGGTATCATTTACGTTGGTGCCCGTGTAAAACAAGGCGATATTTTGGTTGGTCGTGTTTCACCAAAATCTGAAACATTATTGACACCAGAAGAAGCGTTGTTGCGTAATATTTTTGGTGAGAAAGCATTAAATGTTAAAGATTCTTCGTTAAAGGTTGGACCAAATGAAGAAGGAACAGTCATTGGTGTTAATGTGTTAACTCGTCATGGTGTTAAAAAAGACGACAGAACGCAAATGATTGAGTTGCAAAAAATTGAAAAAATCAACAAAAATCGTGATGAAGAAACTGCTATCATCGAAGACGGTTTTGCTGACCAAGTTTTTCAATTGGCTGAAAATGCCACGATTTCTGCTGGTGCTGGCAGTTTAAAACCATTCATTGGTAAAAAATTGACAGCGGAGGTTTTTGAAGGTATTAAACCGGCAGATATGAAAAAGTTGGTCGTTGGTAATAAAGAAATTCAGGCAAAAATTGATGAATTACGTGAACAGCACATTTTGAAATTAAAAGAATTGAATGAACGTGCTGATGCAGAAATTCAAAAAGCAACTGAAAGTACGACTTTGGGTGCAGGTGTTTTAAAAGAAGTCAAAGTTTACATTGCACACAAGATGAAGTTACAGCCTGGCGATAAAATGGCTGGACGTCATGGAAACAAAGGTATTGTATCAAGGGTCGTTCCAATCGAAGACATGCCACACATGGAAGATGGAACACCGGTGGATATTGTTTTGAATCCTTTGGGTGTGCCAAGTCGTATGAACATTGGTCAGTTGTTTGAAACACATCTTGGTATGGCAGCGCGTAGTTTGGGACAGCAAATTGGTGAAGTTCTGGACGAAGTAAAACAAAAACGTGCAGTTACTGATGATTTGCGTGCCATTATGGGTAAAATCTATGGTAAAAGTGTTGCTGAAAAACTAGAAAAGATGACAGACACTGATGTTCGTGCCCAGGCTGCGTTGTTAAGAGATGGTGTTCCTATGGCAACTCCAACATTTGACGATGCAACACCAGCAGAAATTAAATCAATGTTGAAATTGGCTAAATTACCAGAATCTGGTCAGTTTACATTGTATGATGGTGTAACAGGTGAAAAATTTGCACGTCCTGTAACAGTTGGTGTTATGTACATGATGAAATTGCATCATTTGGTTGATGAAAAGATTCATGCACGTTCAACTGGTACTTATGCATTGGTTACACAACAACCTTTGGCTGGTAAAGCACATATGGGTGGCCAAAGACTTGGTGAAATGGAAGTTTGGGCATTAGAAGCGCATGGTGCTGCACACTTGTTGCGTGAAATGTTAACTGTAAAATCAGATGATATTGTTGGCAGAACCAAGATGTATGAATCTATTATTTCTGGAAACAACGATATTCAAACAGGCACCCCAGAAGCGTTTAACGTATTGGTACGTGAGTTACGTGGATTGGGCTTGGCTTTGACCGAGAAAAAAATTGATTAGTGGCTGGGCCACAGACAGTGAAAACTGTCTGCCGGCCACAAGGCACTTTTAGTAATTTAAAAGGAGCAAAAACAAATGACAAATATGTTGCAAAAGATATTTGGACAAATAGAAACCAAGGAACAATTTGATGCACTGCGTATTTCTATTGCATCACCAGAAGAAATTCTTTCTTGGTCACATGGTGAAGTTAAAAAACCAGAAACGATAAACTATCATTCTTTGAAACCAGAAGCAGAAGGTTTGTTTTGTCAGCAAATCTTTGGTCCTGTGAAAGATTATGAATGTGCGTGTGGAAAATACAAACGTATAAAATATCGTGGTGTTGTTTGTGAACGTTGTGGTGTAGAAGTTGGTTCTTCGTCCGTTCGTCGTGAACGCATGGGGCATATTAAATTGGCTATACCTGTGGCGCATACGTGGTTTTTACGCGAAGGAAAAATTGCTACTTTGTTAAATAATCTGCCACAAAAGAAATTGGAACAAGTTATTTCTTATGATGCGTATATTGTTACAGAACCTGGCTTAACCAGTTTGAAACAATACGATGTCATAAGTGAAGATGAATATCAATCGGCAATCGAAGAATTTGGTGAAGATTCTTTCCATGTTGGTATTGGTGCAGAAGGTGTTCGTGAAATTATCGCTGGTTTGGATATGGGCGATGAAAGAACACGTTTGCGTGCAGAATTGGCAGAAACAAAATCCGAAGCCAAACGTAAATCTTTAATCAAACAGTTGAAATTAGTAGAAGCATTTTTGGATTCAAAAACAGAACCTGCATGGATGTTACCGGATATTATTCCTGTGATTCCACCAGATATGCGTCCTTTGGTTACTTTGGATGCGGGTCACGTAGCAGCATCTGATTTGAACGATTTGTATCGTCGTGTGATTATTCGTAACAATCGTTTAAAAAGATTTATGGAAATGCATGCGCCTGAAATAATCGTTCGTAATGAAAAACGTATGTTACAAGAAGCGGTCGATTCATTATTTGATAATGGACATAAAGCGCGTCCGATGGTTTCACAAAATCGCCGTCCTTTGAAATCGTTATCTGATTCATTACGTGGTAAAAATGGACGTTTCCGTATGAATATGTTGGGTAAACGTGTTGATTATTCGGGTCGTAGTGTTATCGTTCCTGGGCCAACTTTGCGTATGCATCAGGTTGGTTTGCCAAAGACGATGGCTTTGGAATTATTTAAACCTTTTGTGTATGCTAAATTGATGGCTGGCGATTACGCGAATACATTAAAGACAGCCCGCAAAATGGTTGAAAATGGTGAAGATATTGTATGGGAAATATTAGAGCGTGTGATTTATCAACATCCTGTGTTGTTAAATCGTGCTCCGTCTTTGCATAGATTGTCTTTGATTGCGTTCGAACCTGTTTTAATAGAAGGCAAAGCAATCCGTTTGCACCCATTGATGTGTAAAGGCTTTAATGCGGACTTTGACGGTGACCAGATGTCAATTCATGTACCTATTTCATTAGAAGCACAATTGGAAGCACGTACATTGATGTTATCTACAAATAACATTTTGTCGCCTGCAAATGGTGAACCAATGACTGTTCCAACACAAGACATGGTTTTGGGTGTTTATTACATATCTTTGATAAATGGTGAACACAATGATAAATCGCCACGTTTTGCGAATATGGATGAAGTACAATTGGCATTAGATAATAAAACTATTACTTTGCATACACCAATTTATGCGCGTGTTGATGGTAAAAGATATGCCACTACGGCTGGTCGTATGATTTTGGGTGAATTATTACCCGAAGGAATGCCATTTGATTCTGTGAACAAGAAAATGCCAGCGGGTGAAATCAAAAAGTTATTGGCGACTACGTATGAAAAATGTGGTGACAAAGCGATGATTTTGTTGGCTGATGCTTTGAAAGATACTGGTTTCGAACAGGCTGTGCGCAGTGGTATTTCAATTGGTTTTGACGATATTGTTATCCCAGAAGACAAGAAGACTTTGATTGAAAAGGCTGAAAAATCTGCTGCTGAAATTGAAAATCAATATCAAAACGGTTTGTTATCCAGTGGTGAACGTCATAATAAATTGATTGACCTTTGGATGCACGTAACAGAAGAATTGGCTGAAAAATCTTTTGCTGTGTTGGGCAAATCCGATGGCGACAATTGGAATTCCATTTATATGATGGCTGATTCCAAGGCTCGTGGTTCTCGTGACCAGATTAAACAGTTGGCAGGTATGCGTGGAATTATGCAGAAACCAGACGGTTCTTTGATAGAAGTTCCTATTATTTCAAACTTCAAAGAAGGTATGAAGATGTCGGAATACTTCTATTCAACTCATGGAACACGTAAAGGTATGGCGGATACTGCATTGAAAACTGCGACTGCTGGTTATTTGACTCGTCGTTTGGTTGAATTGGCGCAAAACACTGTTATCACAGAACATGATTGCGGCACAAAAGAATACATTACCGCAAAACCTGTTTACCAAGGTTCAAAATTAATAGTGCCTGTTGGTGATGTTGTTTTGGGACGTACTGCTGCACACGATATTGTGCATCCGTTGACCAAAGAAGTTATCGTGAAAGAAGGTGATTTGATTACCAAAGCTGCTGCACGTCAAATTAACGAAGCAGGTTTGCCAAGTGTTGATGTACGAAGTGTTTTAACATGTTGCAGTGATGGTTTGTGCGCAAAATGTTATGGTATGGATTTGTCGCGTGATGCACTTGTCCATGTTGGCGAAGCAGTCGGTGTAGTTGCTGGTCAATCTATTGGTGAACCTGGAACTCAGTTGACGTTGCGTACCTTCCATATTGGTGGTATTGCCCAAGGTGGTTCAGAAAGTCACTTCATAGAAATGCCAGAATCTGGGACAATCAAGTTGGAAAATGTAAACACAATTACAAATTCTGCTGGTCGTGTCGTCGTATTGTCTCGTAACGGTAAAATTGCTGTTACGGATAAAAATGGCAAAGAATTGTTCAGTTGCGGGTTACCTTATGCGTCTATGTTGTTGGTCAGCGAAGGCGACCAAGTGTCCAAAGGGCAAAAAGTTGCGGAATGGGATCCTTATTCCAACACGATTATTGCAGACCGCGACGGAACAGTGTCTTTCAATGATTTGATTGAAAATGTTTCATTCCAAGAAGAAGTTGACAACGTAACGGGTATTATGTCCAGAAAGATTATTAACTGGAAACAGAATACTAAAAAGGCTTTAAGCCCGTCTATCCGTTTGGTAGATGATTCTGGTAATATCGTATCTTTGGGTGGCAAAAAAGTCGCAGAATATTTGTTACCAACGTATGCGACGTTAAGCGTATCTGATGGTGACAAGGTTGCTGCTGGTGATGTTTTGGCACGTATACCTGTACAGACCAAGAAAACGGGCGATATTACAGGTGGTTTGCCACGTGTAGAAGAATTATTGGAAATTCGTCAACCAGCAAACCCAGCATTATTGGCAGAAACAGACGGAACAATAGAATTGGAAGATTCTAAATCGAAAATTATCATCCGCATTGAACCATCTGATGGCTCTAAACCTGTGGAATATGCTGTGCCAAAGGGAACTAATTTATTGGTTCGCAGTGGTGATGTTGTGCGCAAGGCGGATAAATTGGTTGATGGCGACCCTGTACCTCAAGATGTTTTGCGTATTTTGGGTCAAAAAGCATTAGCACAATTTATGGTTGAACAGATTCAACAAGTTTATCGTTTACAGGGTGTGTCAATTAACGATAAACACTTTGAAATCTTGATACGTGAAATGACACGTCGTGTTGAAATCAGTAACCCTGGTGATACTGCATTTTTAAGTGGTCAGGTTGTTGATCGTGTCGATTTCGAAGAAGAAAATGCTCGTGTTGCCAAAGATGGTGGACGTGTTGCAGAAGCATCACAAATCTTGGTTGGTTTGACACGTGCATCGTTAACATCTCGTTCGTTTATATCCAACGCGTCGTTCCAACAAACAACAAAAGTATTGGTTGATGCTGCAATCAATGGTGCAACCGATAAATTGGCTGGTGTGAACGAAAACTTGGTTGTTGGACGTTTGATACCAATTGGTACTGGTGCATATGTTCGTCGTGTTCGTGAAATTGCCAAAGCGGAAGAAAAAGCCGAAAAATTGGCTCGCGAAGGTGGTGAACAACAATTGTTGAATGTCTAACCAGATAAAATAAATGCCCGGTTTATGTGCGATAATTGCAACATAACTGGGCATTTTTATTATACTATGAATGAAATACCTGCGATTTTTTGTGATATAGATGGTGTAGTCAGTCATAAGTTTGCTGTACCAAATTATGACCATTTTGGTGAGCCGAATTTATGTATGATACCAGTTTTGGAAAGTTTGGGGCGGGATTTTACTATTGTGTTTATAACTGGTCGTTGGGCTATGGGTCAAGATAAAGTAGAAATGTTTCTGGATAGTTTATTGCCAAACATCAAGAAAAAGGTGTTTTGTAAACCGCACGATTATCCTGGAACGACTGCTGAATATAAATTAGCAACTATAATCGCATTGGAAAATCAAGGATATAAATTTCATTTGGGACTGGATGATCATAGTGCTGTGGTTGGTTTAATGCATAATCATGGTATGTTTATGGCTCAGGTTCTAAGTGATTAATGTAATTTTTTACTTGCAAAAGAACAATAATAGAATAAAATAAACAACTGTAAAAAAAGGATTGTAAAATGGCAACTCCAAAAAGTAAAACAAGCAAAGCACGCTCTGCACAACGTCGTTCACATGATGCGTTGGCTGTTATGCCGGTCGGTGTATGCAAAAAATGTGGCGAAAAGAAACGTCCACATCACGTTTGCCCTGCATGTGGTTCAAAATAATCTTGTAACAGGAAACAAAGGGGGCAGGGTAATGTTGTTATCCTTTTGCCCCTTTTTTATACTAAAATGACAGATGCAAAAAGAGTTATTTCAATAGATGCTATGGGTGGCGATAATGCTCCGGCTGCGGTTATGGGGGGCATGAATCAGTTTTTGTACCAATATGGCGAAGATTCTGTATTTTTTCGTGTTTTTGGGAAAGAGCAAATTTTGCGTTCAATGTTAAAAAAATTTCCACGTGTTGCACGCAATTGTGAAATTATAAATGCTGATGAGGTTATATCCGCTTCGGACAAAGTACGCGATGTTATTCGTCATGCACAGAATACGTCTATGTATATGGCTATCAAAGACGTACGTGAAGGTAATTCTTCTGCGGTTGTATCTGCTGGAAATACTGGCGTATTGATGGCGCTGTCTAAATTGGCATTGAAAACAGTTGATGGTATATCAAGACCTGCGATAACAACGATGTTGCCATCTGGAAACGGTGATTCACGCGTGGTTGGTCTGGATTTGGGTGCTAATGTTCAGTGTGATGAAGAAATATTATTTGATTTTTCTATATTGGGCAGTGTGTATGCTGAAATAATCGGTGGTATGAAACGTCCAAAGGTTGGTATTTTAAACATTGGCGAAGAAGAAACCAAAGGCAGTGAAACATTACAACGGTTGAACAAGGTTTTAACTGCGCATATTAATGAATTACCGTATGAATATATTGGTTTTGTCGAAGGTAATGATGTTACTGCTGGAAAAGTTCAAGTTGTTGTTACAGACGGTTTTACAGGCAACGTAATGTTAAAAACAGTAGAAGGTACCGCCAAAATGATTTCGCGCGTGGTAAAGGAAAATTACAAAAAATCCTTGCTTGCAATATTGGGGACATTTTTCTTGATACATTTATTCAAAAGATTGAAACATAAAATAGACCCGCGTTCGTATGCTGGGGCTGTATTTTTGGGGCTAAACGGGTTTTCAATAAAAACGCATGGAAACAGCGATGCTTTGGCATGGTCGCATGCGCTGGAATATGCTGCAAATTTATCTAAATCTGATTTCTATGGCAAAATACGCGAAAGAACAACCGCGTTGTCTAAGATTAAAAAAGAAATACAAAAATTATCAGATAAAGAATAATTAAATAATATAGATGTTGGGCGATTATTCATTCGGTGGGGATTCTCCGACAACGTTGTAAGTCCCGCTTGTGGTAATAATCCTTATTGCGTTTGTTGAACCGTTAACCAACGGTGCTGGATTTTCTGAATCTTCTTCCGTAACCAAATTTATATAATACGGACCGTTTTCATGTATAACGGTCAAAGCCGGATCACTTGCATCATTTATATCTGTTATCATACACATTGGTACGCCCAAAATACTCAATTGTGTTGTACAAGTACCAGACACAGAACAAGAAATATTATTCACATTTTCGGATACTAATTCATTCGTATATTCTGTAACATCATTAGAAGATAAATGACGCGCATCAAATAATGTGCTGCAATCATTAAGTCCCAATTTATTACACCAACGCGCCAGTATACCATCGTTATCACGATCCACTAGTGCCATCAAATCATCAAAATTACATATTCTATATGATTGGGTGCAATCGTTGTAATCGCCTGGTGTTTCTGTTTCACGACATAACATAATTTTATAATCTACAGCGTCAAAATCGCCATCAAACGTATCCATTAATTCTGGATGCTCAACACCTGCCACCAAAAGGAAACAAGAACCCTTATAAAAAAATTCCCCGAACTCAACAGTTCCGTCACCACTTCTATTTGCTTTTGGGCATTCAAAATAATTCCACAAAGCAATATACGTTGTATCGTTTGTCAAAGTATCACCCGCGCATGGAACCGTCCATTGAATAGAAGAAACCCCATTGTTTTCAACTACACATTTTGGGGAACTGCATTCACCGTTATTATAATCGTTGCTTTTGCACCAACCCACAAAAGCATAATTATTGCCATCAACTATCTTAACAGGATTTTCCAAAATAACATTACCACTATTATCATTTGATTCGACCGAATATGATGTTTCACCGGACGGTAAATGCCCACCATTTAAATTGTATGTTACTGTTACACCGAATGATGATGTTATTGATATCATAAATACAACAATACCGAACAAATATGACTTTATATTATGAAACATATTCTTTCCCTTTCCCAGAATTCTGCGGATTATATTCACTTCATAAACATTAAAGCAAAAAGGTACCTTTAATTTTTACGTTCAAAACAAAAAATCGTCAATAAAACATAAGCGACAAAAACTGTTGTACCCCAACAAATCCGCGAGGTTCAAAAAATTTTATATGAAAATGAATAAAAAATGTACAAGTATAAAAAAATATGTTGAATTAAAGGTACCTTAAAACTTTATGCTGCCTGTCCAACCCTGCGGATTTCCGGGATTATTCTGGGGTAATGGCTGTATATGGAATAAATCCAAAGTCGCGATGTAGCCACTTGTTAATACTCGCTTAACATTAAAAAGCCTTTTGGGCTGTTGGATTGAATACTCTTATAATGACCATACTTTGTTAAAACTTTGTGTGGTACACAAAGACTCGGGAATAATCTATTAATTTCTACTCAGATTATGTTTTTGTATCCCTTGGAAATTCGAAGTTTTTAAAATATTTTTTAAATATTTAAATTTTGTGCTTGACCTGCGATTCGTTTTTATTCTAAGATGTTTGTATAGACAAGGAGAAAACAAAAACAAATCGGCAGAAATAAGCATAAAAGCAGAAATCTGGCGAAAATTCAAAAAATATTAAAATTCAAATTTTAAAATTGTAAATACACTCGTAAATACAAAAATTTGGATTTTATATCAATAACCAAGACGAAAGGGGGGAAACCACATGCCAAAAAATATCAAAGAAATAATGATTGCCCTGAACAAAGTTTTGACTACGACTGTTTGGGTAAATGCAGATCGCCAAATTGTATCATTAAGTGATGAATTGCATATTGGAAAAAACAATGCGCCACGTTCAATCGAAGATTTATCTCGGTCTGCATTGATTGGTGCGTATGTATCTTTGCAAATCAGAACAGATAATTTTGATGTTGCTGCTGAAAGTTTGGAAACATCAGAATTGGCTTTGCGTGTCAAAGAAATGGTTTTTGCAGAGGCCAAAAAAATTATGGATGCAGAAGACGAACAATCGAAAACAACAAATCGTATGGCTGCATAACACAGTTTCCGGTCTACGGAAGGAAGGGAGTCCCGTCACAAGAATATTCTTGTGACGGTGCTTTTTTAGCGTACATTATTTAACAATCGAACATCGTTAAATTCTGGGTGGTCTTTGAATATGTTTGATATATATGGACATATAGTCATAACTTTGCGATTTTGTATTCGTGCCATGTTTATAATTTGTTCCGTTAAATATAATTCTATGTTTTCGTTTTTATAGTTTGGTTCTATTTCTGAATCTGAAATCATAATTTTATCATTTCCGATTTTCACAAAAAAAATACTGCCAATTTTTTTGCCATGGCATATTGCATATATACGACAACCGTCATCTGATGTTTCAAAAGTTATATCTTGAATCGTCATAAAAAATCCCCCGATATTCTTTATGGTAAATAATATCAAGGGATTTGTTTTATACCATAAGATTGATTTCTTTAAATTAAATCAAAATTTTTTCTTATGATTTTGGCGCTTTTACGCAAACCTGCTGATTCTTCGGAGTTTAATTTTGTATGCAAATTCATAATCACACCTTTGTTACCGACAACGCGTGGCAAAGACATAGCAACCGCTGTTTTTCCAACACCATCAACTGTGGATACAGTCAATATGCGTTTTTCATCATTAACAAGTGCATGTAATAAATCTGCAACTGCACCACCAATGCCGTCCCAAGTTGCACCGCGTCCCTGAATAATTTCATAAGCAGCATTACGGACGCGATGTTCAATTGTTTTGCGTGTGGTTTGTGGCAATGATATCTTTGCCTGTTTACAAAAATCATCTAATGCAATCCCACCAATGCATACAGAAGACCAATTTATAACCGAAGAATCCCCATGTTCACCCAATACGTACGAAGTGATTGAACGTGTGGAAACCCCCAATTGTCGTGATAAAATAATTTTTAAACGTGCAGAATCCAACATTGTGCCGGTTCCAATTACTCGTGAGGCGGGCAATCTGGATAACTTTTGTGCCAACATAACCATTACGTCTAATGGGTTAGTAACAACAATAATTTTTACATTTTTTGCATCAACATTGTCCATAACCTTTGGGATAATATCAGAAATTACATCTGCATTGCGTTTTAATAAATCGTTGCGTGTTTCGCCCGGCTTTTGATTTGCGCCCGCCGCAATAATAACAATTTCAGAACCACGAATTGCGCGATAATTGCTGACTGAATTGATTTTTATATCATATGAAAATGCAGATGCATGACCCAAATCTTCCGCGGCAGCCCTTGCGCGAATTCCATCGCGGTCATATAAAACTATTTCATGTGCCAAACCAGTATTTTGCACAGCGGTCGCAACAGCGGACCCAACAGACCCAACACCAATAATCGCAATTTTCATAAAATCCCCCTTTGAAGTGTCGATTATATTATATCATATTTTTATGATAAAAAAATCTGAAAGAGTATCGTTTTTATGGTAAAATAATCATAAGCAAAGGAGTTAGAATATGTTTGTAAATAAACACAAAGATTTGATTGTACAAAAATATTCTGCAGATGATGAAGATGAACGTTTGGTCAGAGACAGATCTCATAATCTGGAATATTTAACAACGATGCGTTATATTCAGAAATTTGTAAAACCTGGCGCAAAAATATTAGAAATCGGTGCCGCCACAGGTCGTTATTCCATCGCTTTGGCGAAAATGGGTTATAATGTGACCGCTGTTGATTTAACACCAAAATATGTTGAAGTAATGAAACGCAAAGCACGTAAATTGAAAAACTTTCAATGTATGGTTGCAGATGCTTTGGATTTAAGTATGTTCAAAGACAAAACTTTTGATATGGTTTTAAATCTTGGACCTATGTATCATCTGTTCAACGAAAAAGATAAAAAGCAGGCAGTCAAAGAAACTTTGCGTGTGGCAAAGAAAGGCGCCGTATGTATGTTTGCTTATATTTCGCATGCTTCTATGATTACAAATTATGGATTAAGACACGATATGGTTTATAATGTTTTTTCTGAAATGGATGAAACAGGAAGAGTTCGTGATATTCCAGAAGATATATTTATGAGTTTTTATGTTGAAGATTTTAAAAAATTATTCAACAGAACAAAATCCAAATATATAACAAATGTCGCAACAGATGGTATTGCACCAATGATGCCAGATTGGATTGATCGGCTATCCAAAAAAGCATATGATGCATTTGTTAAATGGCATTTTATGACATGCGAACGACCAGATCAACAGGGATATAGTTCTCACCTGTTGTATATTTGTAAAAAACAATAAATACAATAAAACCGCCAATTTGGCGGTTTTATTTTTAATATGATTTTGCAACAAAGACATATTCTGGATCTTTGCTGTCCAGACAACGTCTGCTGATTTTATATTTTTCAATCAAAGCATCAAATTCTTCGTTTGTTGTTTGATTGTATTTAATACGGAAAAATCCAATTTTGCCAGATTCCAAAGCAGATTCTAATTCTTTCAAATCTTTAACATTTGTAATCATGGTTTGATTGCGTTTTTCAGCGGCCACAAACATATCGTGTTGCATTGTTTTTAATGTTTGTTGGACAGAATCTATAAAATCTTGGACAGACAAAGTTGTTTTTGATGATTTGCCCAAATCGCGTCTTGTTACTGTCAAAGCATTTTCCTGCATTTCGCGTTCACCAATTTCAACACGCAAAGGTGCACCGCGTTTAATCCATTTCCACATTTTGTCCGGTGCGCGCATATCAGAATCATCGACCAATACACGAACATTTATTTCGCGTAATTTGTCGGCAACTTTGTACGCAAAAGCATTTAATTCCGCTGTGTTTTCATCACGAACAATTGGGATAATTACAACCTGATGTGGCGCAACCATTGGTGGTAATACCAAACCATCATCGTCAGAATGTGTCATAAACAAACCGCCCATCATACGTGTAGAAGTTCCCCACGAAGTTGTCCATGCATATTGTAATTTGCCGTCGGTTCCCAGATATTTTATGTCAAAAGATTTGGCAAAATGTTGTCCCAAATCATGTGAGGTTCCGGCTTGTAGCGCTTTGCCATCTTGCATAATTTGTTCTACGGTGTAAGTATGGTCAGCACCAGCAAATCTTTCTTCGACTGTTTTTTCCCCAGCAATACAAGGTGTAGCCAATACATTTTCCATGTATTCTTTATACACTGTTAACATTTTGACTGCATCTTCATTTGCTTCTTCATGTGTAGCAAACACATTGTGTCCTTCTTGCCAGTTAAATTCAGAAGTGCGCAAAAACAATCTTGGACGCATTTCCCAACGCATAACATTCACCCATTGATTTAATTTCAATGGTAAATCACGATGCGATTGAACCCATCTGGACATTGCTTCGCCAATAATTGTTTCAGATGTTGGACGAATAATGTATGGTTCAGTTAGTTTTGCTTCTGGATCTGGTTGTAAAACACCGTCAATCATTTTTAATCTGTGATGCGTAACAACAGCACATTCTTTGGCAAAACCTGCAACATGTTCTGCTTCTTTGTTAAAGAAATTAATTGGTATCAACAAAGGAAAATTTGCATTCAAAACACCGTTTGCTTTGATGCGTTTGTCCATTTCGTCGCGCATTAATTCCCATATTGCCCAACCATAAGGTTTTATTGTCATACAACCACGAACAGGCGCATTTTCAGCCAAATCCGCAGCCATCACCATATTTTGAAACCATTCACTATAATTTTCTTGTCTTGTTGGTGTTATTCCTGTTTTCATTTTTATAACTCTTTTTATTTTCGATTATTATTTATTTTTCATATATTCATTTGACACTATGTTATGGAGTGCCTCCGCCATTTGTTTTCTGTCCATACCCGATAAATCGGGAACGGGTAATACCTTGACTTCCACCAAAAAACCGCCCAAAACCATTATATGAAACACTTGCATGAATGCGCTGCGTTCACGACAACATAATGGCCCTTGGTCCATTTTGTCATTGCAAAAATAAGCAAAATGGTTTGCCATATCTTCATCACTGATTTTTGTGCCATCTTTTAACCGATAATGAATTACTACGGGTTGCACAGTTATGCCAGTTTTTTCAACAACATCAAACAAAGAACTTTTGAATTGTTTCACGTACGCGCCATTTGTTGTTGTGCCTTCTGGAAAAATAAACATAGGATAATCAACATTTGCCATTTCTGTTTTTATGGCATTCAATGCTTCCAGTGCATGTGATGGACGTCTGTCAATAAAAATCACACCAAATTTTTTTGCAATCCAACCCACCAAAGGCCATTCTGATATTTCTTTTTTGCCAAAAAATGATGCACCGAATGCAAGTGGCATAGATGCAAATTCAAATACAGAAATATGATTGCAAACACAAAGTAATGGACATTTTTTTGATAATTTTCCAGTTACTTTGATACGTACACCAGTCATAAATGCGAAACACCACATGAAAAAACGCAAATATTTAACAGAATTTTTACCAGTTGGCAAAAATAATAACACAAATGCATACATAAACACCAACAGCCACGCTATTATAAACTTTATAATTGCCCACGTTGTATTAAAAATATTCTGTTTACGAATTTTCATTTTAGTTATTTGTTGTTTCAGATTCTTCACTTGATTCTTTATCGATATATTCGATATCTTCTGCATCTTCACGCATAAATAATTCACCAAATGCACGTATCAATTTAGCGGTACCTGTAAATGGAGACATAACAATTTTGCCCAACATAGACAAAGGTCCCATCTTTACACCCAATTCATCAAATGCGTTTTCAGAACCCACAAAATGTTTTTGATATGCCCGATCTATATTCTTAGTTTGAACCAAAACAAAAACATCATATGTACCAAAACCTTTGTCGATAAATACGCCACGACCAAATGTCGCACCCAAACGCAAATAGCCCTTAACCAATGGGGTCATTTGTTTTTTTGCTTCCGCTTCGTCAACAAATGCACGTGGCAGAATGTTCATCTGGGTCATACCAGGGTTAACGCTTGGGTCAAGATTTTCCTTTAATACCGTTGCACGCAAATGCAAGGGTGATAAATGATTATAATATAAATATGATAATGCCTGTGCAGATTGAGCAGGATTTGTACCAACAAACGATGGTACACCAAACAACACAGAAACCTTGCGTTTAACAACATATTCATATAATCCAGCCCACAACAAACGTAAAACCAAACCATTTTCACGATATTCTTTTTTGACACAAGCACGCGACATTTCTGCAATATTGCTTTTTACATTTTTTATTTTTGATATATTAAATTCAGTTTCTGTATAAAAACCACCCATTTTATCGGCAGCATTTCTGTCAATAATACGATATGTTCCAACAATTTGATTATTGTGAAAAACAGCCATATAATCAGCATACGTATCATACGCATCATATTCTTCGCCAAGATTCCTTTGTTCTTCGGTTGGGGTTGCATTTTCTTCCAAACAAAAAACTTCATAGCGCAATTGACGGACTTGTTTGCGTTCTTCTTTGGTTCTTGTTAATCGGACTTCAAAGTCGCGAACTTTTATAGCCATATATAATTCCTTTTATAACAATATAAAGTAAATAATACCAAACAAATCTGGCATAAGCAATATTTTTATTTATACGCGGTTATTTCAATTTTTCAGATAATTCTGCAATCGCAATTGCATACCACGAAGAATTATTCCACTTTTTAATTCTATAAAAATTTGGATATGTTAAATAAGCGGTTATAACCGGCGCAGGCGCAATATCAGCATCGGTTTCATCATCTGTTTTGTATGGTTGATATAAATCGCGTTTTGCCAGTTCTTTGGTATCTGTTATCAAACCTGCCATTAAATCTGTTTGGGGCAGTGGTGAGCCATCCGGATTCGTAACACCCATTTTTGCCCAATCTGTCACAGTTTTCTTGGTGTCGCCATTTAATATCGTTCTATCAAAATCAGCGGGTACAATAACCTTTCTAACGATTTTTTCATGTTCATTCCAGCCCAATTTATTCAAATAATTTGCGGCGCTGTACATAGCATCGCCAACGCTGTTTATAATATCAATGGAACCATCATTATTTCCATCAACACCATATTGAGCCAATGTAGTTGGTATAAATTGAAAATGCCCCATCGCACCCGCCCAACTGCCATAAATTTTGCTGATTGATAATTTGTTTTTATCGGAAATTTTCATCAAAGCCAATAACTGTTTAGAAAAAAACTCTGCGCGTCTGCCTTCGTAAATCAATGTTAAAAAAGCATCAGTTAATTGGTGTTTGGATTTTACTTTGCCGTAATTTGATTCCATCCCCCAAAATGCCAATATAACATTCGCGGGTACACTATATTTCTGTTCAATACGGTGTAGTAATGTTGGATATTCGGTATGTTTTTTACGTCCCTGAATAATGCGGTCATTACTTACTGTTCTGTCAAGGTATTGTTCCAAGGTTAAAGTAAATTCAGTCTGATTTTTATCAGATTTTACAATGCCTGGAATAAAATGAGGATTTTTTAACGTTTCATCAATAACAGACTTACTGATGTTTTGATTGTTTGCTTGTGTGCGTATATCATTTAATACATTGTCCCAGCGTTCAAAATCGAAAACACCGCGATCTGCAAATGATGGCATACAAACACTGCACAAAAACAGTAATATAGAAAATCTAGGTAATTTATATTTCATAATTGCCCATCAGAAAGAATATTTTACCCCAAAATGCAACCCAAAAGATTGCCATGTTGCTTTTTTCAAAGATTCTGCAACATATTCCGTGTATGCATCTTGTGTTACTATAATCCAACTGCCGTCGTTATTTGGATCTTCCATATAAACAGTTTGCTCTGCCACATATAATTCGCCAGGTATTGTTCCAATATGGAAATAATCTGTATTCGCCTTTAAGGACAACTGTAATCTGTCAGATAATTGATAAGAATATTCCATTTCTGCTTCATAGGCAAATGCACCATTTGTTCCTTCGTCCAAGAAACTGGGGTTTTGTTGCCAATCATCACGCATTGGCCATGTGCCTTCTGATGAATATTTGGGCATACTGAATTGAACATAGAAACGCAGTTTATCGTTTAATGTCATCTGCTTTTCCATTTCTAATCCCAGATAAAATCCAGACCAAGTTGTGTTATAAATGTGTGTTGTGCCATCAACTTTGACAATGCCGTCGCCACCAATTACAACGCATTCGCCTTCGCCAACCCCCCAAGGTAATGTTCCAAAACTGGTATTCCAATCTTCTGTTTGGAATGAATCTCCTAATATTGTATAAGCAGCATTAGAAGATGAAGAGGTGTAAACGACTTTAATATCCTCTGGACTCATACACACCTGATACCATTGTGTGCTGTTGCTGTCAGGAGTATTAGTAGTTGGTACAGCGTAATAATACGCATCTGCCACATTGTAATACACATAATCGCCAGAACTTGTCATCAATGGCAAATAAACACCAGGATTTGGGTATATATGATTATCCATTTCCAGATTATGTTTGAATATTTCATAACCAATATGAGGTGTTATTTTCCATCCACCCAGATTCCAAATATGATAAGCACCAACACCCAATTTTAAACGACTAGTATCACCACTTTGTCCACCCATAGAAATCGTGAAAATACCATCTGTGGGATAAGAATAATCATATGGTTCCAAATCGTAATCCATGGATAAACCGCCACCAGACATTTTGCCATATGAATAACCACCATAAGCCAACAATTCAAACCCATGCATATCAAATACATGACGTAATCCAACATCAATTTCGTTAAAGATCATATCATCCCATTCCAAAATGGAATTAACACCAGTTACAAATTCAAAATCTGCAAAACGTCGAGCATATTGAGCATAAAGTGTGGTTTTATATTCGTCCAGCCCAATACCATTTGCCGTCATGGTGCCGTTTGAAACATAATCATATTGCTGGCGCGGAACCCGATAAGAATAATTTTGTGAAGAAACAACCTGCTTTTGCCCAGAATTGCCAACATAATCGGTATATCCATACGTTTTATATTTCGAATAAGCATTTCTGTTTGCATTTGTTGCCTGATTATTATAGTACGTCGGCACCCCTTCGTTGGATGCAAATCCACACAAAGGCACCGCAATCATGCACAAAATAGACAAAAATTGTGTTTTCATCTTCCTTTCGTATATCTCATTATATCATAAAAATATATTTAAAAAAAGCATTTGTTTATGTTGAATTTTATTTTTTGTGGTATACCATACTTTTCATGAATTATCCGCATAATATTTATATTCATGTCCCATTCTGTATATCAAAATGCAATTATTGCGCATTTTATTCTGTTGCATGTGGAAATCCAGATTGGGACAAATATGCAAAAGATATTTGTAATGAATTAAAATTTTGGGCTGACAAATTTGGTGGTATTAATATTCCAACGATATTTTTTGGTGGTGGAACACCTTCTTTGATGCCAATACAAGTTTTTGAACAAATAATGGATTGCTTAAATCAGTTTTTTGTAATTGATGATAATTGTGAAATAACTTTGGAATCAAATCCAAAAACATTAGATAAAAATAAACTTGCAGATTTTAAATCTTTGGGTGTAAATAGATTATCGGTTGGTGTTCAATCTTTAAATGACACAGAATTACAATTTCTGGGGCGTAAACACAATGTAAATGATGCATTGATATTATTAGAAAATGCACACAATATGGGGTTAAGGGTATCTGCGGATTTTATTTATGGATTGCCGATGCATAATGTTCAATCTGTCATATACTTATGCAAAGCGATAAATAAATTAGGATTGAAACATGTTTCTATGTATGAGTTAACAATTGAAAAGAATACACCTTTGGGCAAAATGAATTTAAAAATGCCAACAAACGATGAAATGGCAGATATGTATAATGCAATATCTGATAATTTGATTTTACCACGATACGAAGTTTCAAATTATGCTGTTTTAGGTGAAGAATGTAAACATAATCAAAATATTTGGATGGGACAACCGTATATTGGAATTGGACGTGCCGCCGCAGGTCGAATCTTTGTGGATAACATTTGGTACGAAGAAATGGGAAATTTTGAAAAATTTGAAAAGATAGATGATACTACTCGTGCCACAGAAAAAATAATTACTGGCATTCGAACAATTCGTGGTGTAATGTTGTCAGATGATGTTGCAAATCAGATAAATTTTGATTGGGTAAAAAAACATAATGATTTAATTGTTCAATCGGGTGATTATTTGCATGCTACACCCAAAGGAATGTTAATTTTAGACAACATAATATTGGATTTAATAAAATGAAAAATAAATTATTAAATATCATAAGTGTTATTGCTGTTGTTTGTACAACGTTATGGGCAATTTTTACAACTAAGGAGAAAACAATGCAAATCGGTATTAAACATGAAAATATGGCCACAAGTGTAAAACCGGGTGATGATTTTTATGATTTTGCAACCAAGGGTTGGCGCGATAATAATCCGATACCAGATGATTATACCACTTACAGTTCATTTCATGTTTTGCGTGATACTAATTTGGAACGTGTTCGTAATATTGCAGAAAACGATAATGGGAAAATTGGTTTGTTATATAAAATTGCTATGAACGAAGAAAAGTTGAACACAGAAAAAACACAACCAGTTAAACCATATTTGGATGACATAGATAAAATCACATCAATTAAACAATTGCCTGAATATTTAGGTAAAATGAATGCTTTTGCAACTGCGTTTTGGGATGAGGCTGTTGGTCTGGATGAAAAAGACAGCGAGCATTATTTGTTTAACATGGGGCAGGGCGGTACCGAATTAACGCGAGATTATTATTTTGATGGCGATGCAAAATCAAAACAAGTGCGTACAAAATATAAACAATACATAAAAAAGCAGATGGACAATTTTGGTATACCTGTTGATGTTGAAAAATTGTACGCATTAGAAGAACGTATGGCAAAGTCTTTTTACGAAAAAGAATTGTTGCGTGACCCATTAAAAAATTATCACAAAAAATCTTTATCAGAATTAAAGGTGGAAATACCAAATTTTGATTGGGATACATATTTTAAAGCACGCGGTATTAAATCAGAATATGTAAATATTGCACAAATAGAGCCAATAAAAGAATCTGTTGCAATTATAAATGATACAGATTTAGATTTAATAAAGACATATTTGAAATTTAGAATAATAAGTTCTGCGGTTTCGTTGTTGGATAATAAAACATACGATATCGCATTTGATTTTTATAATCGCATTTTATCTGGGCAAAAAGAACAAAAACCACGTTGGAAACGTGCGGTTGCTATGTTGAATGGTTCGCTTGGTGAAGAAATCGGACGTTTGTATGTGAAACAATATTTTCCAGAATCTGCAAAAAAACGTATGCAACATTTGATAAAAAATTTGCAACGTGCTTATGAAATGCGAATCAAAGATTTGAATTGGATGAGCGATGAAACAAAAAAACGTGCGCTGGAAAAATTACATACGTTTACCGCAAAAATTGGTTATCCAGACAAATGGCGCGATTATTCCAAATTGGAAATCAAAGACGATTCTTTGTTTGCAAATATGATGCGTGTCGCTGCATTCGAAGATGCGTTTTGGCTAAACAAAGTTGGTAAAGAAAAAGACTTGACGATTTGGTATATTAATGCACACGAAGTAAATGCATATTATGATCCAACTACAAATGAGATTTGTTTTCCTGCGGGCATCTTGCAATATCCATTTTTTGATATGGATTCAGATGATGCGTTTAATTATGGTGCAATTGGTTCTGTGATTGGACATGAAATGACACATGGCTTTGATGATCAAGGTCGTCATTTTGACCAAGACGGAAATATGAAAGATTGGTGGAATGAAGCAGATGCAAAAAAATTTGAAGAACGCGCAGGTATAATGCGCAAATTCTTTGATAATATTTTGGTTGCGCCAAACACGCATGCAAATGGTGATTTTACATTGGGCGAAAATTTGGCTGATTATGGTGGTTTAACAATTGCATTTACAGCATATAAAAACTTTGGTGAAAAATCAGAAAGTGCGATGGGGTTAACGCCAGACCAGCGGTTCTTTGTTGCGTATGCTATGAGTGAAGCAAGTAATATTCGCGAAGAAGAAATTTTACTGCGAACAAAAACAGATGTTCATTCATTATCCAGATGGCGTGTCAATGGAATTTTGCCACATGTTGATGCGTGGTACGAGGCATTTGGTATAACAGACCAAGATAAAATGTATGTTGAACCGAATAATCGTGTGAATTTATGGTAAATAAAAAAAACGCCAAAACGGCGTTTTTTTTATTTATTATCTGAAACAATTTTGCGGAATGATACACATGGACGGAAACTGGCCACACGTCTTGCGGATATCACAGCAGGTACACCAGTTTTTGGATTGCGTCCAATACGTGCAGGTTTAGATAATATTTTAAAGGTACCAAACCCAGAGATTTTTACTTCTTCGCCATGAACCAAAGATTGACCGATTTCGTCAAAAATAATGTCAATCATTTTATATGCGTCTGCACCAGTTAAACCAAAACGATCGCGCAAAGCATCTGCCAAATCAACACGTGTTGTTGTCATAATATCCACCTATGTCTTGTTACCGAATATATTATAAACAACCTTATGCATAATGCAATTACTAATTGTTGATTTATTTTTTCATTGATGTAGAATAACAGACACGTGTCCCCATAGTTCAACAGGATAGAACAAATCCCTCCTAAGGATTAGATGCAGATTCGAATTCTGCTGGGGACGCCATATTTTGCAGGGATGTATACAAATTTCTTAATATCTGTCCGCCCGTATTGCACTATGTTGAGACTTCGTTGGAAAAATTTTAAGCCCACACTTTCATGTGCGGGCTGACAATCTTCGTGGTGCCGGTTGTCGGACTTGAACCAACGACCCTCTGATTACAAATCAGATGCTCTACCAGCTGAGCTAAACCGGCGATACAGGTCGTATAATATATGTATTTACTTAATATTTCAAGTAAAAAATGATAAAAAACTTGCTTTTATTTAAAACAAATGAAAAATATAATAGATTTAACAATACAAACAGGATTAAAAATGGTTAAAATACCAGAACTTTTGGCACCAGCAGGAACTTTGGATGCTTTTAAAACTGCGGTTTTATATGGTGCAGATGCAATTTATGCGGGGTTGCCGGGTTTTTCTATGCGTGCGCGTGCTAAAATAACTGTGGATGAAGTAAAGCAGGGTATAGATTTTGCGCATGAACATGGGAAAAAGGTTTATTTGGCTTTCAATTTATTTGCACATGACAAAGATTATGAAAATATGCCACGTGTATCGGAAATAATTGAATATTTGAAACCTGATGCGTTAATTGTATCTGATGCAGGCGTTATGATGTGGGTGCGTGAAAATCATCCAGATATACCAATTCACATATCAACCCAGGCAAATATTTGTTCGGCTAAAACCGTTAAGTTTTGGCAGAATGCAGGCGCTGTTCAATGTGTTCTGGCACGTGAAGTTTCGCATAATGAATTTAAATCTATACGAAAACAGTGTCCAGATATTGGATTGGAAATATTTATTCATGGTGCGATGTGTATGTCTTATTCTGGACGTTGTTTGTTATCTAATTTTATAACAGGACGACCGTCAAATCGTGGCGCGTGCGCGCAATTATGTCGGTGGAAATATGATGTTATTTTGCGTGAATGTGAAAGCGGTATTGAAATGCCAATCGAAGAAGATTCTTATGGTGCGTATATTATGAATTCCAAAGATTTATGTTTGATGCCCAGATTAAAAGAAGTCATAGAATCTGCACCTGATACATTAAAAATCGAAGGTCGCAATCGCAGTGAATATTATGTTGGTTCTGTAACTCGTGCATATCGAAATGCTTTGGATGCCTATGCAGCAGCCCCAGAACACTTTGACTCACAGATTTTTATGGATGATTTAAACGTGTTGGAATCACGCGGTTATACAACGGCTTTCTTTGACGGACCATTACCAGTTGATGCACATGATTATAATTCTACACATTCTGTATCAAATTGGCATGCAGCGGGTGTTATTACAAATGTAAATCAAGACAATATTATTTTTGAATTACGTAATGAAATCAAAGCGGGGGACGAGATAAAATTCATTTTACCAAATATAAATGATAAAATTTCAATTGTTATTGACAGGGTTATAAATGCCAAGACTGGCATAGAATTACCAAAAATGTCTGCGGGGCAAAGCAATTCTTTGATAATACCGATGTCAAAAATACCAGAACAATATCGTGATAAAATGGTGCCATTTATTTTAGCGTATAAACATAAATAAAAAATGCCCAAATGGGCATTTTTTATTGTTGATTTTGAACCTGATTTTGTTCTTCTGTACTGTTACGCATTGCAGGAATCTGAGCCATATCATTATAAAATGACAGAAAACGTTCACCAGTAAAGCATGTAAAGTTTAACAAAGAATTACGATATTCATCTACTGCGGTCGTCCATCGTTCTGCGATTTCGCTTTGGGCACCTTGGTACCCAGCAAATCCACCCAATGCACCACCCGCAGCGGCACCGGTTAATGTTGCTTTTGCGCGCGCTTCGTTATTTAAATCAATTATGTCACCGTCTTGGGCATTACGTTCAGATGGTACAAAACTTCCCCCTGCCTTCAATTCGTCCCCGACTTCTTTTTTATCATTATATCGATAGTAAAATTTGTGTGGAATTTGCGCCAATTTATCATCATAATCTGATACTTTGTATCCAAATACTTTTGATGGTAAACTATCAAATACAGCATAAGCAGGCTTTGTATGTGATATTGGTGTCATTGAACTAACACGATAATATGCTGGTGCATCCTCTATTTTGTCAGTCTGCATTTGTGTATTATTGTATAAGTAATAAACGTTGTTTTTCTCAATAGTATTAAAATCGGCTGTTTCCATGTCATTTAGCGTTTTTTTGCTGAACGCTTCTAATTGTACATCAATATGACGTCCAATTGTGGTACACGATTTATCGTCTGTACTGCATCTATAAAATCTGGTACCAGTCTGATTTACAAAATAATGCTTTTCATCATTGCTTTGTAGAGGCTCACCTTTTTCGGAATGACGTCCAATTATGCAATCTTTTTCAATTTCTGTACCTTCAATTTCTACAGTACATTTTGTTATTGCCAACACACTATCTGATCCGGCAACGCCCGCACCCATATTTCCAACCAACATACCCGCAGTGGCGTTTACAGCCGTTGATTTTATCGTATCACCCGCGACTTTGCCGGCATAACTGCTAGCCGCCATAACACCACCCGCAGTAACAGCACCAATGGCTGTATCCAAAAGTTGTGTTTTACTGGTTCCCATCAGTTTATCATTACCGGGTTCTTTGGGGGCAAGCATATTTCCTGCTATGCCACCAATTATCGCTGCTGCCGCAATTTTAAAGCCTGCATTTTGTTTTTGTTCTTTGTTTAAAACTTTTTCAACATCTTTTTCCGTTGGGGTCTCATCAGCGGGCAATATCACGTTTGATATCTCATTAGAATACCCGCTTTCTGGAAACATATCAATATTACATTTCATCATGTCGCCCGCCGCAACAGTTGTTGTTGCCAATACTTTGTTAGTATTTACGTCAATCAAATTAACAACTGCTACGCATTGTGGTTTTGATAATTGTTGTTGCCCAGATTGCGGAACCCCCCATTTAAATACCCCACGAATATCAATCATTGAACAACGTTCTAAATCATTCATTGTGGTTGAATCAGATTTATTATTTTTGATATCGTCGGCTAATTTTTTATCTTCTACATCTACGGGTAAATCGCCGACTGTGCTGGCCGGTTGAACAACAGGAACACTCTGTGCAGCAACGTAATCTTGTTGTTGACGCACCGCAAGAACTTGATTATACGCGCCAGCATATGTACCATCAACACGTGAATCACCCAAAGATGCAAACGGTTCGCCAATAATGCCAGCCAAAACAGCAGAAAACAAAGATATTTTGCATAACCTGTCTGTCATAATTATTTCCTTTCTGTTTCAAATGCCAGATTAATTACGTGTTAAAATTCTAATCTTAATCTGACCCCAACATCAATATTGGCTAATCTGCCACTTTCAGTCCAATTTGTATAATGCATAACACTGTCATATGGTGCCTCGTATTCACCGTCGTCTGTACCACTGCCGTCACTTAACCATTCTGTTTGTGAAACGACCACAGAACCAGATGTTTTTACCTGACCCAAATGAGCATAACGTACAAAGAAGTCAATTTTTAATCCTTCGTTCATGTCTGTGGTAACACCACCTTCCAAAGTAAATGCAATTTGTTCTGTTGTTCCGCCATTGTGATATCCATAAATATCAGATACGGCAGTTAAAAAACCTGCTTCAACACTGCCAGGACCCAAACCGCCAGTTTCATCATAAAAATGGTTATCAAATACCACATAATCCGCGATAGTATTCAAAGATAATCCAATACCAGCCCCAATGTATGGGCGTAAATAACCGCCCGCCATATAACCTGTTACAGAATCAATATTATAATATACATTTAACATTGTTGCGTTTGATGTAATTGCGCCACCACTGACCGTTGCATCTGCAAATCCATCACCCGTAGATGTCTGAACATTAGATGCGTATGAAGAACCCGAATAACGCAAAAACGAAAAGTCTACACGAACATCACTGTTTATCGCCGCACCAACGGAAATTTGAAAAGGAATTACAGAATCGTGTTGTAAATCAGATTCACGAAACGAACCCGGTGCCAAAAATGCATCTTTTGCCCCCGCATAATCTGCAGACATTGATCCACTAACCATCGTAGCGTATCCCGCAGATAGACCAATATACAAACCACTGTCCGCCAATCTGTCATAATCAGCAGATTGATAATATTGACGCCCCGCATTCGTAGCAGAAGACCCAACACGTGGCAAAGCGCCTGTTACGCGATTAGGGTTTGATGCAACGTTATTTAACATAGGGCGACCATTTGCGCGTGACGCTGCCGCCAATTGATTAGGTGTAACATTTGAACGTTGATTGGTTACAATTTGTAAATTAGGTTGTTGCGCGTATTGTGGGTTTATAACATATCCTTGATTTGATAATTGTGTTGGATTATATACTGGATACGCGGCACCCGCCACCAATGGCACAAATGACAACATTCCACTAAAATACCCAAGAAACTTGGCTTTTCTCATCTTTACTCAGATTCCCTTTGGTTGATATTATATCATAAAAAGGGGGTTAAAAAAAGTCTAAAAAACATATTTTTTATAAAAAATAAAAATTGCACACCTTTTGGGTGTGCAAATTGTCCAATATAAATTTATTTTTTATGTTCAATTAGAATCTTGCGTTCATACGAACACCCAATTCTGCTTTGACATCTGTTCCATTTTGAGATTGAATATGATCATCATCAAATGTGTATTCACCAAACAAAGTCCACTGAATTGTGTCGTTCATTTGATAAGCAACACTTGCTTTTAAGATAAATTCATCCCAACCGTCATCCATGTCAGCCAATTTTTGTACTAAACCAGCCGCAACTTGTTCAGATGTTGCATTTGGCATCGCTGTATGAACGCCTTTGACACCGTTGTCGGTATGTTGAACGTATTCAAATCCAAATCCAGAAGACCAAGCCGCATTGAATTGATACAATGTATCCAATCCGGCAGTTACTTCACGTGTAGATTTCAAATCAACATTGATTTCTTCTGGAAAACCGATTTGCCCCATAGTATAAGGTGTTCCTGTAACTGGAACATCTCTGTCAATTTTAATTTTGTTGTTATGATTTCCAAATGTTTGTAACATTTCTACGTGTGCAGCCAATGTGAAATCATCCCATGTTTTACCAAATCTGGCGCCACCAATTATACCCCAACGACCGTTGGAATAATTTTTGTAATTAAAGCCATATTTAGTATATGTTCCTTTCATTGGTGTAACACCAGACATATATGCATCAGCATATAAATCTAAAATAAAAGAATCATCTTCGGTCATTGCACGGAATGTCATTCCCAAACGACCACGATGCATACCTTTGCGGTTGATATCACCGTCTTTGGTGTAACCTAAACGGCCATGTATGTCCAGACGATCTGTGATACCATAACCAAAATCTTCTGTGAAACGCCATACTGGAAATTCTGTTTTCCCATCAGCGCCTTTTGCAACCAATGCAGCCGTATGATCTGTTTCTTTGTACATAACAGCAGCGCCAGTTTTAGAATAAAATTCACCTTCCAATGGCATGTAAAGTGGATTTTCAAGATTTGATGCCAAAGCCCCCGTAGATACAACGGATGCAGCAGCGGCAACCAAATGTTTCAAAGTTTTTTTCATCTAATACTCCTTTTGTTTGATGAAATAACCAACCCCCATTATTGGCAAGATTGGCGTTATATCCATACCACCCATTCTTGGCAATAGTATGCTTTGCGATATAACATGCATATTGTTATATAGAATAAGAAATAAGTCAAAAAATAAATTATCTTGACATGTTACTTGAAATATGTAAACAAAATCCTATATATGGAAATGTGGGGTGTAGGATTTTGAAGAAAAACCAAAGGGGCATGCCATGACAGATAATTTTGAAAATTTCCAGAATGAAAGAAATATTTTATTACGTCCCGATGTTCAAAACGACATGTTAATTCTGATGGGTGGTCAAAAAGAAAAAACACGAGATTTAACCAAAGAACAACAAAACCAGATTACCAAAAATTATGTCGCGATGTATTTTTCTTTGGCGGCTGTGAATTGGTGCCAAGGAACTACATTGGGAATCGCATGGCAAAAGGCTTTGGAACAAATGGATAGTTTTATAAAAGCAAAAATAAAAGTGGAAAATCACCCAATGACTAAGTGGTTGGCAAAAATACATTCACGACATCATCGTGAAATGTCCAAAGAAATAATGACAAATCAAAACGCAAATAACAAAATAAGCATGTCACCAGAATCTGCAAAAAAGTGGTCTGCTTTTTCGGCAAAACATTTTGAAGAAAATAAAAATTCTTTAAATGGATTATATAACCAATTAATGCCACAACAAAAAGTGCAGCAACAATCTGAAAACAATCCATTTAAAATGGCGATAGATAAGATATCGAAAACAATGCAAACAATAATGTTGCAACAAAAATTACAAAACCAAATGGGGTAAAATATGACTGTAAAAAAATCAGAACAAATTGATGATGCTGTTGTAAAAGAATTAAAACGTGCGTTTATAAGGTTATATAACGCTTTTTCTGCTATAAATTTGTGCAAAGGTGGCAGTGTAGGACAGGCGCGACAAAAGGCGTTGGAAAGAATGTCTGCGGTGGTAAAAGCAAAAACACGAAAAGATAATTATTTGAATGATTGTCTAACAAAAATAGAAGCCGAAAATAAAAAAGAAATGTTGGAATATATAAAACATAGTAATATGTCAGATAAATTTTTTACTGATGATGTTGCGCTTTGGCAATTCAGAAAATCTGCTGTGCGTGAATTTATATCATCTGCAAAATATTTTAACGATGTATACAACAAATTTTATATTGATAAAAATATTTTACCGAATGTTGCAGTAAATAGTTCGGATAACCAAAGGTCATAAAAGAACAAGAAAATAAAAAAATGCTGAAATAAAATTCAGCATTTTTTTTATTTCTGAGTAACTATGTCTAAAACGCGTTTTACAATTTCATCTGATTTAACGCGTTCTTGTTCCATGGTATCGCGATAACGCAATGTTACAGTACCATCTTCCAATGTCTGGTGGTCAATCGTTATACACACTGGCGTTCCAATTTCATCATGACGACGATAATTTTTACCAATGTTACCAGAATTTTCTAATTCAATTTTACCAATACCTAATCTACGCAAATCATCCACAATTTTATTTGATAAATCTACAATTTCTGGGACGTTGCGAACCAATGGTATAACCGCCGCTTTTACAGGCGACAACCAAGGTTTTAATTTCAATACTGTACGTGTTTTACCATCACCCAAATCTTCGTCTTCGTATGCTTCCAACATGGCAACCAGCATAGCACGATTTACACCCATAGCAGTTTCAATTACATATGGAATAAAGTTTTCGCCTGTTTGTGCATCCGAATAAGATAATTTGATTGTAGAATCTTTATTTTCCATAACTTTGGCAGATAATTTAAATTCGTTTTGTGATTTTGTGTGTGAACCCAAATCAAAATCTTGACGATTGTGAATGCCTTCTACTTCATCAAAACCGCCATCTGGAAAATCGTATTCGATATCACCAGCGGCCTTCGCATAATGTGCCAATTTTTCATGTGGTTGAAAACGTAATTTATTTGCGGGTATACCCAAAACTTTTTCCCACCAATCAATACGTTGTTTTTTCCAATATTCAAAATATTTTTCATCTTCGCTTGGATTTACAAAATATTGCATTTCTGCCTGTTCAAATTCGCGCATACGAAATACAAATCCACGTGGTGAAATTTCATTACGAAAAGATTTACCAATTTGAGCAATACCGAAAGGCAATTTATGAGGTTTTGCATCCAACACATTTTTAAAGTTAACATAAGTCGTAGTTGCAGTTTCAGGACGCAAATAAGCATTAATTTCGCCATCATTTGTTGCGCCAATAGATAAACCCATCATTAATTGGTATGCACGTGGTTCCGTAATGTCTGTGCTGCCACAATTATCGCATTTTGTTGGGTCTTTCATTTTATCTTGACGCATTCTGGCACCACATTTTTTACATTCAACCAATGGGTCAGAAAAACTGCCTTCATGGCCAGAATATTTCCACATTAAACGGTTAGTAATTAATGATGCGTCCAGTCCTTCTATATCATTTCTGGAATAAATCATGGCATTCCACCAGGCATTTCTGATGTTTTTCATCATTTCAACACCGTATGGACCATAATCGTATGCACCGCCCAAACCACCATATATCTCGGAACCTGTAAAAATAAAACCACGTCTTTTGCAAAGTGCAATTACATCATTTATTGTTTTTGCTGGCATATCTGTTTACCTCTATAATTTTTAATTGCCAATATTGTAAATCGTTTTTATGCGTTTGCAACCTATAAATCTGGGTTAATCGCAGACATTGGACATATTGTTGCGCATGTTCCACACCCCATACATTTGTTTTTATCTATGAAACATTTACCGTTGTTATCTACGGATATAGCATTTGCAGGGCAAACCCCCATACAAGTTTTACATCCAACACATTTATTTGCATCTATTTTATAAGCCATTTAATTTTTCCTTTGGTTTAAATTATTTTAATCTCTGCTGTTTAATAATCCCAATATGTATTGGAACAAAGCAATGAATGAAATGTACATATGCAACGCACCTAATACAGCAAGTTGGTCTTTGGTTTTGCCATCACTTAATACAGCATAAGCATTCTTTAACGTTTGCATATCATATGCCGCAAACAAAGCAAATACTAATACACCGATTAAACAAATTATGGTATTAAATGTTGCACCCAATGGGAAGAACAAAGACACAACACCAACCAAAATTAAACCAATCATACCCAAAAACAAAAATATTCCCAAAAAAGATAAATCTTTAACTGTTTTGTATCCGAACAAAGACATACAACCAAACATCAAAGCCGCCAATATAATTGATAGCAAAATTGAAATAGGACTGGATACCAAAATCAACGGACAAATTACAATGCCCATCATAACAGAATATAAAAATAGCAACCATGCGGCACTGGACGGTTTCATGGAAAATGCACGTGCCTGAGCCCAAATAGATATCGCCAATCCACCAAAAGCAATAATATAATATGCAGCAGACAAACCACCGTTATGAATCAACCCTGTCCATAAATGATATCTTATCATCAAAAAAGTTGTCAAAGCGGTTAACCCAACCGCCCCAGCCATCAATCCAAATATACGCTTAAAATATAACTCAATTCCACCAGATTTGTTTGCCACCATTGTGCTTCTCCTTTATTCAATATTCGTATGGAATATAGTACAAAGTGTAAAATAATTCAAGAACAAACGCATTTTGAATTTTTTGATTGCAAAAATATAATATTTAGTAAAATATTCCAACAACGTTTGCAAAAGGATTATTATTATGGCTATTATTATAAATCCAATTTCACCAGTTGCTTTTTCAGTTATGGGTATGCCTGTGCGCTGGTATGCATTGGCATATATTTTGGGATTTGTGCTTGGTTTTTGGTTATTGAAGATATTAACCAGAAAAGATGATTCTGAAATTTATTTAACAAAAAAGCAATTGGACGATTTATTAACTTATTTAGTGTTTGGCGTAATCCTGGGGGGACGTTTGGGTTATGTTTTATTTTATAATTTGCAATTTTTCTTGCAAAACCCATTACAAATATTCGCAGTATGGCAGGGCGGAATGAGTTTTCATGGCGGATTAATCGGCGTAATAATTGCGACGTTATTGTTCGTTAAAAAACAAAGATTTTCAGATGTATCTGTTATTCGTAATTCTTTCCGGATTTTGGATTTGTTGGCTGTTGTTGCACCGATTGGACTGGGGTTGGGGCGCATAGCAAATTTCATAAATATGGAAGTAATGGGACGACCAACAGATTTGCCATGGGGAATAATATTTGTTGGTGATGCAGATTATCCGCGCCACCCAAGTCCTTTGTACGAAGCAGGATTAGAAGGTTTGTTATTATTCTTATTAATGTTTACTATTTATAAAAAAACTAAGTTGCGCCGTTATCCAGGTGCAATAAGTGGTTTGCTTTGCGTGTTTTACGGTGTGTTCAGAATTTTTTGTGAACAATTCAGACAACCAGATATTCAAATTGGTTTTTTAACTTCTTGGGGATTAACGATGGGACAGTTATTATCTGGAATAATGGTGTTGATTGGAATAACTGTTTTCATAATTGCTGTTCAAAAACGTAAAATGTCCGCATAAAATGCAAGTTTTTTTTAAAATAATTTTGACTTTTTAGTATATTCAAATTAAACTTGATATTGCAGAATGATACAGGGAACAATACGAAATGTTAAAAAATTTTTTTGTTGGTTTAGAATATTTTTTTGCGCCAATTTCTTTGTTTGTAAACAAAGTTGTTATGCGTTTACGACATCCGGAAATTGCACGCTATATTCGTTATATAAAGAATAATTATGCCAAAAATGGTCGACATAAAATTAAAACTGCGTATGGTCGCGGGTATAAAAATGTAGTTTTGATTTTGGATAAAAAGTATGTTTTTAAATTTCCGTTTGCTTCCAAAGATAAAAATATGGTATTCAAAGTTGCAAATCGCGAAAAGCGCATTGTTGATGCATTAAGACGGGTTTCGCCGATATATATTCCGCAAATGGAATTGATAACATGGAATGGAATAACAATTCGCAGATTTGAATATGTTTCTGGCAAACAAATAACGGATTTTAATCCTAATAAAATCAGTGAGGATAATCGTAAAAAAATTGCTTCACAATTGGCTAACTTTATATGGGATATCCAACAATATGACCCACCTGAATTGGAAGATTGTAAACCAAGGTCTGCACCACCGCATGATTTTGTGACCGGTTGGACACATTCAGATCTGGCAACTAATTTTTTATTAGATGATGATTTTAACGTTGTCGCCGTTATTGATTGGGAAGACACATATTGGATAGATGCAAGATACGGTTTTGCAAAATTAAATAAATCTTTGGATAGACGTGGGTATTATGGAATTTTTATGAACACTATATTTGATTACATGTTGGAATTTATCACCAAAAAACGGCAGGAAAGTAATAATTAAAAATTTTTTTACACTTTTTATTTTTTTATAACAAAAAATATGATACAATACCGTCAAAGCAGAAGTTGTAGAAAAATGAACAAATTGTACGCAGATTTTTTACTGGTTGCGTCTGTTGTGTGTCTGTTTTTTGTGCCAGACGCGTTTTCTGCATCTTCGGTTAAGCGTTTGGGTGGTGGTGGTACGTACGTTGGTACAAATCAGGCGATGTCCGCCAAAAATGCCGAAAACTCAACCAGTACGGGTTCGCGTGTTTCATCTGTTCGTGCGAATCGGTCTGGGGGTGTTGGCAAAGGGGCGTCGGTTAAATCTGGTAAGGCGACAAGTGCATCCAACACTTCTCGTTTGTCTGTGGGAAAGTATTTGCACAATACGGGGCTGAACACTGGTCGTATTAAGTCTGTAAGTACGGCGAATTCGGTTAATCCGACGGAAGTTAACGATTTGACTGCGCGTGTTGATAATTTGGAAACACAGATGCAAAACAAATTGGATACAGACGTTTTTGAAGATTATAAAGTATATGTTGATAATAATTACGCAACCAAGGCGGAGGCTGAAAATACAACAGGTATGAATTTAGATACAGTAAGCGATTGGGAAAAATATAAACCTATTTGGTGACGTTAAATATAAACAAAGGAAGAGGCCGAAATGAAAAAAATATTATTACCGGGATTATTATCAGTCACTTTGTTGTCGCCGTTATCAGCGATGGCGGATCCGGAACCAACACCTGCGGTTGTGTCGCCATCTGCGTTAACAACAAAAAGTTACGTTGATGACGGTTTGCGGGCTGTTTATAATGTCGCAACATCTGCTCAAAGTACTGCTAATACTGCTGCATCTGGTGTTACTGGATTACAAAATGTTGTTGGTGATAATACCACTGGTTTGGTCAAAGATGTTAATGATTTGAAAACGACAGTGAATGATGCAAGTACTGGTTTGGTGAAACAAGTGTCTGATTTGACACAAACAGTTAATAATTTATCTGCGGGAACTACGTACACAGCAGGTACAGGAATTAATATTGATACGGCTAATAATAATGCAATTAATATAAACGGATTAAGTGCAACTACATCTGGAAAAATGTATGTGTTTAAAAACCAGGCTTTAACTGAATTGGAAACAGTATCGTCTTGGGATCCGAGTGTGTTAACCAATCAATAAACCAAATAACGGTATTTATGTGAAAACGACCATTTTAAATGGTCGTTTTTATTTATGATGCTTTTTATGAAAAGAAACCCGAAAAATATAGCAAAAAAAGTGTTTTTTAGAAAAAGTCAAGTAGAAAAAATAAAAAATGTGTTTTATAGGGCAAAAAAATAGGTGTTTTTTATGCTATAATCATTACGTAAATTAAAAAGCCATAATGGTTGTCTGGAACACAAGGGGTGAGAAGTATGAAAAAATTGTTGAACATTTCTGTCATTGCAGCATTGGCAATATTGCCAATGGTGGCGAACGCAGCGGTAGGGGATGTTGTTTCCGTAAATGACCCTGCACACGCAGATCCTGCTACGGCTGCGACTACAAATCCTGGGTATGCTTTGGCAACAGAAGCATCTAACGATGGCAATTTGGCAACGGCATCATACGTCAAGGGTGCATACAATGCTGCGATTAAAGCGATTAACAAAGTTGCGGCTACGGCGGGCAGTGCTGTTCAATCTGTTACAGAAGGTTCAACAAATGGTACGGTTTCTGTTGATGGCACAGATGTAGCAGTTCATGGTTTGGGTAGTGCGGCATATACAGCATCTACGGATTATGCAACCGCTGCCCAAGGTACAAAAGCAGATAATGCGGAAACGGCTATTGGTACAATGGCGAATTTGACAGGAAGTGCGACTACGTTGGTTGGCGCAATTGAAGAAGTAAGAACGGCGGCGGGTAATGCTGTTCAATCTGTTACAGAAGGTTCGACAAATGGTACAGTTTCTGTTGATGGCACAGATGTAGCAGTTCATGGTTTGGGTAGTGCGGCATATACAGCATCTACGGATTATGCGACTGCTGCTCAAGGTACCAAGGCAGACAATGCAGCAACGGCTATTGGTACAATGGCTAACTTAAATACTACAGCGACAGACTTGGTAGAGGCTATTAATGAAGTTAAAACAACCGCTGACAGTGCTTTGACAACATCTGCTTTGACAGATTATGCCAAAAAGACTGGTGTTACACAAACAATTACCAATTCAACCATATCTGGTACAGTTCCTGTGGTTGCTACATGGGGCAGTGATACAGCGGGTACAGTTGCCATCACAGCCAACATAACAGGTGCAACTTATGCTGAACCTGCTCAAGGTGGTGGTAATTAATAGTATATAAAATTTTGGTGGGACGATTGCATTATACATGCAATTGTTCAGCCGATTAAAATCAAAAATATTGTTCATATGAAAAAAATATTATGCCTTTTATTAGTTGTAATATTTTTATCCAATGCGTTTGCTGATGATCCATTGGACAAGACGACTGTCGCCGCGACTGCATCGTATGTCGAAGGCGCATTTAATTCGCTGGATACAGCAAAACAAAATTTATTAACAAATTCTAATGTTTCTGCAACTGGTTCAAATAATGCTGGTGCGGTTGTTACAGCCGTAACAGCCAGTAACGGCACCGTAACTGTTACAAAAAGCGATTTAGCAATTCCTATTAAAAATAACGGCACAGTAACAGGCACAGCAACATTTTGGTTGGAATAGTTTCTTAATTTATGTACAATCGTACGACAATCTAAATCAACAGCCCAAAGGGCTGTTGATTGCATATCGGCGATGTACAAAAAACACCTCCAAACTTCTATGATTGTTCGTTTTGCTCTTTGGATTTGAATTGCATATCGTAAAGCATTTTATATGCACCACATTCATTCTTTAACAATTGTGAATGTGTGCCTTCTTCTACAATTCTTCCTTCGTTTATAACAGCGATTTTTGTTGCATTTCGAATTGTTGATAATCTGTGTGCAATAACAAACACAGTTTTATCCTGCATCAAATTTTCAATAGCTTTCTGCACAACCGCTTCTGATTTATTATCCAATGCAGAAGTTGCTTCGTCCAAAATCAATATAGGTGCGTTTTTCAAAAATGCGCGGGCAATCGCAACGCGTTGACGTTGTCCACCAGATAACATCATACCGCGTTCGCCAATACGTGTATCCAAACCATGTTTCAATCCAGCTATAAAATCATCAAGATATGCCATTTTCACAGCATTTTGAATTTCTTCTTCGGTTGCATTTTCATTACCAAGTAAAATATTTTCACGTATTGTGCCAGAAAACAAGAAATTATCTTGGAATACAACGGCGATGTTTTGACGTAAACTGTGTAAATCAAACTCTTTGATGTTTATATCATCTACGTATACTCCACCAGATGTTGCATCATAAAAGCGTGGCAATAAATTCACCACAGTTGTCTTACCACCACCAGAATTTCCAACCAATGCCAATGTTTCGCCACGATTTACAGTTAAATTGATATCTTTTAACACAGGCACGCCAGCATCATATTCAAAATATAAATCTTTCAATTGAATTGTTTTAAATGTTGAATCAAAAGGTTTTGGGTTTTTAATATTTAAGATTTTTGGAACGGTTGCAAATATATCAAACACTCGTTCAATCGCCAAAAATGACATCAAAACGGAATTATATGTGTTTCCCAATCCCTTAATCGGTTGATATAACATAATCAAAGCGGTCAAGAAAGACACAAAAGCACCACTGGTTATTTGACCACTTAAAATCAAATGAGAACCAAACCATATAGACAAGCCAATCCCTACCGATGATATTATATGCATAACAGGTGTAAGCCATCTTGTTTTCTGCAACATTTTCAAACGAATTATAAATACGTTGTGCAATAAATGTTTGAATTTATTTTGTTGATAATCTTCCAAATTATATGCAGATATAGTTCTATTACCAGCATAAGTTTCATTATACATGGTTAACAATGCGGAATCCGCCAAAATATTCTGTGAAAAAACACCGTTTAATTTACGACGCAAAGATGTCATTGGTAACAAAGCACCAAAAAGCACAAAAGAACATACCAATGCCAATTGCCATGAATTATAAAATAACACGCCAACCAATGCTATGGAACGAAATACCTTTTCAACAAATGATTTTAAATTATTCAATAAACCGCTACACGCCATATCTGCGTTGTTGTTAAATGTAAAAAGAACATCGCCTGAATTGGTTTTTGTAAAATAATCAGTATCATAAGACAACATTTTTTTATACAAGTCATATTTCAATCTGTTTGTGATTTTCGTACCAACCCAAGTATTTAAATATTCAGATGCATACGTCAATGCGCCCTGAATACAAGTAAAAACCACGATAACAATCGGAATATACCAAGATGAAGCCAAAGATTTTTCAACCATAACTAAATCCATATATGGACGTAACGCCAACGCAATTACAGCATCCATAGAACCAATAGGTATTGCAACCAACACAGACAACAATGCCCGAAACCAATATGGTTTAACGTACGGCCACATACGTCTGTAATTGATTACAAACGAGTTATTAACAAAAAGTTTCTTTAAAAAACCAAATATTTTTAGCATTTTTATTCCTGTTTTTAAACAAGACCAAGGTTAGCCCATTTTGGATGCTTTGTCAATGTTTCTGTAAAATAATGTGTAAAAATTTTTTAAAATAATTTGATTTTCTGCTTGATTTTTTCAATGATTTTTTACACAATACGCGCGTTTCGATAAACTTAAATCAAAGGAGAAACGATGTCTAGTAAATGGGTTTATACGTTTGGAAATGGTGCCGCCGAAGGCCGCGCAGATATGCGAAATCTGTTGGGTGGAAAGGGTGCTAATTTGGCAGAAATGAATTTGGTTGGATTGCCTGTTCCTGCTGGATTTACTGTAACAACAGAAGTTTGTACATATTATTATGAAAATGAACAAACGTATCCATCTGACTTGATGGACCAAGTCAAAGCGGGTATTGCGCACATAGAATCTATTATGGGTAAAAAATTTGCAGATAACGAAAATCCATTATTGGTATCTGTACGCTCTGGTGCTCGTGTTTCTATGCCTGGAATGATGGATACAGTGTTAAATTTGGGTTTAAATGATGAAACGGTCAAAGCGTTGGCCAAGGCTGCAAATAATGAACGTTTTGCGTATGATTCTTATCGTCGTTTCATTATGATGTTCTCTGACGTTGTGTTGGGTGCAGATATTGATTTATTTGAACATACTTTGGAACGTATGAAAGAAGACAAAGGTTATAAAGTCGATACAGAATTAACCGCTGATGATTTGAAAGAATTGGTTGAAAAATTTAAAGAAATCGGCGTTCAAATCGGTAAAGTTTTCCCGCAAGACCCATGGGAACAGTTGAAATTGGGTATCGGTGCTGTGTTTGGTTCTTGGATGTCTAAAAAGGCAATCACATATCGTAAGTTGAACAATATCCCTGGTGATTGGGGAACTGCTGTGAATGTTCAAGCGATGGTATTTGGTAATTCTGGTGATGATTCTGCAACTGGCGTATGTTTTTCACGTGACCCAGCAACTGGCGAAAACAGATTCTATGGCGAATATTTAATTAATGCCCAAGGTGAAGACGTGGTGGCCGGTATTCGTACACCACAGCCAATGGCAAAAGATGATTCTGGTCGTGTATCTTTGGAAGAGGCTATGCCGGAAGTCTATGCAGAATTGGTTGATGTTCGCAATAAATTGGAACAACACTACAAAGATATGCAAGATATGGAATTCACAATTGAACATAAAAAATTGTGGATGTTACAATGTCGCAATGGTAAAAGAACTGCTGCTGCTGCTGTGCGTATGGCTGTTGAAATGGTAAATGAAGGTTTGTTGACCAAAGAAGAAGCAATCTTGCGCGTGGGTGCAGATCAATTGAATCATTTGTTGCATCCAATGTTAGACCCCAAGGCAGAAAAGAAAGTTATTGCAAACGGTCTTCCTGCTTCCCCAGGTGCCGCTGTTGGTCAGGCTGTGTTTAACGCAGAAGATGCCGAAAAATGGCACAAAGATGGCAAAAAAGTTATGTTGATTCGTGTTGAAACTTCCCCAGAAGATATCGCAGGAATGAACGCAGCCCAGGGTGTAATTACTGCTCGTGGTGGTATGACATCACATGCTGCTGTGGTTGCACGTGGTATGGGAACTCCATGCGTATCTGGTTCACCTGATATCAAAATTGATTATGAAACAAAAACAATGAAGACAACATCTGGTGTTACAATTAAAGAAGGCGATTGGGTTTCTATTGATGGTGCCAAAGGTCAAATTATCGAAGGCGCAGTTCCAACTGTATCTGTGGAATTGACAGGTAATTTTGGTACATTGATGCAATGGGTTGATGAAATCAAAGATTTGAAAGTCAAAGCAAATGCTGAAACACCAAAAGATGCAAAACAGGCTCGTGATTTCGGTGCCGAAGGTATTGGTTTGGCGCGTACAGAACACATGTTCTTTGACCCAAGCCGTATCCAAGATATGCGTGAAATGATTTTGGCTGATGACGAAGCAGGGCGTCGCGCAGCATTGGATAAATTGTTACCTTATCAAAAAGCAGACTTTATCGAATTGTTCAAAATTATGGATGGTCTGCCAGTTACAATTCGTTTGATTGACCCACCATTACATGAATTCTTGCCACATACCGAAGCAGATATGGCAGAATTGGCACAACATATCGGTAAATCTGTCGAATTTGTAAAGGCTCGTGCAGAAGCATTAAAAGAACAAAATCCTATGTTGGGACATCGTGGTTGCAGATTGGCAATTACATATCCAGAAATTTGCGAAATGCAAACACGTGCAATTTTGTCTGCGGCAATAGAATGCAAGAAAATGGGGGTTCGTGTTTTCCCAGAAATCGAAGTTCCATTGGTTGGTTCCAAGAAAGAAGTTGACATTGTTAAATCTGTAATCGATGCAACAGCCAAGGCATTATTTGCAGAAACAGGTGACAGCATTGAATACAAAGTTGGTTCAATGATTGAATTGCCTCGTGCTGCGTTGCTTGCAAATGAAATCGCAGAAAGTTGCGAATTCTTCGAATTTGGAACAAACGATTTAACACAAACAACATTGGGTATGTCACGTGATGATACCGGTAAAATTTTGGATGAATATCGTGCACGTGGTGTATATGTAGCAGATCCATTTGCATCTGTTGATAGATTGGGTGTCGGTTTGTTAATCAAAGACGCTGTTTCCAAAGCACGCGCAACCAAGGGTGATAATATACACTTGGGTGTTTGCGGTGAACATGGTGGTGACCCAGACTCAGTTGAATTCTTCCATACGGTTGGATTTGATTCTGTGTCTTGCAGTCCATTCCGCGTGCCAATTGCTCGTCTTGCGGCTGCTCAGGCTGCGGTTAAATACCCACGCAAGAAATAATAATTGCGTAAACAAAATTCCCCGAATAAATCGGGGAATTTTTTTATTCTTTTGTAAATCAAAAACTGATAAAATATCTACATGTTAAATTCAAAGGATAGTGAATATGAGAAAAGTTTTACCATTATTGTCTTTAATTGTTGTTTTGGGTTCGTGTGACAAAGAATCTGAATATATTCTAAACCAAGACGTTTTTTGTGGATATAGAGAGGAACTGGCATGCAAAGACATGAACGTTTTTTGTAAAGATAAAACAGATGTTTTTGTATGTATGGATGTAGATGGTAATGCTGTCAGTGGACATGTTGTTGGTTTTTATCCTGATGGTGTAAAGCAAGCAGACTTATTTGTTAGAAATGGTAAAGCGCATGGAATATACAAATATTTTTATACAAATGGAAATTTGTTGTCAAAGGGACGTTTTAGAACAGGTAAATTAAACGGGGTTGTTAAAGATTATCGTTCAAACGGAAAATTAAACGAAGTGACAACATATAAAAATGGTAAAGAACATGGGGAAAATTATGCACTGTATGAAAATGGTAAAACATCAATCAAAGTGAAGACTAAAAATGGTAAATGGGTTAATTCTAAACTGTATGATGAAAATGGTGTTTTAACAGAAGAACATATTTATAACGATAATAAATCAACTTATAAATATTATGATGAAAATGGTTTGCTGAACAAAGTGGAATATTTTGATAGGGGCTTAGTTGGCGAAGAACATTATGTTAATGGTAAATTGGATGGTATCAGAAAATCTTATTATGATGACAAAAAAACTGTAGAATATGAAGAATCTTGGAAAGATGGACAATTAAATGGTATAACAAAACATTATGACAAAAATGGGGTTTTAGATCACGAAACAAACTATGATAAAGGTTTGCGTAACGGTTATGACAGGGAGTATTTTTCAGATGGTTCGTTACAATCTGAAATGTTTTTCATATATGATACAAGCCATGGAACAAGAAAATTTTTCAGTTCACCGGGAAAATTGCTATACGAAATGACACATAAATATGGTATTCCAGATGGTATCGAACGCCATTATTCTGAGGATGGAGAAATAACAGAGGAAAGAGTTTATAAAGACGGTAAATTGATTAAGGAAACAAAGTAAAACAAAGTCCCCGATTATATTGGGGATTTTTTATTGTTTTACATTTAAAAAAATGTAAAATAATCCTGTATATCAAGGAGATGTAAAATGGACAAATTATATGATTTTTTAATAGATGCTAAAAAACAAACTTATGCAAATGCTAACATAGAAAAAGTTCAATCGACCAGAACAGGTTCTAAAGATTATGAATACAAAAATAATGGAATGATATATCATGATACTTATTTTGGTGGAACAAATTTTATGGGTGAAGAAGTAGTTTATATTGATGGTGAAACACCAGTATGGGGAATGAATTATTATGGTGTTACTTTGGATAAAGATTTAACAGAAGAGGCTGTTGATAAAGCATTACGTCCAGCATTGATGTTGGTTGGTCAAGATGATATTTTGCCGGTACGTGGTCCAAAAGAGTATATAAATGGTGAATATAAATATACTTTTGAAGTAGATGGTGATTTGGAATATTTTACCGGAACAGAAACAATATACAAAAATGACAAACCTGTTTATATATTGAAATGTCACGGTGGAAAAATAATGGACAATCTTTTGTTTTGATATTTGCGAATTCATAGACAGAACCAACAATATCACCAATGATCGCGCCAAACAACATTTCGCTTCCCTTTTTTTGGGTATAAATTAGAGAAATTAAAAGGCAATTTTAGTTTAAATACAAAAGGTGCCAAATGGCACCTTTTGTATTTCTGTCTATCGTAATCAAATCGCTTCTTATAAAATACGAAAATTTCTTTACCTTTTCATGAATTCAGAATCGTACTGTTTCAAGCTGTTGTAATAAACCAAGAAACAACCATAATCTGATAAACGTAATTTTTGTTCCATTTTTGTGTTCCTTATTTTATTTTTACTAAAATTCCAGAGATACCTTTGCCACATAGTTTAGTATAAATCGGTTTATCCAAACCATAGGCTTTTATCAGTGTACTCGGTTTCTGGTTGCACCAGAGACTCCCATAGTAAACAACCCCGTTTTTAACCGTTTTTATCAGGCCACTTGGCAGTTCTGTGCGCCCAATGCAAGAAGACAGGTAAACAAAACATTCATCGTTGTCGGCCAAATTTTCGCAGGCCAGAATACGAGCGTATACATTAAGGGTTAAATCTGCCTTGCTAGCGTCCTTTGTCCAAGGGGAACCACCACCAATCGGACAAGCAGTAGAATAAAAATCACAAGCCAATTTTCGCCCTGTGATGCCGCAGTCTGCGATGGAACTGTGATAAGTGTATCGTCCAGTGCCGTTTACAATGATGTGCGCTGGTTTCTCACCCAATGTTTCAATGATGAAATCGGTCAGGTCTTCATTGTGCAGCATAGGGATAGCAACAATAGCAGTTTCAACCTTGTCGTTGTTCAATGTTATTTGTGTTTTGATATCTATGCCAAGATTATCGGATTGGCGTGCCTTATCGTACAGGGCGTAGTTCAGTTTCTTTGCCAAATATAGTTCCCGATTTATCTTCCCTTCGCCTTTACAGGCATAGCCAACAAACACACCCTGGTCGCCCCATCCATCAGCAATGACTCCACGATTGATATCTGCCGATTGAACGCCAATCAAATTGGTAATCTTTATTTGCGCTGGGTTAATGGCCAGGTCACCCCATATTGAAGCATAACGTTCGTCATACCCTATCTCTGAAAGGGCGATCTTAACATAGGTAGTCAAATCTCCTAGTAGGGCAGAGGTGGTAACTTCGCCACCAAGGACGACGGTATTATCCTTAATCATCACCTCAACGGCATACATTACGTGTGGGTCTTGTTCGATTAATCGATCCAGTATGAAACTCGAAATATAATCGGCGATTTTATCTGGGTGTCCCAAAGACACCGCTTCTGCTGTTCTTTGCATAATATACTCCTTTGGTTTTTGCAAGTTGAACCAAAGGTGGATTGCGACGTTGTACCACGCATTGCGAATGTTATAAAAACAGGGAATAGCATATAACAACTCCTTTTTTAGTCCGTTTATAAGGCAGGACAAGTTAGGTTAAATCCACCTTTATGTCTGAATAATAGCACTAATGTTTTATAAAAGCAAGGCCAAAACTAAAAATAAAATTGACTGCGACACGCAGAATCTCGGGATAGTTGCAATTTCTTGTAAAAATATTTAGAAAGTCCTTGACTTGTGCGGA
>DBYN01000005.1 GCA_002310415.1 Alphaproteobacteria bacterium UBA1185 | reverse complement strand
ATGGCAAAACATGCGGTACAGTATTATCATGATTTTGTAAAACCAAATAAAAATTATCGTGAACCAACTGACCAAGAAAAAATTGTATTACAAGATTTATCAAATGGTCTGACACAGTTTATCGGTAAATCTGGCATAGAAAAAGATTTGGAAACATATTGTTATGACATCGGTAAAAAATATTATGGTGAAGAAAAATTAAAGGATTTCTTTGCTATGTTTTATAATGTTTTGTTGGGTCAGGAAACAGGTCCGCGTTTACCAAATTTCATTTTGATTTATGGTTTGGAAAAAACACAACAAATGATAAATGCAGTGTTGAGATAGTCATCGACATTGATGCATACTATTTGACCACCCAATCGGGTGGTCTTGTTTTTTGAATTTAAAAACGATATCCTAATCCAATGGTGATGCCAAATATATTTACTTTTGAAGATATATCTATATTGGGTACATTTTTTAAATCTTGGTTTGGATTACTGAATTCGTACATTCCCACTATGGTCCCAAAAATATTGTGTGTAAAATTGTGGTTAATGCCCATCCCAACCAAAAATCCCATAGCATCTGCTTTTATACCAGAAGTATCTGAATCTATATTGCCATGTTCAAATCCTAATCTTACAAATGGATGTGTTGGTTGTTTCTTTTGTGTAAAAGGGATATCCAATACCAGGGCAAAATTTGTTTGTGATAATTCGATATTTGTATCGGCAGTTTTATTTTGTTCGTTGTTATGAGAAAACAGTACATGTATGTCAAAATCGTTATCAATACTCAATCCAAAATCTAATTTAGTATTTGCAAACAAGTCGTAATTTATATACGTTGTTTTGTTTTTTTCAGTTGATGATATCCCAGTGAAATATGCATTTTGATATTTTCCTGTAACACTTACCCTTTGGTGCTTTATTACAGGAATATTTAAACCAACAAAAAAACGGACGGGTATTTGTTCATCGTGTTTAAGCGATATGTTATTTTCTGGTGATACGGGATAAGACTGTTGTTCTTCTGTCGATTGTGTATAATCATTTTCGTTATTTTCATCTGAGTTTGCATATGCTAATGATGATATTACGCATAATAACAAAGATAATATAGTTAGATTTATTTTTTTCATATCCGTGGCTCCTTTTTTTAATTTAACAAAAACCACCGCGACATAAAATCTTGGTGGTTTGGAGCTTCTAAACAATATTCCATGAAATTGCTGTGTTTATTCAATATATTCGCACAACTCCAAACCGTTCAGTTTGGAGATGTTTTTCGTCTTATCTCGAGACGCATGGAATAAAGGGTTTAGATGCCCCAAAACAACGTGATATCATTGTTTCCGTAAAAATTAAAACATATTAATTACAAGAAAGCAACTTAAAAATCATGACTCATTTCTTTGCGATATGTGTTTTCAATTTGAAAAATGTAAACAAATAACAGAAAACGTTTTTCCATGGCGGAGATGGAGGGGTTCGAACCCCCGATACAGTTGCCTGTATTCACGATTTCGAGTCGTGCGCATTCAACCAGCTCTGCCACATCTCCGTTGCAACACAATATAAACGAATATGGCGGAGCGTATAGGACTCGAACCTATGGACCGCTATAACACGGTCACGGATTAGCAATCCGCTGCATTACCACTCTGCCAACGCTCCGAATGGCCTGTGTATTATATACAAACATATTACCAAATGCAAGACAGAATTTTAAATTTTATCATCGACTTCTGGTTGATAGATTTCAACATCACGTGTCATCGCTAAAAATTTTTTCGTCCGATTTGGTACCAATTCATCAACAGGCATTTCTTGTAATTCTTTGATTGCATCAGCAACTGATTTTGCCAGTAATTCCATTGTTGTTTGCCAATCTGTGTGTGCGCCACCCGCAGGTTCAGCAATTATTTTATCAATAACATTCAATGATGCCATATCTCGTGCAGTTAATTTTAATGCGGTTGCTGCCTGGGCTTTGTATTTATTATCTTTCCATAAAATACTGGCGCAAGATTCAGGTGCAATCACAGAATAAATCGCATTTTCTAACATCATTACTTTATCGCCTGTGCCAATCGCAATTGCTCCACCAGAACCACCTTCGCCAACATTAACTGCAACAAATGGGGTCTTTATTTTCAATCCCAAAGCAATAGTAGATGCAACCGCCTGAGATTGACCGCGTTCTTCCGCAGCACCACCAGCAAATGCACCAGCAGTATCAAACAACGAAATCAATGGCAGATTAAATTTTTCAGCCAAACGCATCAAACGTTGCGCTTTGCGATAGCCTTCTGGATTTGGCATACCAAACCTGTGTTTTTGACGTGTTTCTATGGTGCGACCTTTTTCTTGTCCGATGACAACAGCAGGAATTCCATACCAATAACCAATTCCACCACACATTGCTGCATCTTCACCAAAATATCTGTCGCCCGCCAGATAAGACCAATCGCTTACGATTCCAGATATATAATCCAAAAAATGTGGTCTGTTTTCATTTCGTGCCAATAAAACCTTGTCGTATTCAGGGGTTTTACCCATATCACGAGATTTTTTAGAATTGTCATTTTTTGGTGTTTTAACATCAATAACTTTCGGTTCGCCGGGTTGTTTAGTCAAAACTCGCAAAACTCGCGCCAAAGAATCTTTTAATTCAGAGCGTGGCACAACCATATCTACCATACCATGTTCATACAAATAATCTGCCGTTTGGAAATTAGAAGGCAATTTTTCATGAATATTTTGTTCAATTACGCGCCGACCAGCAAATCCAATACGTGCACCAGATTCTGCAATATGAATATCGCCCAACATAGCAAACGAAGCAGTTACACCACCAAATGTTGGATCCGTTAATATAACAATATACGGCAATTTATTTTCGTGTAATTTGTTTACTGCAACAGTTGTGCGTGCCATCTGCATCAAAGACAAAATATTTTCTTGCATACGTGCACCACCACTGCAAGTAACCATTACAAAAGGATTTTTTAATTCAATTGCATGTTCGATACTGGCAACAATGGCATCACCAGCAGCACGTCCCATAGATCCCATCATAAAATCACCATTCATAACGCATACTGTGGTATTAATACTATCAATTTTACCATCAGCAGTAGCAACAGCATCATTATAACCAGTTTCTTCACGTGCCTCTGATAATCTGTCTTGATATGTAATACGGTCAACAAATTTTAATGGGTCATCAGTACTGACTGGTAAATTGTATGTATCCCAATATATTGTGTCAAACAACAAATTAAAACGCTGTTTAGGTGTCATGATAAAAGCACGACCACAACGTGGACATACATAGTGGTTATTTCTGTAATCTTTGTAATAGACCAAACGACCACACGCTTCGCATTTAATCCACATCATTTTGCGAATACGCTCATATTTATCACGATTTCGGTTTTTTATTCCAGCAGACATTTTTTATCCGTTCATTTTTTTTATTAATTCACGACTTGGTTTAAACAAAATTGTTTTACCTGCGTCCAAATGTACAATTTCCCCAGTGCTTGGGTTATAAGCGTTTTTTGTTGCGCGTTTTCTGGATTGAAAAGTTCCAAATCCACGAATTTCAATTCTGTTGTCATGTGCCACGTCATCTTGGATTTTATTCATAACACAATTCAACATAGCCATCGCATCATCTTCGCGCATGTTCTTAAATTGAACCTGTAAAGTTCTAATAACGTCAGAGCGTTTCATAACAGTCCTTTTTTAATGTTTGTATATAATGATATCATATTTTATAAAAAATAAAGTTTTTTCTTGTGATTATTCAAATTTTAATGGCAAATCAGATACATTAAGCAAAATATCTATATTTGTTGGTTTCCAACGATATTTATCAACATCTATATGCCCATCTTTGGTAAAACCAACGCCTTCGCTGATTAATAAATCGCGCTGAACGCGTTCCCATTCGTTATCCCATAATTTACCATTACTGAACGTAACACGATGCCATGGCAAATCGTCTGTTTCGCATGATGCAGACATTGCATAACCAACAAAACGGGCGGCACGTGGATGTCCCAGCATTTTGGCAATATCTCCGTATGTAGTAACTGTACCCGATGGTATTTTTGCGACAATTTCATAAACTTGTTCGTAAAATGTTTTCATAATTATAACTTTTGACCTGCTTTGTATTGTACATAAATATATAAACAAATCACTAAGAAAAAATATTATCTGCTTAAATATTTTGTATAGATAATTATATCCGAAATTTTTGGATTGTGTTCTGATATTGGAACATTTTTCATTTCTGTTTTTGAATCGTACCCATACCTTTCCCAGAAATATCTGCATGCAATATTGTTTGATTGTACTTTGCCATAAATGGAATTTAAATTTAATTTATCAATGCAATAATTTTCCAATATTTTCACAGATTCTATTGTTTGGTTATTACCTTTAAAAGCCAGTCCCCAAAGTTCTGCATTTTTGTTGTTTTTAGTGTCTATGTTGTCCAGCCCGCACATACCACCAATTTCGCCACGTTCGTTATATACAATAAACTGTTCATCGTATTTACAGGCAGGATTTAATTTATGCGCAATCTTTTTACACTTAGTATTAATAATATATAAAGATAAAAACATGTAGAAACGGAATTTATTGGGCGTTACTTTTGATGTGGCCCACCAAAAGTAGGGCGATAATCTGGCACGATTATCATTCAACAAATTGTACATTTCTGTACAATTTGTAATAAAATTATCAAAATTTAACTTTTTTAATTCAACAGACATATTTTTACTCATTTGTTCTGCATATTATAGTACACAATAATAAATTTGTCAATATATTGTTGTATAAAATAATGACAGGCTAGTATTGTGTGTAAACAAAATTACAACACAGCGTTTTCCAATATTGAAACTGTTTTATTTGTTGGATTTATCTCTGTTAACACGCCATATGGTAATATTATTTGTGGTACAGTATGACCAAAATCCATATTCGTGACAATCGGTATATCTTCGCGACCGTATTCTTTACATACTTTTAATAATTTTTCATCAAATTTTTGATAGGTTGCCAACCATTGTTCTTGTGCTTCTTTTTTGTCAGCATTGAACTCACCACCAGGCCGTCCAAATAAAATTCCTTTGATTTTATCTAAGACACCCATAGCGCCCAGATTACGCAAAACATATGAAAACTGAGAAGGTGTAGGCATTTCTTCGCTGGTTTCGATAAACAAAATTGTGTCATCAAATTCATTTAAAGATGGCCAAATTGGTGTGTTATTCAGCATAGTTAACAATTCCATACATCCACCAATCAAACGACCACGAACTGTTTTTGTTCCCTGAATAAAATGATTGCCATCTGTTGGAATGCGTTTGCGCATGATATCGTTTTTATCATCCCAATAAACACGTTCAACAATGTATTCTTTTGATTCAGGTAATTGACCAATTGGGGTTATGTTGAACAAAGTTTTTTTGACATTTTGAACAGTAATATCCATGATGCCGCAATTTTCCCCAAATCCAAACATGGTGCATGGACTGTAAAACGAAGATATTCCCGCTTTCATGCACATAAAATGGTTAGCGGTAGTGTCAGACATGCCCAGAAATATTTTTGGGTTGTTGCGAATGATTTCAAAATGTTCATCTGTCATATAACGCAATAAACGAATTGTCTCTTCACCACCAATATTTGTCAAAATTGCTTTGATTTCGGGATTTTTAAAAGCCGTCATCATATCATCTAAACGTAATTGTGGGTTATCATACAAATCTGTTCTCAAAGAATTAGGCATTTCAACAATGCGAACCCCAAAAGTTTCTTCAAATTGTTTTTTTCCATGTTGATAACGTGCTGGAAAAATTCCGGCTGAACAACCAGACAAAGATACGGTTGCAACTAAATCATTTTTTTGTAATCTTTGTGGTTTGATAAGTTGTTTCATGTCCAATCCTTTTTCTTACATGGTTCATATTATAAATGTTTTGCGCATAAGTTCAACTTGTTTTGTCTTTTGACTATCGGAAAATAGGCAGTGTATAGAACGCGGGATATTATGGCGTAAAAAAGGGCAGTTTTCGCCCATACCGAAGTCAATGCATGAAAAATCCCGCAGAACTGCGGGCTTTTTATCTGTACCGGCATATATGCCAGAATACTGGCGGATGGTGAGGGATTCGAACCCCCGGACGAGTTGCCCCGTCAGCGGTTTTCAAGACCGTCGCATTCGACCGCTCTGCCAACCATCCAAAAATATTCGCTCTAAGACGTGGTATAGTTTACATATGTAACGACGAATTGTCAAATAATTTTGTATTGCACAATATTTAAAACACCGCCTGATAAAGCGGTGTTTCTTGATTTAGAGGTTATAATTGCAAATTATTTTTAATTTTTTCGATAATCTGCGCTGATAAATTTGAAAAAGTCCTGAGGATTTGAATTTGTAGCAGTAATTATCTTTGCTATACTGCCAGTCGAAGGCCATCTGGGTTGTTCGTATTTAGAAAACCTTTTGCTTTTGTTAAATGTAGTTGGATCTAAACCGCTACGTCTTGCCAAACCTGAACAAGACATGTTGTGTTCGTGTGCAAATAATTCAATTGCATGCCAAATTTCTTCATGAGTCATAATTTTTTTCTCCGTTTGTTTTTCCTTTGTTTCCAATTCAAGTGGGTATATTATCATTGTGCAAGAATAAAATCAACAAATACAATCATAATAAGAAAACAAACCTATGAACAAAATGTGATTTTGTATGTATTAAACAATTTATTATGTTGAAACTTCGCACATATAATAAACAGGCACATGGTTTTAATCCCGGAATTCTGCGGGGTTGGGCGGGCAGTATAAAGTTTTAACGTACCTTTAATTCAACATATTTTTTTATACTTGTACATTTTTTATTCGTTTTCATATAAAATTTTTTGAACCCAGCGGATTTGTTGAGTTATAGTGATTTTTATCACTTATGTTTTATTGACGATTTTTTGTTTTGAACGTAAAAATTAAAGGTACCTTTTTGCTTTAATGTTTATGAAGTGAATATAATCCGCAGAATTCTGGGAAAGGGGAAGAATATGTTTCATAATATAAAGTTATATTTATTCAGTATTTTTGTATTTATGACATCAATAACGTCATCATTTGGTGTTACAATTACGTATAATTTAAATGGCGGGCATTTACCGTCCGGTGAAACATCATATTCGGTCGAATCGAATAACAATAATAACGTTATTTTGGCAAATCCTGTTAAAACGGTTAATGGAACAGATTATATATTTGCAGGTTGGTGCAAAAGCGATGATTATGACAATGGGGAATGCAGTTCTCAAAAATGTGTTGTTGAAGATAATGGAACTTATTCTGTTCGTTGGACGATACCATGTGCCGGGGATACGATAAGTGAGAATACAACATACATTGCTTTGTGGATAGAAGATATGGAGGTTACATGTGGTGCTGGAAGGTCGGGAACTTTTAAGGGTAGGCATAGTTCGTGTGACGGGTGTGATTCTGGTTCATATAGTTCAACTGTTGCCACATATAAATTATCGGATACTATCAATTTTGATTATACGGGGCATAGTGAGTATTTTTCTGCTTGCATAGCATGTTCTGGTAGTACATATAGTGGTTATGGTGCCACATCGTGTACGACGTGTCCGGATGGATTGTCGGCAAACGCAGAACATACGGGTTGCGTATGTCCAAATGGGTATTTATGGGAATCAAATAACGAAATGTGTATATCAACGACATCGCCATCGTGTCCGGCGGGGCAGGCTATGTCCCTGTCATATACTACAGGCGAATGTTATTTAGATGAGCATGGTGAAAAAGTCTGTGACGAAGTTTTGACCGATATATATTGTTACACATGTGTGGAAGGGTATTGGTGTGATGGTGGGGTGGAACAACATGCCTGTGATGAAGGAAAATATTCTGTACCTGGTGCCGGCAGTGCAAATGACTGTAAATTATGTTCAACTGTGGATCATGCAACTGGTGCATCCGATTCAAATGAGCATGGTTGCGAATGTGAAAGTGGGTACGGGTGGACCAAAGATGGATTTTGTGAACCGATGTGGCAAGATGCTTTTGATTTTGCGCCGTACGGGACGAATGGTGGTATGGTAATGGCGGGGGTAATGGTACGATATCCGTATGGTAATTCATCGTACGATTCTACCATTGGTTGGCTCGTTTTTGAAACACCTGTTGCAAGTGAAGATGATATGGTTGCCGCCCTAGAAAATGGTAAGGTGGGTATGATGCTGTGTCGTGCGCATGACGTTTTGGATGAAAATAATAATGTGATTGATCATGCATACACCGGTCCATGTACCAAAGCAGTTAGGGTGTGTGGTGGATATGCAGAATTGGAATCTGTATTTGATGTTGAAAGTAGTATAACTGTTTCTTGGATGATGGAAAAATTACATAAAAACAATTATGACGATTTGTTTACAAGCACAACGTATTTAACCGAACAGGGGCCAAACACAGATGCAGTTGTGTTTGATATACAAGATTGTTCTTGTACAACGGATTATGTGTCTGTGTTAAGTGCGCCGATGTGTTTAATTGAAGTCAAACCGACGTATGCTTTGCCAGTCAAGGCTTCAAATGGCAGTGTATATTATATCAATTTGACCCAAAAAGAACCGTTGTCTGAACCGACACAATTATCCAGTGGGCATACATTGCGCATTATTGCCAAAAGTGGTGTATACGAAGCCACAGACGTAATCGCGACGAGTGAATAATTTATGTAATATCGTATCAATATAAAGTGAACAATCCGCCTTTTGGCGGATTGTTAAGTTTTTTTGAGATATCGTTCCTACGGATTTATGTTTGATATTGGATTATAATATTGTTGTCTTAAATGACTTTAACCATTTAACCACAGGAGAAAAAAATGGGAGCATTCATGCATTATGTTTTAAAACCTTTGTCTTTGATTGGGGCATTAAACTGGGGCTTGGTCGGTTTTTTTAAATTTGATTTAGTCGCTTGGTTGTTTGGTCCAATGTCTTTGTTATCAAGATTTGTGTACGCAATCATTGGTGTTGCCGCTTTGATTTGGGCTTTTGTCTGGATTTTTGGCGATAAACCATCTTGCGAACGCTAAATATATGGAAAATATATTCTTTATATACCTAGAAATGCCCATTTGGGCATTTTTATTTTGAAAAAAATTTTTTTATGATAAAATTATTATCAGCGAAAGCAGAGAAGAGAGAACAAGCATGGGATGGTGGCTTTCGCACGAATCGAGTTTTTGTTTGGGTCGTCCCATCATCCCATAATTTTTCTGTTAATTTCGATTTCCATAATATAAAAATAACAATATTCAATAGACTATCAAAATAAATACTTTAAAAATCAACATATAGTCCCGAATCGATAATTTTTCATCTATATTTTGTATTTTTTATACTTTTCGAATCGATATTTTTTGCGATTTTTATCGAAAATGAACACAAAAACAGGTTTTGTGTTTAAAAACACCACGAATCGGATGTATGAAAAACGTCCCAATGCCACAGCCAACAAGGCATACAAAAATGCAAGCGAAAAAATAAAAAAAAAAATTTTTTTTATAATGAGAATTGTATCTGAATACTGTATATTGTTATGTAGAAAACGCGATTGATACTATATATAGTATTTAAAAGGAAAAAGGAATTTAAAAATGGCAACTGACAAAGACGAAGTAAAAATACAAGTTGTATCAACATTAACATGTGAATTAAAAAATATTCAAAAGCGTTCTGGGGAAATTGTTCCTTTTGATGCCAAAAGAATCTTTGAAGCAATTAAAAAAGCGGTTGCTGTGACATGTGAATTATCAGATGCTGACATTGTTAAAATCACCCAAGATGTATTAAAACGTTTGGATAAAAAATTTGCTGGGCAAACCCCAAATGTAGAAAATATCCAAGATGTGGTGGTGCAAACATTGATGGATGCGCATGCGTATAAAACTGCAGAGGCTTATATAATATATCGTCAAAAACGTTCTGAAATTCGTGATGCGACTATTGATGCAGTAGAGGTTATTAATGGTTATGTTTCCGAAGCAGATTGGCGTGTAAAAGAAAATGCGAATATTGGTTATTCTATTGGTGGATTGATTCTAAGAACCAGTGAACGTGTGACTGCGGAATATTGGTTAAGTTTATATCCACGTGAAGTGGCCGAAGCACACAAGAGCGCTGCTTTGCATATTCATGATTTGGGTTGGTTGTCTGGTTATTGCGCTGGTTGGTCTTTGCGTGAATTGTTATACGAAGGATTTAATGGTGTAAAGGGTTATTTGCAGTGTGAGCCTGCCAAACACATGGCGACTGCTATTTCTCATATGGTAAATTTCTTGGGAACGTTGCAAAACGAATTCGCTGGTGCCCAGGCATTCTCGTCAGTGGATACATATTTGGCACCATATGTCAGATTGGATAACATGTCTTATGCAGATGTTAAAAATTCTATGCAGACGTTGGTATTTAATTGTTCTGTGCCATGTCGTTGGGGGACACAGACGCCGTTTATTAACTTTACTTTCGATTGGACTTGCCCAAAAGATTTACGTGAACAGCGTCCATTTGTTGGCAAAAAGCAGGTAGATTTTACTTATGGCGATTTGCAACCTGAAATGGATATGATTAACAAAGCATTTTTAGAGGTTATGACCGAAGGTGATGCGCAGGGTCGTCCATTTACATTCCCAATTCCAACATATAACATCACAGACGATTTCCCATGGGATCACCCAAATGTAAAGCCTCTGTTTGATTTGGCTGCTAAATATGGTATCCCAAATTTCCAGAATTTCTTGAATTCAGATTTGAATCCAACAGATGTGCGTTCTATGTGTTGCAGATTACGTTTGGATGTGCGTGAATTATTGAAACGTGGGGGTGGTTTGTTTGGTTCTGCTGAAAAAACTGGGTCTATTGGTGTTGTTACAATTAATTTGGCACGCCTTGGATACACACACAAAGGCGACCGCGAAGGTTTGTTCCGCGAATTGAAACGCTTGCTGGATTTGGCACGTGATTCTTTGGAAATCAAACGTAAAATTATTTCCAAGAATATGGAACGTGGTTTGTATCCATTTACAAAACGTTATTTGGGTAATTGGAACCATCACTTTTCAACAATCGGTGTGAATGGCGCAAATGAAATGGTGTTGAATTTCACAAATGGGGCTGAAAATATTGCAACGGTATTTGGTAAAAACCTTGTTTTGGAAGTAATGGATTTCATAAGGACTAATTTGGCGGATTACCAAGAATCAACAGGCAATTTATATAATTTAGAAGCAACACCAGCCGAAGGATGTGCATATCGTTTTGCAAAAACTGATAAAAAGAATTTCCCGGATATTATTACTGCGGGAACACCGGATGCACCGTATTACACCAATTCAACACAATTACCGGTGAATTTCACAGACGACCCATTTGTTGCCTTGGAACATCAAGAAGAATTGCAACGCAAATATACAGGTGGCACAATGTTGCACTTGTATATGGGTGAACCTGTTTCATCTGGCGAAGCGGCTGAAAAAATTGTGCGAACAATATTTGAAAATTACAAAGTGCCATATATGACGTTGACGCCGACATTTTCAATTTGTCCGAAACATGGTTATTTGCCAGGCAGACATGATTTCTGTCCAAAATGTGATGCTGAAATCGCTGCTAATAAAAACGAACAATAATCAAAAACAATCAAAAAACAAAAAAGGGAGGAAAACTATGAATAATCAACAAAGAACACCATGCGAAGTATTTTCACGCTCTATGGGATACATCAGACCAGTACAACACTTTAATATTGGTAAATATTCAGAATTTTGTGAGAGAAAAACTTTTACAGAAGCAAATTCCCTGACCACAGGCGCACGCCACAGCGAATTGTTGAAAAAGGCTGCATAAGGTAAATTTTATGAAACAAATACAAATCGGCGGTCTGGTTTCCTTTACGACAATAGATTTTCCTGGGAAACTGGCCGCTGTATTATTTCTTGTGGGATGTCCGTTTCATTGTGTCTATTGTTCCAATGAACATTTGATTCCGTTGGGTAACGGCGAATATGACCCAGAAAAAGTTTTCGATTGGTTGAAATCGCGCATCGGCAAATTAGAGGGTGTTGTTTTTTCGGGTGGTGAAGCGTTGATGCAGGCTGATGCAACAATTGAATATATAAAACGTGTTCGTGATTTAGGTTTTGCAATTGGATTGCATACGAATGGTTTTTATCCTGAATTATTGAAAAAAGTTTCTGATTTAGTTGATTGGATTGGATTGGATTTCAAGGCAACACGTGAACATTATAAAGAATTAACAGGATTAGACATCGCATATGACCGTATGATTGAATCTTTGAAATATTGGTTGTCTTCGGGCAAGGGCATAGAGGTTCGTACAACATGTGACCCACGTTTTGTAAGCAAATCTGATTTGTTAGAAATCGCGAAAACGTCTGCGCAAATGGGGGTGAAAGATTTTGCAGTGCAAAAATATACGCCATATCACGAATGTGATTGCCATCAAACAACAGATGCCGAGCGTAATCAGTTTTTTGAAGATAACGCGCTGCGTGATGAAATAAATGTGCTTTTTGAACATGTTGCTTGGCGCAGTTCGTAACATGTTTATACAAACGTTTTTGTAAGTTTTTGTTCATTGGGGTGCTATGTGTATATTTTTTTATCACGGATTTCAGAACTGAGACAATAAATAACAGCATTGGGTGATATATCGACTTTACGGACTAATGTGACAACAAATACAAAAGTGGTTGGGGCGAGCAAGGCGGTATTAGCCAATCATGAGCACAATTATCGTATGGTATAACAAAATGGTAGATGCAAATTATACCTTAACTTCATTTGCAAAAAAAACACACGTAGCAACATCTAACGCCATGGGTGCCATTACACCAATAAAACCACAACAACATGTTCGATTATATCTGTCAATGTGGATAGTAATTGGTTAACAGCAGAAATAAATTGGTATGTTTGTGGGTGTTTACAATAAAATTAGGGTGCAACACCATAATTTTATTATATTTTTCTCCAAAACACAGGAAAAATATTAAATAATAACCACACTATACGATTTGTTTTTTTTCTTATTTTCAATATTGATATTCGCCAAATTTGTATTTTTACACGAACTGTTTCATATTGTATATTGAAAATACTATTCAAAATATTATTCAACATAAGTTTATAAACTATTTTATCATAATTATTAAAACCATCTGTATTTCTATATGGCAGACGTTTTAGCGTATTTATAAAATATTTTTTATATTCTTGTTTTTTTGATTTACCCGAAAGATTTTCTAATCTTGCTAAGGTTTGATGATATATAAACCGCACTAGACACGACGTCGCTATATCATCTTTAATTATATTTAAACGCCCTGTATCATCAATCAGTTTATTAAAATTATCCAAAGCATCAAAAAATTTTTTTGCCTTTATAGCATCATTGTGCATGATAGATGTTTCTTGTTGTCTGTAATATTGATATACATTAGGCAAACAAATAATTTTTTTACTAAGTGCCACAGCCATAAATGTAAAAGGAAAGTCTTCTATATATTTACCTTCATAAAAGAATAGGTTATTTTTTGTTATTAATTCACGTTTATACAATTTGTTACAACAGGTACAAGATTGTAACATATTCAATTTATCGCTTGTTTTAATTATTTCTTTTTTTCCATCACCAAAACTAAACTGTGAAATAAAACTAAAACACACATTATCTTTGCTGTACCAATATGGCATATTACTTACTGCAATATCTGATTTTGTTGTGGTTATCGCTTTGTACAATTGTTCATAATAATCCACAGAAACCCAATCATCAGAATCAATAAAAGCAATATATTTACCAGTTGCTGTCATTAGTCCAGAATTTCGTGCAGCACCTAATCCCGCGTTCTTTTTGTTTATTATACGAATACGAGAATCTTTTTTAGCATATTTATTTAAAATTTTCGCAGAATTATCCGTAGAACCATCATTAACACAGATTATTTCAATATCATGCAATGTTTGATTACAAATACTATCCAAACATTGTTTTAAATAATCTTGAACATTATAAACAGGAATAATTATAGATACTTTAACCATTACAAATTCTCTTGTTTTCCTATGATAAACTGATAAATGTATTTATCAAACAAACACAAACTGACGCCAAATAACTTATGTTTTAATTTAGGAAACAAAAAGATTCTTATTCTTTTAATACCGTTCATTTTGATTTTTATAGGCGACAATAATACAAGGAAAATTTCTTGCATTTTTGTTTTCCATAAAAACTGTTTTATGATTTTTTTTACTTTGAAAGGATGCTTCAATATATAAACCAAAGATAATTTAGCCCCAAATAATTTAGCATAAGAATCATTATTAGGATTTGTAGCAGTAGAAATTTTAAACATATAATTTTTGTCTCGTGCAATCGGATGAAATATATACACATTCAGCCAGGACATTATTGTTGAAAAATCAATAAAAGTATCTATTCCTTTGAATATAGATAATAAATCATCTGTAAATTCACATGCTCTATCCGCAATAAATGGATATATTTTACGTATATTGTATTCATCTTTTGATATATTTTGTTTATATATAGGTGCTCCCGATGTAGATATACCTTCTATTGGATATTCTGGTGATGTCAATAAAAATTCTACTAACGGCCAATAAGCTACCCATTCTTGTCTTTGAGTTAAAGAATAGTCTATCCAACCATAACAATGAGAATGTTGCGGCTGCCTTTTAGGGTCCAAAATTTTAAAATAAAAACCATGAATGTCCTTTTTTCCAAAACCATCCATTAATAATTTTTGTGCAGAAAAATTCTGTGTTATAGTATCTACAACACCAACAGATTTACCAACATTTAATTTTTCTAGATAATTTTGATATATCACTAATTTTTTATGTGCAAACGGCAGTAACATTTGTTTATTCGTATCAAGAAATTCAAGAGATGATGTTTTTTTGAAATCAGTTTTTTTATACAACTCTTTAAACTTGGGAATTTCATTTATATAATGTTTTATAATTGTATTCTGATGCGCTAATGCTACATCAGAATCATCTGTACGATAATCTAACCTGAATATAAGATTCATATACCGTGGCGCATATACATAGTGGCTAGTTATATTTTTATTTACCTTTTTCTGTATTTTATCAAGTACATAACCATCTCTGGCAATATACAATAAACAGGACAACTTTTTTTTAGTTGCCATTGTATTTACCCAAGACACATAAGAGTATGCGAGTGGGCCTGTATATTCATATCCCAAATCATGCCAATAAGTATCACTCACATTTTTTGTTACGTAGTGTCTTGCAAATAATGCTGCCAAGACAGAAGCACCTAAATTATCTGATTGAGTATCTAAAAAAATTTTAATTTTTTGATTTAATTTTATATATTGTTCCACAATTCTTGGTATCAAAAACGTTTGAATACCTAGCGATTTTGGCACAGTAAAATCACTACATTTATTGTCACCAATATGCAAAATCTTGTTTGGTTTTACATTAGTTGCGCGAATAATTGCTTCATACATTGTCCAATTCGCTTTTGTGATTCCTAAGTCACCAGATACGTACAATCTATCATAGCCCATAAAACCATTTTTTTCTAAAACTTTTTTTATAAATTCTGTTGGTAAATACATATCGCTGGCAATAATAATTTTTTTTCCAGACGACTTAGCAAAATTATAAATATCTATCATCTGTGGGTGTGGTCGCAAAACCATCTCTTCCCACTGCAATTCTTTATCTTTGAATAATTTATACTTGTCATCAATTTCGTTGTAAATATCATTCAAAGTAACATCAGGATGTATTTTGCTACGGGCTTTTAACTCTGCATTTATACGATTTTCTGCAAAACCTGGAACATTATAATGTTTTTCCATATGTACAAATACATCTGTTGGTTTGACGTATGGCCTAATCAGCAACGTATCAAATATATCAAAAGAAACAACATCGTGTTTTAAAATCTCATGTTTTAATTTTCTTTGCAATTTTTCATTCATTTTAACTTTCCTATTTTTATATATTCAAAAAGGTAAATTTTACCGTCTTTTTCTTTGATTATTGGTAGTTTTTCAAATAAATAATACTTGGTTTTTACTATGGAATATTGTTTGCGACGAATGATTGGTAAAATACCAAACAACCAAAATCTTTCATGTACTTCACGTGTCATGCGCAACAATTTATCTTGGTCTTGCTCGTAACTTAATAAATAAGACAATATGTTTTTACGAATACGTTCTGAACATTCTCGTTGTGATAATTGGTGTATGACAGATGTGTTACTGTTATGCCAACGATATTTTAACAATACTTCTTGTAAATTATGAATTTCTGCATGCTTTATAATCTCTATCCAAAACGCATAATCTTCTGCATATTTATAATCTGGATTGTATTTTATATTATTATCAATCAATACAGAACGGCGTATCATAGAGCCAGGATTTAAAACTTGATTGCCATATAGTACAAAATCCAATAGTTTTACAGTTGGCATATGTCTAAGGATGTTATTTTGTGTTACATTTGATCCAAAAAGTTCAGCCCATGTACTGCATGCACCACATTCTGGATGTTTATCCATATATTTAGCTTGTTTTTCAAACCGTTCTGGCAAAGATATATCATCGCTATCCATGCGTGCAATATATTCACCATGACAAAAATCTAGTCCCTGATTTAGTGCGGCAACTATCCCGGCATTTTTCTTGTTATCGATAAATTTTATGCGTTCGTCCGATTTGGCGTATTTTTTGATAATTTCTACTGTTTTATCCGTTGAACCGTCATTAACAATGATAAATTCAAAATCTTTAAATGTTTGATTTAATATACTTTCAATCGCTTCAGCAACATACTTTTCTGAATTATATGCGGACATTAATACTGAAATCTTTGGTATTTTTGTTTGCACTTGTTCCTCTTTAATTTTGTGAAACTAGAAATCGTTTGATTGTTGGGGCGGATACTTTTAATTTTTTTGCAATTGCGTACATGCTGATCCCATCTTGGTGCATTTTCAAAATAGTTTTTTCTTTGCCGTCCAGCACGTGTTTTACATTCCTGGAACCAAGTTGACGACCAGAAATTGTTCTTTTTTTCGCACTTTCAATGGCTTTGTTTGATAAAAAACTGGTTCGAATCTCTTCATACATAGAAAATGCGTACAACAAAGTTTGCATATTCATAGTTTTATCAATGTAATATCCACTGGTTACAGAATAAACGCATATCGCATTTTCGACCAAGTGCTGAATAAATTTGCGTAAAAATTGTGTTTTTTCACATAAACAAGCCCAATTATAGCATACGATTGTATCGCCAGGATTAAATGCAAGCATACTAGGACTGTTTTTAAATGAAATAAATTTGTCTATGTTCAGGTTATTTTCTTGTGCAAAGTAGGTAATACCGTCGCGTTGGTCTTGTGCGGCGAACTTTGTCGGACCCAGAAAAATCAAACCATAAACCATTTTAATTCTCGTTCTAACGTCTTTAAAACTTTATAGTTTGTGTTTCTGGGCAAATGTTATTTTTGTTGAGAACGCAGGCATGCGCCAAACATAAGTCCAGGAACAAAACTATAAAAATTTAAGGGACGTTTAAATTTTAGTGTTTTCACGGAATATTATCACACAAACTTTAAGAAAAATCAACCTATAAATGTATTAAATTTAAACGTCCGTTTTTTCTTTATGATTTTCGTTGTAAATATACGAATAAAGCGTGGGTAAACTGACTTTTAATCGTTTGGCGATATGAATTTTGGGTACTTTTTGTTTCAGTAATTCGTGTACTATTTCAACTTTATCGTCTAATTTGCGTTTTTTGTTCTTGCAGCCATTTCCGCGACCGAGTTTTTTACCTTGGTGTTTTAACTTTAACAGCGCCTCTTTGGTTCGTTGGCTTATTAAATCTCGTTCGATTTCTGCCGACAAGCCAAATGCAAATGCCATTACTTTGGATTGTATGTTATCACCCAGTTCATACCCATCTTTGACTGTGTAAACTTTGGCATTACATTTCATACAATGTTCTAAAATCCGCATAATCATAAAAAATTTGCGGCCTAATCTGGATAATTCAGAACAAATCAAAATATCACCAGATTTTAATTTTTTTAAACAACCGCCTAATGCACGTTGCTCGGGTTCTTTAATTCCCGAAATACCCGAATCTTCGATATATTTATCTATTTTTATTCCAAGTGCAACTGCTTTTGATTCAATGCCAAGTTTTTGATTATTACAATCTTGTTTATCTGTGCTGACCCGAATATAGCCATAAATCATCTTTAACCCCTTGTTTTTGGTTTGAAGTTAAACAAAATATAAAAGTTAAGATATTTATAAACATATTTATTAGAATAAGTATTGGATTTATAGAAAAAATATTATATTATTTTTTACATCATATATAATTTTCAAAAAAAGTTGCATAATATGAAAAAAATTTTATTTGCTACACATAATCCAGGAAAACTGAATTTGTATAAAAGTATGTTGGCTTCTTTGCCTGTTGAAATTGTCGGTCTGGATGATTTGAATATAAAATACGAAGTCGAAGAAATTGGCAATAACGAACAAGAAATAGCCACAAAAAAAGTAACTGAATACAGCAAATTATCAAAATTGCCTGTTATAAGCGAAGATACGGGTTTATATTTTGATGATATCCCAGAATCTGAACAACCAGGAACAAAAATCAATTCTGTAAATGGCAGAAAGATGTCAGAAGATGAAAGAATTGAACATTATTTAAATCTTGTAAAAAAACATGGTGGTAAATTGGTTGGGGTTTACCGCAAAGCGGTGGCGATATATGACAAGACTTTGCATGTCTATGTGTATTCAAGGCGTGTTATATTTGTTGATAAAATATGCGAAAAACGTAATCCTGGATTTCCGCTGGATTCAATAACAATTACACCAGAATATGATAAATATACTGCTGATTTAACCGAACAAGAACACATTGATTTAAACAACAAAAGCCATAAATGTATTTATGATTTTATAACAAAAACACTGGGATTAAGTGAATAGTTTCTGTTTTTGTAAAATTGGTAAAAAATTAAGCCTGTAACGTAAAAATACAGGCCTTAATTTTTTATGGTGGGTTAGGTAGGACTTGAACCCACGACCAAAGCGTTATGAGCGCTCCGCTCTAACCAACTGAGCTACTAACCCACGGCGAGATTCATTATATAATTTTTCTGGCACTATGCAAGTTAAAAATTAACATATCTTGCTTTTTTTTAAAATTTATGGGATTATCCAATTCATGGCGCAAATGATACCTATTTTAAATAAAGAACAGACAGATGCGTTTAATACAATTGAACGCACACATTCTAATGTTTTAATACTGGGGCAGGCGGGTACCGGAAAATCAACGTTTGTTCAATATCTTAAATCTGCATCCAGTAAACGCATTGTTTGTGCTTGCCCAACTGCTGTTTCTGCGTTAAATATTGGCGGACAAACAATTCATTCTTTGTTTCAAATTCAACCACGTGATTTTATTATGCCTGAATTGTTAAAATTAAAGGCTAAACCGCGCAATATATTAAATGCCACAGACGTTTTGATAATTGATGAAATATCTATGGTTGCGCCAGATTTGTTGGATGCAATTGATATCTTGGCACGCCAAGCACGTCATAATAATGAGCCTTTTGGTGGTATTCAGGTTGTTGCGATTGGTGATTTATTTCAATTGCCACCGGTTATAACTCGTGATGCAGAGCAATATTATTTACAGACATATGAACATGCTAATGCGTATTTTTTTGATGCAAATGTTTATAAACGGGCGCAATTTATAAAATATGATTTTAATACTGTATATCGTCAAAGTGATGATGATTTGTTAAATAATTTAATAAGACTACGTAATAATGATATGTCTGCGCTGGGATTTTTTAATGCGTGTAAAATAGATGATGAAGATGTGTGCAAAAATGCTGTTATAATTACGCCTTTTCGCGCAATTGCAGAACGCATAAATACAGAACGTTTAAACCAAATAAATGCGCCAGAAATTAAATATACTGGGGTTTTATCTGGTAATTTTAATGTGAATGATGTGCCTGCGCCTATGGAATTATGCTTAAAGCAGGGGGCATTAGTCATGTTTGTAAAAAATGGTGATAAGTGGCATAACGGTTCTGTGGGCATAGTTGAAAAACTGGGAATCAAAGAAATATTGGTTCAGTTATTGGACGATAATACAAATGATTTGGTTGTTGTAAAACCAGATAAATGGGAAAAAATAGAATATTCACGTGATGAAAACGACAGAATAGTCGAAAATGAAATCGGCAGTTATAAACAATTTCCTTTAACTTTGGGATATGCAATGACGATACATAAATCCCAAGGAAAAACATTAAGCAAAGTTGTAATTGATATTTCGCGTGGTGCATTTGCCCATGGGCAAACTTATGTTGCTTTGTCGCGAACCAGACATGCACAAGATATGCACATTGTAAAACCATTACAACAACGTGATATTATCTTTGATAAAAGAATATTGGATTTTGTTAACGATGATTTATAAATCTTTTGCCATTAAAATTGCATCAATTCCATCGTAATATTTGGGACGAGTTCCGATTACAGAATATCCGTTGTTTTTATATAAGTTTTTAGCGGCAATATTATCGGCTGCGACTTCTAAAAATATTTTGGTTGCATTATGTTTTCTGATGTCGTTTTCGATTATGCCCAACATAGCAGAGGCAATACCACCCCGACGTGCATCGGGCGCAACGCCTATGGTAATAATTTCTGCTTCGTCAGCAACGGTTCGCCATACGGCAAAACCATTTTCGGATACAATGATTTCGCATCCTGATTTTTTTAAATCTGCAAAATCAGATGCTGACCATGGTTTGTGTGGAAAACAAGACTGATGAAGATTTGCTATTTTATCAAACATTATTTTTCTGCATAACTGGGGCGTAAATACATTGGTATTGCGGGCTGTAAATCACCAGACTTAATTTTATTTTCAATAATTTCTTTGGCATCGCGCAAATCAAACGGAATATGTCCAACTGTGCGTGGATATTTCATTTGTTCTTGTTCGACGGTATCTATGTCCATAACACAAGGCTCTAAATCATGTGCAGCAACAAAAAAATCACCACGTCCAGAATCTAATGCAACAAAAGCATCAGGTGTTTTATGTAAATATATTTCAAAAATATTTATCGGTATTACCGGGATATTTAATCCCAAACCAAAACCTTTGGCATATGCAATACCCATTCGAATACCTGTAAAAGAACCGGGACCAACAATAACCCCAACGGCAGATAAATCCTGATTATTTATATGATTTTGGTTTAAAAAATTCATAACCGCACTTGGCAACGCAACAGATTGTTTTTCTGAATCTATTTTTAAAATTTTATCGTTAATCGATAATTCAATGCCGTTTCCAGATGTATTTATAATCAAAATCATTTTGTTTGCCTTAACATTTATATTCTGGCGCTGAAACCAATTTTACTGTTACGATTTGCACTTTGATGAACAGATAACAATTCATCAATTTTTTCTTTTGTAAAATCTGTCTTTACGTCTTCGCCGTTATTTTCCAACAGACTGCGTCTTAGTATTGATGCCAATTCACGTTGTAATTCACGTACACCTTGTTCAGCAGTATAATTGCGAATTATATGCAGTATAGCATCATCAGAAATTATAATATTATCAATGTTCCAACCAGTATCATCAGCAGCACGTTTTAATAAATGTTCACGTGCAATTTGCAGTTTTTCTTGTTCTGTATATCCTGGAATTTCAATAATTTCCATACGGTCCTTTAATGCAGACGACATATTCAATGAATTGGATGTTGCGATGAATAATACGTTCGACAGGTCAAAATCCACTTCTAAATAATGGTCGCGAAAAGATTTATTTTGTTCTGGGTCTAATATTTCTAACAAAGCAGATTCTGGGTCGCCACGCCAATCGCGTGCCATTTTATCAATTTCATCCAAAACAATCACAGGATTATTAGATTTGCACCTTTTTAATGCGTCCATAATACGTCCACATTGTGCACCAATATAAGTTTTTCTGTGTCCACGAAAATGCGCTTCGTCGGATATACCACCCAAAGATATTCTGCAATATTTGCGCGACAAAGCATTGGCAATAGATTTGCATAGAGATGTTTTACCAACCCCGGGTGCACCAACAAAACACAAGATGCTGCCATGGTTTTTCCCCGTTTTTTTCATAACAGCAATATGTTCCAAGATTCTTTCTTTGACAGATGCCATACCAGAATGTTCACTGTCCAATATTGCTCGCGCCCGAATTAAATCAATAGGTGCGTCGTCAGATTTATTCCAAGGCATAGATAATAATTCATCAAGGTATGTTTTTAATAAACCACCCTCTTGGGACATCGGGGACATAGCGCGCATGCGTTTTAATTCAGACATAGCCTTTTCTTTTGCATCCGTTGGCATGCCAGATTGTTCTATTTTTTTGCGCATCCCAATAACACTAGTTTCTTCGTCGTCTTCACCCATTTCTTTTTGTATAGCACGCATTTTTTCTTGTAAAATAGCCTGACGTTGACCGTTTTCCATTTGATTTTGAACGCGTCTGCTGATGCTGTCTTCTATTTTTTCGGTTTCTATAAATAAAATAACTTGTTCCAACAAAGATGTTAATTTTTCATGCCATGTTTTCATTTTTAGAATTTCAACAGCGATATCCGTATCAATATTTAATGTCTGAATAACAGAATCCACGAATGCAGGAAGTGGATAATTTTGTATTATTGTGCGTAATTTATCCATTTTGAATTTACGATGTGACGATAAAACCTGCATAGTATCAGCCACTTTGTCGCGCAGTGCAATCGTTTGTTCTGTTCCAGAATCATCAAAGGTTTCAACTATTTTAATGTCTGCTGTAAATATGCCTTTATCAATATTTATGTCGGATAAATTTACAACATCTGTTGTTCTGATGATTGCATGAATTGTACCATCAGGCATATGTAGCACTTGGGCAATATTGCCAATAGTGCCAGTTGAAAAAATATCATCGGCACAGGTTGGATATGACCAAGCATGTTGTGGGCACAAGACTATTTTTTGGTTGTGGGCAGTTGCTGCTTCTATACATGAAACAGATAATGGATTATCAACATATACCGGTACTGTCAGGCCCGGATGTACAACCAAATCACGAACTGGTAAAATATATTCTTTCATAGCATGTATAAATATAGATTATTTTATTCACTTTTCAAGATATAAAAAATCCCTCGATAAAAATTACCAAGGGATATTAAATTTTTCATTGCCAATATTATTAATGACGGCGACCAAAACTGTTTCCATATTGTTGGGCGCTGTTGCTAGATCTTTTGGATAAATATCTGGCAGCAATTAAAACCAACCATTCCAAAGCCAGTAATGCCAATCCATATACTTGGTGTTCCATGTTGTTCAAAAATGCCAATACATATACGAATTGTGCAATATAAGATATATACAAAACACCAAACACACCCGTAAAAAACACTTTTTTAATTTTTCCAAACATTTTTTGTCCTTTTATTCAATATTATTTTAATCATAATGTCGGGTTTCTGGTGCCAGGTACCCGACAAACCCCGCAAAAGCTAAAACGAAATATATCAACAATTGTCAATATATTTCAGAGCCATCTTAGGCAGCCATTGCAAGGCGAACATTGTCGTTCGCAGCGATTCTATCGCCATTCAGTTTTTATTTAGTTTTTAACGACAACCATGTCGGATTCAATCATTTGCCTTTACTTCGTCTGTCGAAACTATGTCAGCCCCATAAGATTCAAATTGGTGGAGCTGTGGGGTACCGCCCCCCAGTCCAAAACGATTATTCCGCAACGAATTCAGAATCATCACTGCTTGCGCAGCATCAACATTATAAATATTCATACTGGAAATTGCAAGTTTTTAAGTTATAATAACTTTGAAATCTATAACAGGGATACAAAAATGAAGTTTTTAGATAAAGCAAAAATTTATATCAAAGCAGGCGATGGTGGCAATGGTGCCGCTTCGTTCAGACGTGAAAAATATATTGAATTTGGCGGTCCAAATGGGGGTGATGGTGGTCGTGGTGGTGACGTAATATTTGTTGCTGTGCCAAATGTAAATACTTTGATAGATTACAGATTTAAGACAAAATTTGTTGCGCAACGTGGTCAAAATGGTATGGGAAAAATGCGTACTGGTTATTCTGGTGAAACTTTGTATTTGCCTGTACCCACAGGAACGGTGATTTTATCTGAAAATGAAGAAATAGAATATGCAGATTTGAACAAAGATGGTATGGAATATCTGGCTGTGCGCGGTGGAAATGGCGGTTGGGGCAATTTGCATTTCAAAAGTCCGACTAATCGTGCCCCGCGTCAGGCAAATGATGGTTTACCAGGCGAAGAAAGAACCGTTGTGTTACGTTTAAAATTAATTGCAGATATTGGATTGGTTGGTTTTCCAAATGCAGGTAAATCTACTTTGTTATCAGTTGTTACATCTGCGCACCCAAAAATTGCAAATTATCCATTTACAACTACTAACCCACAATTGGGCGTTATGTATGCACACAATCATGAATATGTAATGGTTGATTTACCTGGATTAATAGAAGGTGCGCATATTGGTGTCGGTTTGGGTGACAGATTTTTGGGACATGCGGAACGCACCAAATTAATCTTGCATGTCATAGATGGTTCAGAACCAGATTGGGGCAATCGTTATAAAGCAATTCGCCATGAAATGGATTCTTATGGTGGAAATTTAGTTAATAAACCAGAAATAGTCGTCATAAATAAAATTGATACTTTGGACGAAGAAGAAATGTATGAAAGGCTGTCTGCATTTGAAAAGTCTTTTGGTCGCAAGAAAAAGCCGGCTATTGTTATGATAAGTGCGGCGGGACATATTGGATTGGATAAATTAACAAACACAATTGAAAACAAGATAAAGGAAACCGAAAGTGTTTAACAGGTTAGTAACCGCATATACAACAGAACAGGAAAAAATACTGTTTTATAACGAAGCAAGAAAATATGGTGCTTGTGCGGTAGATGAAAAAAATGTATATCATCCGTTGTATGCTTTTTTGCCAGAGCAAGTTGATTTTGTTGGTGGATTATGGCGTGTTCAACGCAAATTTGATAAGCCTGTCCAAATTGTGCGTGGTAAAGAATTTGTGTTACATAATAAAATCAACAGGGTCGAAAAAAATAAATTTGAATATTATGCCGCTGAAATAGTGGCTAATAATTGTTACGGAAAATATCTTTTTGGAACGGCAGATTGTGTCGTTGCGAAATATGATACAGATAATGGCCCATTATGGTCTTACGGTTCAACAATGGAACAGGCTAGGGCATTTTTGGGTATATTGTTGTTAGATGAGAGTATAGAGTTGATTCATTCAGCGAAACGTAAAACTTTTTCAAAATAAAAATAAATTGTTTTGCTTTTTGGCTTATTTTTGATAGTATTACTATGACTTTTAACGACAAAGGAGAATAAAAATGGTATCATTAAAAGGAACACAAACAGAAAAAAATCTTTTAATTGCATTTGCTGGGGAATCTCAGGCACGTAATCGTTACACTTTCTTTGCTTCCCAAGCCAAAAAAGACGGATATGAAGCAATTGCAAAAATATTTTTGGAAACAGCAGATCAAGAAAAAGAACATGCAGAACGTTTGTTCAAATACTTGGAAGGCGGCACAGTAGAAATTACTGCTGGTTTTCCTGCTGGTAAAATAGGTGATACTTTGGAAAATTTGAAAGCAGCGGCATATGGTGAACACGAAGAAAATACAGATATGTATCCAAAGTTTGCTCAAATTGCTGCCCAGGAAGGTTTTACAGCAATCGCAGAAGTATTGAAAAACATTGGTTATGCAGAACGTTATCACGAATCCAGATATCGTGCTTTGGCGGAAGCTATTGAAAACGGCACATTATTTAAATCTGATAAAATCGTGATGTGGCGTTGCACAAACTGTGGTAATTGGCATATTGGAACCGAGGCACCAAAAGTTTGCCCAGCATGCTTGCATACCCAGGGATACTTTATAAGCGAAGGCATTATCACACGTTGTGATACAAATGAAGGTTTCTGTGAATACACAGTGAAAGATTAAGACAGTTTAAACAAAACAACACCCATCAAATTGATGGGTATTTTTTTAAGATACTTTTTATTTGACATTAAATAAAAAAATGTATAAAATATGCTGGCTTTCAACAAGAAAGTGCAAAGTTTATGGGGTGTGGCTCAGTTGGTAGAGGTAAGTTGCTTTACAGAGCAGCGGGTCTGTTAAAAGAGCAACACGAAAGAGATTGTGGGGTTGTAGCTCAGTTGGTAGAGCACCTGCTTTGCAAGCAGGGGGTCGTCAGTTCGAGTCTGATCAGCTCCACCACAAATTTTCGTTATTGTGCGCGAAGCGCACAATAACGAAAATTGAGTGTCGCGCCGTAGCATAGCGAAGGCAGACAGGTTTAACAATATAAAACAGCGATAAAGGGGGTGTAAAATATGGTAAAAGTATTGGTTCGTGATAATAACGTAGAACAAGCCTTGCGTGTTGCGAAACGTAAATCACAAAAAGAAGGCCTTTATCGTGAAATGAAAGAACGTCAGCGTTACGAAAAGCCAACAACTAAACGCAAACGGTTGAAAGAAGAAGCGGTTCGTAACGAAAAGAAACGTCAATCAAAACAACGTATGGTTTTCGGGTTCTAAGTTTAAACGAAATTGCAAAAACCACCCAATCGGGTGGTTTTTTTAACCTTATGGGTGCAAATTCCCCGCCCATGGCGGGGGGGGGCGCAGGGTGGGGAGGGTAAGTCTGGTGTATTCGTGATAATGAACTTATTCCAGAGTGTGGTCATTGCGAGCGTTAGCGTGGCAATCCAGGTCTATTAGCATTCAGCGCAAAGCGCTGATATACAAATTTGTTGAAAGAATTTATACACCTGGATGCTCACGCTCGCTTTGCTCGCTCAGCATGACACAGCCCTTTGGGCTGTTTCCCCGTCTTGCTGTCGCAATCCACCCCTCCGCAGGAGGGGAACTTGCTTTTTTTTGGGGGCAAAATAAAGGAAAAAACTTGTCAAAAGCGCTTGACTTTTTTTTTTTTGGTGTATTATTGTATTGACGGAAATGGGAGCTTTTACCCATACACAACAATATAACAAAAAGGGAGTCATACAATGGTAGAATCAGAAAAAGATTTAATAGAACAATTGAAAAAGGCAGCACGGGACTACGAACCAAGATTAAAAGAAGGCTGGGGGCAATATGGAAATTACTATACTGGCTATGGCTTAGAGGGACATTTGGAAAAATTATATAAAAAGTGGTATGACACGTATTATGGAACAGGCCTTAATGAAGACCGTCTATCAGAATTAATGAATTTAATAAGCAAAATTGATGACGATTATTTGAGATATGTGCTATATACAGGGATGATGCGTAGGGTGTTTTTTAATGAAATTCATACAGGGGGTAGAATGAGAGAAGGGCTGTTGGATTCTGTTCTTAACTCTACCTTGTTTGTAAGTTTATGTAAGCATGCAGCAACCAGTAAATATTCAACTTTTGATGATAAATACATTTGTATGCATTTTATACATGAACCACGTATTATGGATTCTGCGTTGGCAATGTTACGCAAAGAAATACCATCGGTTTTTGCCAAAGGTGAATTTCCAGATATGAAGAAATTAGATTATATTTTGTCACAAGCAAAATCTTTGAAAGAGATTGCTGGTTTTGGTACACAGACCGATAAAATGACAGAAATTGAAGCTCTTTATCAAAAAGATGGCTATATTGAAAAAATAGATAAAGAATTTAACCAAGAAACCATTTTGAATTCACATATACATTCACACAATTTACCCGAATATATGATTCAAGGTGTTATTCCGGGAACAGAACAAGACATTAATTATGATGAATCTGAAAAAGTTTCCAAAGAAACGCCAAAAGAACCAGAGCCTGCCCAGGCAACTATTGTTGAATTGGAACAAGAAAACAAAATTGATGAATTGGAAAAAAGCTTGTCAGAAAAAAATAAACAATTGAAAAAATCAGATACACAAATCGAACAATTACAAGACGATATATCTGATTTGAAAACACAGAAAAAAGAAGACAATGCAACCATCAATGATTTGAAACAACAAAATCGGACATTAAGTATGCAATTGGGCAAGGAAAAGGTTCAACGTTTGATTGCAGAACAAAAACTGGCAAAACTGGAAATGGAAATTGCAGAACAACAAGCGAACAAATTGTTTGCAGGCAAAGATGCCAAAGATGCATACAAAAAAGCCCAAGAAAAATATCAGGCAATAACCAAAGAATTAGAACAAGCCAGATAAAAACAAACCACCCATTTGGGTGGTTTGTTTATTTTTATATTCCGCCAATATGTCTGGCGTTGGCGCAAATTTTGTATGATACTCATAACAATTACCCAGCACATTAGCCAAATTATCACCAATGTGTTGTTATCCATTACGGATTTATACAAGGTGAATCAGAAATTGGGAAATAAAACATACTCCGGTTTTCTGTTGGTTGTATACCGTTAATATAAAAAGAATAATTTGGCAGAGAAATCGAGTTTGTAATTTATATTTGGCGACCACGAATTCTGCTTAATGCCGCGTTGATATTTTTTTGTATTTGTTCAAATTCAGCGCGTTTAAATATTCCCCATTCAAATTTTCTAACCTGGTCCAACAAATCAAGCAATTCTGTATTTTTATCTTCCATTATATTAATTTGTTTTGTTAATAATGCAATAGTGCTGTTTAAACCCTGAATCTTTGGGTCTTTGTCATCTTTTGTGTCTGATTGTTGTGCCATAATTTGCCCTTTTGGTTATCTATATATCATAATTAACAGTTTTTCTAACAATTTCAAGATTTTTATAAATATTAATTTATTTAATTTGCTTTTTGCGTTTGGGATTGCTATGCTATTTGCCACAAGAGAGTAAATAAATATAAAAATCATGTCTATCAAAGCAAAACGTTTATTTAAAAAGATAGTAAGTTATGCTGGGCTATTTTTCTTTGTGTTGGCGGCTGGCATGCTTTATTGGCAATTACGCAAGTATTCTTTAAGTGATATTGCGCATGCTTTGTTAAATATTCCAAAATATAATTTATTTATGGCATGTATTGCTTGTTTGTTTGGGTATTTGGCGTTGTCTTTGTATGATTATTTAGCGTTGGATTATGTTGACCGCAAGGTTACGTGGTGGAAATGGATGCTTGCGGGTATGTTGGGTTTTGCAATAAGCAACAATGCAGGAAACGCGCTGGTAAGTGGTGGTGCGATTCGGTACAGACTTTATACTCGTTGGCGTGTTCCGGGTGGCGACATTATCAAAATGTTGACGTTTTCTGGGATAACTTATTTTCTGGGAGCATCTGCTATTGCTATTATTGGATATTTTATGGTCCCGCGTGAAATGTTCGCAAACGCGATTGGGATAAACGGACTGTTCGCAATCTGTTTGATTTTAGTTATTGGGTATTTTGTGCTAACATTCCTTTTTCGACATAAAAGTGTCAAAATTGGGGATTTGCTGTTTCGGGTACCATCAACACGTACCGCACTTATTCAAACAGCTTTGGGTATAGCCGATTCTGTATGTGCGGGACTGGTTTTGTATTTTTGTATATCACCGTACATTAATATACCATTTGCTATATTTATTGGACTTTATGTTGTTGCAATGGGGGCTGGTATATTCAGTCAAGTTCCCGGGGGAATTGGTGTTTTTGAATCTATATTTATGGTTGTATTACCGGACGAGGTCGACAAAGCAAATATTTTTGGTGCATTGTTGGCATACAGAATTATTTATTATTTATTGCCATTAATTGGTGCAGGTGGTTTATTCTTTGTTTATGAACGTTGGTTGCGCGCGCGCATGAAACGCTGGTTGGCGGAAGCAAAACAAAAGTTGCCAAACCTGCCATTTCCACACAAAAAACATAAATTACAAGATAACAAATAAAAACACCTTGCCTTTGTGTACATCGTCTGCTATTCTTTTATACGCTGTATAAAATAGGGTGAATAGTTGATGTTTTTATTCTCGCTGTTTTCTGTGATACGAATTGTGCTGTTAAGTATCGTTGCATGCTTCCTTGGCATGGGCTGGACGGCCCCATGGGAACGTATCATATCTGTTTTATACACTCAAAACACAAAAGGATTATTAGATGTCAAAAAAGATATATGTGGATGGTGTTCATCCAGAAGAAACGCGGGTGGTGGTGGTCGATACTACTACAAATCGTGTGTCTGATTTTGACGTAGAAACAACAACTAAGCCTCAGATAAAGGGAAATATTTATCTGGCCAAGGTTATACGTGTTGAACCGTCGCTTCAGGCTGCATTTGTGGATTATGGAACCGGCAAAAATGGTTTCTTGCCGTTTTCTGAAATTCATCCCGATTATTATCAGGTTACCCCTGAACAAAAGAAAAAATTGTTGGAATTAGCTCATGCTAACATCGTTGATGATGACGAAGATCCAAATGACGAAGAAGACGAAATTGCCGAATATGATGACAATAGTGCGGGCGAAGACAATAAAGAATTTTTGAAACGTGCGCACGAATTTAAAATTCAAGACGTCATTAAACCAAAGCAAATTTTACTGGTCCAAGGTGTCAAAGAAGAGCGTGGCCAAAAAGGCGCATCTATGACGACCTATTTGTCTTTGGCGGGTCGGTTTGCTGTGTTGATGCCTAATTCCAGAAAACGCAACAGTTATGGTGTTTCAAAGAAAATCTCGGATAAAACAGAACGTGCAAGATTACGTGAGATTTTACATTCATTGAAAATACCAAAGGGTATGACTGTGGTTTTGCGTACAGCCGCACAAGATGCTGGTTCTGATGAAATCATAAAAGATTACGAGTACTTGACTTCTTTGTGGAATGAAATTCGTAAAACTACTTTGGAATCTGTTGCGCCAGTTACAATTCACACTGAAGATTCTTTGTTGCGTCGTGTGGTACGTGATTTCATATCTGACAAAGAAGACGTTATGTATGTTCAGGGTGAAGAAGCATTTGATGAAGCAAAATCTTATTTTCAACAAATGTATGGTCGTGCACCGCGCAAACAATTGATACAATACAAAGATGTTGCTGTGCCATTAATGACCAAAGCCGGTGTTGAAAAACAATTGGAAGGTCTGCATGGACCATACGTAACATTGCCGTCTGGCGGTTCTATTGTTATCAATCAAACAGAAGCGATGGTTACAATTGATGTTAATTCTTCGCGTGCAATCAAAGAAAAAGATATCGAACAAACCGCACTAAATACTAATTTAGAAGCGGCAGAAGAAATCGCTTTGCAATTGCGTTTACGTGATTTAGCGGGCATAGTTGCAATTGATTTTATCGATATGGAAGATGAAAAAAATAATCGCAAATTGGAACAGAAAATGCGCGAAATCATGAAACACGACCGCGCCAGAACCCAAGTGGCTAAAATAAACGCGTTTGGGGTTTTGATGTTATCCAGACAAAGATTACGCAGCAGTTTCATAGAATCTTCGTATGTAGTTTGCCCGCATTGTATGGGGGCTGGTGTTGTACCAAGTATTCAAACCGCTTCGATTATATTGTTCCGGCATTTGCAAGAAAAACTGTTGGCAAAATCAGCACAAAAAATCATAATGACGGTGCCAAGCGATGTCGCAATTTATTTGTTAAATCAAAAACGCGCTGAATTGGCTGCGATGGAAAAGGAATTCGGAACAGAAATCGTCATTGTTGGTGATGACAGTTTAATGAATATTGACCAATATTCTATACAACGTGTTGCAACAGATACAGTAAAAACAGATGATGTTCTGGATGCACATCAACCGTCAACTGATGCGAAAAAGAAAAGCGCAGAACACGTGGAAGCAAAACGTATCACAACAACTGCACCACGTCATCGCAGACCGACCAGTAAAATCCAAAAGAAAAAATCTTTGTGGCGAAAATTGGTTGGATAAAATTTGATGAAAATAAATCAAAAGGCACCCGCGACTGTGGGTGCTTTTTTTATATAAAAATTCTTGTGTTTAAAATAATAAATAATGTACAATAAAACGAAGGAAAGGAATAAAAAAGTGCTTGAACACGCCGGAACCCGCAGACAACAAGTAGATTCCACAAATGAAATGTAGTGGAATCGTTACGGTTGCCCCTCGCAGGGCGAAGGATGAGTGTTTATGGTCTGTCGCGCCACTTGCAATTCGCTTCCGTCTTATCCAAGTAAAAATGAAAACCCACAAAAGTGGGTTTCAATTTTTGGTGGCTCTGATCGGAATCGAACCGATACTCCTTGCAGAACTTGATTTTGAGTCAAGCGCGTCTACCAGTTCCGCCACAGAGCCATAACTCTACAACAGTCGCATTATTTTGATTTTGCGGCTGCTTTTTTTGCTTCTACTTTTTTAACCAAGCGAGCACTGCGAGTTGGTTTATGAACCGGTTTTTTCGCAGGTTTTTCACTTTTGCCGTTTTTCTTTTCAATGGCTTTCTTAATAGCAGCCATTTCATCTGTTAAACGAGAAATTGGTTTTGACATTACATAAGCGTCCAAACCGCCATGCTTTGTCAATGTACGCAACCCAGTTGTCGAAATACGCAAACTGAAATCGCGACCCAAGATATCACTGTGAAACGATAATTTCTGCAAATTTGGCAAGAAAGTACGTTTCGTGCGGCGGTGTGAGTGAGATACATTCATACCAACCATTGTTTTTTTTCCAGTTACTTTACATATACGTGGCATATTTAAATCCTTTAATTACTGCGCAATAATTTATAATATAATTTATGAAAAGTCAAGTCTTTTTATATCATCTTGTTATTGTGCTCTTGTTTAAGTAAATCAAAAATAGTCTTTGCAGGGCCGAAAATTGATTTTGGTACCTCTACAAACATAGTATTATACCTTGCCATTGCACCGTTCCACATACCAGGTAGTTCCATTGCGAGTAAATCTTTGCCGTCTTTGGATTTTTTTGATATAAAGCCAGTGTTTTCATCAACGTATTGCGTCAAATCAAATTTGTTACCATTGAAATCACGTAATCCACACACCATGAACACAGGGTTAAAATATTCTGATTTACTCATAATATTTTCTCTAAATTCAGGATTAATTTGGCTGGATTCCACAATTTGTAAACTGATATTGCCGTTTGAATCACGAACCCAGAAAGGACCACCGCCTGGTGCGCCAGTATTTTTTACAACACCACATACGCGTATTGGGCGATTTAATATTTGTCGGTATCCTTGTTCTTCTAATTTATGTGATAATTTTAATCCTAAGTTATTTTCAATAAATTCATGTATCTTATCTATATCTGCGTTTTTTGCATCTATCTGACGAATAAAATTAAAAGTCTGTTTTTGAACTTGTATTAACTTACCAGCCAATATTTTATTATACTTGATAGTATCTTTACGTAAATTATCTGGTTGGACATTATCTATGTTTTTAATAAATACTAAATCTGCATCAATTTCATTTAAATTTTTAGTCAAAGCACCGTGTCCAGCAGCTCTGAATAACAAAGAGCCATCAGAATTTCTGAATGGTGTGAAATCCTTATTAACTGCTATGGTATCAGTAGATTTATCTTGTTCAGATATTGTAAAGTTATATTCTTTTAAGTGAAATTTTGCTTTATAAATTGGGACAAGTTTGTTTAATAAAGATTCAAAGTCTTTTTTGTGTTCCGGTGAAACTGTAAAATGAATATTTACTGTATCCCCAAAGGATACAGCATACTGGGCACCTTCTTTCAGATGTTCTTCTAGTGCTGTTGCAATATCGTTTCCATATTTATGAAATGGAATTAAACCTTTTGGGGTATTACCATATAGTGTAATGATGCCTTTAATTATATCAATCTCAGTTGGATTTTTGGGTAGTACAGTTTGCAAATTTTTCCAAAAAGCAAATTCCGTAATGTTGTCCAAAGCTGTTCTGATTTCAGGGGTCATTTTACCAGTTTGAAGAAATTCATAGAAATCTTTGAACATACGCGTAGCAGCCCCAGAAGCAGGAACCATTTTTACAATTTTAAGTGATTGTGCATGTTCACTGAATAAATTAGCAAAGTAATTACCAGGCATATTATCAATGATAACAACGCCATCATTGGCGGTTACAGGTTTTTCAATATCTGCATAAGGAAAACCTTTTTTAAAATTATCAATTTGTTTTTCGATTTCTTCAGAAGTTAAGCCATGTTCGGTTATTTGTTTTAAGTCTTTATCTGAAAAATTCATTTTATCACCTTGATTCACAGGCTCAGATTAACACAAAAAAACAAAAAAGCAAAAGTTATTTAGGTTTATCATCCAATGGCTTGAATTTATAAAAACTGACATTATATAAACAGCAAACAAAAAACATAAACCAAAAGGATATAATATGAATATGAATCCGGAAGAAATGCAAGAAACACCAGAACAAGCAATTGCAAAATATACAACGGATTTTACTAAATTGGCGGCTGACGGTAAATTAGACCCTGTGATTGGGCGCGAAGAAGAAATTCGCAGAACAATTCAGGTTTTATCGCGCAGAACCAAAAATAACCCGGTTTTAATCGGAAATCCGGGGGTTGGTAAAACTGCTATTGTTGAAGGTTTGGCACAACGTATTGTTTCGGGCGATATGCCAGAAAATTTATTGAATAAAAAATTGCTGTCTTTGGATATGGGGGCTTTGATGGCGGGTGCAATGTTTCGCGGTCAATTCGAAGCCAGATTAAAAGCAATTTTAAAAGCGGTAAAGGATGCAAATGGACAAATTATTTTGTTCATAGATGAATTGCATACTATGGTTGGTGCCGGCAAAGGCGAAGGTTCGATGGACGCTGGTAATTTGTTAAAGCCTATGTTGGCACGTGGCGAATTGCATTGTGTGGGCGCGACCACATTAGATGAATATCGTCAATATATTGAAAAAGATCCGGCGTTGGCACGTCGTTTTCAACCGGTTTATGTAGATGAACCAACAGTGGATGACACAATTTCTATTTTACGTGGATTAAAAGATAAATACGAAGGTCATCATGGTGTTCGTATTGCAGATGCAGCGCTGGTTGCGGCAGTCAAATTGTCTGACCGTTATATCACAGACAGATTTTTACCAGATAAAGCAATCGATTTGATTGATGAAGCGGCTGCGCGTGTTCGTATTGAAATTGCATCTAAACCTGAAAAATTGGATGAATTAGACAGACATTTGATGCAATTAAAAATTGAACAACAGGCATTAAAGAAAGAAAAAGATGAAGAATCTAAAAAACGTTTGTCTGATTTGGAAAATTTGATTGCCAAAATGCAGGTTGAATCAGATACAATGACTGCGCAATGGCATGACGAACAAAAGAAAATGCGTGGTTTGTCCGATGCAATGGCTGCATTAGATGCCGCACGTGCCGAAGTTGCAATTGCAATGCGGAACGGAGATTATGAAAAAGCGTCGGCTTTGCAATATGGTAAGATTCCAGAGTTGGAAGAACAAATCAAAAAACAAAATAGTGAATCCAAAGAATACAAAACCGTTTTGCCAGAACATATTGCTGCGGTTGTAAGTAAATGGACCGGTGTTCCAGCAGACAGATTAAGTGTAGAAGAACAATCTAAATTATTAAACATCGAAGATGAATTGCGCAAACGTGTTGTTGGACAAGATAATGCGTTATCTGTTGTTGCACGTGCAATACGACGTTCGCGTGCCGGATTATCTGATCCGCGCAGACCATCGGGCAGTTTTATGTTCTTGGGACCAACTGGTGTTGGTAAAACCGAGGTTGCAAAGGCATTGGCAGAATATCTGTTTAATGACGATACAGCAATGACACGAATTGATATGTCTGAATATATGGAACCGCATTCTGTGGCGCGTTTGATTGGTGCACCTCCGGGATATGTCGGGTATGAAGCGGGTGGCGAATTAACAGAATCTGTACGCCGTCGTCCATATCAGGTTTTACTATTTGACGAAATTGAAAAAGCGCATCCAGATGTCTTTAATGTGTTCTTGCAGATTTTAGATGATGGACGTTTAACAGACGGACAGGGACGTATAGTGAATTTCACAAATACTATTATCATAATGACAAGTAATTTGCCGAATATGGAAGCCGTCAGAAAGCATTTCAGACCCGAATTTATCAATCGTATTGATGAAATAGTATTCTTTAATCAATTGGGCAAAGATGTTATGGCTGACATTGTAAAGATTCAATTACGTTCATTAGAAAAACGTTTATCCGAACGTCAAATATCTTTACACGTTTCCGACAAAGCAATCAATTGGTTGGGTGATAATGGTTATGATGCTGTATTTGGCGCACGTCCATTAAAGCGTTTAATTACAAATACGGTTGAAGATAAAATCGCAGATATGATTTTATCAGGCACAATTGGCGAAGGTTCAACCGTAACAGTTGATGTCCATGGCAAAGAATTATTAATAAAATAATTTTTAATAACAAAATAAAAAACACCGATTTTTATGTCGGTGTTTTTTTTGTTTACAATTATATTGTTATTTTACACCACCAAATGCAGCAGCGAACGAATTGTAACAAAAGCGATAGAACTTTTTTGATTGTTTTTTGCAAATTCACGTATATAATAACACCATCATGATTATTTAATGGGGTAATAAAATGTCAGATAACATAGATTACAATCAAATAAATACTTGGCCATTTCAAGAGGCACGTAAGATTTTATCGCGCATCGGGAACAAAGTTCCCGACAAAGGTTACGTTTTATTTGAAACAGGATATGGCGCATCTGGATTGCCACACATTGGCACATTTGGTGAAGTAGCAAAAACCAGTATGGTTCGTTGGGCGTTTTCAAAGTTATCTGATATTCCAACACGTTTGATTGCATTTTCTGATGACATGGACGGTTTGCGCAAAGTACCAACAAATATTCCAAATCAAGAAGAAACTGCAAAATATCTTGGCTGTCCGTTGACGAAAGTCCCCGATCCATTTGGTAAATTTGACAGTTTTGCAGAACATAACAATGTTATGATGTGTGAATTTTTGGACAGATATGGTTTTGATTATGAATTCAGAAGTTCTACACAAATGTACAAATCTGGCGCTTTTAATGATGCGTTGATGAAAGTATTGAAAAACTATGATAAAATTATGGCAATTATGTTGCCATCTTTGCGCGAAGAAAGACGTAAAACATACAGTCCTATTATGCCAATTTCACCATCAACAGGTCATGTTTTAGAAGTGCCCATTTTATCTGTAAATGCGGAAGCTGGGACAATCGTATTTGAAGATGAAGATGGTACACGTGTTGAACAATCTGTATTAAATGGTATGGCAAAATTACAATGGAAAGCGGATTGGGCTATGCGTTGGTTGGCATTGGATGTTGATTATGAAATGTGTGGTGCAGATTTAACAGATTCTTATAAATTGTCCGGACAAATTGTAAAAGTTTTGGGTGGCAAAGCACCAGAAAATTTGACATATCAATTATTCGTTGATAAAAATGGTCAGAAAATTTCAAAGACCAAAGGTAACGGTATTAGTATTGAACAGTGGTTGACATATGCAAATCCAGAAAGTTTGTCGCTTTTTATGTATGTGAAACCTTTGACAAGTAAACGTTTGTATTTTGACGTTATTCCACGTAATGTTGATGAATATTATCAATATTTGAATGCTTATGATAAACAAGATGATTTGGCAAAAATGTCTAATCCTGTTGTTTATATACATCGTGAAAAAGGGGTTCCAAATGGTCGTATGCCAATATCTTATAATCTGTTATTGAATTTGGCCAGCGCCGCAAATACTGAAAGCATTGATGATATGTGGGGATATATAACCGCCTATAATCCAAATTTAAATCCGACCAATAATCCAGATTTAAATATGATGGCAAAACATGCGGTACAGTATTA
>DBYN01000009.1 GCA_002310415.1 Alphaproteobacteria bacterium UBA1185 | reverse complement strand
AAGAAAGAACCTGTGTCCATTGAATTGAATGGGCATGAATTTAATATGTTGCTGGGACAACCGTCTTTGCGGACAAAATTATTTGAAATCACAACAAACGGCAACAAAGAAGACGCTATGTTGATGGATATTCAGTATCATCCAGTATCTGACAAAGTTGTTCATGTTGATTTTAAACGTATCAATGTAAAAGAACCTGTGCATGTGGTTGTACCGGTTGAAGTTATCAATATTGATACATCCAAAGGTATTAAATTGGGTGGTGTGTTGAACTTTGCTGTACGTAAAGTTGCATTGATCGGTTTAGTTCAAGACATTCCAGAAAAAATTACAATTGATTTGTCAGATGTTACAATTGGCGACACAGTCCATGGTTCTGATTTAGTATTACCAAATGGTGTTAAATTGGGATTGCATCAGGCTGAATTGGCTTTTGCGACAATTGGTGGTAAAATGCCAGAAGAAGCAGACAATAAACAAGCCGCTGCTGCTCAGGCCGCTGCAACAACTGCTGCGCCTGCCACTGCTGCTGCACCAGCAAAGAAATAATTTCTTTGTAAACAAAATTAAAACCGCCAATTCGGCGGTTTTTTGTTTTTAGGAATAAACCCAAATAAAATATTTATTTTTACCCTTGAAATGTGTCGTTGAATAACTATATCAATGGCATATAAATGTTTTAACCAAGGAGTAAAACAATGTCAAAAGTATTAGGTATCGATTTGGGAACTACCAATTCCGCTATGGCTTTCATGGACGGAACAGATCCAAAAATTATTGAAAACAGTGAAGGACAACGCACAACGCCATCTGTTGTTGCAATTACTAATAATGGTGAACAATTGGTTGGTATCACTGCTAAAAACCAGGCTGTTACAAATCCGGAAAATACTATTTATGAAATCAAACGTTTAATGGGATTGCGTTTCGACAGCGAAGCAGTTAAAGAAATTCAAAAACGTGTTCCTTATAAAATTGTGGCTGGTGATAATGGAGATGCGTGGGTTGAAATTGATGGTAAAAAATATGCGCCATCTCAAATTTCTGCTATGATTTTATCTAAATTGAAAAAAGATGCAGAAAGTTATTTAGGCGAAACGGTAACTGATGCAGTTATTACTGTTCCTGCGTACTTTAATGATTCTCAACGTCAGGCAACAAAAGATGCAGGTCGTATTGCTGGTTTAAATGTGTTACGTATTGTTAATGAACCAACTGCTGCTGCATTGGCTTATGGTTTAGACAAAGATAAAGATGGCACAATTGCTGTTTACGATTTGGGTGGTGGTACGTTCGATGTATCTATTTTGGAAATCGTAGATGGTGTATTCGAAGTAAAATCTACAAATGGAGATACTGCTTTGGGTGGTGCCGATTTTGATGCGCGTGTTCTGAAATATTTTATTGAAGAATTCAAATCTCAAACTGGTATTGACTTGTCAAATGATAAATTGGCGTTACAACGTTTAAAAGAAGCCGCAGAAAAAGCAAAAATCGAATTATCTTCAAAGACTTCAACTGATGTTAATTTACCGTATTTGACTGCCGATGCTACGGGTCCAAAACATTTTAATATAACTTTGACACGTGCAAAATTAGAATCTTTGGTTGCTGATTTGATTGAAAAAACAATTGAACCATGCAAGAAGGCTTTGAAAGATGCAGGTTTGACAACTTCACAAATAAATGAAGTCATTTTAGTTGGTGGTCAAACTCGTATGCCAAAAGTTGTTGAAACAGTAAAGGAATTCTTTGGTCGCGAACCACACAAAGGCGTGAATCCTGATGAAGTGGTGGCGTTGGGTGCCGCAATTCAAGGTGGCGTATTAAAAGGTGAAGTCAAAGATGTGTTGTTATTGGATGTAACGCCTTTGTCTTTGGGTATTGAAACTTTGGGTGGTGTATTCACACGTTTGATTGACAGAAATACAACAATTCCAACCAAGAAATCACAGATATTTAGTACCGCGGAAGATAATCAATCTGCTGTAACAATTCGTGTGTTTCAGGGTGAACGTGATATGGCCGCCGATAATAAATTGTTGGGTCAATTTAATTTGGAAGGTATAGCACCTGCCCCACGTGGTATGCCACAGATTGAAGTATCTTTTGATATTGACGCGAACGGTATTGTCCATGTATCTGCAAAAGATAAAGGTACAGGCAAAGAACAAGCGATTTCTATTAAATCTGATGGTGGATTAAGCGAAGACGAAATCAAACGTATGGTTGACGAAGCCGCTGCAAACGCCGAATCAGATAAAAAGAAAAAAGCATTAGCCGAAGCAAAAAATACTGCTGAAACTGCAATATTCAGTATTGAAAAATCACTGAAAGAACATGGTGATAAAATCAGTAGCGACGAACGTGAAGCAATCGAAAAAGCAAAACAAGAATTGTCTGATGAATTGGCAAAGGCTGATGCAACTGCTGAATCTTTGAAAGCAAAAACTGACGCATTGTCTGAAAAGGCTATGAAGTTGGGTGAAGCAGTTTACAAGGCTGCTCAAGAAGCACAACAGCAACAACAAGCATCAGAAAATAACGCTGAATCTGGTGAAAACAAAACAACAGATGCAGATTTTTCTGAAAAGAAATAATAGTTGTTCTGTAAATTTGGAAACATCGCCCTTGTGGGCGGTGTTTTTTTGTGCTATAATTCACACATAGCATAAATAAAGGAGAGAGTCATGCTTAGAATAACAACTGGATTATTATTTACCATATTTTTCGTTTTAGGCGTTTTTGGGTTAACTGTATTGTTTGTTAAGGGTGGTGATATAGACAATTTCTGGATTAGTTTTGCATCAGCGGGTTTGGTATTCGTTACAAGTTGCATTGGTTTGATTATCTTGATTACAACCAAAGTAAAAATTATAATGAATAAACAAAGTGTTTCTGTAAAACAACCAGATCACATAAAAACGGTTAACAAAGCAAAAAGAAAATAAACAAAAACCGGTCGTTTGACCGGTTTTTTTATCTCTTTTTCTCACCCATATATATTCCCATATCTGTCGCAATTTGCAACAAAACGTTGTCGGGTTCAACATACGCATTTGACGTCATTACCCCGTCAATATTTGGGTCGCGTTGCGGTTTACCCGCTTTGAAAAACTCATCCAACGAAATCGTTTTGAATTCACCATTTTGAAACGTTGTCATAACATAAGTTTCGTTATTTTCAATCGCATTTAATGCACAATCTGCAAATCCAGCAGCCAATATTCTGTCGCTTGCCAATGTATCACCTGCCCTTTGAATATGTTCTGGAAAAGCGGTTCTGTTTGGAATATTTGATGCAGTTAATTTGCGTGAAACCATATCAGCAGGTTTACCAGAATGTCCCCGAATTGATATACCTTCGGACACCAATATTATCCCGTAATCGCGTTTTAATGATTTAATGTGTTTAACCAAATTATCAACATCAAATTTTATTTCTGGAATCAAAACAGCATCAGCCGCAATTGCTACGCCAGCGTGCAATGCCAATTGTCCACAATCGCGCCCCATAGTTTGAACAACAAACCAACGATGATGACTGCGCGCAGTTAATAATAATTGGTCACAATAAGAAACCAATTGTTGAACTGCAGTATCAAATCCAAGTGTTCTGTCAGTTTTGGGAATATCCATATCTATGGTTTTTGGAATACATATCAAAGATAAATTACTATATATTTCACGATATGTATGTGCCAAAGATAAACTGCCGTTGCCACCAACCAAAACAAAAGCATCCAAATTTAAATCATGTAAAGATTTCTTTAATCTGTTATTAAATGCAGACAATTTGCCACTTTTAGCAGATGTTATAAAATTGGTCGTATAAGCATGTCCATTTGATAATATACTGCCCGCCAGATGACTGTTTGCAAATTGAAATGACTCTTGATTCAAAGTAATTGTTTTTGCCGGTGACAAGTATAATCCGTCTGTTCCATCACGAATTCCAATTAATTTCCATTTACGTAATACGCACCCATCCATTATACGCTGAATAACTGTGTTTAATCCCGAACAATCACCACCTGTTGTCATAATCCCTATTGTTTTTGGTTTCAATGTTTTCTCCTTGATTCATATAGTTCATAGTATATCATATTTGCCTTGACAAATAAATAAAATTTGGAATAATTTTGTCAAAAGGAATAAAAAAGTATAAGGAAAAAAATCATGGCAACAACTAATATTGGAAAAACAAAACGCTCGACAGATGAAATGATAAATGATGCAGTTGATAGACAGCAGTCTTGGTTGGAAAACCGCAGAACATTTACTCGTAATTTTTTAAGCAGATTTCATATATTTAACAAAACAGATAACGCAAATAATCAACCAACATCTGTTGGCACAGAAAACACCATCGATACGCGTAACAAACGCATTTTACACGCGTATTGGTTACCCATAGTTTGTGCTTTGTTGGTTATATTGATTGCTATTACTGTTATGTTGTTTAAAATCAACACTCCGGTAAAAGTTGTTGTACCTGCTGTGCCAGAACCTGTTGTAAAAACGATAGACAGAAAGTCTATATCCAGACCAATGTTTGATTTGGTAAGAATTGAACAGTCTGGCAACATCGTAATCGCTGGTCGCAATAGTCACGAATCAAATATTTCAATTGTTATAAATAAAAAAGTTGTTGCAACAGAACATACAAATTCGGACGGTGAATTTGTGTATGCACCGACAGATACTTTTAAACCTGGTAACTATGTTATTACTTTGGTTGATGCTGATAAGAATTTAAAATCAAAAGATTCTGTTTTTGTTTATATTTCTGAACAGGGTTATAAAAATTCTGTATCGTTGTTGATGACTGAAAATGGCAGCAAAGTTATGCAAGCACCAGAATTATTAGATGGTGATTTGGTCGTTTCCAAAATTGATTATTTAGATACTGGTCGTATGGTTGTTACAGGCAAAGCATTACCAAGACTTCGCGTATCATTAACTTTGAATGATAAATATTTGGGCTTTGCACGTGTTTCAGATTATAAAAATTTTGGTTTGGGTGCTGATGTTGGCGAATTAAAACCGGGTAGTACTTACAAAATAAATGTTAGGTTGCATGATGGTGAAGGAACAACTATTGCAAACGTAGAACATGAATTTGTTATGCCAGAAATGACAGATGACACTAATACATTTTACACTGTCAGACGCGGTGATTGTTTATGGATAATTGCGCGCAATTTTTTACGCAAAGGTGTTTTATTTACAATGATTGCTGAACGGAACAATATCAAAAATCCTGATTTAATATTTCCAGACCAATTGTTGCAAATACCTACAAAATAGTAAGTAACCAAAAGGTGCTGCGCATGAACGAAAAACGTAAAGCACACAAAGATTATATAAACAACAGATTTGTTACCCCAGAAATGGAGTGTGTCGATAGTTTGGCTTGCGCGATAAAATTTTTATTACAAAAGAAAAAATTACCGTATAAAATCGTTTTGACATTGAATAATATGTTGCGTCAATTGGAAGACAAAAATCTTCCACCTAAAAAGATTTTGCGTAGCATAGCCGCAAAAATTGCACGCATTACCGAAGAACATACAAAATAACCAAGGAGAGAAACAGTGATATCTTATAAAGAATATGAATGTGCAGTGGCTTTGGTACAAAACTATAACAAAAATCCAGATGCAAAAGAATGTATGGACGAAGCAGAACAACAAAGTTTTCAAAAAGCGCTGGATATTATTAACGAGTATAAAAAGCAAGAACATGTTTCAAAACAAGTGTCTACCAACAGTAATGTTAAACAATAAAGTTGAATAATTTTTTGGCTAGACTTTCATAAATAAAAAATATAAACTTTGAACAAATGTTAATCAGCGGGCATGGTATAATGGTAGCACGAAAGCTTCCCAAGCTTTAGACGAGGGTTCGATTCCCTTTGCCCGCACCACCATTCGCGTCTGCGACGTGGTCTGGGTGGCAAGCTACCCAAAGCGGATGTCAGACTTTTATATTAAATAAATTCCTTTTCTTATAACACTAACTACTACAAATAACAAATTTTTATACCTTGATTTTATTCCTGATGTAGTGTACGGTGTTTTTTGTGCATAACAAGGAGAAATAAAATGAAGAAAATCACAATTTTAACATCTGTTTTAGCACTGGCCGCCTGTGGTGGTGGACACAGTGTTTCTGATATAGTTACAGATGCAGCAACTGACATGGCTTTACAAAATTTTGATGTTCCACAATCTACTGTCTCAGCAGACGCAGAAAATTATAACAAACAAATAACAGGTATGCGCAGCAGTGTCACAAATGTTGCAGAAATGACAGCCGCGGTTAAAAATGCTATTGGTGAAGATGCTTTGAATGATATTTCAAATAATTATGAAAGTATCGGTCTTAGCATGCTTCGTACATCTGCTAGAAATTCTGGTTCAAAAATATTTGGTGATGGTTCTTTGTCAGAAGAAAAATCTGCGTTTATCTTTTTAGAGGCCGGAAAAAAATTCTTGGGGTGGGATAATACCAAAAGAGAAGAGTTTTTTGAATCTCAGAAAGATTTAGTTAGACATTTTGGTAAATTCGCTTGTGGGTACGATGTAAGCAATTATTCAAAAGAAGATCTTTTCGCGCTAATTGATCGGTTTAAAGATAAATTTAATGATTTTTATGACAAATATCATTATCGCGAATATACACTGGAAAATGTAGAGTTTTTGATGATTTCTACATCCGGTGATCATGGTGACGAAGGTGGTCAGTACAAAGATTTATTAACATTTAAACTGGGTAAAAATGGTCAAATAGAAGCAGTTAATCATGGTGTATACAACAGTATAACCAAAGAAGAAGATGAAGGAAAAAGAGGAATATTTACACCCAATAACGATGAAAACAACACTTTTCATGTGCATCAATTGGCTAATGGTGAAGGTACAGAATTTTTTGGTGATGGAAAATTTATTATGTATGGCAGAGATTTGGGGTTAAAATATTCTGACTTTGGCGAGTTTAGTTTCAATATGCATGAAAAACAAGCAGATGGAACAAAAGTAGATTCAGACGATTATCGCGAACAATTTGCAGGTGGATACAAAGATTTAAGACACGATCATCCAGAAGCAAATATGACATTTTCTGGCCGGGCTATCGGTTCGTTACAAAATGATGATAACGATATGAATATAAACGGTGCCGCATCTTTGAAATTCGAAAATGGTGCAGAAACATTGGCTATGAATTTTTCAAATCCAAATGAAGAAGGTCGTTCTTGGTATGATGTTGAAATTGTTAGAAACAAAACCACAAATGTTAATTCTATCACATTTAAAACAAATGCCGCTTTGAATGCAAGTATACCAAATGAATTTAAGTTTACTGACTTTGATGAAAACGGCGTTAGAACACCAACCTATCATTTAGTTGATGGATATAACGGCGAAGGATTTGGAGACAATAAAGTACCTGGTACAGGTCATGGCAAGATAGATCTTGGATATTACGGCGGACCAGATGGTGCTGTTACAGAAGCAACGGGTGTTACACAATACGTAGAAAGCCTTGGTAGCGAAGAAGCCGGCGAAATTCGTATGGGTGCTGCTTTTGGTATGGTTAAAGATGATTAATTAAACAAAAAAAAACATCAACCAATACAGTCCGCATATATTGTGTGGACTGTGTTTTTTTATTGAACAAATATTTGACTTTCTGGGATTTTTATTACATAATTGGTGTGCAAATCCCAAAGATTGCCATTATTAACAATCCTGTGTACGGTAGTACAAGGAACATCAACCGGCGAGTTTTCGCTTTTGATGTCGGTTTTTGTGTGTAATATTTGGGTTTAAAAGATAACAAAAAAACTAAGGAGCAAAATAATATGGCAACAGTTATCAGATTGGCACGTTATGGTGCAAAAAAACGTCCTTATTATCATGTTGTTGTTACAGATTCTCGTAACGCACGTAATTCTGGGGCTATTTTGGAAACAGTTGGTAAATACAACCCTATGTTGGGCAAAGATGATGAAAAACGTGTTGTTTTAGATATTGAAAAAATTAAATCTTGGATGTCTAAGGGTGCAAAACCGTCTGATCGCGTGTACAAATTTTTGGTAAAGGCTGGCTTGGTTTCTGCTAAACCTATTCCAAATCAAACCAAGAAAAATCAACCATCTGAAAAAACTCAGATGAAAGCGAAAGATAAAGCCGACAAATTGGCAAAAATCGCAGAAGAAAAAGCAGCCGCAGAAGCCGCTGCCAAGGCTGCTGCTGAAGCACCTGTGGAACAACCGACAGAAGAAGCACCTGTTGCAGAAGAAACTGCTACAACAGAAGCAACTGCTGAATAATATTTTGTATCCGTATATCTGACATGAACACGAATGAAAAAATTTTGGTTGGAAAAATTGTTGCACCCCAAGGCTTGCGTGGCGAATTCAGGGTACAGACTTTTTCTCAAAACCCAACAGATTTTAAACATTTTCGTGTTCTGTCAGATAAATTTTTGCCCGAACAATTTCATTTTGTTCGTGTTTTAAATCAAAATACAAATTTAATTATTGCAAAAATTGATACTGTATTGGACAGAAATGGCGCCGATACTTTGCGTGGTACAGAATTGTTTGTATTACGTTCTGATTTGCCAAAATTAAAACAAAACGAATATTATCAATATGATTTAATTGGATTTTCTGTAACCAGAAACAATGAAATTATTGGTAAAATTACTGGGTTTCAAAATTTTGGTGCTGGTGATATAATTGAATTAGATAACGACGAAATGGTGTCTTTTGTTGGCGCAATGGTTGACATAGACAATAAAAATGTAGTGGTTAAATAACAAATGCATTTTAATATATTGACTATTTTTCCAGAAATGTTTCCGGGTACACTTTCGGGTGGCGTTGTTGGGCGTGCTTTGGATAATAAAATATGGTCATATACCACAACCAATATTCGTGATTTTGCTATAAACAATTATGGCAGTGTTGATGATGAACAATTTGGTGGTGGCGCCGGTATGGTAATGCGTCCAGATGTTCTGGGAGATGCCATAGATTCAATACAAAACAAAGGTAAAGTAATATATTTTTCCCCCAGGGGCAAGGTGTTAAACCAAAAAATGGTGCATGAATATCTAAAACATGATACAATTACCCTGCTCTGTGGCAGATACGAAGGTATAGACCAACGTATCATAGATGAATATGATATAGAAGAAATATCAATTGGTGATTATGTGCTGTCTGGTGGCGAAATTGCCGCACAAGTTTTTATTGACAGCGCGGTTCGCTTGATGGATAATGTTGTTGGTGGTGGTCTTGAGACCACACAAAACGAAAGTTTCGAAATCGGCGGGTTAGAATGGTCATTATACACCCGTCCGTCAGTATGGCGTGGACATCAAGTCCCAGAAGTCCTGCTGTCCGGTCATCATGGCAATATAGAAAGGTGGCGGAAACAACAATCGGACGAATTAACACAAAAACGTCGTCCGGATTTAATAAAGGAAAAGTAAAATGAGCATTATTAAAAAAATTGAACAAAACCAAATTGCCAAATTAAAAGGCGATAAAAATATCCCAGATTTTAAGGCTGGCGATACTGTCAAAGTTCATGTAAAAATTAAAGATGGGGATAAGTTCCGTATTCAAATCTTTGAAGGCGTAGTTATTGCGCGTGATGGTGGTACAGGAAACAACGCTTCTTTCACAGTACGTCGTGAATCTTATGGTGTTGGTGTAGAACGCAAATTCCCATTATATACACCTGCAATCGAAAAAATTGAAAAAGTTCGTACCGGTAAAGTTCGCCGTTCGAAATTATTCTTTTTACGTGGATTGTCTGGTAAAAAGGCTCGTATTGTTGAAGATTTGTCTGCTAACACAGAAAAATCCGAAGACAAATAAATATTTGCTAAAACAAAAGGAACGACATGAAAAACATTTTAACATTAATTTGTTGTACTGTCGTTCCTTTGTTTGCATTTACAATACGCCCTGCTTTTGCATATGTTAATCAAGATACGGCAATTATTCGCATAATGGACAAAGCCGCCGGTAAAACTCAGATTGTTCCTATAAAAGTTTCAGAAACTGTCAATTACGATGGTTTGACTATCACCTTAAGGACATGTAAAAAAACAGATCCTTTTGAAGCAGAAAATTTTTTCGCATTTCTTGAAATATATACAAAAACAGATGGTCGAATATTCAGCGGTTGGATGAATCGTAATGAACCTGGTTATAACCCTTTGCAAAATGATACTTATGATGTTTGGATAGATAAATGTGAGGAACACAACAATGGCAAAGAAAAACAAAATACAGAAAATTAAAAATTTTATAAAAGTTTGTGTCGCGTTAGGCTTGCTTTTGTTGTTTATCGTTCTTGCTTTTTTTGTTAAACACAAACGTACATTTGAAAATGCTAATATGGATAAATGGATATCTTTGGATGCTGATCAACGTACAGATACCATGCAACGAATAATCCCAGATTTTGAAAACAATGATTTATTTATGAATTGTATGAATAAAATCGCATCATTACCTGAATCAGAAAATATGATGATTCAAAGTGCTGCTGCGTTATGTTACAACGGCATAAAAATAATTGAAACAAATAACACAAATACAGAAAACCAATAAAATCATGACAAAAACAGATAATATTCTTCGCATGGATATGGGTAGCGTTCATAATCATATTGATTCGGACAATGGAATTTTATGCCTTGGTATAGAATCTTCATGTGATGAAACCAGTGCCGCAATTGTCGATTCAAATAAAAACATTTTGGCACATATTGTTTATTCACAAATTCCAGAACATCAAAAATACGGTGGTGTCGTTCCTGAATTGGCGGCACGCGCACACATATTGGCGGTTGACGAAGTTATACGTTTAACATTGGAACGCGCAAATAAAACAATAAATGACATAGATGTGATTGCTGCAACCGCTGGTCCTGGTTTAATTGGTGGCGTTTTGGTGGGTTGGATGGCTGCTACTGGTATTGCGAATGCAACAAATAAACCTTTAGTTGCCGTAAATCATTTAGAAGGACATGCGTTAGTTCCACGTTTATGTGCTGCTTCTGCCAGCGATTCACATACAAACATAGATGTAGAGTTTCCATATTTGTTAATGCTGGCTTCTGGTGGTCACTGTCAGATTTTATTAGTTCACAATGTCGGTAAATACGAATTAATTGGTCAAACATTAGATGACAGCGCGGGTGAAGCATTTGATAAAATCGCAAAAATGCTTGATTTGGGTTATCCTGGTGGCCCAGTTGTCGATAAACGTGCAAAACTTGGTAATGCACAAAGATTTCATTTTCCAAGACCTTTGTGTGATAAACCGGGATGTGATTTTTCGTTTTCTGGTATAAAAACTGCTGCGCGTATGTTGTTGGATAAAACAAACAAAGACGAAATCGATGAAACATTTATAAACGATTTTTGTGCGTCTTTTCAACAATCTGTTGTTGATTGCATAACTAACAGATTAACCAATGCAATGAAAGATGAACGGGTAAAAAACGCGGCACCCAAAACACTGGTTGTTGCTGGTGGTGTTGCAAAAAACAGCGCTATACGTGCCGCTATGGAAGAATTAGCAAATAAATCCAACATGTTGTTTGCTGCACCACCAATGAATTTATGTACAGACAATGGCGCAATGATTGCATGGGCCGGTTTGGAAAATTACAGAATTGGTAAAATTGTCACAGAGCCTGTTGCACCCCGCCCCCGTTGGCCATTAATCGAATTATAATTTATATATACAAAGTGAAGGAAAGAATTGTGTTACCAAAACCAGAACCATTTGTAAAACCAGATATGATATTCAGTGTTTCTGACGCATCTGCGCTACTGAAAAACGTGGTTGAAACTGCTTTCCCAGAACTCAGAATACGTGGCGAATTGTCGCAAATTACTTTGGCAAGTTCTGGTCACATGTATATGACAATCAAAGATTCAAACGCCGCAATTAATGCAATTATTTGGCGCGGAACACCAGTGAATTTCAAATTGGAAGATGGTATGGAAGTTGTTATTACCGGACGTTTTACGACCTATCCTGCGCGCAGTAATTATCAAATAATAATTCAATCAATTGAAATGGCAGGCGTTGGTGCAATTTTGAAAATGTTGGAAGAACGCAAACAAAAACTTGCCAAAGAAGGTTTATTTGATGCAGATAAAAAGAAACCTTTGCCACGCTTTCCACAAACTATTGGTGTAGTAACCAGTCCGACTGGTGCGGCATTTCAAGATATACAAAATCGATTACGTGAAAGATTTCCTGTGCATGTTTTGTTATATCCCGCAACTGTTCAGGGAAATACTGCGGCAACAGAAGTTGCGGCTGGTATAGAATATTTTAATCGTATGAATAATGTAGATGTTATTATCGTTGCACGCGGCGGTGGCGCATTGGAAGACTTGTTACCATTTTCAGAAGAAATCGTTGTTCGTGCTGCAGCAGCCAGCCATATACCATTGATTTCAGGTGTTGGACACGAACCGGATTGGATGTTGATAGATTTTGCGGCAGATGTGCGCGCCCCAACCCCAACTGGCGCAGCCGAAATGGTCGTACCAACAAAAATATCTTTGATTCAAGATATTGATAATTTGGCACATCGTTTGTCTGCCAGTTTTACAACACGTTTAATAAACTTGAAACAACAAATTACTAACATAAATGTAAAAAGCCCCAAACAAGTTTTAATGGAACAATCACAAAGATTGGACGATTTAGGAAAAACTATGGGGCTGATTATCAACAATAAAATGCAAAACGCACGTCAGAAATTGGATTTGATAGCGCGCTTTCCAATTATTTTAGAAAACATGTTCAAAACATTAAATCAATCAATTATACATGCCGAACAAATGTTAAAATCTTTAAGTTATAAAAATGTGTTACAACGTGGTTATGCCATAGTCAGAGATGAACAAGGCACAATAATTTCGCGTGCATCAGAAAACAAGCACCCCGCCAGCATTGAATTCGCAGACGACACAATAATGTTATAATAAAATGTTGACATCAAATATTTTGGGTATACACTTGTTACAACTATACTTAACAAAGGATTAAAAAATGCGTTTTAAGTTATACGTTCCAAAAGCTAGTTGTCCAGAAGATGTGAAAGAGGACTCTTGCCCGTTATGCAAACGTTTTGCTAACGAATCTGGCATTACATTTTACAAATATTCACGCAGCCCTGCAACAAAACGTACTGCATACAAAATTGTTGGTGATTATACAAATAAATATGGGGAAGCAAAGGCATTTAATATAATATTACAAACATGTATTGAATGTCATAACGAGCACAAAAAATAATAAGTAAAGTACGTAAAAGGATAACAAATGGCAACAATAAAAGTATTTTTAGATGTATATGATAATGAGCAAGACAAAGCCCCAATAACCGCATTGTTGGGTTATATGAATTCCAAAGACAAAAAAAAATTTCTTTCTAAATTAACATCAGCAAAATTTATAGAACAATCTTGTTTTTCTGATGTCCAATATACATTGATTTCACAACACGAAACTCATTTTGAAAGGAATAGACAACCACAAGAACAAACAACAGAATGCCACCAATTGGTAATTCAAGCATTTTTAAATCCACAAAAATTGGCAAAATGCTCAACTTTTGCAGAATGTGGTTGGGGTTGTATTGATAATATGATAGAGGCATGTGCTGATAAAAAATACAGAAAACAGAACGCATGTAAAAACAAACCCGTGGTAAATATGTTATTCCAGAATAAATTGATTCTGGACAACAAACAAAACATAAATTAAAAATGAACAAAAACCCTGAAAATTTCAGGGTTTTTCTTTTGTTTTCTTGTTTTTGATTCAAACAGATAGATTATTTACATTTGAACCAATATTCATCGTGTATGTTGCCCAGTTTTTACTTTTTTTATTAGTATATAGCATTTACCACGTTCATATGCCGTAGGATATATTATCTTTGCACAGTTTTCTTTTGGTATGTATCCTAGCCTTTCTACTTGATAACATTTACCGTCAATGAATTCGTGGTCATCATAGCCGTAGCTGTAACATTGGTTCATGGCTTCTTGTCTTTTTTCATATAGGTAAGAGCTTACTCTAAAGCCTATTCCTAATAAGACAAGCATAATAATACTAGTAAAATATAAATATTCCTCTATTGAAATTTTTTCTTCTTTTGCTAAATTTGGTTTTCTTATACTCATTTTTAGGCTCTTTTATTTGTTTTTTATAAATACCAAGGTTCTTAATGTCAGAATTACACAAAATAAATAAAAAACAAGCATTTTTAGCAATAATCCCCAGAAAAAACACCTTAAATAGACATCCTTTTTGGTGTCTAAATAATATCTGTATCCCCCCCAACAACAAATATTTGACAATCATTATTTTAGTATTATAATAATCCTTGAAAAAGCAAATAAACAAATAAGGTACACAATATGGAAGATATTAAAATCAAAACAGAAACAAGCTTAATATTTACGAACAACGCCAGAAGCAAATTAAATTACCCGTATTCCAGTTTATACAATTTGGCAACAAAGGATTTCACTTTCAAAGAATTAAACAAATTGGCCTTCGATTTAACAACAAAACAATTTGTTAACGATTCTTGTTTTTCAGAAATAGATTTTTCTTCTACAATCGAAACAAGATCTTTGACCGGTAATAAAACACCAACTACACATGCCAAAGTATTTATTTTTGTAACCAGAAAAGAACAAAAAAATTTTAAATGTGCCGCAAACAACATCTCAGATTGTGCACACAATATACAACATGGCACATGCCCACGAAAACAAGTTTATCGCAAATTGTTCGAGTTGTTTCACCAAAACGAACACGATTAAAAAAAATCCCGGCAAAACGGGATTTTTTAATTTCAATCATTGTTTAACCAATGTTTTAGCTGTTGCAATTGATTCAGATGTTATTTCTTTACCACTGATTATGCGTGCAATTTCATTTAACCTGTCATCACCAGTTATTTCAACAACACTGGTTGTTGTTGAACCTGCACTGCTCTGTTTTGAAATCTTAAAATGTTTATCGGCATAACCTGCAACCTGAGCAGAATGAGTTATCACCAACAACTGTTCATTTCTTGCTAATTTATCCAATCTAGCACCTACTGCACTAGCGGTTGCACCACTGATTCCGGTATCCAATTCATCAAACACCAATGTTTTTATGTCGTTTGGATTATTTAATACAACACGCAACGCCAACATTAACCGTGATAATTCACCCCCAGATGCAATTTTATGTAACGGCGCAAACGGAGTCCCCGGATTTGTTTTTATCATAAACACAATTGAATCCGTCCCATTTATTGACGGCTGTGACTTTTGAATATCTACCATAAAATCAGCAGAGCCCAATTTCAAATCTGGCAGTTCAGATAATATTTTTTGTCGCAAATCTTGTGCAGATTCTTTTCTAATATCACCAACAGTCGTAGCAATTTCATCAAATATCTTGGCAAATTTATTTACATCACTCTGGCATTTTTTCAATTCGGCATCAGAATTATCTATGGCATTTAATTGCGATTCCATTTCCACCAATTTACTTGGCAATTCATCCGCCATAACCCGATGCTTACGTGCAGCAGCGCGTATAGCAAACAATCTTTCTTCAATCGAATCAAGCGTATCTATATCTGGATTTTCCGGTTGTATAGTTTCAGAAATATCCGCCACTATGGACGCCGCATCATACAATTTGTTGATTTGTTCAGAATACGGATTTGGTTCCGTTTTTATACGTTCCAGTATATGCGCCACAGAACATATCTGTTCATCCAACGAATGGCCATTGTTTTTTAATAATTCTATCGCGTCAGTTAAAATTCCCGCATTCTTTTCGGCATCCATCATTTGAGCACGTTTGGTTGCCAATTCTTCTTCTTCGCCAATTTGCGGGTTTAGACTACGCAATTCAGCAACATTATGTTCCAGAAAATCACGTTCGGTTTCAGATTTTTCCAACAATTCTTGTAATTGTTTTAATCGCTTTTCAGATTCATGCAAATTAGCATATGCTAAACGCATCTGGTTTAGCGCAGATATAAATCCGGGTTTATATATTTGCGCATATTTGTCCAAAGCAGTTAAATGTGTTGTCGCATCCAACAGAGAATGATTTTCAAACTGACCATGTATTTCAACTAATTCATCGCCAATCTGTTTCAAAGTTTTAACAGATACAGGAATATCATTCACCCACGCTCTGCTTTTGCCGTCAGTCTGCAAAGTTCTGCGTAAAATCAAAGCACCATCATCTTCAATACCATTTTCTTCCAGTATTGTTTTAAGTTCATTTCCAACACAATCAAATTCAACAGTAACAGATGCAGTACTGCACCCAGAACGAATTAAACCGACATCACCGCGACCACCCAAAGCCAACGACAAAGCATCTAACAAAATACTTTTACCAGCACCAGTTTCACCAGTCATGACATTTAAACCATTACCGAATTGTAAATTCAGTTTTTCTATTAAAACAATATTAGAGATACAAAGACTAGTTAACATGCCTGGATTATAACCAAAAATACATTAATTATTCAAGTGTTTTATAAAGAAACCAAGTGTTCCAAAACCCAGTTATTCAACCACAGTATAAAACCAGAAATTTTATATTTCGGATATGCAGATTTCAACAATTTGGCGTATTCTGTTAATTGAATTTTATATTTATCGTAAAAATCTGTCGTATTTAAATCGGTTTTATAATCTATAAATCGAATGGTTTTATTATTATGATCTATTAACAGCCTATCAATTCTTCTGCTAACAAAATGGTTATCTATAAAACCCGCTATGGGCACTTCTGTTTTAGCGGTCGACAAAAAGAATGGCACCAAATCTGGATTATATTTTATTTTCGCAACAATATCTTTGTCGCCAACATCACCAGATTCATCATCTATAACTATCTTTTGTAACAACACATGCATTCTGGTTCCATGTTCCACAGCATGCTGTTTTGATATGGCATTTTGTAAAAAACTATTCAAACTTTGTGTCATTTGTAATCCTGATTGTTGTTTCATCTATGTTAACATCTCTGATTTGCGATAATATATTCCATAATTGTGGATGCCAAGCCAATTCCGGTATATTAGCCATATCACAACCATAAATATACAATTTATCGCGAGTTCTTGTCATAGCCACATATAACAACCTGTAATACTCTGCTATTTCATCTTGTCTATTCTTATCAATAATCGATTGAAGTACCTTTGAATTATCTGTTTTCCATATCCATAAATCGTAATTTGGATTACTGCCCAAATGATTAGCATTTAATATTGGTTCTGATTTTGGAAAATAAACCGTATCTATCAAAAACACAATTGGCGACGCCAACCCCTTGCTACCATGCACAGTCATTATACGCACACCCTGGCTAGCATCCATATCGCGTTTTATTTCGCTATCGCCAGTAACAAACCATTTAATAAAATTATACAAAGTTCCAGGTTTGGTTCTTTCATACGACAAACATATAGTTAAAAATTCTTCTAATGGATCTATAACTTGTTTACCCAGTGCAGCAATTATTCGTTTACGGTTATCGTTTTTGTTTAACAAATACATAAAAAACGAATACGGCCCCATATATTTCGACTTTTCAATAAGATCTTTCAAGTCAACATAAATGTCTGGATATTCTGATTGCAAAACATCAAAAATCGTTACAAATTTTTCAGGTGTTTTAGTAGTGTTTTTTATTTTACACAAATTAAAAATATCCGCTTCTTTCAATCTATAAATAGGACTTTTTAACACACAACATAAACTATAATCATTTGTTGTATCTATGCAAAAACGTATTATATGTAACATATCTTTGATTGCGGAAAAATGTGGTAAATTCACCCTATCATTACCAGCAATATCTATACCTTTCCTTTTTAATGCTGTCGCCAACGGTTCTGCAAATGAACCGCGTTTTTGAACCAGCACCATTATATCTTTGGGTAACACACCTTCATTTTGTATCAAAACTTCTATTTTATCAGCAATCATTTTAACATATTGTTGATTTTTATCAGTGCTATCAATGTTGGGTTTAAATAAATCATGCATTTCAACAAAACCATGCTCACCAACACGATAACAAACATGCTTGTTATTATAAAATCCTGTTTTTTCAACAATATTTGGATTATCAAAAAAATAATCAACAGTTTTTAATATAGGTTCCACCGATCTGAAACTCTGATCCAAGTTTACTTCTTGAATTGCACGATAATTTTGTTTGATTTGTTCCGCAATCTCAGCACGACTAGACGCAAAAGCTTTTGGGTCAGCATTTTGAAACCCGTAAATAGACTGCTTAGTATCACCAACAACAAACAAAGATTTATTATCGCGGCTGTCGCCATCTGTAAAAAAATCGCCTGCTAGCATTTTTAATATATTCCATTGTTGTGGACTGGTATCTTGTGCTTCATCAACCAAAATATGATTTAAAGAAACATCTAATTGAGACAAAACCCACCCCATAACATCTGGTTTTATAAATAATTTCTGCGTATACAAAATTAAATCCTCAAAATCCAGAACATTGTGCTCTTGTTTGACAAGTCGGTAATTATCTGCAAAATCCATCGCCAAATCAAATAAAGCCATTGTGTTTTGAAAAATATTTTTATTTATTAAATATTGTTGAATATTATAAACCCGAACCGCTTCTTTATTAAAGACTTCGTCTTTGGAAACAATCTTGGATATTTCATTTTCCTTGGTTAAATAAATATTTTTATAAACAGAAAAATCTATAGTCTTTTCAATATATTGTTTTGTATATTTAATAATATTTTGCACATATTGTGCCGGCTTTTTTGCATATTTTTGATTGCACATAACATATTCAATAAGTTTTTCTAGATATTTTGTATCAACATCTATGTTTAACGGTTCCTTGATTTGCAATATTTCTTTCGTTTTATCAATAAAGTATCTACGATATTGTTCAACATCATCCACTTGAAAAAAAGACTTGTACCGCTCAACCAATAGTTGTTGTAAATTCTGTAAAAAATGCTCAGATTTGATATCTACAATCCTATAAAATGCATTCAAGGTTTGCTGTTTATCTATATTTTGTTTAACAGAATGATTTATCATTCTTGAAAAAGCACTTTCAAGTAAATTTTTCTGTGCTGCACCAGAAACCAAAGACCATGCAGGACTTATGCCTGCCTCTATGGGAAAACGATGCAATATCTCTTCACAGAAACTGTGAATCGTTTTTATTTTTAGCATTTCTGGATTGTCTATATATGTATAAAACATTTTACGTGCAAAAGCCAAATCCGAAGCATTTGCAAGATTATGCTCTGTTATACCATCTAGTAAATTAATTAATGTTGTGTCGTCCGCCTTTGCCCAATTACACAAACCAGACAAAATACGATTACGCATTTCACCTGCCGCCGCATTTGTATACGTTAAACACAATATTCCAGGTATTTTATCGGAATGATAACACCCATTACGAAACAAAATTCGTAATAAACGTCGTACCAAAACAGTTGTTTTTCCAGTTCCAGCATTCGCCTGAACCCATATATTAAGCGTCGGGTCAGATGCAATATTTTGGTTTTGTGAAAAAATTTCTTTGTTTACCATTTATATTCTTGCTTTCTCTGTAAGATTTTAGTATAAATTTCTGGTAACTGCAAGAACGATGTTTTTGTTTAATCCGAGGGAAAGAAAATATGAATCAAATATTACTTATTATATCTATGTCTTTGGCTGGATTATTGTTTGTAACACTAATCTGTCTTTTTTTGATTTCGCGCAAATCTCAACGTGTTATGCACGATTTGTTAGAAATACTTACAAATCCAGAACGTGTAAAATTGCAATCTGCCGTTCGTGTACTGGATGCACTATTCAAAGACGAAATAAACAAAATGAACGATAATTTTATTGCTGCCACCAGAACATTAAATAGTCAAATTGAACACACAGAACAAATAAAACAAGATTTAACTGTTCGAACAGATAGATTAAATGAAATAGCGGATGACGCAACAAGAAAGATTGCAAATATGTCACAATGTTTAGAGAATACAGTTATAGATTTGCAAAATACAATTTCTTCAACTGGTTGGACCGAAGTTCAACATACAACAGAAACATTTACGGCGCATATAGATGAATTGTTAAACAAAATCCAAAACGCCACAACCTCTTCCGCCGAAAATTCAAACAAAATACAGGAACAAATAACAAAATGCATTGAATCTGAACAACAAATGTCTGACCAACTGCAAACATCGTTAAAGACTAATACGGAAAATATGGTTGCTTTGACAGCATCTACAACTGAATTACAACAGCAATTGGATAGTCTAAGCACAAATGTTACAGATGGTTTTAATAATGTAAAAACTGCATCCAATGATTATGATGAAACTATGCGCAAAAACGACAAGTTATTAAATGATTATTTAACAAAAATGTCTGAGTTTAGCAAACGCGCAGACAAAGAGTTGGTTAAGCAGTTAAATAGAATGACAGAAACCGCGAATGTCGTTGGGGCCCGCGTTCGGTTATCTGAAACTTCCATAGACAAACAAATACATAAATTAGAATCCGCAGTAGAAACATTAAACGAATCTACAACAACCACAAAAACATCTGTTAATGATGTTGCTAATGAATTGTCTGGGTTAACTAACAGATTTAATACAGAAATTCACGATTTTTCCAACAATGTCGTCAAAGAACTACAGAATGTATCTGGGGTTGCAAATACAACATTGGAAAACACAAAAACAGCCGCTACTGAATTTGCAGATTCTGTCAAAGGTATGGGGATTGGGGTGCGCGAAACATTGATAGAAATGAACAAAGCGCATACTCAATTGTCTGGACAATCAGAAAACTTAATCAAAATGTCCAAAGATACAACTGAACAATTAAAGCCTTTGTCTGAATTAATAGAAAGATATTACAAGGCACTGCCAGATTTATCACAAGGTTCCAAAGATATCAGCGAAAATTTAGATGCAATAGTAAATGCTTTGGTTGAAAAAATTGGTGTTATGAAAACAACCATATCCGAATCGTTACAAAATATAAACAGATCTTCTGCACAACTGGGTGATTTAGCGGGTCAATCCAGACAACAAATGATTGATTTAATGTCAGATTACACCAAAGCAGTTGATGCGATGCAAAGCCTGAACAAACAAATGATGGTTGCACGTGCTAGCGCACCAATGGAAGCAATCAAAGTTGCGCCATCTTTAAATTATAAACCGTTAAACACAAAAGATTTTCTTAACGCTGTTGATAATATATTAAAGAATTTATATGAGCAATCTGTTGACTTAACACGCGCGTTGGGTACAGACATACCTGATGTTGTTTGGGAAAAATATAATAATGGTGATAATAAAATATTTGCTAAATGGTTGGTCAAAATGTTCAATGTTACTGAAAAAAAGCAAATACGTGAATTATTAAAATCTGATAACGTATTTCTGTCACAAGCATCGCAGTTTATACGTAATTTTGAGAAAATATTGAATACTGCAAATCAAACAAACGATGCAGACAAAGTCAAAAATACTATATTAAAATCAGATTTAGGAACAATATATACCACAATAAAGAAAAATATATAAACATAAAAATAACACCTGTTGAGGTGTTATTTTATTTGCATTTTATTTAATTCTTGAATCCTTTTTAACAAGCCTACATCTATCATTTGTTTCTCTTTGGTATTAAGCAATTGATAGTCTGGCGACAAATGAACTGCACTAAAATCTTTCATTGTACAAGTATTATTTTTACGCACTAATGCATCGTTGGGCATATTTTGACGTGATTCTACAATGCATTGATTTTTTGGATTCGGCTGAAAAAATAACACTATGAAATCATAAAAATAATGCAAACGACATTTCCTAAACCAATCTATCATTTGACGAACATATTTTGGTTCAATCACATCATAAGCAAAATTATATCCAAGATTATCCCATACCTCAAATTCTGGCACCCCATACAACCATTTTTTTACCCCTGGTGTCCAAATTTTTTCATTTACCCATAATTTAGTTACGAATTTTTCGGTATCAAAATAATCTTCGCCGCGAAAATAATATTCGCGCCCATCTTGTTCACCTTCGCGTTTATCTCGTGTTGTTGCGGATTTTAGATTATGAAACGCATCTTGCGACAAATAGTTTTTAATAAAATGACTTTTGCCAGAGCCAGACAAGCCCGTACAAAACAATATTACATTTTTCATATTTTTACCTTTCTGTTTTGTATAAAACCCGCCAAAGCGGGTTTTATTTAATCTTCCAAGAAACTACGCAACTTACGTGCACGCGTTGGGTGTTTCAATTTATTTAATGCTTTTTGTTCAATCTGACGTATACGTTCACGCGTAACTCCAATATATTCACCAACCTCTTCCAAGGTACTTGTTTTATTAGTACTCATACCAAAACGTTGACGTAAGACTGTTTCTTCTTTTGGATCTAACTCTGATAAAATCTGAGTTACAATCTTGCGCAAATTTTTCTGTGCTGCGGACACAAATGGATTTTTAGCCGTTTCATCCGCAATAATCTCTATTCTGGAACTGTCGTCTTCTGTACCAACAGGTGCTTCCAATGAAATAGGTTTTAAATTAGATTTCATTGCTTTGTGAATCTTGTCAACAGGCAAATAAATAATCTTTGATAACTCTTCCGCAGTTGGTTGACGACCATATTTATGCATAAATTGACGTGTAGCACGTTGAATCTTGTGAATATTATCAATCATATGCACAGGGATTCTGATGGTGCGTGCTTGGTCAGCAATACTGCGTGAAATGCCCTGTTGAATCCAGTTTGTCGCATAAGTAGAAAATTTATTACCCAAACGATAATCAAATTTATCTACTGCTTTCATCAAACCAATATTTCCATCTTGGACCAAGTCAGAAAAATCTAATCCCAGACCACGATTACTGGATTTTTTAGCAAATTTAATGACCAAACGTAAATTTGCTTCTATCATTTCACGCTTGGCACGAGCCGCCTCACTTTGCCCACGTTTAACCAATTCGACAACTTTTTTATATTCTGTAGTTGGTTGTCCGGTTTCTTTGGCAATAGCAGTAATATCTTCTTGGATTTTCAAAACATCTGCTTCATGCTTTTTAGCAAAATTTTGCCAAGCAACACTTTTATTTCTTGCCAATTTTTTAACCCAATTACGGTTCAATTCGTTTCCTGCGTATTCAGCCAAGAAATCTTCACGTTTAATTTTACAAGCCAATGCCAAACGCAACATTTTACCTTCTAACCCCATCAACAATTGGTCGCGTTGTGTTAATTTTTCCATAATTTCGGCAATTCTGTCATCGTTCAAACGGATTTTTCCAACGTATTCAAATAATTCCAGTCGCGCTTTGGTGTATTTCTTTTCCAATGCTTCATCTGGTTTTGAAGAAGTTAATAAATTATCCAAACGCTTTGCCTGTAATTTCTGCATACTGGTAAATATACGCTTAATTTTGGCAAATAAATCTGTAATCATAGGCATTAACGAATCTTCCATCACAGGAATTGGAACACCCGAAGAACCACGTTGATTATCTTCTTTTTTTCCGTCTTCATCTTCTAAATCTTCGTCATTTTCATCTTCGTCATCACCATCATCAGAACTAACAGATTCTTCCAAATCATCTAAATCGTCATCATCCAAATCGTCAACTTGTTCTACACCTTTGGATTTTAATGTATCTGCTATGGCAGCCAAGGATTTTTGTTCAGATTCACTGGAATACATAACTTCCAGATTAACAATATGACGCAAACGAATATCACCATTTAATAATTGTTGATACCAATCCAACATGGCTTGAATTGTCATAGGACTTTCACATAACCCATAAACCATCAATCTGGATGCAGCCTCTATACGTTGTGCTATGGCTATTTCACCAGCAGCAGTCAACAACTGAACCGCCCCTATCTGCTTTAAATAAGATTGAACAGAATCTTGAACACCCAACACTAGATTACCAGTTGAACTGCGTTCCAACTGTTTTGCATAATATTCATAATCTTCGTCGTTTACATCAACCTGCTCTGCATCAGCGTTTAATAAATCACGCGTCTTGTCATGGTTATAATCATCTTCGTCTTCTTCGTAATATTTTTCCATATCACGAGCAAATTTATCACCATCTGTTTCCAGAACTTCCAGTTCCAAATCTTGTCTAAAAAATTCCAAGACTTCATCGCGTTCATCTTCTGGAACTTCGTCTGCTTCAATAGCGGCATTAAAATCCATTTGAGACAGATAACCGATTTCAGTTGCAGACAATGCCAATTCTTTCAGATTTTCTGGTAAAGAATCTATCAATAATTTTGTTGCTTCATCTAGTTTTTTTGCCATGAAAAAACCTTTGATTTATTGTGAAACATAAAAAACTTATTTGTTGCCCGATTTTTGTGCTTTTGCGATAGCATCATGTAATGCAGATTCAGATACCAATCCCAACACTAATGGGCTTTGAATTTGAATAACAGAATAAGATTTGTGTGTTTTTTCACGAATAGATTTCACAGTTGGATTTGTACTGCGCATAAGACGTGCGACCTGACCATCAGACAATTCAGGATAATTTTTCAAAATCCACAAAATACCACCCAAACGATTTTGACGATGCAATTTAGGCGTATAACCAACACCTTTTTTATTCTGCTTTTTCTGTGCTTCAACAATAGCATCGCGTAAAACCAATCGAGCACTTGGGTCAGCCTCACATCTTGCAATATCTTCACGAGAAACTTGACCATTAATAATCGGGTTTAATCCCTGCATTTTATTAGATTCTGCATCAGCAATATTTTTAACTTCTAATTCATGCAAACCGCAAAATTCCCCAATTTGTTCAAATGTTAAAGCAGTATTTTCAATCAACCACAGAGCGGTAGATTTTGGCATATATGGATAGTTCATTGATAATTCCTTTTTAAGACGTGCCATAAATATATCACAAAAAGTGCTATATTCAAGCAGTTTTTTTATAATTTTTTATTTATAAATATACATCTTTATAGATTCACATCCCAAGATGTGCCAGTTGGGTTATCTTTTAAAAGAACTCCCTTGTTTAGTAAATCACTACGAATTTGGTCTGCAGTTGCCCAATCTTTATCTTGTTTTGCTTGTGCGCGAGCAACAATGGCTTTATCTATATCCGCAACCGTTAGATTATTTTGTTGCAATATACTAGATCTAATTTGTTCTACATATTCCGCTGGCTCTTTTTGCAATATATTCAAAACTTTGAATAATTCTTTGATTTTATTGGCAATCGCATATAAATCATATTCTGTTGTTTTCTTGGCTAATTCAGCATTTATAAAACTAAACCATCCAAATGCATTCGCAATAACTTCCAAAGTATTAAAATTGTCGTTCATAGACTTTTCAAATTCTAAAACAATTTCATGGATTTTTTCATCGGTTTTTGCTTTGTCTGCCCCAGAAAAATCCATATTTTTTACAGCTTCTAACACAGAATACATTTTATAGACATGCTTCAAAGATTCTGGCAACAAAGAATCTGTGATATCAATATCTGCAGAATAAGTATTTCGCAATAATGCAAATCTAATTGTATCAGCATCATATTTAGCTAAAACATCTTTCAACAATATACCATTATTCAAAGATTTACTCATTTTCTGTCCATTGACTTTAACCAGACCACAATGAATCCAGTATTTAGCAAATGTTTTTCCGGTCAAAGATTCTGTTTGAGCAATCTCGTTCTCGTGATGTGGGAATATTAAATCACGACCACCGCCATGAATATCAATTTGTTCACCCAAATATTTTAGATTCATAGCACTACATTCGATATGCCACCCAGGCCGTCCCATCCCCCATGGCGATTTCCATGCGATCTCACCAGGTTTAGCAGATTTCCACAAAGCAAAATCTAAATCATTTTGTTTTCCTGGTTCAACATCTTTGCGAACACCTGTATCATTTTTATCTGTTTGAACATGTGACAATTTGCCATATTGCGAAAAACTGTCTAATTTGAAATAAACATCGCCGAATTCTGAAACATAAGCATGTCCGTTATCTATCAATTTTTGTACAAAATTTATAATATCATCCATGCACTGGGTTGCACGTGCCATTATTGTGGGATGTGCATTTCCCAAACCATCCATTTCTGCATCTGTTTGTTTCATGTATTTTTCGGCAAAATCTATCGGATTTTCGCCTGTTTTAGCAGCATTTGCTATAATTTTATCATCAACATCAGTATAATTGCGTACATACTTTACATCATACCCCAAATAACGAAAATATCTGGTTATAACATCAAAAACCACAGATTGATATGCATGTCCAATATGTGCATCACCAGAAACAGTAATCCCACAAGCATACATTTTCACAATTCCTGGTGTTAACGGTACAAAATCTTCCTTGGTTCTGGACATAACATTATATACTTTCAACGTCATATTGTTTTCCTTTTATTTAAATATTATCTATATAATAATGAATTGGAAATAATAAAGCAAATAATATGTTTGCGAAAAATGATATATTATCGACAACAGTAAAAATTTATGAATAAAACTGTCATGCTTTGAGTATGACATATTAAAACCCTATTTTCAATGATATTTTTTGATTGTATTGTTATCTACTTTTATGATATCATTTGCTTGAAACCATAGGGATATGGCTTCGGGGCTGTGCTAGCCTTGTTTATCCGGTGCGAAAGCATCGTAATCTGATGTTTTCGGTGCTTTTTGCGCCGTTTTTGTCCCTGACATTTGGTCGGGGAGCCGTTTGTCGCAAGACGCGGAATCATTGATAAACTGATTAGCAACTCCCCGACCGCCTGTATTTCTGGCGGTTTCTTTATTTGATGCAAAAAGGAGAAAAAGAAAATGAAAAAACTGTTAATCACAGGCGGTGTTTTATTCAGTATTATGCCCGCAATGGCTGCCGATTTAGAATTGCCAGATTTAATCCAACAAAATGGTTCAGGCGATTGTTCCAATGAAACCAGTGATGCTTTCTATACCACACCTGTAACTATGCAGGCAGTATATGTAACAGATACCTGCCCCGCCGGGCAATACTTTAATGTCGGCAGTAATGCAGAAATCGATTCAACAACCGGACAAATAACTGGTGCATCGTGTCAAAATTGTACAGATGGACACTATTGCCCATCTGCAATAAATATTGCTGTTAATAATGGTGTATTAAGCACTCAGGGTTTAGATAATTTATGTCCAGCCGGAACTTATGCAGATTCTAACAGAACCAGTTTAACAGAATGTGATGCCTGCCCGGCCGGAACTTACCAAACACAAACTGGTCAATCATCTTGTAATAATGCGCGTGCAGGATATTACATAGTCAGCGCAACACAAACAGATGTACAATGTCCATACGGATACCGAGATGGTGTGGCAGGAACCGGAGCATCAATAGATGCATGTTCAAAAACAGTAAGTTGTCCAAATTCGTGTTCTGATAATTTGAAGCATATTAAAACATCTGGTAATGGCGCCTGTACCATAGATAATACAGTGAACGGCACTAGCGTAGCATTTGGAAGTACAAACAGATTAAACGGTTCTTGCTTTGAGCAATTTACATGTGAAAATGGTTATGAAAAACGGAATGTTTACGCATGGTTGTATGCACACCCAGAATCTGTTTCTTCTAATATTGCGTATTGTTCACCAAATGGGACTGGTGCAGGTTGTTCTGATATCCAAAATCCGATGGAACGCGGAACGTCGGCATGGATAATTAGTGGCAATGATAGACCAGTCGATACACTGCATTTTGTAAACGTGTGTACCAGCAGAGTGCCTGATTTTAATGCTGTTCAACAAGGGGATTTTTCTTCCTTTGTTGTTGATCAAGCAACAGCCCAGTTTAGTCCATCGGATACAGGTGTAGTCTGCTGGAATCGTAACGTTGACCTACCTAATCAACCTTGGTTTATTACCAATGTTTACGACAACGCACAAGAATGTGCTGACAAATGTGGTAGAATACGAGAATCAAACTATTCTAGTAGCTATGCCTTTGGAGATTATCAGAATGATACATTTGTTCCAATCGCACAGGATATGATGATAATATCTCAATTGACGACATATACAGCCAATGCTTGTTTCGCAAATACGATTACCATTAACTGGGGTGGTATTGCCGATCCTGGTGCTGCGGGAACGTGTACTTATGGCGAAACGTTTACTGCACCAAATTCAACACCTGCTGCTGCAAGTGGATTTAAGTTCATCGGATGGACACCGGTTGAAAGTGGTAATTAATATATTTAAATACCATTAATAAAAAAGCCCAAAAGAAATTCAATCTTTTGGGTTTTAATTTAAATTAACATATTGTTTTGTTTGTTAGTCTCTTTGATTATGCAAGCAATCTAATTTTATTTTTTGTGTTTTATCAGCAGTTAACATTTTCGAATTAGTATTGTTTATTTCGAATTTCTGCGACAATTTATTGTTTATTATATCATCCATAGTATCGATAAATTCAACAGATATCGCTTTGATATCCGCTTTATCAAAATCATTAAACAAAATTCCTTTATCTTGCAAATACAATTCAAAGTTTGGTATAATTCTGGTCAAGTTTTTAATTAATATGCTTAATAATTTATATTCTGGCCAATTTTTGTATTGACTCTTGCTCTTTTCCCCCGCAAACAACATAACTACAAATTCATTACCCAAGTATAACCATTCATCATTTTCTAGGTATAATTTCATATTCATTATAAGTTCTGGTTTTAATTTTTGCCATATATCAACACATTCTTTACATGACAATTTTTGATTCTTAAATACAATACACACCAAGTCCAAGTATTCATTCTTTAAGACTAATTTTTTGGCTATATCCAGAATACTTGATGGAACCTCTGTATAACCAAAATTTTGTTTTTCATCGGATTTATAATAATATTTTAACCACAACAGCCGGATTTGATCATCAGTTATAGTTTTAAATAACTCTTCATCACTATTTACAATTTGCAATGCTGTTTTCAGAATAATTTTAGATAATACATCATTTGGATTTTTTATTGCATCGTAAAGTGGTTCTAAAACATTTTCTCCGACATCTGAATCCAGGAACTGTCTGTACCAATCATACTTTTCCAGATAATCAAATCTGGCTCGTTGTAACATATCGTTGATTGCATATTCTATTTCAACAATATCATCACTTTTGGTATCTAAAAACGTTTTTGCAGACAACAGTTCCCTGAAACTTAAAATTTTCTTTTGACCTTTGGCTTTCATATCAAGAAAAAATCTATTGGTATTGTCGTCAACACAATACTTGTTTTGTAACAAAGTTCTTACAAAATCATTTCGTTTTGCATTTTGTATATTCTGGTTATTGCTAACAGCCATAGTTTACCCTTTAACTACTAGTATTTATACATCAAAATTGTATGATTTTACGGATTTCATAATTGCATCTGCTAATTTATTTTGATGCGCATCTGTTTTTAATAATTTTTCTTCTGATTTATTTGATAAATGTCCCAATTCTATTAAAGCCCCAGGCACAGTTGAACGCAATACCGCAAAAGGCGCATGACGTACAGATGGTCCGCGTTGTTGTTCTATTTTCGCATTATTAAATGATTTAGCACAATTGTTTGCGTATTCTTCGCTTAATTCTGCAACCGCATGTTGTTGCAAAGAAGATAACGCGACACGAATATCTTTTGAAAACTGTTCAAATCCATCAACATCTATTTTATCTGCGGCATTTTCTGAATCAGCCAATTTTTGTGCTTCTTCGTCAGATGCCTTTTCAGATAATGTATATATTGAAAAACCTTTCATATCACGACTGGGGTTTGCATTTGCGTGCAAAGATATAAATAAATCGGCTTTTCTTTTTTCTGCAATTTCAGCGCGTTCACCCAATTTTAAATAAGTATCTGATGAACGTGTTAAATATGTCTTAAACCCGTTTGCATCCAATTTATTCTTTAATTTTTTAGCAACAGATAACACAATCGTTTTTTCTTGGGTTCCGCCCTTACCTATACATCCAGGATCTTTACCACCATGACCAGCATCTATTACAATTATATGTTGGTTTGATGTTTTTGATTGCTGTGCATTTTTATTTTGCGACGTAGCACTTTTTGCGACAGTTGTTTGTTTGATTGTCTTATTGGTCGTTTGTATACCCTTGCCAGAACCAGCGGTAAAATCCAAAACCAAACGATAACCACTGTCCCCATTTGGTTCCAATATCATTATTTGTTTTTTATCCAACGCATCAATTTGAGATGTCAAAGTGGCAGAAATTATTAAGGTTGTTCCATTTTGAATTTGTGTTACACGCTTTATTAATGTACCATTCGCCAACTTTGTGGTTACCTTTGAATTCCCATTGGTATTTGATAGATTGACATTTAATTTTTTATCTTCGTAAGACAAGGTATATGACGGACGTGCATCGGTTTCAATTACCAATCTCGTTTTATCACCGGGCTGGGTTCCCGTACGAACAGCGCGCAAAGCATTTGGCGCAGCAAACGCGACACGTGGCGCCAACCCAACAACCAATGCGCCAAAACTAACAGTTTTTAAAACTTGTCTTCTTGATATTCTCATAAGGACAATTATATCAAAAAAGCCGACACTGCGCAAGTATGACACAATTATTTTCTAAACAAAAAACCGCCATAATAAATGGCGGTATATTCACAAATATAAATTTTATACTATCTGCTGATACAATTTGCAAAAGATTGTGCCATCAATGAAGTTTCTGTTTGAGTCAAAGTAGCCACAGGAACAATATAACATCTGGCACTGTCACGAATGACAAAAACCTTTGTTCCGCGTTTATAAGCAGTTTGCATGCTGTCCATTTGTGCACTGGTTAAAAACGAATTTTGAGTCAGCGCATTATTTGTTAATCCCGCTTGAACAACCTGGTTTGCCGTTGGATAATCATAAATTTCGGATAAAGAATTTATTTCCATAAATACGGACCATGTTTCATATGGATTTGGTGTAGTGGTTGTAGTTGTATTTGGAAAAGCAACGTTTGCAGCAACCGCAGCCACATTCTGTAAATTTTTATACCCCGTATTAGAAGATGAATGTGGTACCGTATTCAACTGCAAATTATCCCCACAAGCCAAATTCATACGATTCGTATAACTAGCCAAAATGGCATCAACAGCGGCCTCCCAATTTTGACCTTTGGCATTTAATTCTAAACCGACAATTTTATCCGCCCATCCCCAAATATCAGCACCAACATTTCCAGCATTAACGAATCGTGTAACCATTTCAGCAGAACCACCAATAACACCAGCACCACAATATTCAGTTAACTGGTTTTTCAATTTACTTGTCGTTTCATTACCATACGCCAATGCTATGGAATGGCATGCCATGGCCGCTTCTAATTCATGTCGACGTTGCAAACATAAATCTGAATGAGATTTTGTTAATTTGTCCGCCATATTCATCATTGACATATAAGACATCAATTCTTGCTGAACATAAGATGGACAAAGACGGGCAGCAGTATTCATTCCGCCAATATTGTTTTTAAGTCCCGTACTATATTGAGGCAACAACACAGACATATCTTTTTGCAAGCATAACAGTGCATAATTGTACAATTCTGTTTCCGACGCATAAGAACAACGTCCAGATGTCCGCCCAGGCACCACAGTTGCATCCCCACAATAATCCGCCAAACAATTATAAATTTTTTGACGACATGCCGTATCAACATCCGGTTGAGTAACAAGAAAATATGTATTTCGTTGATTTTGCATATAAGCATTAACACCAGCCTGTTGACCACGAATACCCCCACCTGTATTTCCGGTGGATGTAACATAACCAACTGCACGACCACTATTATTGTTGTTTGTTGACCCAGCGGATACAGCAAAAGCAGTATTTACCAATGCGCACATACCCAAACTGCCCAATGCCATCAAAATTTTATTCATGGATTAATCTCCCTCGTTTAGGGTTATTTTATCACATTTGAAAAACGAACGCAATAAAACTTTGGTATAAAAACATAAAAAAGTTGCTTTATGACAAAAATATTATATATTTGAACCATGGTTGTTATAACTAATGAATTTTTAAATCAAATTCAAGACGACATTTCTGCCGTCAGGGGGTTTCTTTGACCCAGATAAAATCAAATCAGAAATTGATAAGTTAACAGAAATAACTAATGCGGCCGATTTATGGGATAATCCAGATTATGCTAGAAATATTTTGCAGAAAAAATCTGGGTTGGAAAAACAATTGTCCGAATTAAATCGCTTAGAAACCGAATATAACAACTTGGTTGAATTGTACGAATTATCTCCAAATGATATCGAAATAAATGATGCAATTGAAAAATTGGCATCAGAAGCACACCAGGCTAAATTTATTACATTATTTAACGACCCTGCTGATAATAATGGCGCTTTTTTGTTTATCCAGGCCGGTGCTGGTGGCACAGAAGCACAAGATTGGGCGCAAATGTTGGTTCGTATGTATTCCAGATGGTGTGAACGTCATGGTTTTACTTTTGAAACAGTCGAAGAACACGAAGGCGATGTCGCTGGTATAAAAAGTGCAACATTCAGAATATCTGGAGAACGCGCCTATGGTTGGTTAAAAAACGAAATTGGTGTTCATAGACTGGTTCGTATATCACCATTTAATGCCAACGGTAAACGTCAAACAAGTTTTGCATCTGTTGATGTTTGGCCGGATATCGATGATTCTATTGAAATAGAAATTAACGAAAAAGATTTGCGCATAGACACGTATCGCGCATCTGGTGCTGGTGGACAACACGTGAATAAAACAGACAGCGCTGTACGTATAACGCATTTACCGACAAATACCGTTGTAACATGCCAAAATGAACGTAGCCAAATTCAAAACAAGGAAATGGCTATGAAAATGTTGCGTTCTAAATTGTACGAATTAGAAATGGAAAAACGCGCTGCCGAAGAAGATGCTGCTAAGGCCGCCCAAAAGAAAATTGAATGGGGCAGTCAAATTCGCAACTACGTTTTATATCCGTATCAATTAGTCAAAGACGTACGTACCAATGTTGAAAAAACAGATTCTGATGCCGTATTAGACGGCGATTTAGATGATTTTATGTTGTCAATGTTGGCAAAATAAAAAATAAGTTGTATAATAGTCCTATGCACCCATAGCACAACTGGATAATGCGTTGCCCTCCGAAGGCAGAGATTGCAGGTTCGACTCCTGCTGGGTGCGCCACGAATTTTCGTTATTGCGCATGGAACACGCAATTATATAAACCGCACACCACAAAGATTCACTGCGGATAAAGAAATGTTCTTTATTGGTAATGAATTAATTGGTGTGCATAACATGAACTTTAATAAAGGATATTACATGGTTAAAGTAAGAGAACATAAAAATTTAGAAAACATACCAGAAACTATTGCAGATAAACCTTTGCATGAATCTGATAAAAACGATGACAAGATTTATTTTATGGCACTTGGTGGTTTGGAACACGTTGGTCAAAATATGTATGTCTATAAATGCAAGGGTAAGTTTTTGATCGTTGATTGTGGTATGGGATTTTTAGAAGAAGAAATCGGTGCTGGCGATGTTCAATATTGTGATACAAGCTGGCTTGAAAAACATAAAAAAGATGTTGTCGCATTTGTTATGACTCATGGACACGAAGACCATATTGGTGCATTAAAATATATTTGGCCAAAGTTTAGAAAACCAATATACTGCACACGTTTTCCGGCTGAAATATTACGCAGAACATTCAAAGGTATCGAAATGGATTTTAATCCAGATAAAGATATAATTGAATTTGACCATCATGGTGCTGAATTAAAATTAGACCCATTTGTTGTTGAAACATTTCATGTAACACACTCGGTACCAGAAGCACAAATGTTGATTATCAAAACCCCTGCTGGAAAAATTTTACATACAGGCGATTGGACTTTTAATGACGCTAACCCAATTGAAGAAAATACAAATTATGCGCGTTTATCAGAAATTGGTTCTGATCCTAAATTATTGGCGTGCGTTTGTGATTCTACTTCATCAGAAAGACAAACACCCCAAACAACAGAAATTCAGGTTCGTGATACTTTGACTGAAATTATGAAAAAGGCACCTGGTCGTGTGTTGGTGACAGGATATTCACGTAGTTTAGCGCGTATAAAAATGTTTTCCGAAGCAGCACATGCCGCGGGACGAGTTGCCGCAATCAAAGAACGCAGTAATCCAAATCCTGTGCCGTATGTTGGTTTACCAGAGTTTCGTGAAATTGGTATTGAATTCGGTTATTTGGGTAAAGACGATGTTTACTTACATGATGAAATCAAAGATTTACCCGCCGAAAAACAAGCAATCTTTTTAACTGGTTCCCAAGGCGAAAAATTTGCTATGTTAACGCGTTTATGTAATGGACATGTTAAAGAATTAAAATTGATGCCAACAGATACTGTTGTTTTCAGCGCGATTATTATTCCAGGCCGCGAACAAGATGTTTCATATTTATATAACAAACTTGCGCGTATGGGAATCAAGACATATACCATTTTTGATACAGACCATTTGCACGCATCTGGTCACGCAGGTCGCCCAGAATTTGAACGTTTTTATGATATGGTTCATCCACAGGTTTCTGTACCAATGCATGGCGAATATATAAGCGAAATGTTAAACGGAAAAATGGCTATGGAACGCGGTGGCGCAAAGCATATGATGTTGGTACACAATGGTGATGTTGTTGCTTTGTCCGATGGCAATGAACCATACGTCTGCGAAACAATCCCAACAGGCTTTGTTGTTATGGAAGGCGAAACAGAACGCAGTGCCGATGACCCGGTATATAAAACACGCAAGAAAATTGCCGCTAATGGTGCAATATTTGTAACATTACCCATTGATAAACGTGGTTTTTTAAAAGGTGTTCCGGAAGTATCCAGTGTTGGTATATTTGAAACAGACGAAACGGGTTTTATGAAGCGACAGATTCAAATAGAAATCACAAATGCTATTGATAAACTGACTAAAACAGAACGCAAAAATCGTGAAACATTGTTCAATGCAACGCAGAATGCTGCTAATAAAGTGGTACGCGCATCTTTGGGCGCAGACAAAAAACCAAAATACAGCATTCATTTTGTAATGAAATAAAAACACTATATATAAACCGGCGCATCAGGTTTCTGATGCGCTTTTTTTAATGCTTGACTTTTATGTTTTAAAGATTAAACTTGCCAATCGCGCAAAAAAGAGGATATAAAATATGAGAAACGCAAGCATGACCTTTGATATACAATCCAAGAAACCTACACACGGCAAAATTATGGTGGACTATATAAGCACAAATAATGTGTGTTCTATTAATAATATCTTTAGCCCGATAAATGATTATGATATTTGCGGTGAATATTGCATCACAAAAAAGCCTTCAATGGATGATAAGGCTAATATTATTGCCGCCTTTGCAAAAAACGATACAATTAATTATTTGATTCGTATGAATTTACATTTACATACAAAAGATGACAAAGTTCGCATAGAAATAGAACAACCAGTAAACCAAATAGGCGTTACCACATTAAAAGAAGATATTTTTTTAAATCAGATAAACACTTTACATGTGCGTGATTTAGAGGTATCACCAAAAATTGCTCGTAAGATACAAAAGAATTTACAAGATGCTTTTAGGGAATATGAGTATATATCAGATATACACAAGGTAAAAGTAGGAAAAATAAAAATTTTACACAAAGAGCATTAAAAGATCAAAAGCCACCAAATTCGGTGGTTTTTTCTTGCTTTTTCATAAAAAACAATATAAAATGCGTTCGCTGGATAACCAGAACTGAATAATCAGTGGTGTCTTTTGGTCCCATTTGAAATAAGGATTCTGTGAAATGTTCGGCACAATTAAAACCAAAAACAAAGGATAAATATTATGGCAAGAGCTGGTGCAAAACGTAGCACACGTAAGTTGAAAATCGCTCGTTCTTTGGGCGTCAACTTGTGGGGTCAAGCAAAATCCCCATTTAACAAACGTAAATATAAACCTGGTCAACATGGACCAACTTCCCGCGGTGCAAGTTCTTCTGATTACGCAAAACAGATGCGTGCAAAGCAGACGTTAAAAGGTTATTATGGCAATATTGGCGAAAAGAAATTCCATGCATATTATGCAGAAGCAGCCAATATGAAAGGTGACGCACCTGATAATTTGATTGGTTTGTTGGAAAGACGCTTGGATGCTGTCGTATATCGTTCAAAATTGGCACCAACAGTATTTTCTTCACGTCAATTAATCAGTCATGGTCATGTATATGTCAACGGCAAACGTGTTAAAATTGCTTCTTATCGTGTAAATCCAGGTGATGTTATTACAGTCGGTGAAAAAGCAAAACAGATGCCTTTGGTCGTATTGGCTTTGGAAAACGGTGAACGTAATTTCCCAGATTATATCAATGTGGACAGCGCTGCTTTCACAGCAACATTTACTCGTGTTCCAAAATTTGACGAAGTTCCATATCCTGTTCAAATGCAACCGGAATTGGTCGTTGAATTTTATTCTCGTTAATCCGTTTAAGAAACGGAACGATATCAACCCCACTTTTGTGGGGTTTTTATTTGTTTTTGTGCCAAATTTATTGCATTATCAATAAAAAAGTGTTAACATAAAAGTGTTCGCAATAAGGTTTTAAATATGGATAATAAAATTGTTTTAACAGGTATTAAACCAACTGGTATGCCTCACATTGGAAATTATTTGGGCGCATTAAAGCCCTTAATTGATTTATCACAAAATCACAAGACTTTTATGTTTGTTGCAGATCTGCATGCGTTGAATTCCGTTCATGATGCAAAAACGATAAAACAACACACTTATGAAGCCGCCGCATTGGCGATTGCTATGGGTGTAAATATGGAAAACACAATTTTGTTTCGACAATCTGATATAAACGAAATATATCAATTAACGGAATTTTTAATGAATGTAACCCCAAAAGGATTGATGAATCGCGCACATTCCTATAAAGCGATTGTTGAAAAAAATACAATGGCAAATATTGATGCTGATTCTGGGGTAAATATGGGGTTGTATACATACCCTATTCTGATGGCTGCCGATATTTTATTATATAATTCTGATATTGTACCTGTGGGCAAAGATCAAAAACAACACGTAGAATTTGCACGCGATATTGCTGGATATTTTAACAACCTTTATGGTGAAATATTTAAATTACCAGAACCTGTTATCGGCGAAGATTGTGGAATTATACCGGGATTAGATGGCAGAAAAATGAGTAAATCTTATGAAAACACTATTCCTTTGTTGGCACCAGAATCTGAATTAAAGAAAAAAATTATGCGAATTATTACAGATTCCAAGACACCCGCAGAACCAAAAAATCCAGACGAATCTACCATTTTTCAAATTTACAAATTTTTTGCCAACGAACAAGAAGTTGCAGAATTTCGTAAGATGTTTTTGGACGGTGGTATGGGGTATGGTACCGCAAAAACAATATTGTTTGAAAAAATAAATTCTGTTTTATCTGTTCCTCGCGCTGAATATGAACGTTTGATGTTCAACACAGATGAAATAGATAAAATCCTATCAAATGGTGCTGAACGTGCCAGAATCATTGCATCTGAAACAATTGCAAAAGTTAAAAAAGCAATGTTGGGTTAATCATAAAGCGTAACAGGAGAGAGATTATGAAAAAAACACTTACTTTGACTGCTGGTATTATCGGGGTTGCTGTTGTATTAGGTATGATTTTTGGTGTTTTTGATAAACCAAAAGAAATTCGTAAAATAAATGTTTCTGGTGAATGTTTGGCATCTGCCCCAAAGGACAGAACTGCGATTACATTGCGTGTAACCACGTTGGATAAAAACGCCGCTAAATCTATGAAAATGGCGACAACAAAGATGTCTGAAATCACAGATTATTTAAAAAATCTGGACGTAAAGATGCAAACAACTGAATTTAATTCTTATGAAAAAACAGAATGGAATCATGTTGCACAAAAATCTGAAAATCTGGGCATTGAAACACGTATGGCTGTGGAAGTATCTTCGTCTAATCCGGACATAATTGAAACTGTATTAAACAAATTTGCAGGTCAACCAGATGTTTATACAGAAAATTTACGTATGTTTACCAGTACTGAAACATTAAAACCAATAACTGAAAAATGTTTAGGTATCGCATTGGAAAACGCACGCAGTCGCGCAGATACTTTGGCACGCGCTGATAATCAACGTGCTGGTAAATTGTTGTCTGTTTCATACGATAACATTTCTTATAACGAACGACCATTTGCAAACTATCGTGTTGTTGCTGCAAAATTTGAAGAATCTATGGACAGTGGTGCATACGCTGGTGGCGGATTGGTCAGTAAAGATACTGAAATCACTGTTTCTGTATCCGCAACATTTGAAATTAAATAACAAAATGAATGATATAATTGCTGAATTTAAACAGTATTTATTAAATACAAAAAATTATTCTATACATACTGCGGATGCGTACGAGCATGATATTGTCGATTTTATGTTTTTTTATTGTCGTTTTAATGGGAACCCCCCACAAATACAAGATATCGCAAACATTGATACTTTGGGATTTCGTTCATGGTTGGCGGATCGCGCAAGACGTGAGTTGTCACACAAATCGACAGCACGTGCTTTATCTTCACTGCGAACATTTTATAAATATCTCGGGAAATACAAGGATATCCATAATGATGCGATCAATTTAATATCTTCACCCAAAATTCCACGTAAATTATCAAAAGCCATAGAAACAACCGATGTTGAAAATATGCACAATGCAATAAAAGCAATTGATAATAATGAACCTTGGATAATGGCACGTGATTGGGCTTTGGTTGTGTTAATATTCGGTTGTGGATTGCGTATTTCAGAAGCATTATCATTAACAAACAAAGATATTACAAACAATCCCGAATCGTTACGAATCGTTGGCAAAGGGAATAAAGAACGTATTGTGCCGGTATTGCTCGCTGTTAATACAGCATTGGATAAATATGTAAAAATTCGTCCATTTGGGCATGGCATGGAAGACCCCGTATTTCGCAGTGTACGTGGTTTACCTATGTCATCACGTATGGCTGAAAAAGTTATTGAAAAGGTTCGCAAATATTTACAATTACCAGATTATGTAACGCCACACGCATTGCGTCATACATTTGCAACCGCTTTACTCGCCGGTGGTGCAGATTTAAGAAGTTTACAAGAATTATTGGGGCACGCATCTTTATCGACAACACAATTATATACCAAAGTAAATATGGCAGAGATAATGTCTGCATATAATCACGCCCACCCATTGGCAAAAGCAGATAATGAATAAAAATAAAAAGCCCTGAAAAATCAGGGCTTTTATTTTTAGCTTTTAACTTTCATTGTTCTGTCTGCTTGCTTTGCAACCAAGTCGTGTAATTTGTTATTACTTTGTTTTTGTGCTTGTTCAAGCAATAATTGTCGTATCGTAGCAAACTCGTCAGGGATACGTTCTGCCCTACTAGAATTATAAATTAACCGAAAAATATTATCTTTATATTTATCTTTCTTGTTTAAATCAACAATCGCACCCTTTGCAAGTAAATATTTTACAGTTGCCACGTTGCCATGATATACTGCATACCACAATGAAGTCCAACCATAATCGTCTTCTGCATTTACATTTGCACCCTTCTGAATCAATGCATCTAGTGCTCCTGTATTGCAACCACCACGGCAAGCCTCCATTAATGCAGTTCTACCACTTGGGGTCCACGGGTAGTAACTAAGATAATGCCCCATACCCCTAGACCGTGCGTCTATATTTTTTGTTTTATTAATAAGCAATTTTTTTATATTGTCTTTTGCACCATGACGAAACGCGTATATTAACGGCGTATCACCCCTTGTATCTTGTTGGTCTATATTTTTCGTTTCATCGATAAGCAATTCAGTCACTGCTGGTTTTGCCATATATCGCAAAGCATACACGACAGGCAATGTGTCATCATCATCCAATTCATTTACAATTGATGGATCTACACTAACAACAAAATTAATTACTTCATATGGGGCCTTGTTCTTTAACATCAACATAATTGGTGTTATTTTCGTATCCCCTCTCTTAAAATGTAGATTTGCACCAGCACTTAAAGCATCTTTTGCTTCTTGTACCGTTTTTACACTAATCAACTTATTAGTTGCCCATTCATTCATTTGTAATCCTTTTATTTGTTATCAGCAATCATAACACACCAATATCATTTGTCAATAAAAACACCGCCCAGATGGGCGGTTGAAAGAGATATAATAAAATTTATTTCTTCCAAAAAGCAAAACCAGAACGACGAGTTTCCTTTTCTTCGCTGTGTTTTCTGGCTTCCCTTGCGCGACGACGTTCTGCACGACGTTCCTGGAATCTTTTTGCAGATTCTTCATCGCGTTGAATCAATTTCAAAGTTGTCACAGACAATTTACCGTTGCGAACTTCTTCTTCAAATTCAACAATGTCGCCTTCGTTCAAGAAACGCAGGTCTGCTGCTTTTAATGCAGACGAATGTACAAATACATCATCTGTGTTACCATCTTCATTCGGAGTGTCTGGACTTATAAATCCAAAACATTTTTTACCGTTGTACCATTTTACTTTACCCTGACGCATAATTCCTATCCTTTGCTCAATATTGTTACGGTTATTGTAAACCATCAATAACCTGTTACTATATTACAGCAAAAATATTTCAAAAAGCAAGTAAATAAGACAGGTATATAATGCCATATCCAAAACATGAAAAATATTGCTTTGATTATGATTTTATGTAATAATATCGGTATAAAAAGGTGGGTATAATCATGAGAAAATATTTTACATTTGGCTTAATTTTATCTTTGTTTTCTGTTGCATGTTTTGCAGAACATCCACAGGTTGAACAATTGATTGCTGAAAAGCAGGAAAAAATGAAAAAATTGGAAGATTGCCAAGGTACCACCAAAAAATTAAAGATTGCCGGTATTTCTACATTGGGTGTAACCGCAGTTGGCGTTATCGGTAATGTTGCAGAGGCAAAAGTGCTAAGTGATACGAACAAGGAAGTTACAATTGCCAAAGCCCAATTAAAACAAGCCCAAGAGAAAAAGAAAAAAGCAAACGGCGAAAGTGGTGAGGGGGAAACTAATGATCCACTAAATAAAGAACTGGACAAATTATCTGCAGAAAAATTTGAAGAACGTTGTACAAACAAAGGCGGACGTTTGGAAATACAAAATGGTACGGGGTATTATATCTGCCATTTAAATAATCAAACCGCTACTCCGAATATACAAGATAACATCAAAGTTGTACGTAAGTTTTATGACAGCATGGGATGTAATGTTAAAGGCTTTGATACCCTCGTTAGTACTCAAGGCGACAAAACATTGCTTGTCAATTGTACAAGTGTATGGTCAAAAGAAAAAGAATTTACAGGTTTTGTATCTGTTCACTTTGACAAGCCGGTTTGCGGTGTAGTTGGTCAATATTATTTTAACACAACCAAATGCCAATGCCATGACGACCATGAACTAAACAACGATAAGACCGCATGTGTACCTAAACAAAAATAATACAATTAATAATATTATTTTTTGTAATATCTTTGTAATTCTTTCATGATAAATTTAAAGAATTTGCCGGGCATATTGTCGTCCGATACAGACCAATTCGCATAAGTATATGGCATAGCCGTTACCAATAAAAACTTTGCCATCCATCTGAAAATTTGAATTTCTTGGTCACGAGTTAGGTTTGCTGGTGCATTTGGCACATAAAACACTTCATTTTCAACCGAACGTGTAACTTTGTTGTAAATTGCGTCTATTATGTTCTGTGGGTGATATACGGTCGATATACGTGGAAAACCTTCGAATAACATCTCGTTATCGCCAGCACCGTATAAAATATTCCAACCTATTCTGTCGAACAAAGATTCCAAACATTCCAATATCATCGCGTTATATTTTTTTACACCTTCTATGTGCATATTTTCTGTACGTGCGTCAATCATATCAACAGTTTTGGATTTTTGGTTGTCATCAACTCTGACATTTTCATACACAATATGTGTTTTACGTTCATATTCAAAAAAGGTGCGTACCTGACAAATAATTTCCATTGGTATAATTTTATCATCATTGCCGATATTTAAAACTATCTTTGCATCACGATAACCACGCGGATTTTTTATGTCAAAAAAACTGTCGCGTCTTAAAAGTATTTTGCCCGGCCACATTTCCAACATACGTTCTATGAATGTTCGTGCCTGGGGCACCAAATCAAACAAACATTTTACACGCCACACATCACGCAATCTGGCATACGGCGGACGAATATTATCCAAAGCCCGGACCAAATCAGCAATGATTTGTGTATTATTTGTGTCAATAACACTTAATACTGTGGATGCCGCATCTGAACTAAAACTATCAGAAAATTTATCATGTATATCATCAATTATATTTTGTGATTTATTAGCCAAATCTGTTTTTATCAACAATTTGTGAACTGTTTCTAAAACCTCGGTTATATATTTGTCATAATATTTGCCAGTGATTTTATCAATAGCACGCTCTATCTTCTTTTGCGCCCCGACAAGCACTGTTACAATAGAAGACACAGCCAAATCAATTTTATGTCCCTGAGAACTTTCAAAAAACTGATTACGCATTGGATCCATATCGAAACGATGATTTACCAGATACATAGATAAAGGATTGATATCTGAAATAGTGATTGTTTTGTCTATAATAGAATCTGTTTGATAATCGTATGGTTTAACTGCCGCCTTTGGTGCACCAAAACAACGTCCAATATGCAAAAACACATCTCGAAATGTGTCCATAGAATTTGTATACAATGGCACCAAATAATCGCGTGTTGCTTTGTCTATGCGTTCAGATTTATATGCATCTTCTATAATCGCCAGATTTTTTTCATCGTTTAATCTGGTTAATTCAAAAACATCTTGTATTTGTGTTGGGTTTGTCATTACAAATCCTTTCGTTTTTTATTTCATCATTGGGAACAATATAACATCACGCAAAGTTGGCTGGTCAAATACAATATTGGCCAATATATCAATTCCCATACCCACACCAGAAATTGGTGGAAAACCATGTTCCATAGCGCGAACAAAATCATTATCTGGATTAAACGCTTCTTCGTCACCATGTTCAATGTTTTTTGCCTGATATTCAAAAGATTTTAATTGCTGAATTGGGTTTACCAACTCGGAATATCCCTTGCATAATTCAGCCCCAACTGCAACCAATTGGAACATATCTATACACCGGTCATTTTTATCATTATGACGCGCCAAAGGCACCATATATGTTGGATAATTATAAAGAAATGCAGGTTGAATTATATTTACACGAATCTTGCGTTTATAAACATAATCCACCAATGTTGGTATTGATTTTAAATCTTCTAATTCGCTGGCTGGGAACATTCCCTGTTCAACTAATTGTTTACGCAATTTATCTACATCGTCAAATTCCAAAATATCGCAACCAAACAATTCGTTCATCTTTGCGGTGTAATCAATCAATTCATAAGACGAGAAATCCAACTTAACACCTTGACGTTCAATTTGTAAACTGCCACGCATTGTTTTTATTAAATGTTGCACCAGTTCCCACGTGAATTTCATATTATCTTTGAAATCCCAATATGCTGCATACCATTCAACCATTGTGAATTCTTGCAAATGCATAGCATCCATACCTTCGTTACGGAAATCTTTTGCAACTTCATATACTTTATCAAAGCCCGCACCTATCGCCTGCTTTAAAAATAATTCTGGGGAAATACGCAAATAAAAATCTGCATCCAATGCATTATGATGTGTTTTAAACGGCTTTGCCGCAGCGCCAGATGCAACATTTTGCATAATTGGTGTTTCTATTTCCAAAAAGCCATGATTATTCATAAATTCACGCCAAGTTTGGGTCATTTTGAAACGTCCCAGTAATGCGTTACGTGTTTCTGGATTAGAAATAATATCCAAATAACGCTGACGATAACGGGTTTCTGTATCTGTCAAACCATGGAATTTTTCAGGCAAAGGCCTTAACGCCTTTGATAAAATTGTATAATTAGATACGCGCACAGTCAATTCACCCGCCGTAGTATGATAAATTACACCCGTAATACCAATAAAATCGCCCAAATCAACATTGGCTTTCATAAATTTATAGTTTTCTTCACCCAATTCTTCACGTGACATAGAAAACTGAATTTCGCCTTCTATGTCATAAATGCGACCGAACATCAGTTTGCCCAACCAACGCAAAGCAGTCACACGACCAGCCAACACAACAGGTGTTTCATCCGCCAATCCACGCGCTGCTGCAATAGTATGAGTACGTTCAAATCTGTCTTTCCAAACAACACCGTCGCGTTGTTTAATATTTTCTGCCTTTTGCAGACGCGCTTCTAATTCATTTGTGGACATATTTGTGTTGTTTCCAGCCATTTTTGTTTCCTTTGTTGGTTGTTATAAAAAAACGGACACACTAACAGATGCGTCCGTCATATCTTTGTTGATGGTACGCACCTTTAATTGAAAAAACGTTTTATACCCTGTTTCATATCGTTGCCAATTGTAACCGAAAGAATCTAAAAGTAAAGAATAAATTGACCTCTCACCGATTATTATACCGAATATTTTTCAAACACTTTGTTCAATTGGTTATGGACTTGAATTATTGTCGCACATTTTGATAAGTGCTTAACCGCAGTAGCACCGACATAGGTGCAACAAGACGCAATCCCACCCCTGATATCCTGTAAAATTTTATCTATGGACCCAGTATAAGGTATCAGTAATTCGCGTCCTTCGGATGTTTTGTATGTATCCATACCACCAGCAAATTTATTATTGGCATATTCCGAAGACATACCGTAATATATTTTAAAACGCTTGGTTTGAATAACGTGTTTTCCATCGACTATTTCATTTGTTTCATATTGTTTTTCTATGATGTTGCCTTCGGCTTCGTCAGTACCGGCAAATATACCGCCAGCCATTACAAAATCAGAATTCAGACACAATGCTTTACATATATCGCCAATATCAACAATTCCGCCGTCTGCACAAATATGACCATTCACAGAGTGTGCGATATCGGCACATTCCAAAATCAAAGATACCATTGGCACACCGCATCCCGTTTGTTTTCTGGTTAAACAAGCCGAACCACTGCCAATGCCACATTTGATAATATCGGCATAGTCTAATAATTTCAAACAGATATCACCACTGGCAATGTTCCCAACCATAATCACAGAATCTGGAAACTCTGTGCGAACACGCGCCAAAGCATCCAATGCCTTTTGAATATAAAAATTCGGTGCATCAATACAAATATTGCGTGGTGCGACCCATTGATATTTTGATTCCAAATCTTTTAATTTTTGTATTTCATTATCTATGTTTTTAAGACCAATCGTTATAAACAAATTATCCAATGGCACACTTTCTTTGCAACAAGAATTTATAAATTGCCCTATTTCATCTGTTGTATAATGTTTATGTAATGTAGCAAACATACCATTGGTTAACAACTGTTTAGAAATTGCAAAATTACCAACCGTTGCCATATTCGCATTAAAAATACCAAGTCCCGTTCTGGTCTGTCCATGTTTAAATTTATAAATTCTTTGTAAATTTACTTCTTTACGAGAATTCAGGTTTATGCCCATTTTGGGTCGAATTAAAATATCAGAATAATCAAGATACGTTTCATGTAATATTTGCGTCATTATAAATATCCTTTCTTGCTTTTACCATAACAGGTTCGATTATAGACAAAACAGACAGCAATTTTCAACAAGATTATAAAAAAACGCCCTTTTGGACGGTTGTTAACAATGGATATTGTCCGCCTTCGCCGTTTTGAAAGACAAATATATTTTCCAGAATTTATTAGGTTTCGGCGCGACACTAAATTTTGCTAAATAAAAACGGCGTTCAAGACACCGTTTTTATTTAACAAAACTTTGGTGCGAGCAATGGGGCTCGAACCCACGACCTCAACCTTGGCAAGGTTGCGCTCTAGCCAACTGAGCTACGCTCGCATGCGGGGTTATTTTGACATACTTTTTCACATAATGCAAGTATTTTTTTGTGTTCAAGAAAAAGCCCCAAAATTGGGGCTTAGACATTTAATTAATAGCGTTGTTTACTCTTCTTGTACAACTCTACCAATTTATTTACTACTGGTAATTTTTCGGTTTTTGCTTTTGCTGCTTCTAATATTATTCGTGGTTTTGTAAAACGTGGCGCAACATAATCCCGTAAAACTTTCTGTTCGTCAGTCAACGCAACGTGTCCCATACCAGAATATTTACATAATGACGGTACTTCCATTACAAAATAGTACAAACCAAAAGCAGATTTAAACCAATTCTGTTCATCCACCATTCCACCATTATCTGGCACTTTTAAATTTACGCCCAATTCTTTCTGCAATATTTTCAAATTTTCCGCTGAAAGAGATCTTACATAAGGCCATGCATAAATATTAAAATCATCTGGTCTAAGACCTTTGGCCTTTAATGTCGCTTTTAATGTCCCAATGCACCGAGTAACATATTCTTTTGGTGCCAACACAATTACATTTTTAACATCATCAAAGTAACTTTCGTCAAAGTCCAAGGTATTTTCCCAACCTTGTTTAATATTTGTGGATTCGGTTTCAAATTCTACAGATTTAAATACCGAATCAGGCACTTCTTGCGCCACAATCTTGTGCATTTCCACAGATTCTTTACCTTTTATAAATGGTGTTAGTTCATACCCTTGAATTTCACATAAGGCTGTTGCCAATTGTGTTTCCAAACTGCTGGCATCTTCGTATCTGCTATGATTGCCGCCCATATAAACTATACCAGGTTTTGCGTTACCAGGTTTAGCAGACAAAAGATCCGCTATTTCTTTAATTGCTTTTTTAAGCCAAACTGCCGTTGTTGCGTCACCAGGAACAAAAATTTTTGTCTTGGACCAATCTATATTATTAAAATCACCCTTTTGCGTGAACATCAATTTGGTCATTTTATCACGTAATTCTTTGTTTGAATTAACCAAGCGTTCCACACCCGGCAAAAGCGTTAATGGCAACATTTTCCAATTTTTCATAATTTTAACCCCTTTGTTTTTTTCTTTTTTACAAGTAACATTGTACCACAAAAATACCCATTGTCAATATTTTAAATAATAATAAAAAACAAAAGCCCACCAATCGGCGGACTTTTAAATACATATACGCACGTTTATTTATTTTGAACCTTTACCCAAATTCAACCATTCTTTGAAGAAATGAACAGGAAATCCATTATAAATAGTGTTCAGGCGTTCCGTTATTGCTTCCTTTTGTTCATCGGATTTAGCACGTCCCAATGTTCTTTTTATTGACCGAACCTTGGGTCCCAAAATAAAGTTATAATCATCAGATATCATTTCAACTACTTTTTTGTGAAATTCCGTTTTGTATTTGGACAACCAATCTAAAAACACAGAATCGTGGTTACTGGTATTCGGCATCAATCTATTACTTAAATGATATACTGCACCAAATATGTCCTTGTTTTTATTAGCAACCGCATCTTGCATCAAATCCAAAGCCACTTCATACCCCTGTTTGACAGTTTCTGCCAATGTTTGTTGGCTGCGATATACATCTCTTCTGTTATGTAATTTTTCACATTTACTGACTATCGCAGTTAATTCATCTATTTTATTCGTTTTTTTCATTTTTCTTCCTTAGTATTATTTTTTTACGCAACATAGCGCATAATACCGACTATTATTATACTTTGTCAATATTTTTTTAAAACCACTTCCAAGGTTGCACTCTAGCCAACTGAGCTACGCTCGCATTTAGAGTTGTTTTGGCATACTTTTTCCCATAATGCAAGTATGTTTTTGTAACAAAAGAAAAAGCACCCAAAGGTGCTTTTTTTATGTACATTTTACTTTTGTTGTTGGAAACACTTAGACACAACCCCAGCAGTAGATTTCCAAACCAATTCGTTTTTGTAATAGTTATATTTTGATTTATCCATGACATTGTCTTTGAAATACATGTCACCAAGCAATTTTACTTGTTGTGTGCACACTTCATCACGTATAGTCTTATCCACACTATTTTCAAACAGACTGTACATTCCGTTACCTATTAAACAACCACCAAAACCACCTACAATTACAACACCAATTATTTCTAACAAATCTTTTGATTCTATTTCCATTTTCATGGTTTATCTCCCTGATTTTTGTGTTCCGTTGCCAATCATTATACCAGGACACTGTCTTTGTTTGATTTTGTTCAACCAATTTGGGTCTTTCTGGATTTGTTCATAAAAATAATCACCAACATCCTGCCGCAATTTTTGTGCTTTGTGATAAAGTTGTCCACTATACAATTCCTTCTTCTTAAGAAGGTCTGATTTTATATCAGGCGTAACATTACGTACTATCAATTCTGGAGGATTTTGATCTTCTGACTTATCCCAAAATAATTCTTTGTCCTGAAATTTTACACTTATCGGTTCTCCATATTCATCATACATAAAGCTTTCTAAGCCATCTCCATTTGATGCTTCAAGAATGTACCATGTTTTTGGTTCAGCTTCTTTTTTGACATCAAATATATAGGTTGCATTCTTGCCAAGACAATCGTGGATTTTATCTACTTCATAAACATTTACAACACCATCTTTAGCGTCCTGAAAACGAAAAAACTGACATTTTAAGTTTAGATTGTTTGTATCTATATAAATCACGTATTCATATGTTTCCATTTTTTACCCTTTTTGTTTTTCTTTGCCTACATTATAGACTAAAATAACAAAATGTCAAGCGTTATTAAAGCATTTTTGGGATAACAACAAAAATCCGCCGTTATGGCGGATTTTTTTGTTGATTATTATTCATTAAAACCATTTCCATGGTTGGAAAATCTTTAACAATCCCATCGCAGTGCGTTTATCTGCAAATGTATGACCACATCTTGGACATACCAACCATGGCGAAACAACCTGTTTTACTTTGCCTTTGGCAATAAACCAAGCAATTAACCCAATTGCCCATGTTGCAATTACTAATCCCCATGCGACATAACCAAAATATTTGTTCACTGTTCGGGTCAGAATTTGAACAACACCAACATTTGATTTTTCCAAATCATTGTAAATCTTTGTTGCCACAGGCCAAGAAGATGGGCGCCATGGATAAACATGTTTGATTCCATAATTAGTCAACAATGTCGTTCCCAAACCACCAGAATTTTTATCCAGTTGCTTTTTAATTGCTTCATCAATCATTTTATCAACTTCTGTCTGGGAAACTTTGACCAATTCTTTTTCCACAGAATCTAATTTTTTATTCACCATTTGCGCAACATCATCAACCTTTGCGATATTTTTATCAGCCGTTGCAACTGCTTTGTTTGCGCCCTGCACTGCTTTGTCTACACCACCGGTTTTGATACCAAATTTATTAGCCAAACCAGCGACAGCAGAAACCTTTTCAGTTTCTTGTTTTACTTTGTTTGTTTGCTTTTTGGCTTTTGCGGTTGTATCAGTTGCTTTATCAACAACACCTTCTGCCATTTTTACCTTTGCGACAGCAACACTAATCGGTTTTTCTAAATTGATTGATTTTTTAATACCATTTAACAATTTTTCATACTGTTCCGCTATGTTGCGTTGCAAATCAAAAAACATTGACACAACCATAGATTTTTTAATTGGTCCAGAATAATTATTTTTGACATGCAACGGGAACCATGCAATAAACAAAAACCAAATTACTGTAACGATTGCGAATATACGTTTAGTTGTCGTTACCACAGATGTCTTTTTAGCGACTGTTTTTTTACCACCCATATCAATAACTTCTATTTGTTTTTTTGCCATTTTTGCTCTCCTTATTTATCTATATACCTAGGAACATCTAGTAATGTATTTAAATTTATTAACAATAAAACACATAAAACTATACCGATCAAAAGCCAAATTATTTTGCGATATTTGTGCTGTTCAGTTTGTTGCATTTTATTTTGCTCCTTGTAACGATAATACTAAAACAAGCCGATATGTTTCAACTATTTTTATTTATTTGTATATTCTTTGATAAATTCATCTTTGAATTCTTGGAACCTGCCTTGTTCTATGGATTTGCGAATATCGCGCATTAAATCTTGATAAAACCACAAGTTATGTTGGGTTAAAAGTGTTGCGCCCAATATTTCACCGCATTTTACCAAATGATGAATATAAGCACGCGATAATTTACATGCCGGACACCCACATTTATCATCCAAAGGTCTTTCATCGTCTGTAAATTTAGCATTACGCATATTCATTGTACCATGTCTTGTAAATGCTTGCGCAGTACGCCCAGCGCGTGTTGGCATAACACAATCAAACATATCAACACCACGTTCCACCGCACCCAATATATCAAGTGGCGTTCCAACACCCATTAAATATCTTGGTTTATCTGATGGCAATAATGGTGCTGTGTGCGCAATCATATCAAACATAACTTCCTGGGGTTCACCGACAGCCAACCCACCAATTGCGTAACCATCAAAACCAATAGCCGTCAAATCTTTGGCAGATTTTTCACGCAAATCTTTGTAATCAGCACCCTGGACAATACCGAATATTCCATAACCATCACGATCAACAAAGGCATCTTTACTGCGTTTTGCCCAACGTGTAACCATATCTACATTTTTTTCTGCACGTTCACGAGTTGTTGGTAAATGCAAACATTCATCTAAAACCATTGTTATATTAGAATCTAACTGGTGCTGGATATGCACAGAATCTTCGGGGCGTAAAAAATGTTTTATGCCGCCATCTATGTGTGATGTAAATTCTACACCCTCTTCCTTCATCTTTACAAGGTTCGACAAAGACATAACCTGAAAACCACCACTGTCTGTCAAAATAGGACCATGCCAACCACCAAATTTATGCAGTCCGCCCATTTTTTCAACCAAATCGCCACCTGGACGCATCATTAAATGATACGTGTTTCCCAAAATAACCTGGGTTCCTGTTGCGGCAACTTGATCCATGGTTAACGCTTTCACTGTGGCTGCTGTACCAACAGCCATAAATGCAGGTGTCTGAAAAGTTCCATGTGCGGTTTCAACCGCCCCACGTCTTGCATTACCATCTGTTGCAATTAAATTAAATTTTAATGACATATTCTACCTGCCTTCGTTATTTATTGTATTATCTCGCATCATTTGATTTCCATCATTTAATTGTTTTTTAATTTTTTTATTTGCCATATCAAAAACGGCACTAAGTTTTAATGTTGCATTTGCATTAAAATTATCCTGCCATACTTTGTTTAATGTTGCATGAACATATCCAGCGTTATTGGTGTGAAATAATAGTTGGTCACCATTAAAATAGGTTTGACATATTTGTTCAATCTGCTCTGGCTCCATACTATCATCAATACTTTTTGCATATTTGCGAATAATTTCTAAATCATCTCTTTGAAAATTATATGCTGCTTTGTAAACACACTTCGCCATACGAGCAACCAATTCATATATCTTGTCAGAACTGGTATTGGTTTTAACTACGGTACCAGAATGTTTTTCTTCTTTTTCTGGAAATATGTGGTAAATTAAACCAAATTCTCCTTTATCAACACCGACTTCCCTTATTTTTTGCCATTCATTTGTTAAATGAATCAAAGCAACTTTATAGGCCATCACATCTTCTGTGTGCGGTTGTGGCAAAACTATATTCAAAGCCACATCATCTTTGTTTTCTTTGGGTATATATTTATTTTTATCATAACCATTAAAATCGAACTCTTTTTCTGGATACTTAAATTTACCCATGGTTTCATTTAACTTGTCATATATCTTTGTTTTGAGATTATCATCAATATTACCGGACACCTGTATTTTACATTTCTCTGGTGACATATATTTACGAGCAAATTCTATCAATTGTTTTGGTGTAATAGACTTTACATCATTTTTTGTGCCACTTATACTTAAATCAGGACGACCATTGGCTTCTATATTTCTTTTATCAATTTCATGCAAAATTACACCCATTTCATGAGTAAATTTATTTATTTTTGTTTGTTCATCTTCCATTATATCCATAAAAAATGAATTATTTGTCAGCATATCTGCCACATAATCTACAAAATCTAATACGTTTTCTGGTCGACAATGTCCAAAAAAACTAACATTTGTTTCAGACGTATTTGCATGTGCTTCGTTGTATGTTAGCCCCATGTCTGATAATTTATCCATGTTAGATGTTAAAGTTTGGAAACGTTTTGTACCCGTAGTAAACATATGTTCTATAAAATGACGTATGCCTGTTGTGTTTTCATCATCTTTACCAGTTAAAAACAAAACTTGTATGAGCAGAGCTTTATTTCCATTATTTTTAAAAATCACATCAATATTGTTTTGTAACTTTGGCATCTCTAACTATCCCTTTGCAATAATAAACAACTATCTTCCTTGGTATTTATTGTTATTTGCGGATGTTTTATTTGTCGTTGTTTCTTTGACTTTCTTGGAAGCATTGACCATACGACTTTTTTTTAACGAATTCAGATTTAATTCTTTATCGGCATTAAAATTGTCCAACCATATTTGTTTCAAATTACCATCAAAATTTGCCCCTTGGGTTATTATTGACATTCCATCAACATCAAAATACCCGCGGGTATATTTTTTAATATCTGCTGGGGTCACTTTGTCTTGTAATTTACACATTGTGTTAAAATCGTATAAAGCATTGTAATTGTGCCACCAATCAATCAATGTATCACATCTGTCTTCGTTATCTTCCAGAAAATCTGCTCTATATAATTTACGTGCATTTTTATATTTTTGCAAATCTGCAACCGTTGGTAAATCTTTTGTATAAACACGATACGCAATTTTAGCAATCAAAGCCACCGCACGCGCAATATTTTCGGGCGCCGTTTCTGTATGTATGCCACGAACACCAATCTTTCTATTGCCAATATAAGTTGTTTTAACGGCATATGTCAAACCGTTTTCAGAACGTAACACATCGTATACTTTTTCTTGTAGAAAATGCTCAAAGGCGCTTATACATTTGTTTTTATAAAAATTATCTGATGTCGGTTTATATAAATCACGAAACACTATATCAACCAGAACATTTTTAGAACTTTCTATATAATTATGTGCAACAGATGGCGAATAAGTCCATTCTGGTGTGGGTTCAATATCACGCGTAGGTAAAAACGAAAATAATTTTTCAATTTGTTTAAAAGTTTTTTCACAATCGTCTATTTTACCAGATATGCACACCAAACAATTATTTGCCGCCATACGACGAGATATAAAATCCATCATTTGTTTACGTGTAAAAGATTTTATATTTTCCGAATTGCCCAATATTATCGAACCATTTGGGACAAATACATTAAATAATTTTGCTATTTTGAAATTATATTGTTGTCTTTTTATTGAAGACAGTCCACGTCGCAATTCATCCAGAATTGGACCACGTTCATTTTCTAAAACCTTTTCATCAAAAACAGAATTTTTGATTCTGTCTGCCAAGAAATTTATAAACACAGACAACTTATCTGCAACAATTCGCCCATCAAAAGATAATATTGTCGTGGATGTACTGGCATTTGTAATACCACCATTGTTTGCTATAAAATCTTTTGCATCACGAGCAGTTGGAAACTTTTTTGTCCCTTTGCAGAACATATGCTCACAAAAATGGGTAAGGCCATATTCATTTGGCTTTTCATCTTGCCCACCAGTTTGAAAACAAACCCGAACAGCATCTGTTGCTGCCTCCATAGGATCTAATATAACCGTTACCCCATTGGAAAGTTTGCGCATTATCGGTTTAAATTTCATTTTTTACTCTCCTTTTTTAAACAACAAACAACAATCGCCATAACTGAAAAATCTATATTTTTCAGTTATGGCATGTTTATATGCGTTTTTCATATTTTCCAATCCTGCAAAAGCAGATACCAACATAAACAAAGTTGATTTTGGTAAATGAAAATTTGTCAGCAACACATCAACCGCACCAAATTTATAACCCGGTGTTATAAAAATATCTGTGGTTTGACATATTGGCATAACACGACCTTTGTTACCTGTCGTTTTAGCCTTTTGATATGCACTTTCCAATGTTCGCAAAGACGTTGTGCCAACCGCAATTACACGTTTTGCATTATTTATTATCTCTGCTTGTTCAGGTGTGATACAACACCATTCACTGTGCATTTTATGTTCGTTCAGATTTTCTGTCTTGACCGGCATCCATGTTCCCGCCCCAACATGTAATGTAACCTTTACAATTTTTGCGCCTGATTGCTCTATTTTTAACAACAAATCTTCTGTAAAATGCAATCCAGCAGTTGGTGCCGCCATAGATCCCAACGGTTGTGCATACACAGTTTGATATCTTTCACGATCTTCGGTTTCTTCTTCGCGTTTCATATATGGTGGCAATGGCATTTTCCCGTATTTATTCAATAAATCAAAAACATTTTCACAATTAAAACGCAACAATAAACCACTTTCTTCATCTTTATCTATGACAGTTATCTTTGTACCGTCCTGCATAGTCAAGATATTACCGACATTAATTTTATTAAACTTTTTGCAAAGCCCCCACCAATTTTTATCATCAACCGCTGTATGCAAAGTTATTTCATGATTATCCGCCATGAACCGCGCAGGAATCACACGCGAATTATTAAATACAACAACATCACCCGGTTGTAAAAAATCTATAAAATCACGAATATGTTTATCTTGTATTCCATCCCGAACAACCAACATACGCGACGCATCCCTGTCATGCAATGGGTGTGATGCAATCAATTCAGTTGGTAATTCAAAATCAAAATCTGATGTATGCAACATTTTATTTACCAAAATCTAATCCTTGGTCGATGTAATTTTCAGCAACTTCTTCCCAATTTGGTTCTATACGTACGAACAAATGTAATCTTGCATTTACGCCCCACTGGTCTTGGATATCGTGACGTGCAGCGGTTCCAATTTTCTTTAATTGTTCACCACCACGACCAACAACAATCTTTTTGTGCGCTTCATTTTGTACAACGATTTTTTGATATATTTCCAAAACACCTTCGTCATCTGTTTCAACACGTTCCGTCACAACATTGATGTGATAAGGTAATTCTTGATGAATATATTTATAAACCTTTTCGCGTGTTAATTCAGCCAAATATAGCATATCAGGCACATCAGATGCATCTTTGGCCTCAAATAAATATGGTGATTGTGGCATAACAGATGCAAGCGAATTTAACATCTGCTTGACACCATCATTTTTTAATGCAGAAATCATAAATATTTCACAAAAATCAGCCAATTGCGATAATTCAGCCACCATAGGTAACAAAGTCGTTTTTTCAACAGAATCAACTTTGTTCAATGCAACAAATAAATTTTTGTGGTTTTTGATTTTTTCACATAAATCACGAACTGTTTGTGTTATACCTTTTTGCGCATCAACCAATAATAAAACCGCATCTGCATCATCCATAGCAGACATAGCAGCGCCAACCATAGCCCTGTCTAATCTGCGTTTAGGCACAAATACACCAGGTGTATCAACAAATATCAATTGTCTGTCGCCCACCATTTTAATTGCGCGTAAACGTGTACGAGTTGTTTGCACTTTGTGCGAAATAATAGAAACCTTGCGCCCCATAATTTGATTTACAAGGGTGGATTTACCGGCATTTGTCGGTCCAATAATCGCTATAAAACCAGAATATGTATTTTTCATACCACAAATCATAGCAAACCATTTTCAAAAGTGAATAAAAAAATGTTGCAAAATCTGTATAATATGCAATTATAGCACCCGAGAGAGACCAACAAAAAGGTAAATGCTATGCAATTGACAGGTCCGGAAATTCTACGTAGAATGCAAATATCTAATCCCCAAAACCCTAATCAACATTCTGATATTGTGATTGAGCCTTTTTTTGAAAACTGCCTTGGTTCTAATAGTTATGATTTGCATTTGGCACCAATAATAAAAGTTTATAAATGCACTGTTCCAAATGGTATGAAAATTGCAATTCCGTATAACCCTGACAAAAATGCAACTATACGTGATTGGTTTGAAAATGATGTTGCATACGAAAATTATGCAAAATATCTATTGGCATACGATTTATCTAATCCACGATATGCTTTGGATTCTGCTGTAAAAAAAGAAACTGTGGAATACAAAATTCCTGAAACAGGTGCTATATTGAATCCACGGTTTGGTTATTTGGGTTCAACTATTGAATATACAGAAACATTTAATTTGTTTCCTTACATTGATGGAAAATCCAGTACTGGTCGCAATTTTATATCTGTTCATCAAACCGCAGGTCGTGGCGATGATGGTTTTTGTGGTAACTGGACATTGGAAATATTGGTTACTCATCCAACAATTGTATATCCAGGTATGCGTATTGGTCAGATATATTATGAACAATTTACCGGTAATCGTAAACCATATAACGAAAACCCAGCCAGTCATTACAACAATCAAAAAAATGCAACGGCTGCCGCACCTGTACCTATAGATGCAAAGATTTTACAATATTTAAAACAACAAAATATGCTGTAAAAACAAGGGGCGAAAAAAAATTCGCCCCTGTTTTTTATTTATCTAATTTCTTAGTCCATTCATTATCTGGAAAATTAGTTTGTAACATTTTAGCATAACCGTCAGCCTGCTCTGGCAAACCAACGGCTGTATAACATTCTGTTAAACGAAACATAGCCTCTGGTGTCATGACGGTTTCTTGGGCCGTTTCAACCACAGACTGCAAACGACTGATTGCGGATGTCCAATTTTGTTTTTGCATATCTTCACGCGCGGCATACATTACTTTGCCCGCTATGTAATTTTTCAGAATTAAAATTTTGTTTTCTGCGTTTTTCGCATATTCTGAATTTGGGAAACGTTCTACTAATTGTTGAAATTGTTGTAAAGCGTACGCAGACATTCCAGGATCGCGACGCACATCACTGACCTGTCTATAATAATTTATGCCACGCAGATACATCATATACGGAACATCTTTGTGACCGGGGTGAAAACGCATATATCTGTCAATCGCCAATATAGACCCAGCAAAATCATTATCCATATATCTTGAATATGCCATCATGACCAGCGCATCCGCAGCCCATGGATTTGATGGATACTGAGATTCAGCGGTTTGAAACAAATCTGCCGCTTCTTCATAATTTTTGTTATTAAATTCTTTATATGCTTCTTGGTATATGTCTTCCAATGGGCGTTCAGGCACAATTTCTTCACCACCGCCACATGCAACAAGCGCCCCACAAACACATAATGATAAAATAGTTTTTTTCATACTTGAATTTCCTTATATGAACACAGTATAATGATAAGCGTTAAAAAATAAAAGCGAAAAAATGGGTACAATCATGAAATTGGGAAAAAATATATTTGGTGTTGGTGTTATGACGGGCATAAGTCGCATATTTGGATTTATTCGTGATATGTTAATTGCACGCTTTGTTGGCGCAGGACGATTGTCTGACATATTCTTTGCAGCGTTTAAACTACCGAATTTATTTCGTGACCTGCTTGGCGAAGGTGCATTATCCGCTATATTTATACCTATGTATACAGATATGAAAAAAGACGAAGGTTTTGCGAAAAATGTATTTTCTTGGTTAATGGTTATATTGTTGGGCTTGACGATAGTATTTGAAATATTTATGCCAATTGTTATTTGGGTATTGGCACCAGGTTTTGCAGAAGAGCCTGGAAAAATGCAATTAACAGTAACTATTGCACGTATAATGTTCTTTTACGTCATATTTATATGCGGAGCCGCATTTTTAGCGGCGGTTTTAAATGCTCATTCAAGATTTTTACTGGCGGCGTTTATGCCAGTTATGTTAAACATTATGTTGATTTGCGCTTTGTTGGGGTCAATCTGGTATGGTAACCAGTATATATTGTATGTAATGGCAGCAACAGTTGTTATTTCTGGTATTATTCAATTTTTGACGTTATTGGCGCGTATAAGACATAAACATTTTGGTCTGCGTTTAATAATTCCACATTGGAACAATCAGATAAAAAGTATGTTTAAAAGATTTTGTGTCAGTTTGGTTGGTTCTGGCTTTTACCAAATTACAATCATAGTTGGCACTTTGGTCGCCAGTTTTCAATCTGGCGCAGTATCTTGGCTTTATTATTCAGACAGAATTGTTCAGTTGCCTTTCGCTATGATTGGGTTGGCTGTTGGAACAGTATTGATGTCTTCTATATCAAATGCGCTGGCTGATAAAAATATGCGCAGTGTTTATATTCAACAAAATTCTTCTATGCGTCGTTCCATGATGTTAATTATTCCATGTATGGTTGGGTTGTTCGTATTGGCAGAATCTGTTATTAGATTTTTATTTCAATATGGCGCATGGACTCCGGAATCAACGCATGCAGTCGCATTGGCCATTAAAATCCAATGTTTGGTATTACCCGCTATGTTAATAAGCCAAATTTACAGCAAAACGTTATACGCAGCCCAAGATGTTAAAACACCTGTAAAAACCAGCATGATATCTTTGGGTATTGCCACAGTAATTTATTTGGCATTGTTCCCATTTGTTGGGTATTTATCTATACCTGTTGGTGTGGTAATCAGCGGATATGTTAAAAACTACCTGTTAAAACGGGTGTGTGCCAAGCGTGCTTTGATAAAAATTGATAAAAAAACTTTGTTGGCTATGTCTGCTTTTACCACATTATCGGTATTATTGGGAATTGTTCTACATTTGGTCCCCATTAACAATATTTACACGATGGGCATCTTGATTTTTGGGTTTGCCGTTTTGTACTTACCAATCGCATACATCATAGACAGACGTATAATAAAATAAAATTTGCAACTGTATCTAATTTATGATATCATTACGTAATGTAAGAGTTAACCTGGGGGTTCCCATTAAAGGAGAGAAATATGAAAAAATTAGTATCTTTGGCTGTATTATCTGCTTTGGTAACAGGATGTATGAACGGCTCTTCTTCTGATTATGCCGGGTACGGTTATGACGGCATGGAAGAAGAACAATTAACTACAAATACAGATACTTACTTGATGGCTGCTGCACCGAAATATTATGTTGGAAATGCATACAGAATTGAAGATGTACAGTATATTCCTGTTGAAGATTTAACATATAATCAGACTGGCGTTGCCGGTATTATTCCAACTGAGTTGGATGGTTCAAAAACCAGTGATGGCGAAGTATTTGATTCAAATCAATTGGTTGCAACCAGTAAAACGTTACCTTTGCCCTCTATTGTTCGTGTAACAAATTTGGATAACGGAAACGCAGTTGTTGTACGTGTAAATAATCGTGGTCCTTTTGTAAACACACGTATTATGGATTTATCAAAAGCAGCTGCACAACAAATCGGTTTAATGAATACTGCAAAAGTTCAAGTGCAAGTGTTGGCACCAGAATCATTGACTGTTAAAAGGGCTACTTTGGGCGAACCAGAAAAAACTGTTACAGAAACAGAAACCCAAACGGCCAGTGTAGAAAACACCCCTGCACAACCAGTTACAAGTCAATCTGGCGAATACAGCGTTCAAATTGCGGCTGTGTATTCCGAAGACAATGCAAATGCTTTGGCAAAAGAAATGGCCACATATGGTAACGCAGTTGTCGTTCGCGAGGCTGATATGTACAAAGTTCGCTTTAATAACTTGGATGCGCAAAACGCACGTCGCATAATTGATGCTTTACGTTCTGATAAAGGCATGGCGCCTGGATTGTTGAAAAACGGCAGATGGGTAAATGCTGACAGCATTTAATAATGTAAAAACTTATAAATCAAAACCGCCTTTTGGGCGGTTTTTTGCTTGATTTATTCATATTTATATGATTAAAATCTGTGATAAAGGAATTTATTTGATGCGAAAGGTATTGATTGGAGTTTTGTGTTTATTACTAAGTGCCTGTAACAGTGTGTATTTAACCCCACATTCTTTGGATAAGAATGCATTGATATACACACCGCGTGGTGGATTTACAATTCAACGTTCTATCAAACAAGTTATGGATGAACGCGGATATAAAACACACAACGGATTTTTAAGACGTGTTCACGAAAGTACTGACTCTGACCGCGAAACATATGAAATTTCTCATGGTGTCAGGTATTCTATTCGAATAAATGAACGCAAAGAAATTTTGCGACCAATTTGGTGTATGTTTAACGGATTTTGGTGGTGGAATTTTGAAGTATCCATATCAGACAGAAAAATAGGCAAAGAAATTATGTCTTGGCGCGGTCGTGGTTGTCAAAACAGTTCATTACGTAAATTAAATGCTATTTTGGACGAATTGGAAATGCGCCCCGAAGATTACCCAGCGCCAAAGAAAAAACGTAACACAAAACCCCAGATGTGTGAAATACCAGACATAGTTGTTCCATAAAGACCCCAAAATTTGAATGTATTAAAATCCTGGCACCACAAGTGTCTCTTGTCCACGGGCTAAAATCACCTCACCTCAGACCTACAAAATCTGTAAATAATATTATTTTTCTAATTGTGATATCCAGTAATTTTCTTTGACCTTGTCACAGTTTGAAACTTTTGGATTACATTTCAGTTGTTCATACGCATATTCCAACTTTTTAAGTTGGTCATTAACTACATTTTGCTCAACGGTTAATTTTGCTATATTAGACACACATTTATCAAATATATCTTTTTCTGTTTGTATGTTTACTGATATTTCAGATTGTTTTCTTTTCCAATAATTAATTTTTAATTCGGTCTTTACCAAAGATGCCCTAACAAGATTATTACCCATTAAATCAGGCAATTTATTTTGAATTATATTATCCCAATTATCAATATCATCTTTGGTAATATAATATACAGTTCTGTCAGCATATCTGCTATTATGAATCCACAAAGGATATTCTGTGCCATCATGCAAGATATCTTCATCGTATCCAGGAACAAAATGTGACATACGCAATATTAACCAATTTAATAAAAGACAAATTCTTTCGTAATATCCACCTTTACAAAGACTCAATTTGTCCAGATTAAAGTATTTTTTATCACCCCGTATTTGCGCATATTCATCAAAAACTCTGTCCTTGATTATTGAATGCAAAAATGGGAGTAACATTTTCCAAATCTTGTTAATGTCTTTATATGGAAGCTTTCTGTATGTAACCTGGCTATAAACTTCTCTTAAATTAATATTATCAAGAAATTGTCTTAACGTTGTCATATTATATCCTTTGGTTTATTAAGTTTTTGTTGCTGAATAATTTAATACAAAATATACAATTGTCAAGTAATTTGTGAAAAATTTTTTATCATTTTTGTGGCTTGCTATATTTTTAATAAATTTATGTATTATTTTGTGTTTGGCAATCTTGACCTTAATGCAGACCGAAATTTGTCGGAATAAAGTGCACCGTGCGCACAATTACCAGCGCAACCGTTATCAGAACAATAAGATGGACTGTTTAAAAATAAATCATGCACCCAATTTTTACCAGATTTACACCAACAATGTGCACCTGTTTTGTGACTTGGGTTACCAGTCTTGGCAAATTCACCGACCGTTTCACTGCATAATGAAATACCTTGGTATGTTTTATTATCAACCTTTGCCGTCCAATCACCTTTGTTCATACTATCACACTCTTGGTTACTGTTATCATACCAATCACATATTGTTCCATTACATGCACGATACTCACAATGCCCATCCTGTTCTTTGGCTGTAGCTATTACTGTGCCAAAATCTTCACCAGTTGCTTCTGAGATTGCCGTATGTTTGTTAGTTGTTTTTTGTTGGCATTTATCTGAATCTTTGCACTGTACACCATAAAATACACCCAACAAAACACAACTTATATACACAAACAAGATGTATGCAACGACCGTATTACCGTCATCAGAAATTTTTGATAAATGTTTTTTTATATTATTTGTGATTTTCATTTTATTTATCTTTTTGTTGCATATACACCAACAAACATATTGCAATCTGTACCAGTTAATTTCACATCACATATCGTCTTATTTTGGATATCTGCGCCCGTAACTTTGACATCTATGTCATCAGGGGTACGACCAATATTATTTTCTTCTATTAATACAGAAACTGTTTTGCCGATTTGTTGTTGCATAAATTCTGCCCTATTTTTATTTGCTATGTCTGAAATTATTTTCACACGTTTCTTTGATATTGTACGGTCAATTTGATTTGGCATAGTTGCTGCCACCGTATCTGGACGCGGAGAAAACGGAAAAGCATGAACGTGTATCAATTTTAATTCACGAACTAAATCAACAGTTTCATTAAATAATTCTTCTGTTTCGCCTGGAAAACCACAAATTATATCTGCACTAAAAGATACTTTATTATCGGCAAATTTAATTAATTTACGAAGCGTCTCAGCAGTATGCCGACGACGCATAGCTTTCAAAATAGTATCTGAACCAGATTGCATCGATAAATGCAAATGTGGCATGAAACGCAATTCTTGCTTCATCAAATCTATTATTTTCACCACCTCTGGTGATGCTGGGTCAATCGAAGACAAGCGCAAATGTTTAATTTCTGGTACGTCTTGCAACAGTTTTTTGCATAAATCAGATAATAAAAACGGCTTGTTATCATAAATTTGAACAAAACTTGCCGTATCCACACCTGTTAAAACAATTTCATAAAAACCCTGGGCCACAGCGGATTTTGCCATTGATAATATTTCATCATAACCAAACGACACAGATTTTCCGCGCAAAAGTCTTGTTACACAATATGTACAATCGTGATTACAGCCATTTTGCACCTGAATAAATTTTTTTGATAACGTCGGCTCTGTCTCGTTAAAAACATCTATTTTTGATTGTTTAATATCCCAATTTGCGCCTTTCATAGCGTTAATATATGCCGATAAATCCATTTTATCCTTGTTTGCGATGACAATGGTATTCGGAATTTTTTCAAAAAGTTTTGGATTTCGCGTTGCGCCACATCCCGTTACAAAAATTATAACGTTGGGATTTTCGCGCGATAATTTGCGAACCATCTGCGCAGATTGCCGTTCTGCTTCACCAGTAACAGAGCAAGTATTGACCAAAATCGCGGCATCAACAGCCATTTCCAACATTTTGGCAATCTTTTCGCATTCCAGTGCGTTTAATCTGCAACCAAAAGACAAAGTTTTTATATTCATTTTTTACTTGATTTTTTACTGTTCATAGGGCATTATATCGTGAATAAAAATGATTTCAACAAAGGATTTAAATATGGCACGTATAACAAATACAGATACTTTACCATTTGTAGAAAGTCGTTATGAACTTGGCATGTTGGCATCTCAGCGCGTTCGTGATCTGAACGGCGGGGTAGAACCTGTGGTTGACAAAGCGCGCGATAAATTGACTGTGGTCGCGTTACGTGAAATCGGCAGTGGCAAATTAGATATTGATGCTGTACGTCATGAATTTGTAGAGTCTTACAAAGATGCGCCTGCATTTACAGATGCTGAAAATTCTTTGGAAATCGCCAGTGAAGACCCAATGTTGCGTGAAATTGATGCAGAATTAGAGAATTCTTTGGTTGCCGATTCCCAAGATGGAATTGAAGATGCTGGTGATGATACACCAGATGAATCAGAAGACGAAGAATAATAAGATTTGGAAACGTCGCATAGTTGGTCTAGTGCGCCACATTGGAAATGTGGTATACTCGCAAGGGTATCAAGGGTTCGAATCCCTTCGTTTCCGCCACAAAAATCAAATGCCCGTTTGGGCATTTTGTTTTTGTCGTCGGTGATGAATTTGGGATTAGGCCCCGAAACGAAGTTTCTGGGTTCGACAACAAGTAGATTTTGCAAACGTAGTGTAGCGAAATCGTCACGGTTGCACCACAGGCACAAAGTGCAGAGGTAATCCCTTCGTTTCCGACAGTATTCTGGCATACAGACCAATACAGATAAAAATCCCGCTGTTCTGCGGGATTTTTAATGTGTTGACTCTGGTATGTGTGACATTTACCCCTTTGTACGCCATAATATTCCGCTTTCTATACAACCCCCATTTTTCGATAGTCAATGGTCTGGGTGTTTGTGCTTTATTTATTCTTGTATATATTTGATTTTTTTTATATACTAAAAATCAGCGAAAACGGAGAATAAATATGCAAAAACAAATGCGCCCAATTACCACACTTTTTATGATAACATCTGTAGACGGCAAAATTAGTACTGGTGCAACAGATAATTTTGACATTGATTCAGATTTTCCAAAAATCAAAGGTCTACGCGAAGGATTACACCAATATTATGAAATCGAACAAACGACAGATTTATGGAGTTTTAACACAGGACGAGTTCAAGCCAAATTGGGTGTTAACAAACGAAAAATGCCAACAAAAACCCCCGTATCTTTTGTTGTGTTGGACAACACTCATTTAAAAGAACATGGCGTTAAGTATTTTTGTGCACGTTCTAATAAGTGTGTTATTATAACCACCAATCGCAAGCATCCTGCTTTTAATATAAAAGCTGACAATTTGCATATAATCTATCAAAAAAAATTGAAATTACAAGATGCTTTGACACAATTATATACACTTGGTTGTAAACGTTTAACAATTCAATCTGGTGGCACAATAAACGGGTTATTCTTACGCGATAAACTTTTTGATTTTATAGATATAGTTGTTGCACCTGTTTTGATTGGGGGCAAAGATACAGCAACATTAATTGATGGTGTTGCACTTAAAAACAAAGATTCTTTATCTACATTGGGTATATTAAAATTACAAAGTTGTGAAATATTAAAAAACTCGTATCTGCGCTTACGTTACAAAGTAACGAGATAATCAATAAAAAGACACCAAAATGTGTCTTTTTTGTATTTTGTAAATATTCTATGATTTTGGTTGTTGTTCATCAAGGATAGGAATTCGTTTCCAGCACAATAAAAATACAATTTCCTTGTGTTAAAATACATTATTTTTCAAATACCATTCAACGGTTTTAACAATCCCTGTATCAAATGTTTCTTCGGCTTTCCAACCCAATGTTTTTTCCAATTTCGATGCATCAATAGCATAACGAAAATCATGTCCATTACGATCTGAAACAAATTTGATTAATTCTTCATATTTTTTACCGTTTTTTCTTGGATGTTTCTGATCTAAAATTGCACAAATCTTTTTAACAATGTCAATATTGGCGATTTCGTTATGATTACCTATGTTATATGTTTCTCCTGTTTTTCCTTTGTGAAATATCAAATCAATTGCCTTACAGTGATCCATAACATATAACCAATCACGAATATTTTTTCCATCACCATAAACAGGCACAGATTGTTCTGTTAATGCCTGTCTAATAATATGCGGTATCAATTTTTCATTATGTTGTTTTGGACCGTAATTATTAGAACAATTAGATGTTGTTACATTCATACCAAAAGTACGATTATATGCTCTGACCAAAAAATCGGAACTTGCTTTGCTTGCAGAATATGGATTGTTTGGCGCATAAGGTGTCAATTCCGTAAAAAAACCTTCCATACCTAACGAGCCATAAACTTCGTCTGTTGAAATATGATGAAAACGAGAATCTTCATAACCCGGTCTTATTTGATTTGGGGCATCCATCCAATAATGAAAAGCAGTATCTAACAATGTAAATGTACCGACAATATTAGAATATATGAATGCTTCCGGTTTATTGATAGAATTATCAACATGACTTTCTGCTGCAAAATTAATAACCCCTTGAATATCGTTTTGCTTAAATAATTTTTCAATTAAATCTTTATCACAAATATCGCCTTGAACAAATCTATAATTAGGCATGTTGCGACATTCTTGTAGATTATCTAAATTACCAGCATAAGTTAATTTGTCTATATTTATTATGTCGTATTCTGGATATCTGGTACAAAAATACGGCACAAAATTTGAACCAATAAACCCTGCCCCACCTGTTATCAAAATCGTTTTGGACATAATATTTGAATCTCCTTGTGTTAGAATAAACATTACCTGGATAATAAACTATAAACGATTTTGTGTCTATGATTTTATAGCATTATGGCAATTTTGACTGTAATATACTGTATTAACCGAAAAATTTAGGTATTCTATATAAATTACTTGATTTTATACTATACATATTTACAATGAATAATGTCCTGGGTTTAAGAACATGAAAAGTTTATTATTCTTTTCCAATCCATTCGGTTATGGTCCTACCGCAACTATGATGGCTGTATTGCGTCATTTTGAAAATGTCAAATCTGTAAAAATTTACGTTATCGCACGTGGTTTATGCAAGGAAATTTTAAACAACCACAAAAATATAGAGATTATTGATATAGATCAGCGCGATGTTTCAGAAATAAAAAATCTGTTAAAAAAACACTCTGAACCATACGTAATAAGTTCATTAAATAGATTTGCCGTCTTGGCAGCCAACAGTTTAAACATTCCATCTTGTTTCATAGATACATTAACGTATTTATGGGATAAAGTGCCAGAAGACTATTTAAAAGCAGATATGTATTATGCAAGTGATTTCCCAACAGTTCCAGAAAAGATTTCTGGGCATGAAAATGCGATTATAACCCCATTAATAATAGATAATTATAAATATTTAACATGTCCACAAAACAGGCCACGAAATGGAGTCCTTTTACAACTGGGTGGATTAAAATCTCCATTAAGTGATGAACCACCTATAGATTACTTGGATTTAATATCTATTGCATTAAACAATATTGATAAACCTGTTACAGTATGTGGCGGGACGGACGGTATAAATTATTTAAAAAAGACCGTCATTTCACCCAATACAGAATTTGCAAGTTTGTCCAAAGATGATTTCTTATGTAAATTATCTTGCTCTGAATTATGTATAAGTACCCCAGGTCTAAACACAACAATTGAAAGTATTTTTTTTAAAACACCCATAAACTTTATAATGCCCACTAATTTAAGCCAATGGGTTAATCATAATATATTTAAACAATTTTCAGCGAACGGTAATGACGTAACTTGGGAATCTATCATTAATAAAGAATTAGATATTGATGGATTACCTGAATATGACGCTATTATTAAAATCAATCAAATGGCAAAAAATATCAAGGCATCTGACCAGTATATAAATAATTTTATAAAAAAGTTTCAAAAAACTGTATCCGAAATTCCTGATATCACCAAACAATCTACTTTATTGAAAACATACGGAACAAACGGTTCCGGGTTCATATTTGAAGATATTTGTAAAAAATGGAGTATAAACAATGCTACAACATAAACCGTATTTGTTGATGAACGGCATTAAAGAAATTGCCCGAGAATTTACTGGCAATGAAAATATATTTTTAGGTATAAAGCCATATGGCTTTCATGCTGGAAACAAAATACCATTTGTTGTTTATCCGTTATTATTATGCGAAGAATTAGAAAAACAAAATAAAAAAGCCCGCTTTAATTTTTGCGTATTTATAAACGATTGGGAACAAACAAGGTTTGACCCAGAAAAGACAAATTGGAAAGAATTTCCTTTTAATGTTATTCCTCAATTTACAACATTTCAATTTTCCAAGGATTCTGCACATAATGTAGACTATTGGGAACAAATCATTTATTCTTCTGTATATGAAGTAAAACAACAATTTCCAGAAATTTCTATAAGATGTATACGTAATTCAAGTATGCGAGATATTCCTATTATGAAAGAAGTTGTTTTAAAAACAATTAAAAATCCAGATTTATTGGGAAATATTATGCAAAATTTGGGGTTCCCGTTGCATAAAAGTTTCCCATATACATACTGTAATCCTATATGTCCAAAATGTACCTCTGCACGAACAGAGGCAACTGTTGTTGGAACAGATGATATTAGATTTACTTGTTCTGATTGTTGTTATCATGGAACCTATAATTACCATGAACTGTATTATTGGTTATATCATAAAATATTGGCATTACCGCGTATCAAATATTACGACATAGATTTGTGTATTAGCGGTTTAGATCACTATAAAGAAAAAGATTTTGATAGTAGATACGCATTATATCAAGCATATAACATTCAAATGAAACCTACTTATATTTTATATACACCGGCGCTACATGGACTTAATGGATTACAAATGGGTAAAAGTAGGAATAATTACGCGGATATGCCAACAAGTAAATTGCTTGAAATTATAAAAAATAATCCGAACAATTATGATGTATATATGGGTAGGTAACTATGCAATTAGATATAAAACATTTATTAAGTCAGTCTTTTGATATAATTGTTGAATCTGGCGAATATGCAAAAAAGATTCGTAAAGATATCTATAAAAACGGTTTTTTGCGTTTTGATTTAAATGAATTAATGCATACCAAAGAAAATCTCGCCGAAGACGAAGATTTTCTAATGTCTGATTTTGTATGCAATAAAATAAAATCTATTAGTGATATTCCTGTAATCTCAGAAGAATCACACATCAGATTAAAAACAAATACATTTTGGTGTATAGATCCATTAGATGGCTCCTTTTGTTTTTCACATGATACTGGACCTTATTCTATTTTAATATCATTGATTTACATGGGACACCCTGTTATTGGACTTGCTTGTTTTCCAGAACAAAAAATCATATATATTGGCTCATCGGTAACGGGATCATATATAATAAAAAACAATATAAAGAAACCGTTAATATATAAACCAAATATGTATAAAAATAATATACGTGGTATAATAACTAATGCGACCCCAGATCCAGAGCCGATTAAAAAATATTTAATGCAATTCAATATAACAAAATTTACAGAAGTGTTGGGGGCGCCCAATCCTGCTTTGATACTGTTGGGGCATGGCGATATCATGCCATTATTTCACAGACAGTATGAATGGGATATTGCTGCATACGATGCCATATTACGTTATGCACAAAATAGTTATAAATCAGCAATCGTAGATTTATATGGTCATCCACTAAACTATGGAAAACAAGATAACACAAGGCCATTTGAAAACCCTAAACTTGTTGCGACATATAACAAAAACTTAATAAATCAAATTTGCGAAAACAGCAGACAAAATAAATTATGATAAAAATACCTTTATTTCGACCAAACATAACAAAAGAAGACTTTCTAAATATAAAAAAAGTCTTAAAATCTGGACAGTTAAGTCGAGGCCCTTTTGTAGAACAATTTGAACAAGAATTTGCAAAATTTGTCGGGTGTCGTTTTGCTGTCGCTGTAAACAGTGGCACATCGGGATTAGACATTTGTATGAAAGCATTGGGAATTACAAAAAATGATAAAGTTATCACATCTGCTTATTCTTTTATTGCGTCCGTTAATTGTATCTTGTATCAGCATGCAACACCAGTTTTCTGTGATACAAACACGCATAACGGTCTGATAAATATAAACGAGGTAAAAAGACATATTTCAAATGAAATTAAAGCCATTTTACCAGTAGACATCTTTGGACAACAATGTGATTTATCAGAATTAACAAAGTTTGGCATACCTATTATTGTAGATTCTTGCGAATCTTTTGGCGCTCCATTACAAGATGGCGCACTGGCGAATGTATACGGATTTTATCCAAACAAACAAATTACTACTGGTGAAGGTGGTATGATTGTAACAAATGACGAACAATTTGCTGAAAAATTACGTTCTCTAAGAAATCAAGGATTTAAAAAATCAGCAAGATATCTTGAAGAAATTGATATAGGTTTTAATTTTCGTATGAGCGATATAAATGCAGCACTGGGTATCGCACAATTACACAAAGCAAAAAACATTCTAAAAAAACGTCAAACCATCGCACATCAATACTTTGAACTGCTGCGCTATATTCCAGAAATCAAATTCATATTGAATTTAAAAGATACGAATGTCAGCATTTTTAATATGCCTGTTATGTGCAAAAACACTAATATACGGCAAAGTATTATAAAAGAATTTGAGAAAAATAATATAGAATACTCATTAGGTTTTCCGCCTTTGGTGCGATTTGCGTACGTACAAAAAATAACAGGATATAAACCAATAGATTTTCCCAATGCAGAAACTTTTGCTGAACATCTGCTGTGTCTGCCCATGTTTACAGATATGTCTGTAAAACAGATCAAATATGTTGTAAAATCCATTAAACAAGGAATTGTGAATGCGCAAAATTAAAAAAGTTTTGTTTGTATTGTCTATTTATAAGCCTAATATGGGGGGAGTCGAAACATCCGTCGAATCTTATTGTCGTGAATATAACAAACGTGGCATAGAAACAGTTGTATTAACAAAAAAATTTCCAGATACTTTGCCTGAATATGATATGTATGACAACACAAAAGTATTTCGTATTTCAAAACCAGATACGGATGATGAGTATAGAATGTTTTTGGATAAAATCTTGTCAAATTCAGACTTACGAGCAGATATAGTTCATGTTGTTGGCGTAAGACGACCATTACCATTATTTGCATTGTTATTGGCACGCAGATTTAATGTACCATGTCTTATGACCTTTGTTGGTGGCGATGTAGCCGAAGGCCCCATTTGGGAGGAGCATAAATCTGACAGCATACACAGTATTGCACAAGCAGACGGATATTCCGCGTATTCAGAATCAATTGTTAATGATGCAAAACGTGTTGCACACGTTTTGCAACCAGTTCAAATCATAAAAACTGGATTAGATTTAGAAAAAATAAAAACAATTCAAGCCCACATTAGTGATGCACCGTATATAATATCCGCAAGAAGATTAGTTTATGACAAAGGTCTTGATATATTAATACAGGCTTTTGCCAAGGTATCCCCACAATTTCCCGATTTAAAATTGTTAATTGCTGGTGAAGGAGAGGAAGAAGATAATTTAAAAGCGTTGGCTTGCACACTTGGGTTACAGAAAAAAATTGATTTTATCGGCACAATACCATTAGAAAAACTATATTCCTATATGAAAGGCGCTGTTGCAGATATATGCCCTTCTCGTTCTGAGGGTGGTGGTAATGTCAATATTGAAGCAAGCGCATGTGGCTGTATTCCGATTGGTTCAAATATCGGTGGTATATCAGAATATATAAAAGATAACCAAACTGGATTATTGTTTGAATCTGAAAACAGTGATGATTTAGCAGAAAAAATTATAAAAGTTTTGCAAAAAAATAAAACAAATGATACTCTTATTAAAAATGGTTTAGCATTTGCAAATGAGTTTTCTATCAAAGCACAAGCCGATAAATACATAAATTTATATAAAAATCTTACAACCAATAAAGCCTTTGTACCATGGTCAGATTTAACAAAAGAGTTTAAAAATGTCATTGAATCTTGATTTATTATCTAACAAATTTAATAAAAAGTTTACATCCTTCAAAAAAATTTACGATGGTTTTGATAATAACATATCCATTTTAACTGATGAAGATAACGTAAAATATGTATACAGAGAATCTCTGCGCGATAAGCCAATCGAAGATATGTTATTTGAAAAAAATTTTTCTGAATATTTGTTACAAAATAATATTCCTGTTAGACGTGTTTTGTATATGGGAACAGAAACATTATTAGAATTTTGTGATGGTAAATCTTGTCAACATGATCAAATTACAAATATGATGGCATTTAATGCCGGAAAAATATTGGCAAAATTTCATACTGTCTCTAAAAACTTTAACGTGCCACCATTACCAGAAAGAAAAATAGAATCAGAATTATTACGAGCCATATCAATTAAAGATAAATTAGAAAACACATATATAAATGGAAAAGAATTTATTGATACTGTTGAAAAATTACTAAAATCAAATTTTTTGCATGAATCATCGACTTGTATTATACATAATGATTTTCGTATACAAAATGTCTTATTCAATGGTGAAGAAATATCCGCGATTTTAGATTTTGATTGGTCCTGTATGGGCAACTCTTTAAAAGATTTAGCGCATGCACTAGTTGAATGGTCTTTCCCAGATGGTGGCAAATTTAATAGTGAAATATTTAAAAACTTTTTTAAAGGCTATTGTGCCTGTATCCCAAATATTGATTTAAATGCATTAAAGTATTGGATTGCGTTCAGTTGTATATCTGATACTGCAACATATCTATGCGATACGATAAATGATGTGCCTGCTGGTGGAAAAATTTTATCTTGGATGTATAGCAAATATTTATCTTTGCGCGACCAAGACATAACAAAGTTGACCGAACAATGATGTTTTTTCAATGTTACCAGTTGCATAATTTATGTAATACTTGTGCTTAACATTAAAACCAGCTTCTACAAACAATTTTTCAATTTCATGTTTATTAAAAATATGAACCGATGCTGGTATTTTCTGGCTATCCAACGTGATATTAAATTTAATATCCCCATTTTGAAATTTGTATAAGCAATTATCTTTGATTATATTTCTAACTGCATGCCACCCATATTGGGCAATATTGTGACGATTATTAACATCTAATACGACTATTCCATCTTGTTTTATGGCCTTCCTGATGTTTATCAAACCCGTCAAAACTTGTTGTCTGGTACCCAGATGCCCCAAGACATTCCATAAACATGTGGCTACATCATAAGTATCTTTTAATTTTAAAGTTGCAGCAGAAAAATCCTGATTTAATATAACAGCCCGTGGCCATTTTTCTTTGATTTTTAACACCATATTATGTGAATTTTCTACTAAACACAATTTGTCTGTAACCCTATTAACAATATTATTAATACGAACACCATCCCCAGCACCAAAATCTACAACAGAACAATTTGGCTGAATATAATGTTTTACAATCGAATCAACAGAATTCAAATACAGACTGCGTAAACGTGAATAATCTCTGTATCCAACAGTCAAATTATCATACATTTTTTGTGATTCTGTCAAATTCATTTTTGGTTTCCCTTGGCATTTATTTTTTCAAACATCAATATATCTTGTTTTTGCATGACTTCTTTATAGAAAGGTTCAACTGAATCAACTTGTGTAAGAATACCGCCTTTGACCTGGTAATATTTGTTAGCAACCTGTTCCATCATATATCTATCATGTGATACAAATATACACGTATGACCTTCACTTATAACTGCATCTTCAAATTTTTCCTGACCATCTATATCAATATGATTCGTTGGTTCATCCATAATAAAGAAATTATATTTACCAACTTTCAAACCCAGAAAGGCTAAACGAGCCTTTTCACCTTGACTAAGTTCAGATATCTTTTGACTATGCATTTTATACGGAAATCCCGCATTTATCAAAAGTTTTGTTGTTTCCTGGGTAGTTTTACCCAATGATTGTATATAATCACTCAAAGTTCGTTGCAACGGCAGATGTGCCATATGTTGGTCAAAATATCCTATACTAACTTGCGGATTAAAGCGCATTTCTGTATCATTTTGTTTATCTACCACAGGGTCATTATATGCACGCATCAACGCTTCCAACATTTGTGTTTTACCAACCCCATTTGTTGCCAAAATAGCAACACGATCACCCTTGTTAACATTCATATTTTTTATTTTGAACAAGCATCTTCCATCCGGGGCGACAACCTGATAATTGGTAACACGCAATAACATTTTTGGTTTGATATCTTCCGGATTAAAATCTATATCACGTTTTGCTGCGACATAAATCTCTGTTTTTTTGGCTTCTAATTGATTTGCTCTGGTATACATTGCCTTTGCGCGTCTGTCCATATCAGGATTACGACCAGCACTCCAAATATGTATACGTTTTGCAGCCGCACGAATTCGCTCAATTTCTGCTTCTTCGTTTTCGCGCGCCTTGGCAGCAGCTAAATCTTCTTCTAATAAACAAGTTCTGGCATGAGAATATGGAACCTTGTGACAAATTATTTGGCCATCACGTAAATGCATAGTCTTGTTTGTGCATCTATCCAGAAATTTACGATCATGACTGATGACAACATAAGGTGTTTTGATTGTGTTCAATAACAAATCTTCCAGTTTAAATATTTTTTCTAAATCCAGATAATTAGTAGGTTCGTCCATTAATATCAAACCTGGTTCATCCATAGTTGCACGTGCAATAAGTGCCATTCTTTGCCACCCTCCACTTAAATGTGATAGCGGGAAGTTTCTAATTTCTTGTGGGACACCGATTTCGTCCATAGCCATATCGACTTTCCATTCTGAATAATCACGTTCATCATGCGGAATTGCTTCAAGCAAATAATCATAAAAATTTTTGTTTTGTAAATCCGTTGGTAAACTCTGTGGAATATAGGCTATTTTACCAACATTTTTTGATACGATGACCTTACCTTCGTATGGCTGTTCTATGCCTAATAAACATTTAAACAAAGTACTTTTACCTGCACCATTATCACCAACCAACCCTATTCTATCACCTTCATTGATAGTAAAAGAAACCTGTTTAAACAATGGTTTTTCTGAATATCCAAAAGTAATTTTATCTGCTTGTAATAACATATTATTTCACCTTGGTTTTATTTATTTTATCGTAAATGTTATAAAAAATATTGCTAGTTAACACGTCCTGTTCCGCCGTTTTCATATACACACGTCCAAAAGCATCCATTTGCATATGACCATCCGCAGTAAGGTATCTGTTGTGTCCAAAATCTACATTCATATTTGTTTCAACATCACCAGGATTAAATCCCGCACGTTCCATAACATTTGCTATTTCTGCATCTGTTAATCTGATATATGCTTCTTTGACATCGACCGCCCTGCCCACTGGTTCCAGTCCTGCCCAGAACAAAGTACCTTCTTGTCCTTTGATTGCTTTGATTTCTGGTGCATATTTTATAAAATTTTCTGGGGAAGCAAAAATCTTTGCAGACAAGCGATGTTCTGCTTTATACAATTTAGCAATTTTTTGCACATTAAAAGCCAATTCCATATTTCTAGCGATATCATCACCGTCCAGCAACGAAATATTCACTTTTGATATGCTTGGTTTATTTCTGGAATAATATCTTTTGCTTAATGCCAAATCCATTGTCCCGCCAAGCCAAATACCTTTTGTTAAAATTGAAATTTTTGACTGCCATTTGCTTGCTGTATGAGATATATCACCCAAATCAGCGTTCAACACCTTGTCATAATACACATGTGCTTCTGAATCATTATGGGGTCCAATATGAGCAGCATCTTTTTCATCAGATGCGGCATAATATTTTAAAATTCTTAGATACACAGGATAAGGCATAGAATAAATCTGAGTATTTGATTTTTCTGCACAATATGCACAATGATATGGGCAACCAGAAACAGGTGATAAAAACTTGTATTCTTGATTGGCAAAATCATCTGGATTAAAACGCAAATCTGCGAACCAATCTAAATCTATATCATCTTTGTGACACACAGAACGAGTTACATCCATTGGCACACGTTCACCATCACGAAATTTTTTTAACAAGTTTGTACCTTGGGCAGATAATAAATTAATATTTTGTTCATTGTATAACGGATGCTTGTATTCTGAATACTGCTGCAATGCTTTATATGCCCTGTTGTACCAATAATGTTCTAACATTTTATACAAATCATCATAAGAATAATTGCTGTCCATAATACTATTTAAAAGTTTTGCCATATTTGGTTCTATTGCATATTCGTGAATCCCCGCAAGTTCTTTATTACGGCGCAGACGTGCAATTTTCAACAAAGTATCAGGAGTCCAATCTTCAAAAAAAATGATTTTTTCTTCTTCGGTGTTGGCCCAGTGTTCACGTTTAGACATTTGATTCATATTGACCTCACAAACCTACAATCTCTACCACTCTTGTAATTAATTCTATATTAAACTTTGTCTATTTCAAGCAAAAAAACTTGAAACAATCGCATGAATATGATAGCACTAGATATAAATCCAAAGGAGAACACATGAAAACTGTTTTTTTGGCTGGACCTATGCGCGGATTTTCAGATGCAGAAGGTCGAAAAAAAACCTTAACATGGCGCGAAGAAGCGAAATCAATACTATCCGATATGTTTGTGGTAAAACATGCGTATCGCGGACGTGAAGATAAAGAAACTTTCACTGATCCCAAGGGTGCGGTCATGCGCGACAAACAAGACGTTTTAGATGCGGATATTTTGATTGTTAATGATACTATTCCAGGTGCTTCGATGATAGGTACTTCTATGGAGATATTACTTGCATTTTTGCATAATAAGATAATCATTGTTTTTGGTGATGCGCACAAAGGCGATTATTGGCTTGATTACCATGCCACCATGCGTGTCAAAGACATGGCAGAAGCAATTCAAATATGCAAAACTTTGTTCTGTGAATAATATTAATTTTTGATGTTATAAGATTATTCCAAAGTTTAACTTTTCCCCCACCAAGGGGGAATTATATTAAAAAACTTATTCTACTGATTCATCGTGTACATAATATGTTGTATCACCAGCCACAATTTTTATCTTGTGTTCTGAACCGGTGTGTATCACTTGTTCAGTTGTAGATAATAACAAATGATATTTGTTACCGTTATAGCTGATTGTCAATCCAGTGGAGTTGCTGTCTGCCAAACCATGAATGATACACATTGGTGCACCCAAGATACTTAATTCGACATTTGGAACATTACATGTAAAACCAGATGGTGATGCACCTGCAATACACGATATTGCAAGATTTGTTGGGTCATTTTCGTCAGTATACCAATATTGTCTGAAATTACCATCATATTCATCATATTCAGTCATATTATCGGGACATTGCGAACCATCCGTTGATAACTGTGTTCCCTCAAATATATATTCCATAGCGGTTTCTGCATAACCATTTGTATCCAAATTTTCAAACAAAGTCGCCGGTACATAGCCAGATAAATTTGAACAGCCATAAAACATAGTCGCAAAACTAGCCTCTTGGGGGACACCGCTGATGTTTGGGAATAAACTGGCTGGTAAACTTGTTACACCATTCCCCAAAAACGTGCCATAAAACATATATTCGCGCGGCACACCATCTATATCAGCGAACAGGTTTTCTGGAATTTCTGTTATATGCAATGTCCCAGCTACATTATAGAACGTCTGTGCAAATAACAATGGTGCCGTTTTGGTTACACCATCAAATAACCCAGATGGAATTTCTGCTAAACTTGTATATGCAAATGTTAGAAAAAATGATGGGTTATCATTTGCCCCGATACCATTATTTAATGTCGGAAACACAGCACCCAAACTGCCAGACACAGATGTGATATTTACCAAACCATCATCCCCGTATCCTGCAAAATAGACAGTATATATCAGTTCTTCCAAAGTACTTTGAAAATAACCGTATGTTTCGCCAGTCAAAGTAATTGTTCTGGTATTTGCCGCAGATGTGTATTCATGACAGAATTCAATATCATCATCCACTTCACCAGTAACATCAACACCACTTCGGTCTACGACTGTTGTATTATTATCACCCCAATCAATATTATATTCACCATTTGGGGTTAATATAATACAAAACTGCTCTCCTGCTTTTACATCTGTGGCAGTCAAAGAAAATTCACTACCTTCCTTCCATGTTGCATATAAATCCAGATTTCCAGTTGTCCCAGCATCAATTTCAAACACCAAATCACCATCTGGACACAATGCCGTATCACCAGATATAACCGATGAACACCAGCCTTTGAACATGTATCCATCGCGCGATAATCTGGACAAAGTAATCGGCAAAGCACTTGCTGTATATTGTTGTGGGTTATTATTTGTTACACCATTTGGTACATTATGATATGTAATTGTATATTCTGTTTCCCATGTTGCATATAACCACCAACCAGTAGTATATCCAGCAGGCATATTAACGGTTAATTGACGTTCCGATTCAGCACAATTTGCACCATCATTTGTCGATGAATTATAGACACACCAACCCGCAAACACATAACCATTACGCACAGGCACAGCATCCATAATCGAATTCGTATCATTTGTATAATTTGATGGATTGCCAGATATAGACGCGTTTTGATCGCCCAAATCATAATTAATTTTATATGTTGCAATTGGCACACATTCTTGGGCATTCGGCACAACACCATTTTTTGCTACATAACCATCCAAACACGACCAAGCATTCGCAACTTTTGCACTACTATTTGCGGTACAAGAAATCAAAGTGTTAAACCCGGTATAAAGCATTGGACATGTAAAACCGTCAATTGGTACACATGCGACTTTGTTATTCCAATATGTTTTATCAAAATTTGCATATATTTTTTCTATTGTATTATCTGGGCATGTGGTTAATAAATTTGTTCCCAAAAATATATCTGTTAAGGCATCAGCATTAATCGTTCCAAAATCCATAAATAATGTTGCCGGAATATAATTTTTACTTTGGTCTTGATTTGTTCCTAATCCCGTACAACCGCTAAACATACCAGCAAACATATCTGTTTGTGTCGCCGCCACAGGAGCATTATAAGGCGGTGTAAATAAATTCTTTGGTAAACTGGTTAATCCTGTACAATCTTTGAATGTATTTTTAAACATATCCGTTGGAGGTGTCTGACCATATACTGGTATTATTTTGGCAAACAACGAATTTGGTATGGATGTTAATGATGTACAACCTTCGAATGTTGATTCAAATGTGCCCTGGGTATAATTCAAACCATTGACATTAATGTTACTGAATAAATCGTTTGGTAAACTGGTCAGACTGGTACAACCTTTAAATGTTCCTTTAAAGGCCCCTGACAATCCACTACCACCACCATTATACATTCGAAACGAAAACAAATTGATTGGGATACTGGTTAAACTGGTGCAACCACTGAATGTTTCTGTAAAAACCGCATATGAATACGAACCACCATTAACCCCCGTTAATGCGCCGAACAACCCAGACGGAATGGATGTTATACCCGTACAATCTGCAAAAGTTCTGGTAAAATTACCATACTTCACATTACTAAACAAATTTGATGGGATTGGGTCGNNGAATCATCAGTTCCCAAACCTGTACACCCTTCAAAAACACCTTCAAGATATACACCTGTAAATTGAGAGAATAAACCCGCGGGAATTTCTTTCAAGCCTGTACAACCTTTGAACGTATTTCTCAAACTAACCGCTGTACCACTAAAACTGTTAAACAAATTTGATGGGATTGGGTCGNNGAATCATCAGTTCCCAAACCTGTACAGCCAGAAAAGGTGCCTTCAAACATTTTAACATAGTTACTGGTTGGATGTATATCAGCGAATAAACCTGATGGGATATACTTTAGCTTTACACAATCTTTAAACGTATTTTTAAACATAACGTTTGCCCCATTATTAGACGAAGCATCACTACTAGACCCCGTAAAAGAAACACCATCAAATAAGCCACTGGGGATACTTTCCAAATTAGTACAACCACTGAAAGCACTCGTGAATTGTGGTTGATATGGTTTATTATTAACAGTCAATGTTGGAAACAAAGCCCCCAATGAACCGTCCACTGTCTTTACTTTGGTTTGTGTGGTGCCGAAATCAAAAACACCATCATCAGAATAATCATATTGAAAATACTGTGTCGGTGCATCTATCCAACCAATTTTTACTGTATAAGAATCTGCTGCTGAGTTATATTTATGCGAAGCGTGTTTTCCACTTATGGTAGCATTTAATACGTCTGGCGTTGAATTATCTTCACCCCAATCAACGTAAAAGGTCCCTTGGGCACGAATATTAAATCTAAAATACTCGTTTTTTGATATTGCGGTTGTGGTAATCTGGAATTTATTTTCTATACAGTTACCATTATACAAAATATCATTACAAACACACGCATCATCATTTGCATTGGGAACCCATGGTGCGGTACATATAACAGCATTCGCCGGAACAGTAATAATTGTTATTATGAACAACGTTGTGGCGTATAATAATTTTCTTATGGTTTTAAACATTTTTGCCCTCCGAATCGCAATCAAAAAACCACCAATTTTACACTGGCGGTTGGAGGTTAAGAACTATTATACCTAGAAAATAGCGTGCTTATTCGATCTATTCGCATCCCTCCAACCGGTTCGATTGGAGTCTTATCTGACAATACATGCAGATAACTAGGTTTAACGGGTTCTTAATCCCATCGGAAAAACACTTCCCGACATAGGCATATTAATAAAATATCCTGATTTAATGCAAGCATATTTTTTTATTTTTATAAAATCCCAATATTATTCACGACATAAAAAATATTGGAAAGTGTAATTATTATTGCTATTATCATAATATGATTATTAAAAAATTCTGGATTTTACTGTTTTGTTTTATAGCAATGCACTTTCATGCTTTGGCAGATACTTTTACAACCAAAGCAAAATCTGCGTTCTTAATCGACTATGATACTGGTGCCGAAATAGTTTCCAAAAATGCAGATGTATTAATGCCACCGTCTTCTATGTTGAAATTAATGACTTTGGCGGTATTATTCGATAAAATCAAATCTGGTCAATTAAAATTAGATGATAAATTAACTGTGTCAGAAAATGCACACTATGAAAAACCAATGTGGTATCCAGCCAGCAAGATGTGTTTAATTACTGGTCAACAAATTACTGTCAAAGATGCAATTTTGGGCATAATAGTATTATCTGCCGGAGATGCGTCTGTAACAGTTGCTGAATCAATTTCTGGTTCAGAAAATAATTTTACAAATGAAATGAAAAAATATGCCGATGCGATTGGTATGGTACAATCTTCGTTTGGTAATGCCAGCGGATTGCCAAATCCAAACAATTTGATGACCAGTCGTGAATTAGCGATATTAGCAACTCACATTATTTCTGAATATCCAGACTTGTATCCTTTGTTCGCAACTAAACGTTTTGAATTCAATGACACCAAAACTGATTGGTGTAAAGATTGGGCGCGTACACATACTACTAATTATAATAAATTATTATTTTCTATGCCTGGCGCTGATGGGTTAAAAACAGGTCATACAGATGATGGTGGTTTTGGTATGGTCGGCAGCGCGAAAATTGGCGGTCGTCGTTTAATTGGTATTTTAAATGGTTTTCGTGGTTCTAATCATGAAGCATTAGCAAATGAAATGAAAAAACTACTGAATTATGGATACAAAAACACAACAACGAAAGTTTTTTATCGTGCTGGTGATGATATTATTAAAATCCCTGTGTGGTACGGTGTCAACAAAGATGTTATAGCAACTTCAAACAAAAACATCGCTATTACTTTGAATAAAACAGAATCTTTGCAAAATGTACGTGTGTTGGCACGATACAATGAACCTGTTGCTGCCCCGATTAAGCAAGGTCAACAAATTGGTGAAATTATTGTCGAATATAATGGCGATGTTAAACAAAGAATTCCTTTGGTCGCTAAACATAAAATCAGAAAAATTCAATTTATTGGAAGAATCTTGAAAAATATATCTGTGATATTCGGGGGAAGATAATGGCGCCAAAGAAAAAAGAAGTCTTGTTTGAATTTCCAAATCCAATGGATAATGATTGTTTAGTTGGACATACAAATACTTTAAAAACATTTACTGATGCTTGGAATGCAAAAGATGTACACCCATTACATCCTGTTTGGATGCTGTCTGGACCACGCGGTATAGGTAAAGCAACATTGGCATATAAAATAGCAAAAATGGTATATGGAAATGTTGGCGATTTTTTCATAATAGATTTGGCAAACAACATAGACGAACGCGGCAATTCGAAAACGGATGCCAAGGCAATATCTGTACACACAGTACGAAAAATGATAGAACGCATGCAAATGTCATCTATGTCGGGTCAATGGCGTGTTGTATTAATTGATTCCGTTGATGAATTAACTGTGGCTGCATCTAATGCGATTTTAAAATTATTAGAAGAACCACCAGCAAACACATTGTTTTTATTAGTTACACATCAATTATCTAATGTATTACCAACTGTGCGGTCGCGTGCACGTGTTGAAAAAATGCATCCATTAAATACGTCTGAATTACGTGAATTATGTATGCGATTTATGCCAGATGAAGAAATAAGCCCCGAAATATTAAAATTATCAAATGGCAGTTTTGGTAAAATTGCTAATTTAAAAGCAACTGGTGGTGATATTATATATGATGAATTACTGACAGCCTTAAAAAATCCACATGCAAGTTCTACTGATATAATGTCAATTGCTGAAAAAATCGCGATGTCCCCTGCTTTGTATGGCATAGTGTTAGATGCATTGGCAGCATTAAATTTAGCAGAATTGTATCCAATTGCTACAATGGCGATTGCTGATATAAACAGATTAAATTTAAAACCAGACGTTGCAATATTCAAAATTATTATGGAAATAAAAAAATGTTTATAGATACACATTGTCACCTGACTTATGAATATGATAGTGGTATTGATACCGTAATTGAACGCGCAAACAATGCTGGTGTTAGCGCTTTAATTTGTGGAACAGCAAACCCAAAAGATTTTCAATCTGCTTTGCAAGTGGCAGACGATTATAAAAATGTTTTTGTAACGATTGGTATTCATCCTGAATACGCAGACATAAATCCACACGATTATATAACAGATGAAATTCTTCATCATCCACGCGTTGTTGGAATTGGCGAAATCGGTCTGGACTATCATTACGGCACCCAAACACGCGATGCACAAATAAAATTGTTTGAATCGCAATTGCAAATCGCTACACAGTATAATCTGCCGGTTGCAATCCATACACGTGATGCAGAAGATGACACCAAAGCAATTTTAACAGATAAATATCATGGTGTAATGCACTGTTTCACATCCAATTGGGATTTGGCACGAACAATGTTAGATCGTGGTTTTTATTTTTCAGCCAGCGGTATATTGACCTTTAAAAATGCAGAATCTGTACGCGAAACTTTTGCAAAAATACCAAACGACCGCATTGTCATCGAAACAGATTCTCCATATTGTGCGCCTGTTCCATATCGTGGTAAACAATGCGAACCATCAATGGTAATTGAAACAGCAAAGGTATTAGCAAACATAAAAAATTTGCAATTATCAGAATTGGAAACTATACTGGTGCAAAATACAACAAAATTATATAAAAAATGCAACGTAAAATTATAAAATTTGGTCCTGTTTCTGAAAATCGCAAGGCGCGATTCAATTATTCAACCGAAGACACTGTTGAAGCGGGGATTTCGTTGACTGGGGCAGAAATCAAATCTGTACGTTATGGTTTGGTTACTATTGTTGATGGATTTGTCCAGAAACGTGGCGATAACTTGTTTTTGGCTGGCATTGAAATTCAGAAATTACCAACTGCTAATCGCGCATTTAATTTCGACGAACGTCGCCCACGTCAATTGTTATTACACCGTAATCAAATTAACCGAATCATCGGAAAATTACAAGACAAAGGTGCAACGGCGTTTCCATTAAAACTGTATTTTAACAATCGTGGAAAATTAAAGGTTTTGTTGGGTATTGGTTATGGTAAACATCGTGCTGATAAACGCGAAGCAATTAAACAACGCGAATGGGAACGAACCAAAGCCCGTATTATAAAGCATTAAAAAAACGTCTTTTAACAAAGACGTTTTTTTATATATTGTAATCAAATTACTTTTATTTTGGCTGTTGAGCCTTTGGGGTTCCGAACATTCCATGTTTCATACCAGGAAACATTCCGTTCTTTTTGCCTGCCTTACCTTTCCAAGCACTTTTATATGCCTTGTATTCTTCCAAAGAAACGCAATTATCGCCATTTACATCAGCCTTTAACCATTTTTCTTGCATTTTTGGATTTTTCATATTTTGCATATCTAAACATCCGTTTGTAAATACAGGATGAAATCCAGGAAATGCCCCCATCTTCATACCATGATGTGGACGACAGCAGAATAATTTTCCGCATACAAGACCCAAAATAAATACGATTACTAAAATCAATATATGCTTTGCACGATGACCTGCACCATGTTTATGACATCCGCATGGACAATCACCACCGCAATTGTGTTCCGTCGCAGAAGTCGTTTTTACAGACATTTTTCTGATAGTGTTTTTTGTTTGTTTTGCCATATGTTCCTTCCTTTGTTGTTTGTACACGTGTTTATTTTATCATATAAATAACCAGATGTCCAAAGGATTTTCTGCATAAAAAAACACTCACAAATTTGTGAGTGTTTTTAACCTTTAAACAAACATGTTTAATTCAAAGCATCCTTCAAAGATTTGCCAGGACGGAATTTTGGTTGTGTAGAAGCAGCAATTTTAATTGGTGCACCAGTTTGTGGGTTGCGACCTGTTGTTGCTTTACGTTTAGCAGTTGTAAATGTACCAAAGCCAACCAAGCGAACTTCGCCTTTTTTCTTTAATACTTTTGTTACTGTGTTGATGAATGCATCCAAACAACCAGCTGCAGTTGCTTTTGTAACTTCAACTTCATTTGCAATTGCTTCAATCAATTCCATTTTATTCATGTGTTTCTCCTTTCATAGTAGAGTTAAGGTTGTAAGGCAGTTTATCCGGCAAAATCTTTGAAAACTATATCGTTTAATACGTTTACAAAGATATTACCCGACCTGCTTAATACGAATCGTAGAGAAAACTGGGCTTTAAGTCAAGCCATTTATTTACAAAGCGCAAAAAACTTGATTTATTGACAAAAACACCCCTATTCAACTGGCTTTTTCACAGTCCGAATTTTAACGGCTTTTGCGCCCGGCGAAGTTTGTTCACACAAAACTTGTTCAGTCTTTTGACCGCCAGAACGCACCATTATTTTTGGTCTGAAATGATTCGGCGTCAAAGTCAAAATATAACAAATAACCGCCACCCAAAAAATTATCTTGGTTATTTGCCATGGGGTTTTATATACGTCTGCATTGAATTTGTCTTTTAATAAATTTTGGTATAACGCCCAGCCCCAACTGAAAACCAATACCAGCGCAACAAATGCAATTGTTAACGATACAAAATCTTCACCCATAGAAAACAAACGTGCAAAATCATCCCACCTACTGCCCGTAACAGGACAATAAAACAAATGATTCGCCGCATCTTTTGTAATCGCCCCGGCTTCTTCAGCGCCAAGATGCAAATGCAATTTAAATATTGTTGCCAATATTATCAGCGCCAATGCATATACTGAAAAAAGTAGTCCTGGTTTTTTATTCATCATTCAATTCCATTGCTGTTTTATATTATATCACAAAATATAGACCTTTTGCAATTTTATGATTGAATATTTCGACTAATAATTTATAATCCAACGGCAAAAGGGGTTAAATATCATGACATATAATGAAATTAGAAAAGTTTTTTTAGATTATTTTAAGCAACATGGACATAAAATTGTACCATCTGCTTCTTTGATACCAGAAGATCCAAATTTGTTATTCACAATTGCTGGTGTCGTTTTATGGAAACCTGAATTGCGCGGTGAAAGACCTGCACCTGCTCCACGTGTAGCAAATGTTCAAAAATGTATTCGGGCTGGTGGCAAACACAATGATTTGGAAGATGTTGGTTTTGACAATCGCCATCATACTTTCTTTGAAATGCTGGGAAATTGGTCTTTTGGTGATTATTTCAAAGAAGAAGCCATTACCATGTCATGGGAAGTTTTAACCAAAGTTCTTGGTCTGGATCCAAACAGGTTGGTTATAACAACACATCACAGTGACGATGAAGCGACAGAAATTTGGAAAAAATTAACCGGCAAAGATGCTATTCGTCTGGGTGACAAAGACAACTGGTGGGCGATTGGCGATACTGGTCCATGTGGTCCATGTACAGAAATACATTACGATATGCAACCTGATATGATTGGTGGATTGCCTGGCAGTCCAGAAGAAGATTGTGGTCGGTTTGTTGAATTATGGAATAATGTATTTATGACATATGACCGTGATGCTAATGGTAATTTAACACCTTTGCCAAAACGCAATATTGATACTGGCGCTGGCTTAGAAAGATGGGCGGCAGTTTTACAAAATAAGTTGGATAATTACGATACGGATTTGTTCGTGAATTTGAAACGTGCCGTTTCTGATTTAACTGGTGTCAAAGAAACAGAAACAAACAAACCAAGTTTCAAAATTATCACAGATCATTTACGTTCAGTTGGATTTGCAATTGCAGATGGTGTTATACCAAGTAATGCCGATCGGGGTTACGTGATTCGGAGAATTTTACGGCGTGCTATGCGTCATGGGCAAATATTGGGACACAAAGGCGGTTTGTTATCTGAATTATACCCTGCTTTGGTAACTGAAATGGGCGACACATATCCAGAATTAAAAAACAATCAGCAACACGTTGTTGAAATTATTCGCAACGAAGAAAATTCTTTCACAGATATGTTGCAAAACGGTATGAAATTGTTGGAATCTGAATTACCAAATGTAAACAATGGTATATTACCTGGCGATGTGGCATTCAAATTATTTGATACTTATGGATTTCCATTGGATTTAACACAAATGATTTTGCGTGATAAAAACATAAAGGTTGATGTAAACGCTTTTGAAAAGTGTATGAATGAACAGAAAGAACGTTCACGTGCAGATACTCGTGGAACTAAATTATTATGGGAATCACAAACCGATTTGCCGGCCACAATTGACATTGAAAAATATGAAACCAAAACAGATAAACCCGCAACTGTGTTGTCCATTTTGCGTGGTGAAGAATTTGTAAAATCAGCAAATGAAAATGACGAAGTTGAAATTGTTTTAGACCACACACCATTTTATGGCACACAAGGTGGTCAGGTTGGCGATATGGGGGTGTTTAAAATTGATGATAATGTTGTTATGAATGTAACCGAAACAAATCGTGTAGGTGGCTTGGTCGTTCACAAAGGCGTTTTAACATCACCAATCAATGTAGGCGATGAAGTTATGCCTGAAATAAACCAACAAAATCGTCAGCAAATTGCACGCGCGCATACTGCGACACATTTATTACAAGCGGCTTTGCGCAAAGTATTAAACGAAGATGTAGAACAGCGCGGTTCAAAAGTATCGCCAGATTCTGTTCGTTTTGACTTTTCTTTTGGGCGTGCAATGACCACAGAAGAAAAACAAGCCGTAGAAGATTTGGTCAACGAATGGATTAAATCTGATTTAAATGTCACACACGAAGAAATGGATATTGATTCAGCAAAAAAACGTGGTGCAATGGCTTTGTTCGGCGAAAAATATGGCGACCGAGTACGCGTTATAACTGCGGGCGATGTATCATGCGAATTATGTGGTGGAACACATATTTACCACACTGGCGAAATTATCAAAGCGCGCATAAACAAAGAAAAATCGATAAGTTCTGGTATACGTCGTATAACAATGTCTGTTGGTGCATTGGCTGAATAATATGAAACATTTAAACGATTCAGATATTACAAATATGATTGGCGAAGATTTTCGTCCCGATGATAATGAAACAAAAAAACAGGTTCGAAAATCTTTGCATTTATCAAAACTTGTTCCGCAAACAAATGCCCCTACCCCCGAACATACAACAATCGACTTTCATAATCATACCGAACAAGAAGCATGGACAATGCTGGTACAAGTTGCCGAATCAGGAATACGTTCTGCAACTGTTATAACAGGCGCAAGCGGGATATTAAAAACTAAATTTCAACAATGGGCAACGGAAAGTATTATTGCGCCACGCATCATATCTTTTGCACCATTAAATAACGGTAGTTTTGCCGTTAAATTTTTTAAACGAACACAAAAGTAAATTTGATTATGCACCACGCCCTACGTATCCAGACGGATTTATAAAACGGTCGCTTTTGTTTTTCAAACCATAGTGTAAATGCGCGGCTGTACTGCCCCCTGAATTACCAGACCGGGCAACCGCACAACCAGCAACTACATTTTCACCGATATTAACCAATACACTGTCCAGATGGCAATACACAGCGTACGTTCCATCATTATGTTGTATTTTTAGACCATTTCCGCATTTTTGATCGTGCCATACATTCACTACACGTCCACACGCCGTTGTATAAACCAATGTTCCAACAGGTACAGCGTAATCTATGCCATAATGAGGCTTTATCTTTTTTGTAATCGGATGTAAACGTTGCAAATCATATCCCGAAGAAATAACTGCTTGTCCAATCAAAGGTTCCCCATATGGCACACCAGATTCTGGATTAATCCCTGGATTATAGTTAGCACAATTTGAATACTGCCCATCAGTATTTACAGTTACCGCAGATATAATATTTTTCGTGTCGATTGGCAAATTTTGTGTATGAATATATTGGGCAGATTCTGCCAAAGCATTTTGCGTATCAATTATGCTGCGTTCTTGTTCTTGTTTAATAGTAATGCCAGCATAAGCACAATTTGTGATACAAACACCATTTTCATCAAATTCTGATTGATACGGTTCAAAACCTTCTTTGATGACCGCCACGCGTTGTGTAAAAGACAAATCTTGGAAAGTTACTGGGAATTGTTGCGCAGTCAAAAAACTTTCCCCACAAAGATTTGGTATAAAAAACATATTTAACAATACAAACAATAAGTATTTATTCATGATTTGTCATTGTATCATATTTTGTGATATAAAAAAAAATAAAAAATATGCTTGCGTAAGATTTCCTTTTTGTTCTATGGTATCAGTGAAAGTAAAGGGAGATTTAAAATTGTCTGGATTTTTTACTTCTGTACGTATTTTGTGCAATCGTTTTATGGTCGCAGTTTCCCTGATTCTTGGGTTTTGTGTTGGGAATTCATTCGGCGACGGATATACACCATTGGACCCAACCAATCCAATTTTGCCAGGAACTGGGGGAATTAATTTTCCTACAATAACAAGTTGTTCTGATGGAACGTATAATTCGTCGACTTCGTTTCTTTATCCCGTTTGTTCTACATGTACGGCGGGTTATTATTGCACTGGCGGAACAAGAACGGAATGCCCAACAACAGTGTTAGGCGCAAAAAAATGTTCTAACCCTGGCGCAAAAAGCACAAGTGATTGTTTTGCAAATTATTCATACAAAGTGAATTTTATGCCAAACGGCGGTGCTGGCACGATGAGTGCACAGACAATGTATTATTGCAGTGGATATCCCAAAACATTAACTGCCAACGCATATACTAAAACGGGGTATGATTTTACTGGATGGTGCAAAAACGAAAGTAGTACAACAGCTTGCACAACAGTCACACATGCTAATCAAGCATCTATTACAGAAAAGTTGGTGTCCAGCAAAACTGTCACCGCAGTTTACATGTGGGCACAATGGAAAGCAAAAGAAAAAACAATTACTTTGAATGCCAATAATACATGTCAATCCTATTCTGGTAATTTATATACCAGATATAGCAAAGGTGTGTACTTGGATAGTGGGCGCAACACTTTGATGTCAACAAACAGTAATCCCTTAAGTTCAAAGCCGACTGGAAACCAGTATACACTTACCTTTAATGCAAATAGTGGTAAATGGTCAGATAATACCACGACAAAAACACAACCATTTAATTTAGTATTTAAAGGATTTTATTCTGGTTCAACCCAAATGATAGCCAGCACTGGGAAAATAACAACCAATGGTGATACTGCGGGTAAGGGATATACATCCAATCAAACATGGACTGCACAATGTGATGCATATACAATAAACCTGAGTACCATTGAAAAACCAACCAGAACTGGTTATACATTTGGTGGATGGTGCGATACAATTCAGTGCGACAATACTACATACAGTTCTACTGGTAGTATATCTTTAACAGAAGGCAAAACTTTGTATGCCAAGTGGACACCGATAACATACACTGTTCAATTTAATGATAATAATCCAGATGTAAGCACCACAACCACCAAAGCACAGTCCATAACGTATGGCACATTAACAAAATTAACCAAAAATACTTTTGCCAGAACGGGCTATAATTTCAAAAACTGGTGCACAACAGAATCATGTAACACCAGTGATTCAAATACCTACTACAATGAAGAACCTGTTTCAAATTTAACTTCGACAAACAATGCCACAGTAAAGTTGTATTCACAATGGGAACCAAAAGAATTTACAATTACATTGAATAAAAATGGTGGGGTAAGTGATGCCGAACCTGGCACGTTATACACGACGTATGATACCGGCGTATATTTGAACAGTACCAGAACCGATAGCGACAAAATGGCGACGGATGCGCATCCTATAACAACAAAGCCTGTCGGCCCACAAAGACAAATTACTTACGACAAAAATGCTGGTATTGATGATGTGCTAATATCTGGTGGAGACACTACAACATTTAATAAATCATTTACCGGATTTACATATACCAAAGACAACCAAACAAAAATAACTATAAATGCAAATGGGTATATAACCACCGACGGTTTGGATGTTGGTAAACATCACGAAGCAAATGCCACATGGACTGCACAATATGGGGCAACAACCGTAACTTTACCAACAAACGTAACCAGAACTGGTTATAACTTTGGTGGTTGGTGTACAACATCAACATGTACTGGTGACCTGTATACTGGCACTGCTAGTTTAAGTAATAATACTACTTTGCATGCAAAATGGACACCAAAAACATACACAATTGTGTTTAACAAGAATAATGAAAATGCCACGGGTACAAAGGCAAATCTTACAAATGTTAAATATAATGAAACAATAACATTAACTGATGATGGATATAGTTTGTCTGAACATTACTTGGCGGGTTGGTGTACTGTGGCAAGTTGTTCTGGTGTTGATAATAAAACGTATTCAATTGGTGAATCTGTAAGTAAATTGACCACAACGGACGAAGATACTGTGACATTATATGCAAAATGGACAACAACCGAAGGATGTCCCAGCACACAATATTTTAATTATACTGCTAACGAGTGCAGAACTTGCCCGACAGGTTCGTACTGTAACGGTTGTGCCGACGACAGTCCTTCCGCCGATTGTGGTATAGAATCTTGTCCGACTGGTTATACGTCCGGGGCTGGCGCGTCAGATATTTCAGAATGTTATGTTGCATCCATCACGACTTGTGCTGTTGCAAATCCATATGAACCACAACATGTTGAAAACTGGGAATATAGCAATATTGGTAACGTTGCTTGCAAAAAATATTGTGATTGGGATGAATCGCTTTCGGAATGCAGCGCTGATGCTAAATGCATTCCTGATGACCCCGATGATTGCAAAATTGATACGAATACTTTTGAATGTGAAACAGGTTATAATGTTAATACAACAGGTGATTTACCACTCTGCACTTTGGATACTTACCAGATAATATATCATTTAAAAGGCGGAAAGTTGAACGATGTTTCAGGCTATGTGTTTAATTCAACCAACGATACCGCAATATACGATTATACCGTTGAATCTGATGCTATAACACTGCCCACATCGACGGTGTTTACAAAACGCGGACACGATTTTGGTGGCTGGTTTGAAGACGATGAGACTACTGTTGGACCTGTGGCAACTTTTGAAACTGATTCAGCAACTGATACAAACTTTTATGCAAAATGGGAGCCAACAGTTTATCAGATAACATATAACACAAACGGTGGAACGTGCACAAATTGTAACACTGTGGCATACAACCAATACACGATTAACGATTCTGTTACATTGCCAAGTCAGAACGATATAACTCAAAACGGTTTTTCGTTTGGTGGTTGGTATGATAACAATGGTTTTGATGGAAATACTGTAACAAATATCGCACTTAATTCAACCGGCAACAAAGCATTCTTTGCGAAATGGAATGCAAATACCTATGCTGTGAAATTTAAGTGTGATGATGAATTAAGACAATCGCAATCTGTTAAATATAACGACGATTTTAGTGTACCTTATGTTGCCAATGAGTTATGTCAACGCGATGGATATAGCGTTAATGGTGATTTTGTATGTACAAAAGATTCTGATAACGGTGTTATAAGTTTGACAGGTGGGATTTGGAATATCGCATCTGGTGTAACATGCAACGCGAACACATCACCAAGAACTTATACTATCACTTATACATGTGGTGGTAATACTGTTGGCGAACCGCAACCAGTAACTTTCGCAAGCACTTATGAACTGGCGGATTCTGTTACTTTGTGTGCCATGCTCGGTTTCACACCAAGCACTACATGGTCATGTTCATACGAAGACGGAACAGTTATGGAAATACCACAAACTGATACCCCGTGGGTATATCCATATGACGTTGTATGTGATGCACAATTAACGGCAAATACTGCAAAATGTGTGGCTGGAACTTATCTACCTGCTAATGCCACCCCAACAGACACGGAATGTCAGATTTGCGAAGAAGATTCTTATTGTCCAGGCTATGATTATTATTCAGATGAAGGCTTTACTCCGTCTGATTATGACCAAGGTATAGAATCTTGTACAGATGGAATGCGTTCACCAATGGGAACCAAATCTTTCCTGGATTGCGGATATATCATGCACGTTGGCAATGATGTAATGTATTTGTCTCAGAAAAAACAAACTGGTAGTCCATCATTGGCTGTTCAATGGGGTAGCAATAAAGCATATGCATCTATGTCGCCCGTTCCAAGTGATACAAGTTTGGCAAAACCAATAACATCTGGCTCTAATGTTAAACTGCATGTGAAATACAAAAACGTTGAATATACGGTACACGATAATACCGTAGAATAAAAATAATTGCGTTTTTACTTGCAAAACAAATAAAACGTTATAAAATAGACAAACGTTGCGCCCATGGCTCAATTGGATAGAGCATCTGACTACGGATCAGAAGGTTGAGGGTTCGAATCCTTCTGGGCGCGCCAGAATAAAAATTCAATCATGATAATCACAATTGATTTAGATGACGTTATTTTTGATACTCGTCCGTTGTATAGACTGGCATTTGAATCGCTGGGGCAACCGTTTGTAAAATGTTCTGATTGGAATTTGTATAAATGTTATGGCGAAACTGTTGCCAATCGATTGTTTGAAGTATTCAAAGATGATTGTTTATATACTATGCCGTTATTAGATAAAAGAATTCCTGGTGTTCTTAATCAGTTAATACATAAACCAAATTTAGATATTTTGTTTGTTACTCAACGTATACTAAAACAACCACAAAAAACTTTTCAACAATTGATAAATGCTGGAATACAATGTTCTTTTGACCAAGTATATGACCAAGAAGGCGAAAAATCAGATATTTTAATTAAATTAAAAACAAATTTACATTTTGACGATTCACCGCACGTGATATCACAATGTATCAACAAAAATATTCCAATTTGTATGATAAGTAATAATTATACACAATATAATTACTATCTGCGTAAATTTGTGCCATATTCTACTAATTTATATTCTGGATTAATTCAATACGGTATATATACCCGATAATGCTATGCAAACAGGTATATCACATACGCAAAATATGACAATAATAATACCACACCGTTTCCACGTGTTAATTTGCAACATTTTGCAACAAACAACCACAACATCACGATAGCAATAACACCAATTGCACCATCAATTAAAAAGGCTGGTTCAAATGGTATTGGTCTTATCAGACCTGTGATACCCAATACAAACAATATGTTTACAATATTTGAACCGATTATATTACCAACAGCCAAATCAGAACGATGCTTAACAGCCGCAACAACACAGGTAACTAATTCTGGTAAACTGGTTCCAAATGCTATAATCGTTAAACCGATTATACGTTCTGCAATATTTAATGCACGCGCAATATTAACAGAAGAATCGACTATTAAATTACTGCTGAAAATTACAGCCGCTATGCCAAAAATCAGATAAAAAATTGTTCTGACACCTGATAGTTTTATATCATGTTCTTCCACTGTAATTTCTTGTTTTGAACAAAACTTTAAATATATTAAAAACAGAACGAACAATGCGATTAATACCCCTGCCCCCAAACGCGATATCATTCCATAGGTTGCGCCCATCCACATCAATAGCACCGTTATAAAACCAACGAACGGTATTTCGTAACGAACTGTGTTTTTTTGAATCGACAATGTAGATATTATCGCGGTTATTCCCAATACTAAAAATATGTTAGTAATGTTTGACCCCAAAATATTACCAACCGCAACCCCCGCTGCACCATGCAAAACAGAAACAATTGAAACCGATGCTTCTGATAAACTTGTTCCAAAAGCAACGACGGTTAAACCTATGACTATTTCGGGAATGTGAAAACGGCGCGCCAACGCAGATGCACCATCTATGAACATATCTGCGCCATATGTCAATAATCCAAAACCAAAAATTAATAATAAAATGTCCATGAACATACGATATATTGTACCATTTTCATAAATATCGTTCCATAAGATTTTATATCTTGATAAATAATCGCCAAGATGGCTAAAAACCTAGGCATTTATACAAATTGAGTTAATGTCATTTTTCAATCAAAATTATAATATGAAAATGGACACAATATCGATAATAAACCTTTTTGTTTTCCAATTCACCAGAAACGATTTCGTGTCCATTTTCAGATGTTAACAAAAATTTTCAAAAAAGTCTTGATTTTTCATTTTTTATGTGTCAGAATATCGCCCAGACCTGATGCAAAAATGCACAGAAGTTTTGGAGGCATAGCTCAGTTGGTAGAGCAAATGACTTTTAATCATTGGGTCCAGAGTTCGAATCTCTGTGCCTCCACCAAAAATAACTGGCTGTTTTTACAGCCTTTTTTATTTATTTTTGTTAAATATACTTTTATTTTTTATAAAATTTGTCCCATTTTTGTCACTTTTTATCTCTGTAATGTGTGGTTTTCTGCGTTTTTTGAATTTTTTTAAATTAGTAGGTTACAAATTTAAACTTTTAGGATAAATATATATAAACATCACCCATGAATATGTTTTGACAAAAAGGGTGTCAATCCGGGAATTATGGGCACACGCAAGCACTCAAAGGACTAAAACGAAAGTTTTGCCTATGTAATATTATATTACAAAAAATTAAAAATAACTAAATATTAAAAAGGAGATAAAAATGCAATTAATTCAAAATCACGAAGCCGAAGTGATAACCTTCCTGCAACAATCTTTAAAAATGCAAAGTTGTGATAATCTCGCATTTTGCACAATACACTTTAATAAACCACAAAAAGATGTCTATTCTGCCAAAGACGAAGCACGTAGCATATATTCACGTATGCTAAACCAATTACAAGGCAAACGTTGGTACAAACATCCTTTGCCATCTGTATCTATCATCGAACACGGCAAAACAAATATATTTCACGTTCATTCTGTATTCAATTTGTGTGAATACAGTATGCCCAAACTAGACATCGCTTTGTCTAATGCTTGTCACAAGTATCCTTATTTATATTTAACTTACGACATGCAATATACCAACTATTTAAATTCGCATAATTTCTCGCCAGTAATGAACCACTTGCTTGTTCGCAAAGTGTTTAACGAAGATGTTTTTAATTATGTCACCAAAGAATACAACTTAAACAACCATAAAATCGATTTCCTTAATCTTTGGACAAGCGATATGCTGTTTAAAACTCTCTAAATCGTCTTTATTTGCCGTATAACAGCATATAAAATCAAAAAATATATAACTATATTATAAAAACAGTTTCAGTAATTTACACAGCAGTTTTTACTATGTTAGCATTCTTGTAAATTACTGGCTGTTTTCCAAGTTCAGAAAGCATAAATTCACCATTTGTCAAATTCTCTGCACCTTTATACCCAGTTAGCAACACGCTTTCTTTAACTGTTTTTACTTTATACAACAATTTAACAGCAAACATATCTAATAAATCATCGTATTTCGCCAATTCTTCCACACCATCAACAAACATAATTACATGTATACCAACAGCACGCCCACGCATTAATATTTGCCTTAAATAATTAATATTTTCTTCTGTTGGTGCTTGTTCCAACATAGTCAAAATAAAACAATACCGTTCTTGTTCATGCTCAAACATATCATTATATTGCTCTATATTATTACAGCCCAGCGCACTATAAATTTGATAACGTTCATCCATTTTATCGTTCCAAAACTTATAATTATTGCCAGTATCAAAATTAACTATGCCACCAACCCAATTATAATCGTCAAAGTCAATATCGTTATCTGTCCAAACTGCATCTACAAATTTAGTGTTATATGTTTTTTCAAAAATAGACACCAAGTAATCGTCAGCATTAATCATTTTACTAATTGTATTTGCAAATTTTGAATGCACGTCACCAACGCCAACTATAAGCAAGTGAGGACATTTCCGTATATCAATCGTTAAATCTTTGCTAAACTGCATATTGAAAGGCATTATTATTTACTCCTATACTGCTATATTAAGACGACAATAAGTGTTTTCTAAGGAAAAACTTTATTTATTGTTATTTATGCTCGCAGTCCACAGCTTTTGTTTATCTTTAATCGCACAAAGACGACTGCTGGACGGCAATAAGTTTGTCTCCTTAGTAATTTCACCTAAATTATAATTACATGCTTTATTCGCCTTTAAAAAGCAACTATATGCCTTTGTCCCATTAAACAATATTTTCTTACCCTTTAATGCGGTCAAATCGTTATAAGTTTCATTTTTTATGTTTTTATCTAAACTGCCATCACGTTCACATTCTTTAATAACGTCCCATAAACCAATACCCTTATCTTCCAAAGCCTTTTTCTTTAATTGATAACTCAATTTGCTATCTATACTCAGCAATTCCCAAAACTGATTGCTAGTATTAGCATAATATTCTTTTGCACACAGCGACAATTCGCCTGGAAAACTACCCAAAATAACAATCTTTGCATTTTTAATATTAAATGCAGGCAAACCTTGTTTTTTCATATAATCTCCCTTATGCTAAAAAAACTTTTTAACTAAAAAATGATAAGTAGCAACAATATTAACGTCTTTTTCATGTTGCATGCCGTCAATCATATAATCGTCAATACGCCCAAGTCGAGAACCGTTAGCAGAATACACGCAACCATCTCTAACTTTGCCTATCAAAGTTCCTGTATTACTACGTATTTCATCGTTTCTTGTTTTACACAACAAAGAACCATATCTATCACGAACTTCATCATTTTTGCATTTGCCAAGCAATTGCCCGTTTTCGCGAATATCACCGTTTTGAAATTTAATATTTGCCATAATATTTCTCTTTTTTAATAACCACTTACTTCGCCATAGCGCTGTTTTTCTAATTTTTGTTTACATTTCTTAAATATTTGGTCAAATTCTGCCTTTTTAGATGTTGGTAGCTTACTTTGTTCATCAATATAGATTAGGTTTTTATAATTAACTTTTTTATATGTTTGGTGTGCGTAACAAGCACATTCTGATTGGTCGCCAAAATACCCAGAAAAACTTTTACAAAACGAATATAGTATTCTGGCTGCATTTAATCTTGTTACAGTTTTGTCATCTGTGACTTCGTTTTCGCACAGATTGCCATAACAATTTCCGTCATATGTGCCCAAAACCTCTTTTCGTGCATTTAGCAACTCGCTAGTACTAAAATCTGATAACAATTTATCTGTATCTTCTGGTAATGGGTATATTTTGTGTACATTATCTACAATACCTGTTTCCAATGTGTCTTTTACGTTTTGTATTGCTTGTCTTTTATCCAAAATGCTCCATGTAAGTGCATGATGTTCATCAATCACAAATATTGATTGTTTTAAATAATATTCACAATCACTTTGTTTGTCCGGTGTATCATGGTATTTAGTATCACAATATTGAACTAATTCTTTTATTAACTGGTCTTTATTACCAACATCATCACAATTATATTTGTTCATTACCGACAAATCTAGATTATAAACCTTATTTACATTTTTTGCATCATCTGCTTTTAAACCAAATATAGGCATAATTTCAGACAAGTCTTTTACAGTTGGTTTTTCCAATCTTGTAAATTTATATAATTTCTCCAGCTTATCACAACCATGTTCTTTTTTAAATTTAGTACTTAATTCATTAAATTTAGTATCATTTTGTTTGTCTTGCAAAAATTCTCGCACAGGTAGTGCTGGACCACCACATGCACTTAATAATAATGCAGTTAATATCGCTATATGACGTTTCATAAAATGCTCCTTTGTTTTTGTTAGTAAAAAACACCGCCAAATCATAAAGATTGGCGGTTGGAGGTTCGTAACAATCATATAAGTTGTGCGGTTATTAGACAAAATGTCCTATTCACCAGCCCTCCAACCATTACAGTTGTAGGGCTTTTAACGTCAGCGCTAACGTATATGATGGGCTACGACACCCAGAACCATTGCTTTATGATTCACGTCATAGTATAGCATTATTTGCTATTCATGCAAGATTTAAAATATTAAACATCTGCAAAGAATTCTATATTTGGGAAATACTCAATCCGGTCGTAAAAATCCGTATAAAAATTATCTGAATATATAATTGGATTTTTTTTACAATCAGGACGAAAACGTTCTAAAACGTATACATATTCAGGAGTTGGAAGTTCCAATTCTGCTTTATGAGGATAATCAAGTTCATATTTTATTTCTGGTTTATCTTCAAGAGCATCAAAATTTGTATATGTTAATTTACCGAATAAATTTAAGAATAAATACGGGTATTTGTCGAGCTGTTGTGCATCATCAGCAACAATCAAATACATGCCTATAGGCCCTAATTTTGGCAATAAATTAAGTATTTCTGTCTCAAGACCTTGTATACGGTTTACCAAAATTATAAATTTATTATAGGGAACGTAATCCGGATTTTTTTTATATTCTTCATATAATTTTGAAGCGAATGTATTTATACGTTTTAACATTGAATCAGGTCTGTCATGTCTGAAGGTTCCTGGTTTAAATATTGAATTTTGCACAATTTGATAATCGTCAATAATTACACTTTTTACACGCTCATCTGTTCTGAATGATAAACTTTTTGTCATGATTTTGCGTGTTATTTCATCCATATCAGAAAACATCGGGTTTGTGTGACTTATGAATAAAGATGGGTATTTGCTTATATCCAAATAAAAAGGTTTGTGTATTTTACCGTCTGGTCTTTTTTCGCATTCAACATAGCCAATGTTTACATTAAAATCTGTCATTTTAAATCCTTTATTTTTATTGTTATTAAATGATTCCGCGAGCAGTATAAAATAAAAATTTGCAGATGTAGCCCACAAAATGAAAAAAATTTAATATTTTAAAATTTCGTCAGTTGCTTTTTGCATTGAATCTCGTATAGGAGCCAGAGAAAGCCTGGCGTACACTTCTGTTGACTGTAAAGATTTATGCCCCAAAGATTTACCAATTATATTCATGCTACTACCTATAATTGCCTGATATGAACCCATAGTTCGGCGTAAATCGTGCATACGTAAATTGTGTATATTAGCGATTCGTAGCAACTGTTGCCAAAAACGTTTTGGGTTCTCTAAATGGCCACTTTTGCTATCGTTGCTTGGAAATACCCAACCAGTCTTTTTTATGCCAATTTCGTTTAATACATTAATAGCCTGTTGAGTAAGCGGTATTTGTTGTGGTTGGTTATTTTTTGTGTCTGGTAAATACAAAATATTGTTGCATAAGTTTATATTTTCCCACCTAAGCGATAAAATATTACTTTTACGTTGCCCAGTAAATAGCAGTAGCAATATAAAGTGTTGTAATTGTTTGTTGTGTGTTGTCTGCAAAGCATTAATAAAATTATGTATTTCATTAGGTTGTAAAAACCTATCACGAGCAATTTCGCGATATTGTTTAATATGTGTAGCAACGTTTGTTGTTATAAATCCCCAATCAATAGCCATATTTAACACATGTCGTATCAGTGCTAAACACCTGTTAGCCATATATATACCACTATTTTTGCCTATGTTTTTATGCCATGTGTCAATTGTATTTCTGTTCAATTCATTAAGGGTTTTGTCTTTAAGTGTAATAAAATGTCGTTTAAACATACGTTCATTTTCTTGCCAACTTTGTTCTTTTTTAAATATTTGTGCATATTTAGGCAAATATTCGTTATAAAAAAGTTCAGCCAAAGTAATTATTTGCTGTTTTGTTGGTGAATATTCACCATTTTTTATATTTTTATACAAATCAAACGCTTTGTTTCGTGCTGTTTCAATATCTAAGTATGGAAAGTCACCAATTTTAAACATTATTTTCTTGTGATTTTGTTTAGTGCGAAAATAAAATGTTTTTGTTCCGCCATAATTAACCATTAAAATTAAGCCACGTTGGACGTTATCTCTCACAATGTAATGTTTTATTTGGTGTGTAGGTGTTGCCAAATTAGCCAATGTTGCCTGTGTAAAATTAAATTTGGTTTTCATTTGTTATAATTTTAAGATTATTTTGATAAAAAATAAATGAAATCCCACTTTTGTCACATATAAATTCTGATTTAATGCGAATATAGTGCAAAAAAGCATATGTAAGTGGAATTTAGTCTCACTTAAGTAGAAGTTAAGACTTTTAATCATTGGGTCCAGAGTTCGAATCTCTGTGCCTCCACCACAATAAAAGACACCCGAATGGGTGTTTTTTTTATTGTGTGGCACGAGATGAGAACGACAGAGTTCGACAACAAGTAGATTTTGGAAGTGAAACGAACCAAAATCGTTATGGTTGCCCCGCAGACACAAAGTGTCAAGGGAATCTCTGTGCCTCCACCACGATAAAAGACACCCGAATGGGTGTTTTTTTTATGATTTTATATCAATATTCCAAATATAAAGAAAAACAAATTATTTTGTATTTTTTAACCGCTGACGTGATACATATCCAGTAGCATAAAACCAATCATCTATGATTGACAATGTGGTTTCAAGATATCTTGCAATTTCACGTGGTGGATTGTGGTATTTGCATTCATTAAGAATTTGATTTAATTCTTGGGCTGCAAAAGATAAAATCTGGGTATGTTGAGGATCCAAGACTTCTATTTTATCAGATTTATAAAGTAAATCTTCCAATTCATTTAATTGTTTCCGCAAATTGCGTAGATATTTTTGGTCAAATTTCAATTTCTTGTAATTCAAATTTATATCTTGCATTGGGACTTCTATGCGCGGTAATCCAATTATATTTTTTATCTGGGCCAGAATTTTAAATAAATGAGCATTTACCGTATTAATGACATTAGTATGTTGATGTTTATGAACACGTCGCGTAATAAGATAATTAGAATAATCGTAAAACAAAAATACCAACGGTATAGCCAACAAAGATGCGGCGACATTATCCATTAAATCTATCCACCCCGGTGCATGCAGATATTTTTGTGAAAAATCGAAAACGAAAACTCCACCTGCTATGGACAAAATGTAAGGTATCATTTTCAAAAGGATGCCAATCAATTTCATAATACAAATTATACACATATTTATAAAGATTTCGAGCGGAACAAAATCATAGCATTTTTTCAAAAACCTTGAAAAAACGCAGAAAAATGCTATAATATGTTTGAAAGAGAATAAAAAGTCAAGGGGTGTTACGATGGCAAACCAAATGTCGATGAGCGCTTTTTTAAAGAAATATTATAAACAATTGCATTTTGATTCTATGGCACCTGGGGTTCGTGCCCGTTTTGCGGAATGGATAAAGAATGACACATTGACCCCTGATATGAGACTTTGGGTAAACGATTGTTTACAACTAGATGCCAACAAAAAACCCTTAAAAGATGCAAATGGTAATTATATCCCAAATCCATTACCAAACATTGACAACGATTTAACAGATGAAGAGTTACGCAAATTATTTCTTGCTTTTCAAAATGCATTTACGGGTATGGATGCCGACAAGGGGTCATTTAAAGACAGCAATCCGGACGCATATTTGTTTGTTACGCAATATTTTGGCGACAATAAATTATTCAAAATTGCACCAGCAAACTCAGAATGCGAACAAGGTATCAAAAGTATTATAAAGGCTATTACTGACAATGAAGCCTTGAAAACTTATCTTTCTGGTGGTGACAAGTCGATTTTTAAAAAAGAAGACGATCTTAATAAATTTATTGCTGAATGTAACAGCAAAAAATACAATACCGATGCATCGTTGCAACGCACAGTACAAAAAGTTGCCAGAGCCTTGCAATCTATTTATTGGGACAGTAACATTCCTGAAAATGTTGTCGAAGCAGTAAATCAATCTATTCCAACCGACAAGCTAAAAGCCGTAACGAATGAAAATGCCTTTGCTATGCAAGCGGGGCAAATACAAACCGACGATTTAAATAAGTTCAAAATATATGCCAAAAAGGCATACTCTAAAAATGACAGTAACGAAGTAAACAAAATGGGGTTGTTGCAGGCCCTGTATTTCAACAAAAATATTCGTTCAAAATTTGCCGAATATGACAACAAAGCCATTACTGGTCCTATCAACAGCGCAGAATCATCTGTTAATTATCAAGACAAAAGCAAAGGAAATTACGTTGATGAAAAATTAACCGACAAAAAATCGCCGCTGGAACGAATAAAAGATTGGGCTGGCGATACATACAATGATGTTTTCAAAAAATATGAAGAATTACGTGGCGGACACCTGTTCTTTAAACAGGAAGCCAAAGATATATTCAAAGCGATTGATTCTGTTAAAATTAAACCGGCTGATGGGTTGCAAACATTACTGTCTAAATCAAAAGAAATCGAAGGAAAAATAATCAATCCTGTATCACAGCAACATTTTAAATGGTTTACTGAAACCATGGAACCGATTGCTAAAAAAATGCCGTCTGCGGTTGCTGGCGCCTGGAAAAACGCTAAATTGATGAAGGCTGTGATAGGAGAAATTATTTTAAAGGCCACAGATAATAATGCTGGCAAAGATGCTATTGAAAAGGCAAAAACAGCCATGGAAATCATGACTGCCATGAAATACGGATTGATGACCAGCAGAATTATGGATGCCATGAAGCAGACTAATTTTACGATATTTTCAGATGGTGGATTGTCTTGGAATAAAAACGAAGGTATCAAATTTGTTACTGGTGCATTCGACCAAAGTATCAAGGCTGCTTTTTTAGGTGCCGGTTATGCGGTTACGATTGTGCGTAATAAAATTATGATGTCCAATATGCAATTTACAAACAAAAATAACAGAAATAACAGCGAACTGGCCAAACGCTTTGCCGAAGAAGCACGAACCGCACAAGACAATTTGAAAAGTCAAAATCAATCAGATCTGGCTACTGTTGCCACAAGAAAACAAACCTTACAAAATCTTAATAGTGGCGCAAATCCAATCAATACACAAACAATATCCAACGAAAAAACCAGATTGGCCGGATTCCAGACCGACATGGATAACGCCAAAAATATTATGGAACAAAACAAGACGAATTATAACAACTATTTGACAGCCCAAGAAATTGTAAATACAGACAAAACATTACAACATGAAGAAAGACGATTATCAATTGAAATGTTTAATTTAAGGGACAAGATTAACAAAATAGATACCCGATTAAAAAATCCAAATTCAGATGTATATATAGACCAAAAGACACATCGCGCTTACCCACAACCTTACGTGAATGCTGTGGTTGCACAATTAATGCAAGAAATCCAAGAATATAACAATCAAGTATCTCAAAAGCAACAAGAACACACTAATGTAATAGCGCAAATAAACGGTCTTCAAGGCCAACTTGCCACAGCACAACAAACAATAGCGGCTGGTTCGGCTGAAAGTGTGGCATTTGGTGAATATCAAAATGCGCAAATTGATTTCCAGACGGCACAAAATAACTATGATACCTTAAACGATCGTGTTACCCAATTCACTACTGCAACCAAAGAACTGGAAGACTTAAACAAATATATTGCCGAACGTAATGATACTTTGAGCCATTTATCGCAATCAAATTTAAACAAAGTCAAAGAATTGGAAGATTATTGGAATTATTTACAAACTGGCGATACCCAAACATTCGGATTAAGTTTGAAACGCGCACAAAAACGTTTTGATGTAAAGAAAAACGCATGGCTAAACGCCTATGTTAATAAACATGGATTAAGTGCGGCTTAATTTCATCCAACATTATTATCACTTATTCAACCGGGAAAATTCTCCCCTTTTGGGGAAAATAACCTCCCTCCCGTCCTTCGGACGTACTCCCTCCAAGGGGAGAACAATCCCTGGAACAATCAGATAACATCAAAGAAAATCTAATAAAAGCAATCTTATTCAGTGTAATAACACTTTGATGGTGTAACAGTATTATCAGCCGATTGTTTTACCCATTCATACGTTCCTTTTTCGTCCCGCTGATAACCCTTGCAATTCGCAATGGTGTAGTAATGACGTTCTTTATTCCCAGTTTTTTGTTTCCAACCAGACCAACCAGGAACATTTGTGTCTCCTGTCTCCCCTTCGTTTGGACATGGTTTGCAGGTGATTAAATCTGGATCCAAAGCGTCCATTGTTGTATTTATATCGTTTTGCGGAGCATCACACTTAGGAGATTCTGCGCTATTTGCTTTTGCACCTACGCTCCACTTGCCGGTTTCTGAGTTTTTGTTCATCTTGTAACACGATAATTTGCATGTGTCACTACCATCTATTTTCCCAAAGACTTTACGAAGATTGTCGTAAGTTTCTTCTGGTCTCTCAAAATCAACACACCAAAACGCTGTGGTTGCATTGTTTTTAAGCATTTGGCTCTCTGCCCATGCGGTAAAAAAAACGTATGGGGTTAATTCAACCGTCATCCCATTTAATGGATACGAAGCAATATAATTATTTTCTGCACAAAATTGACATTTTACTCCCGGTGTTGCGCAGTCAAATTGACTATTACCCCCAAAACAATTTGTGGTTATTATTGCATATAATATTCCAACAAAAATGCGGTGGATGGTTTTCATTTGGCTTCCTTTGATAGATATTTTATATTTTTTCGTTTTTTCGGGCAAGAAAAAAATTGTACATCCAGCACTTTACAGTTTATTATTGAAACCGAAAAATTTGTTTGCTATTCTGTTGCTGTAAAGGAATTTTTAACATAAACAAAAGGATTAAATTATGTACATACTTGCTTTGAATTGTGGTTCATCATCTTTGAAATATCAAGTTTTTGATGCAGATACCAAGAAAGTTGTTGTTGGCGGATTGGTCGAAAAAATCGGATTACCTGATTCTTCGATTACTCAAAAATATCCAGACGGCAGAAAAGATAAAAAAGAAGTTTCTATGCAAGACCACAAAGAAGCATTAAATGTCGTAATTGGAATGTTACAGGGTGCTTCGGTTGACATTACTGCGATACGCGGTGTTGGGCATCGTGTTGTATTGGGCGGTGAAAAATTTAATTCTTCGGTGGAAATAAATGATGAAGTTATCAACAACATCAAAGAATTATCAGAAATCGCACCTTTGCATAATCCGGCTGCGTTAATGGGTATTGTTGCTGCTCAACAATTAATTCCCACCGCTAAACAAGTCGCAGTATTTGATACGGCATTTTATTCAACTATGCCAGAAACTGCTTTTAGATATGCTATTCCAGAAGCATGGTATAAAAATCTGAAAGTGCGCAGATACGGTTATCATGGAACTTCACATTTGTATGTTTCAAAACGTGCAGCCGCATTACTTGGTAAACCCGCAGATAAATGTAATTTAGTAACTTTACATATTGGTTCGGGGGCTTCTGCTGCCGCGATTAAAAATGGTCAGGCAATTGATACTTCTTTGGGGATGACACCTGTGGCGGGTTTAATTATGGGTACGCGCTGTGGCGATATAGATGCTGGGGTTGTATTGTATGTAATGCAAAAGTTAGGCTTAACGCCAGAACAAATGCAGAAACATTTGAATAAAGATTCTGGTTTAATGGGTATCACAGAATGTTTTTCAGACCGTCGTGATGTAGAGGCAAACAAAGAAACAAATTCTGCATGCCGTTTGGCTATTGAAATGGAAGCCCACATGGTGCGCAGATATATCGGTGCATTTATGGCTGATTTAGGTGGTACGGACAACGTTGATGCTATTGTATTTACTGCCGGTGTGGGTGAAAACGATGCTTATTTGCGCTCTCAATATTGCAAGGGTCTGGAAGGATTCGGTATAAAACTGGATACTAAGAAAAATGAGGAGGCTGTTGCACGCAAAGGTGTTGAAGAAGCCATTATCAGCACAGATGACAGTAAAGTAAAAATTATGATGATTGCTACAAATGAAGAATTAGTTATCGTTGAAGATACTTTGGCGATTATGAATGGAACTTATAATCCAGACCATTTAAAAATGTCTTATTCGTTTGCAAAATAATCTTGTATATTTTACAAAACTACTGGTGGGCAACCACCAGTTTTTTTATTGAATAAAATAATGTTTTTTTGTTAGAATATTCAATATGGACAAAGAAATCTTTGAGTTTTTTAATACTGATTTGCAGTTTATCCATGGCGTTGGTCCTGTATTGGCATCAAAATTTGATGATGTGTTAGATGGGCGGCGCGTTTTGGATTTTTTGTTACATGCCCCCTATTACGTTCGACCACGTGAAATTTTAGATTCTGTAACAAATGCACAAGTTGGCGATACGATTACGATTTCTGTGTTGGTAAAATCTCATAAACGTGGGGGTATGTTTCGTGGTCGCAGACACCCTACACAAATTGTGTGTGCTGACAAATTTGCGGCACCTGTTACTATACAATTTTTTAATGTGAATTATCTGGATTATTGGACTGAAAAATTACCGATTGGTCAATGGCGGATTGTAAGTGGTAAATTAGATTATTCAAATAAAACTGGTGCAATTATAAATCATCCCGAATTCATAGAAACCCCAGAAAACGCATACAAAATTCCAAAACATCAGGCGATTTATTCATCTGGCGAAGGTTTAACCCAGAAAACTTTTTCTAATGTTCGCGACCAAATTTTCAAGATAATACACGAACGTATTGCCACACTCGTTATATCTCCAAGAATGTTAGAATTTATTGATGCTTTGGAACATGTACATTATCCAGAAACTAATGATGATTTGGCACCCAACGGAACATATATGGCAAAGTTGGCATACTGCGAATTATTTGCACATCAAACTGCGATTGCCATAAACAGGTGTGCGAGACGAGAACAGAAAAATCAGCGCCCTATTCGTCAAAAAAAATACGATTTAATTGAAAAATTTTATAACGTTCTGCCGTTTCAATTAACAAATGCGCAGCAACGAACGATTGATGAAATCTTTGCCGATTTTCAAAAACCTGTGCCAATGATGCGCTTGGTTCAAGGTGATGTCGGGTCTGGCAAAACTATGGTTGCTATGGCAGTGGCGGTAAAAATGGCGGAATTTGGTGCACAAACGGTTTTATTGGCACCAACCGACACTTTAGCACAACAACATTTTGCAAAACTCGCACCCATGTGTGAAAAACTGGGTCTGGTATGCGATGTGTTAACAGGTCGCGACAAAGGCACAATACGTAATGAAAAATTAATATCTTTGCGATCTGGACGAACAAAACTGGCGATTGGAACTCATGCTTTGTTTTCAGATGATGTTGAATACAAGGATTTGGGACTGGTTATAATTGATGAACAACACAGATTTGGTGTGGCTCAGCGAACCGCTATGCGCACAAAAGGAAATAATCCTGATATGTTGGCTTTGTCTGCGACACCTATTCCGCGCACACTTTCTATGACTGTGTATGGCGATATGGATATATCAATCATAAACGAAAAACCCGCTGGACGTATTCCAATCAAAACGTCTAAAATCCCAATGATGCGCGTAAATGCTTTGATTGAAAGAATTGCACCACAAATTGAAAATGGTGCCAAAGTATTTTGGGTATGCCCGTTAGTTTCGGAATCTGAAATTTCGGATATGACCGCCGCTCAATCCAGATTTGAAGAATTAAACAAAAGATTTTCACATGTCGGTTTGTGCCATGGGCAAATGGATAAAAAAGAACGCGACAAAGTTATGAACGAATTTGCAGATCCAAATTCTAAGATGCATGTATTGGTTTCTACAACCGTAATCGAGGTGGGCATTGATGTACCATCTGCAACAATAATGGTTATTGAAAATGCAGAACGGTTTGGATTGGCAGCATTACATCAATTACGTGGACGTGTTGGGCGTGGTTCAAAGCAATCTTATTGTATATTGTTATACGGAAATAACGTAACACCAGACGGATTAAAAAGATTGGATATACTTTGTGAAACAGAAGATGGATTTGTAATCGCTGAACAAGATTTAATGATACGTGGTGTTGGCGAATTGTTGGGAACAAAACAAAGCGGTTGGATACAATACCATTTTGTAAATTATCGCGAACACAGGGATTTATTCAAATTGGCACAAATGGCCGCAATGAATAATAATAGCGAAGACGAATTTTGGGCAGACGAATTACGCCAAATTTTTGGTTGCTCTGTAACTGCGGGGGCATAATGAAAAAAATATTTATCATTTTAATATCTGTCTTTTTGGCATTCAATGCAAATGCTGCCACACTTATTAATGATACAGAAATAGAATCTGAAATTACCAAGATAGTTGCCCCAATTGCTAATGCTGCAAACATACCAGAAAATAGATTAAAAATATACATTGTCAACGACGACAGTTTTAATGCTTTTGTTCGTGGTGGTGAAGACGTGTTTATTTATACAGGTCTATTAAAACAAATTAAATCACCAAATGCGTTGCGCGCGGTGGTAGCACACGAAATGGGACACACTATTGGCGGACATATGATTCAAATTTCAGACCGTATGAGTGCTGAAATGATGCGTACAATGATTATTCAGGCATTAGGTATTGGTTTGATGGTGGCCGGTGGCAATCCGTCTGCGGGTGCCGGTGTGTTGGCTGGATCAACAGGATTGGCTCAACAATCTATGTTATCTTTTTCACGTGATGAAGAACGTATGGCTGACGATATGGCGGTTGGTTTAATGGTCAAAGCAAATCAAGACCCAAATGGATTAATAGAAGTCTTTAATCAAATGCATGATATAAATGGTGCTTTTGAAACACGTGTAAACCCAAATAAAATAAACCACCCTTTGACAACCGAAAGATTAAACAATGCAAAATTAAAAATTAAAAATCTGTCAAATGTTCCCAAAAGCCCGGTTGACAAAACCGCAAAAGAAAACAAAGATTATGAAATGTTGCGTGCTAAATTGATTGGATATCTGGATAGTGATAAAACAATCCTAACAAAGTATCCATATAAAGATAAATCGAATGCCGCAATCTACGCACGTGCAATTGCAAATATGCGTGCTGGAAATTTAGATGTTGCAAAAACTGGAACTCAAACTTTGTTAAAACGTCATCCAAAATCACCCTATTTTTATGAATTATTGGGTGATATAGAATATCAATATGGTCATTATGATGACAGTGTTGATGCCTATGAACAAAGTCTAAATTTATCAAATAATGCGCCACAAATCGAAACTGCTTTGGCTGTGGTTTTGGCAGAACGCAATAAATCGGGCGACAAAGAACGCGCAGGTGAATTATGCAGGCGAGTAATATTAAAAGAACCTTCACCATTGGCATATTGGATTTTGGCACGTGTATCAGATGGTGCAACATCAGATTGGGCGATGGCGGAATTTTACAAAATGAATAACGATGAAAAAAATGCTAAAAAATACGCAAAAATGGCGCGCACGAAAGCAAAAAAAGATTCTCCTGAATACATTAAATCTGGTGATATATTAAAATTAAAAAAATAAAAACTTGAAAACGCTTAGGATTTATATCATAATGTGTGTCGGGTAAAAACCTAAAAGGAGAAAGTATGAAAAAAGTATTATTAGCATTGTTTGCTGTATTAACATTGGCTGCCTGCACAGGTTCTTATAAATCTGGCAATTGTGAATATGATTTCTTGTTACACAAAGATATTTCCATTTCTAAATGGATTGGCAGTTGCGGTAAATAAGATACTAAAACCAATACAAAGCACCCAATTGGGTGCTTTTTTGTGTTAATATAATATCTTGACTTGTTGCGTATTTTGAGGCTATACTAGACCTTGTTTTGCGAAAAGTTAAGGATAAAAAATGACTGATAATATAAAATTGGATGATAGTGAATCTGTGAGTAATGTGGATACCGAATTGGACAATCTTTACAATTGTTATTTTTCTGACCCCGAAAATATAGACGAAGTGTATTCGAAACCAGATAGTCACATGCATGCAAAATTTGTGCACGAGATGTTTTACAATAAAAACAATTCAATCATGCACAACAAAGAACAAGTTATTCGTAGTGTATATTGCAGATTACCAAATTTAACCTTGCCTGCCTTTTTTGATATCAAAGACACTGGTGCTAATGCACTAAACATAAATTCTGATGTGATACAAAAAAGAACGGAAGATATTGCAGAGATATATAGTGCTGTACGTAAGATTTTATTAGATTTAGACAAAATACATAGCGTTAAAACAAAAAAACGTATATTATATTATTTTAGATGCTTGGCAAAAACAACCCAAGGTTGCGAATTTGCTACAAAAATATCAAGGTTAATAGCATCAACAGCCGTCAAAAATCAAATCGCTTTGCCCGCTGATTTTCAATTTTTACCAACAAACCAACAATTTTTTGATTCTTCTGTTGGCATAATTGCAGAAAAACGCAAAGAATGTTTATCAAAGTAAGTTATGATAACACATCGCCCAAATGGGCGATTATTTGTATCATTGATTTGATTATAAAATTATGGTAAAATCTATGTGTTATACAAAGGATAAAAAAATGGCAAATTCAAATGTTGAATATTCCCCGAATCAAAATAAACCAACTGAAAATATGGGTGGGGGTTTAATAAATGGAATGCGTCGGAATTGGCGATTTGTAAAAAATGCTTTTAAGGGTATCCTGCCTCAATCATCAAAGCAAAAAAACGAAAAAATACGCGCTGCAACGCAAAATGTAAAAAAATTAACATCAGAAACAGAAATGCAACGTGTGTTACAGAAAAAGCGTATGTTCAGTAATGGAATGTAATATCTTGTCGCCCATCTGGGCGATTTTTTCTTGTTGTAATATTTTATAAATGCGCGTATACTTCACATCTAAGGGAGAAATTATCATGAAAATTACAGAAAAAATGAAATCTAAACCTGTTTTGTTTGGAATTATATTGGCATTTGGTGTTGCTTTGGGTGGTTTTTTCATTGGTAACGGCGTATATAAATCTTTGAATCGGCGTACAGTAACTGTCAAAGGATTGGCAGAAATGGATGTTGTTGCAGATACCGCTGTGTGGAATATAAAATTTAATCGTGTTGGTGGTGATTTGACACGTGTTCAATCGGATATTGATAAAGATATTCAAAAAACACGTCAATTTTTAATAGATAATGGTTTTAATGAATCTGAATTACAAAACTTACGTGTCCAGGTGCGCGATAAATACGCAGGTTATTCTGATGCTCAACGTCGGGATGAAAACAATAATGACAGATATGTCGTCGAAACTGGTGTTATGGTACGTTCAACATCTGTGAATACAGTAGATGCCGCGTCACGTAAAATGGGTGATTTAGTACGGCAAGGTGTAACCGTAACAGAAGATTATGCCGGTCCAATTTATTTATTTAATGGATTAAATGATATCAAGATAAAAATGATAGAAACTGCAACAAAAAATGCTACTGCTGCGGGCGAACAATTTGCAAAAGATGCAAATGCAAAATTGGGTAAAATTCAATCTGCAAATCAGGGCTTGTTTACTGTTTCGGCTCGCGATCAAACAGATGCATGGTCTGACAATGAAAAACAATCCATAAACAAACGCGTCCGCGTTGTATCGACTATAACATTCTATTTGCGATAAAAAATAACCGCCGAAATGGATTTTTGTGGTTTGAATTCTATAGGCTGGGTCTGCCATATGCAGTTTTAATAAAGCATGCTGACCAGATTGTTTTGCTTCGCTTACCAGCATACTTTCGTCTGCCTTTCGCTTGCGGGTCGAACTGACTTCTACCATTTCTAACATCTGGTCACATGTCTAATTAAATTAAAAATGGGCCTTGCGGTCCATTTTTAATTAATGGGGCGGGTGACCAGATTCGAACTGGCGACATTTGGTACCACAAACCAACGCTCTAACCAACTGAGCTACACCCGCCATAACTGTATTAATCATGCTACAGCACAACTGCACGATTTTTTTTGTGCTTGCTGTCCGCCTTCGCCAAAGGCTACGGCGCGACACTCAATTTTCTTAATTGTGCGCTTTGCGCGCAATAACGAAAATTGGTGGTGGAGCTGATCAGACTTGAACTGACGACCCCTTGCATGCCATGCAAGTGCTCTACCAACTGAGCTACAACCCCATGCGAGTGATTATTTTATATTTCTTCTTGCCAAATGTCAAATCATTTTGCTAATCTTGATACGAACATTTATACAAAGGAGATTTTTATGGATTATTCTGCCCTGAAATCAGAAGTAGAACAAAAGACTGCCCAGACACTGGAAGTATTACAAAATGAATTTGCTGGCTTACGCACAGGACGTGCATCCGTACATTTATTGGATGCTATACGTGTACCAGTTTATGGTTCTGAAATGCCGTTGAATCAGGTCGCAACTGTATCTACACCGGACACACAAACTTTATCTGTTACTGTTTGGGATATTGCTAATGCACCAGCTGTTGAAAAAGCGATTCGTGATTCTGGGTTGGGTTTAAATCCTATGACTGCAGGCGGTGTTATCCGTTTGAATTTACCCCCTTTGACAGAAGAACGTCGTCGTGAATTAACCAAAGTTTCTGGTAAATACGCAGAAGAAGCAAAGATATCTATGCGTAATATTCGGCAAGATGCGATGAGCAAAATTAAACGCGCTGTTACAGACAAAGAAATTTCAGAAGACGATCAACGTAAATACGAAGATGATTTACAAAAAGTCTTTGATAATCGTGTTATAGAAGTTGATGCATTGGCGAAACAAAAAGAAGCTGACATTATGTCTGTATAGGAGGAGACACAAATGTTTCATATATTCAGAAAAAAAACATCCGAACCAACAAAACCAATTAAAATTCCACAGCATATCGCCTTTATTTGTGACGGCAATCGCAGATGGGCCGAACAACGTGGTTTGCCACCTTTGATGGGACACAAGGCTGGTCTTGCTAGCAATTCAAATATGATAGACTGGTTCATTGCGCATGGTGTTTCGACCGTAACGTTTTTCATATTTTCTACTGAAAATTGGTCCAGGTCAAAGGAAGAAGTTGATTTTCTGATGGATTTATTTTATACGGTAATGAAAAACAATTTGGAAAATTTGGTCACAAAAAATCTACGTTATCGTATTGTGGGTTCTCGCGAAGGATTGCCTAAAAAGCTGGCTGAAATATGCGATAAATTGGAAGATATGTCTGCTGAAAACACAGGTGGGACAGTTGTTTTTGCATTAAATTACGGTGGTCAAGACGAAATTGTGCGCGCGGTAAATGCTGCAATTGAAAATGGGCAACCCGTAGACAAAGAAACATTTGAAACATTTATGGATACAGGCGATTTATTGCCGATTGATTTAGTGGTGCGTACAAGCAATGAACACAGAATATCTAATTTCTTGTTGTGGAAACTGGCTTATGCTGAATTGTTATTTATTCCGGAACATTGGCCAGAATTGGTAAAATCTGAAAAGTTATGGCAATATATTTTGGATGAGTACACCAAACGCAACAGACGTTTTGGTGGTGGCAAAAAGAAAAATTATCTGGGGAAAACAAAATGAAATTATCCGAATTGTCTAATTCTTGTTTGCGCATAATTACAGGTATTGTAATTGCTGTGGTTATAACTGTGGTCGCATTAATGGAAAGGTATGGAATACCATTTTTGCATATTGCGCCATTCCATGCGGTTAAATGGTTTGCTGTTATCATTTCTGTTGGTTGCATAATTGAAACTATAAAGTGCATCAAAGCAACATCACCAAGAATTGTTCACAAAAATTTGTTACAAATTATTTTATTTATGCTTTGGTTAATTTTTGTTTCAATATCTGCTTATTCTGTTGGAAACAAACCCGGCATTATGTTATGTCTGTTAATGGTCATAGTTGGTGCTGATGTTGGTGCTTGGTCTTTTGGAAAATTGTTTGGCGGGGACAAATTATGGGAAAGAATATCGGAACACAAGACATGGGCTGGTCAAATCGGTGGTATTATCTGTGGAACTTTGATGTCTGTGCTTTATAGTAAGATATTCGGAACAAATGTGATGGGCTCAATATGGTTTGGTATAAGCATTGCATTGTTATCTCAATATGGGGACTTGACCGCCAGCGCAATTAAAAGACGTCTTGGCATCAAAGATTTCGGCAATTTGTTACCAGGGCATGGCGGAATACTGGACAGAGTTGACGGTTGGTTGTATGTACTGCCATTAATGTGGTTCGTAATAAAATACTTAGTATAAAGGTTTGATGTTATGCATACTTTGTTGACGATTATCGGATTATTGATTGTTTTGGGTGTTGTTGTATTTGTTCATGAATTTGGGCATTTTATGGCTGCTAGATGGGCGGGTGTACGCGTTGATGCTTTTTCTATAGGATTTGGTCCCGCAATATTTAAATGGACAGATAAACGTGGCACAATATGGAAATTGTGTTGGTTGCCGCTTGGTGGTTATGTTTCTATATACGGTCAAGAAGATATGTTTCATCGCAAAAAATATGCGGATTTGCCACCAGCAAAAAAAGTTGGGCATTATTTGTCTGTACCCGCATGGAAACAATTTATAATTATCGCTGCTGGTGTATGTATGAATTTCTTGTTGGCATGGATAATTTACTCTGCTGATTTCATGTTCAAACCACGCAGTGTTCAATTACCTGTTATTGGTCAGGTCGTAAGAAACAGTATTGCTTTTAATGCGGGTGTTAAGGCTGGCGATGTTATAATGAAAATTAATAATGCACATATTAATAACTGGGGTGAATTGGTTATTGCCAAAGAATTATCTTCCAAGAAAGATGCAAATGTTTTGATAGCCCGCAAAGACAAATTGATTACTGTCCAATTAAAACCTGCAACTGCGGACGGTTGGGGATTGGTCGCCGATGGCAGCAAAAAGACAGAACCGCAAACAAAACCATTTTTCAAAGCACTGTATTCAGGATTACGTGAAACGTATTACCAATCTAAAACTTTATTAATAGTGTTGAAACAAATTATTACAGGCGAACGGTCTTCTAAACAATTAGGCTCGTTCATAACAATTGCCCAGGTTTCTGGACACGCTTTGGAAATAGGTTTCTTTGCATTTATGGCAATTATCGCCCTGCTTTCTGTTAATTTAGCCATAATCAATTTATTGCCTTTACCGGTTTTAGATGGCGGGTATCTTTTAATATTATTAATAGAAGCAATCATTCGCCGTAAATTAGATGGCAAAGCAATGGAAATGACTATTGCCTGTGGTTGGGTGTTGATAATGTTGCTTTTTGTTTTTACAATGTGGAATGATATAGCACGCGTATTCAGGTTAAATTAATATGAACAAAAAATTGATATTTTGTATTGGTATAATAAGCATTTGTAATATTGCAAGTGCAACGGTTGTGTCGCGCATAGATGTAGATGGCAATCAACGTATGGATGCCGAATCTGTTCGAATTTTATCCAATGTAAAGGTCGGTGATAATATTAGTTCCGAGAAAGTGAACGATATAGCAAAAAAATTGCAATCCAGCAGTTATTTTTCGTTTGTTGATGTTAAATTAAATGGGAATATTCTGAAAATATCTGTTCAAGAAGCGCCTGTTGTAAATATGGTAACAGTTGAAGGAAACGATGAAATTGATACAGATGATTTGAAAAAGGAAATCAAGACCAAAGACCGTTCTTCGTACGATATTTCTGTGATTGGCGCAGATATTCAACGCATGTTAACTTTGTATCAACGCAAAGGTTTTTTTGGAACTCAAATTAATCCAAAGAAAATAGAATTGGATAATAATCGTGTTAATGTTGTCTATGAAATCAAAGAAGGACATCCAACTTATATTCGTAATATAGATTTTGAAAATAATAAAAAGTTTCGATCTGGCACGTTGCGTGGCGAAATTTTATCCCGGGAACATGCTTGGTGGCGTTTCATGACACAATTTGATGTTTATGACGAAGACAGAATCAAATACGACCAACAGATGTTGCATCAATTTTATATGCGAAATGGATTCTTGGATTTTAATATAACAGAGGCCAAAGGCGAATTTACACCAGACAGACAGTATTATTCCGTAAAATACACTGTTGATGAAGGTAATCAATATAAAATTGATAATATTAGTATAGACAACCCATTTCCAGACGTTCCAAACGAAGAATTATTGGATGTTTTGACTATTTCTAAAAAAGACGTTTATAACATTGATGAAATAGAAGCATCTATAAATGCGATACGTAACACTGTTGCGGACCATGGGTATGCATTTATCAATGTTGACGTTATTCCAGATAAACACGATGACACGCGAAGTGTTGATATTAATTTCAAAATTAAGAAAACTAACCGTATCTATATAAATAATATAAATTTATTGGGAAATGTTCGTACTTTTGACAGTGTGATTGACCATCATATGCCTATGCGCGAAGGCGACCCTTTTTCTTTGCAGACAATAGAAACAGCGCGTCAGAATTTAATGCGCACACGTTATTTCAAAGACGTGCAAATGGTTCCAACCAGATTAGTTGATGCCAATATGATGAATTTAGATGTCAAAGTTGAAGAACAACCTACAGGCGAATTATCTGGTGGAATTGGTTGGTCATCCATCAATGGTTTTATGGTTGATGCTGGTATTACAGAAAATAATTTTATGGGACGCGGACAAATTGTTCAAATCAAAGGTTCCGTTGCAGAATACCAACGTCAAGCATTATTCAGTTTCACAGAACCATTTTTGTTTAATCGCGAATTATCTGGTGGTTTTGATGTTTCTTATACCAAATATAAATATTCCAGTCTTGGTGGTTATGGTTATGATCGTGATTCTTTTGCAATTGCTGGTCGTTTGGGTTGGCGTTTAACGGATCATTGGACACAAACTATGCGATTGTCTGCAACATTTGACCAAAACTATGATTTACAGTTGGGTGGCTGGCAACGCGCAAATTTATATACCTTGGGAACGAATTTACGCTATTATAATTTGAATACAAATTTCCAACAAAATACTCATACTGGTATTGTCGGTAACATCGGTGCAGCATATACTGGTTTTGGTGGAACAAATACTTTTATGCGATACAGTGCAGATATTACTGCAATGGTTAAATTCTTGGATGACAGGTGGCAGTTACGCACATCTTGGGATTTTGGTTATTTACAATCTTTGGAAAGCGATAATTATATTCCACGTGTATATCGCTATTTCTTGGGTGGTGATTCATTACGTGGATTTGATGTCGCAGGCATTGGCTCACGCAATTGGTATTTTAGAAGTTATTCTTTGGGCGGATTATGGAAAGCAAATGGTTCAACTCAATTAAATTTTCCAATATTTATACCCGACGAATATCAAATCAAAGGGTTCGTATTTGCTGATTACGGTATCTTGGGTAAACCGCCAAGACGAGAATATCAATACGAAGGTCGTCCAAATATAATTGATGAAAACTGGCGCACTTCCGTTGGTGTTGGTATTTATTGGAATACCCCAATGGGACCGATGAATTTTTCATGGGGTTGGCCGTTAAAGATAAATGAATACGATGACGAACAACGTTTCTTGTTGTCTTTTGCGACACAGTTTTGATTGTTTTGTCTTGACGTGGGGGATGATTTTTTCTTATACTTTTAACAAGGAAAGGAGATTTGACATGAAAAAATTTCTAATGATTTTGGCATTGGTTGTTGTGGGCTTTGGAATTGCTGGCTGTGGTCAGATTTATGATCGGGAACCGGTTGGCATTGGTTATGACAATAACGAATTGAAATTAAGTCCTTGTGCTTGTGTTTTGGTTTATCAGGCATAATGATTATGTATAAACGGAGAGAATTGATTGAATTATCCAAACGACTTTAATATTCCGACGTTTTCTGCGGGAAAGACCGTTGCGTTTTCTCGCAGTGTTTCTGTTTGGATTGGGGTTGTTGCTTTTTTGATAATTTGCGCATGTGGTTTGATGTTGTTATTGGTACATTCTGAAAATAATTATCCGTTTTTAATTTCGACAGATCCGATAACATCTGATTGGACTGTGGTTGCATATCCAGAAAAAACAAAAAAAATAGTAACGACTGAAATTGTTCAAGAAAATTTGGTTCGTAATTACGTTGAATATTGGTTTACCATAGATAAAGATAACGCTGTTAATGAATCTTTGTGGCAAAAATGCCCCAATACAGCATGTGAAGCCCCAGAACAATATGACCCAACAAACAAGATATGTGCCCTGTTCTGCTTATCTGGTCAAGATTTGTTCCAACAATTTACTGAAAAAATGGTTCCTGAATATCGTGCTAGAATTCAACAAAAATCAGAAACCATACGGGTTGTATCCCAATTAATTACACCACCCGCCAAAAATCAAGGTGCAACAAATGTATGGCAATCTTATGCTGAATTGGATTCATCATTAAATGGACGATTTAGTGTATTAACATTTATTGAATTGGGTTATGATAAAAAGGTGCATCCTGCAACTTTGGGATACTATGTCAAAGATTTTAATTCGTACAGAATGTCGGGGATTTGATGTAAAATGAATAAATTTAAGGCATTTTTTGGTGGTTTAATATTGATAATTGTAACGTTTGCAATCGTATTTGTGACTGTGTTAATGTATCGTGCAAACAGCCAATTATCCGTTGAAACCTATATATTTCAAATGGATAACAGTGCTAATCAACGTGTTGGTCCACTGCAAGACATCAACACAATGCGTCCAGAAGGTTTGCGAAACAAATTAATACAAAAATATATTGCCGAATACTTTAAAGTCATTCCATCAAGTTCGTCAAATAATCAAAACGCTGGTATTACTGTTCAAGGTTCCAATATTGTTGCGCTTTCCAGTCCTGATGTATACAATAAATGGCTTGAAAGCGAAGCCAAAACAATAAACGAAATGTCGAAAGCCAAAGTATTTAGAAATGTTTGGGTTGCACCAGAAAACATCAAACCAGCAAAAGCACCAGATTGGTTTGAGGTACAATACGTAACAAAAACTTGGTCAGAATCTAACAATATGAGCATACCAGTGATTGACGATTTAGGTACCGTGATGATGCATGTAATATTTAAGCCCGGATTTAACCCAAATAAAAACATTCGAAAATCCTTGGAAAATGGTGAAAATCCTGCTAAGTTATTTATGTTCAAGGTTATTGATATACAAAAAATTTGGGGTAAGCAATGATAAAAAAATTTGTATTTTTTATATCTTTGTGTTTTGTGGCATTGAATATAACGCCCTGTCGCGCAGACGATGACGAGACCAGTTTTGATGATTTTGCAATTGTAGACGATGCAAACGAAGACATAAATACAGAAACAGTTTCATTAAATTCAGGTGCAGACATAATTGATGTACGAAAGTTTGATATAGCGGGAATTATGTTGGGAATGTCTTATGATGAAATACACAGTTTATTTTTTGGTGGTTCTGGTCTTTATGCGCCACGCAAGAAAAATAGTGTTGTATATACCATCAACAATGACTGGAAATATAATCTGGATTATGAGTGTCGTCAAAACAAAATTTATGCGCCCGACAAGTTAGAGAAATGTATTTATTCTTTGGCAAGAAATCGTGGATTGCTGTATGTATCAGAAATACATTTGGAGCGTCCTTTTACTGGTGAAACTGTCGATGTTTATTTTACAAGTAATGCAACAGATAATATCGTTTGGCGTGTTGTGTACAATAATGATGCCAATATAACAGAAGGTAACGGCGAAAAGTTTGCCAATCAACGCGAAAAAAAGATTTTGGCTTTCTGGCAAGGCGTTTTAGATAAATACGGCACACCAAATTCTGGTGAAGATAAATGGATTTCATCTGAAAATGCCTATGATCCAATGATGCAGGCGTATTACGGTCAATTAGTATTGTCTGACAAAGGCATAAATGCAACAGATTCTGCAAATAATATACAAGCCGCACGTGAAAATTTCCAGGCAAAACCTTATGCGTTCTAAACAAACTTCTTATAAAATTGGTTTATATTCTGAATTTCTGGCCCGGTGGTTTTTACGCTTTCATGGTTATAAAATTTTAAAGAACAGATATGTAACCGGTAAAAATACCAATCGGGCCGAAATAGATATAATCGCACGCCACAAAAATACTATTGTTTTCATAGAAGTAAAATGTCGTCAAACCATAGATGCAGCCTGGAATGCAATTACACCAAATCAATCTGCACGATTGCGTCGTGCTGCTGAAACATATCTGATAAATATCCGTTGGAACGGCGATGCAAGATTTGATGTAATTGTTGTGTGTAGGCATAAAATATATTGGGCAAAAAACGCGATTTAATTTTTAATAACTGCGCTTTTTATTAATGTAACATCTTCTTTGATTCCGTCTATTTTTAATTGTAATTGCCCAATGCCAGATTCCAAAATCGTGGTTCGGTTTTCCAACGTTGTTATTCGTTGTTCTTGACGTTCTAATTCAGACAAAGACGAATCTTGACGTGCAACCCAATAAATAATTCCAGCAATAAAAGCAATTAAAAACCAACTGTTACGCAGAATTTCCAATATATCGGTTATAGTGTTTTGTTTTTTCATATTGGGTTATTTCCTTTCTTAATCATATTTTCTATGTGATGAATCAATGCATTTTGTGCCGCCCACCAACGCAAATCTTCGTTTGATACATTTGGCCCGATAATGCGTTCTATGGTTATAGAACGCAAGTGAGCCAAGACCTGTTTTCCCGAATTTGTTACAAAGGTTCGTGCATATTGTTTTTCTATATCTTGCATTGTGTAATTCCTATATAGACATTTCTTCACGTGCCATTTGTGCGATTGGTGCAATATATTTTAATTCGGCATCACTGTGCAAAGATATTTTTTCTATTAATCCACGACGCGATAGTATCTGCAATCCCCTTTCGCACAATGGACGAATAAATTCATGTAATAAACGTCCATAAGTTGCACCAAGTATACGAACCATATCAGCATTACGTGCCAGTATTTCTGTTGCGGTCATTTCTTTGTCAGACAACAAACCAAGTCTGTCAGCCAATAATGTATGTCTGATTCTGTCTCTTAAATCACGCAACACAATTTGCGAAATATCAAAATCTGCGCCACTGGACAAAGGTGTCAAACCAGAACTGCCGACTGCTTTTGGTATGATGGCACCCGGTGTTAAATTGATATTAGATAAATTTATAACCCCGTCATCATCTGCTTGCCAAATACCACTTACCGCAATAGTTGCGTTTTTCAAAACCAATTCCACAACTTTGTTAACAGTTTTGATATCTGGCAAAGCACGTAATACGGGTCCCCGCCCATACATTTCGCCACTAACCACCGACCAACGGAATATAATATATGGATTTGTTTCAAATGTACCACGAGCAACAATATTATTTTCAATATCACCACCAACATCTACCCATGCAGTAAAATCTTGCCCTATTAAAGATTGAACCAAGCGTATTGGCGTTTGTGGATTATTTTTCACTGTATCTCGTAAATGCGACGGCATTACAAAATCTGGATATTTAGCCATCAAATCACATGCAGGCATAGATGTTGTATGAAAAACCGCATTTGGTAATATTGCTATATCCGTCATTGGAATTGCTGTGAATGAAAAAGCAGAATCCGCCCCTATTGGATTTTCCGCCATAAATAAACAGGCTGTACCCAAAACAACTAAATCAATATAGCATTGATGTATGGTTGTATAAAAATTCGAATCGTTAAGGTGCGCCCGTAACGTATCAGTTGCGATTTCTGCATCTGGTGATAAATCACTTTCACGAATCAAATTTATCCACAAAGATTCTGGTGGTGTCAGTAAAGAATACATTGATGCCGCCAAATTATCTACTGCATCAGATGCCGTAGCATCAAACAAAGTTGCTGCATCTGCATCATTTGTTGGGATTGTATAACGCATCGCTGTTTGCCAACGATTTAACCATATACTGCGCTCATCCAACGCACGTTTATATAATTGCACAAGGTTATTTTGCATTTATTGTGTCCTTTTGTTTGGTTATATTTTAAAATCTGTGTTTGCTTTGATTAAGCCAGCATGGTTTATCAAAGTTCTTGTCGGAATTGGTGTCATCGCGAGTGCCCCCGCCACAGCATCCAATCCATCATCATGTTCTTTTGAACCAATTGGCGACCATGCCAACATTTCTGATAAAAACATAGTCTGACGAATTGCATTTTTTGCGAATAATCGTCCTGTGTTCAGCATTGGTTCAATTGAATTTAAAATTCGTGTTTCTTTTTTTATGTTATTTGAAATTCTTACAATATTTATTGGTATTTGTTTACTATCCGCTATGCGTCGTAATATCTCGGGCAGCGCATTACCTAACCCATTGATTTCAATACCTATTCTTGTTATTTGATGTTTTTGCATAAAACAAATAATCTTTTCACACTGAGTCGACAAAGGGTGCAAATCTTCGTCTGCAACAGTCATATACATAATATCGTGAATAAAAGCCGTTTGATTTTTATCATCCCTGTAAATCAAAGCGCACACACTGCCGTCTGATACACGATGTCCAGATGAAGGGTCCCAATATAAACCACAACCTGTAATTAAATGTTCCCCGATACGAGAATTGTGTTTATCAAAATCATCTCCATAGAATTTTAGCGCCCCAGGGTCCAGATATGCCTTCTCTTCCGAAACATATTCTAACATCATTTGTGCGCTGAAATGTCGCGGACCAACAATACGTTCTAAATCACGTATTTTGTCCAAAGAAAACATTTCTGGCCATGCTGGATTTCCAGCACTATCAATAATAGGTATCTTTAAATGTTTATAACCTAATAAAAAAGGTATTGAATTATTAAAATTTTCGTTTAATCTAAAAGACATGGACTTCACTCCGAAAACTTTACCTGTGAATTTAGAGGCCGAACAAGCGGTCTTGGCAGCTGTGCTGATGAATAATCGCGCATTAGAAAACATATCTGATTTTTTACTGCCAGACCATTTTTCACATCCAGCGCACCAAGAAATCTATAAACTGGCATTACGACAATTTTCTGCGGGCATTCCATTTGATATAATCACCGCTAAAAACTATCTTGAACAACAGGGCGTATTAGAAACTGTCGGCGGTGTTGAATATCTGTCTAAATTGGCATCAGCGGGTTCTACGGTTGTAAATGTTGAACATTATGCCCAAATTGTTTTTGACAACGCAAGACGTCGTGATTTAATAAATCTGGGTCAAGATGTTATTGACCAAGCGTATGCCGAAGATTTAGATAATCCAGTTGCTACACAAATAGAATCTGCCGAACAAAAACTTTTTAATTTGGCATCATCTGGTAAATCCGAACGTAATGTTGTTTCATTGGCAGATGCTTTAAAAGGTGCCTTGGAAGAAGCAGAAATTGCCTATAAAGCGGACGGTAAATTGTCTGGTCTAACAACTGGGTTAGATGAATTAGATAAATCTATCAGTGGATTACATCATTCTGATTTATTGATTATTGCAGGTCGCCCTGGTATGGGTAAAACAACAGTGGCCATGAATATCGCTTTTAATGCCGCAAATGCTATTTTTAACAAACGCGCAAACGATAAATACAAAGGTGCAGTTATATTTTTCAGTCTTGAAATGTCAAACCAACAATTGGCGGCGCGTATATTATCTTCACAATCAAAAATTCCTGCATCTAATATGCGCGACGGTCATTTAACAGATGAAGACATTATGAAGATGTCTGAATACGCAAATGCTTTATCAAAATTACCTTTGATTATCGACGATACTGCTAATATGTCTGTTGCGATGATAAAAACACGTGCAAGACGTATTGCAAGACAATCTGGTGGTGTTGCTTTGATTGTCATAGATTATTTGCAGTTAATGACTTCACCCGGTGGTCGTCATAACGATAATCGTGTTCAAGAATTATCTGAAATTACTCGCGGGTTAAAAATCTTGGCCAAAGAATTGGATGTTCCTGTGATTGCCCTATCTCAATTATCACGTAGTGTTGAACAACGTGATGATAAACGTCCTGTGTTGTCAGATTTACGCGAATCTGGTTCTATTGAACAGGATGCAGATATTGTTATGTTTACGTATCGTGATGAATATTATTTAAAAGACCGTTCACCAGAACAACGTTCATCTGGAAATGCATCTGAAAATGCAATACAAACATGGCAGCACCGCCTTGATAATGCCCAAAACAAAGCCGATATAATTATCGCAAAAAACCGTCATGGCAAACCAGAAACTGTGCATCTAAGTTTCTTTGGTGAATATTATTTGTTTGACAATCTTAATCAATTTGATTCGCGCCCTGATACAGGCGGTTTCGACAATCAGTTTATCCAATCTGAAAACACTAACATGTCCGCTGTCCCAGATGTTAGTGATATACCAGATGATTTGATGTAATTATTTTCTTGCCAATTTGTCAAAAATTTACTATGATTCTATCAACATAATTTAAGGAGTTTCGCCATGGCACAAGAAGAAATCATTTTCCCAAATAACATCCGTAATATTCGCGCCTCAAAAGGCATGCGTATGACTGAGTTGGCCAGACGCGCAAATCTTTCTTTGTCGGCCGTATCTAAAATTGAAAAAGGCGTTCGTCGTTTAAACCAAAAACAGTTATTGAATGTATGTTCTATTTTGGGTTGCAAGTTATCTGATTTGTTTATACATGAAACAGACCAGTATGCTGATAAATGGCAAAACGAGATAAAACGCCGTTTAACAGATAACGAAGGCAGTGGTTTAAAAATCTTTGGCAGCGGAATCCGCAAAATCCGTCAACGCGCTGACAAGACTATCGCAGAAGCCGCAAAACAAGCGAATATGACTTTGTCTGTGTACCACAAGATAGAAGTTGGTCAACGTGAAATATATGAAGACGAAGTAGAACCTTTGGCAAAGGCTTTTGGATATACAGTATCACAGTTATTTGATGAAATTGCCAAATTATATAAATCTGGTGAATTAACCAAACAAATTAACAAAGTCAAGGAACGTGTAAAATCTGTCTTGGAACCATGCAACCCTGTTTCTGGTTTAAACATGGGATGTGGTCTGTATGGTGCTCAGTTATACGACAGCGCACGCAGAAAATTGATTCCTGTATTCGGAACACCATCTGGCAAATTTATCAAATTTAAAAAATCTGATGAAGACATGATTATCGCCCCAGCTTCGTTGGAAGGATGTTGCTGTGTATATGCTGTTGTTCCAAATTCTAAACGATTGGGTGGCGTTATTCCGGAATCTTCTTACGTTTTTGTTGATGCAAGCAAAACACCCGTTGCTGGTGATTTGGCTGTTTTCATTGATGGTGATTTTGATACCATGACTGAAAACGATATTGTAAACGCCCAAATTGCTGTTGTACGTAAAAATTCAGGTGGCACATTATATGGACGTATTTCTGGTCCAGAAGAAAAAATTACTGGAAAAACCATACACAAAGTTATTATGGTCTTGATGAAGTAATTCCGTTTTTCACCAAGGAGAGAGTTTATGCAACAACACACTATAACAACTGCTCAAAGATTGTTAAATCTTTATCGCCAAGAACATGTTATCGAAGGTGGTTGGGCGGCTGTTAATGAAGTGTTTTTACGCGAGTCCGAAGACGAAAATGTTATGTCCGCTTTGGCAAATTTACCGACAGGTGCCAAGTTAGTTAAACATATTAAAAATCTTCGCGCCGGCAAGACACCATTGAATTCTATTGAAAATGATTTATTGCCTTATGGTGGCATGATGTTTGGTTCTGATACGGAACGTTCTTTGAATACCGAAGAAATCAACGAATTAAAAATCGCTTTAGATAAATTTGAAACTACCCCAAAGGGACTGGCTGCAATCAAGGCTCTACCCTTCATTCAGAGATTCGGTAACGATTGGATTAACGATATACGGCATATATTGGCAGACAATAATGAAATGCTTACCAAGTTGGACATTGTATCTCGCACAGACAAAGCATATAGAACATGGGATTTGGCACAAAAATTAATATCCGAGCCATTGACCGAACGCAGTCGTGCTAAAATTCAAGCAGATATGTTAGAATTTGAAACCTATTTGCCTATGTTTGGGGACACTGGCAAAGAAATATTATCCAAGCTGCGTTCATCTATATCAACACTGTGATACTTGTTATTCTGTCTGGTATATTGTATCTTTGGTATGTGGTGTTCCGATGTAAATCATGGATCCATTCGGTGATAAAATAAAATCCAGTTCCCTTAATCTTTCACGCAAATTATTTCGTTTTTGAATTGTATTGCACGTATTTGGAACTTCTACATCATCGCAAATTATTAAATCAGAACGCATACCAGTTATATTTCCAGATATACCCTGGCATATTACTGACGGTTCTCTTATACCTATGGGGCGTTTAATTGTGATTTTATGTGTACCCCATTCTTTTTTTACATCAGGTAAAATATCCTTGCATAACGGATGATTTTCCAAGATGTTACGAATATGCGACACCATTCGTGATGCCAAACCTGATTCAGCAGATAATATCAATATCCGAGTTTCTGGTTTATTGTACAATACGCACGCAGCAAATATACCAACCACAGTAGATTTACCAGAATGTCGAAAAGCATTTAATAAACCATGGTGTGGTTCATTATTTAATACATCAACTAAAAATTCTATTATTTTTGTATGGTGTAACGGTGTTTGCAATCCCAACACATCGTTCCATATATTCAAAAAATCGTATGCTGCCGCGACAGTTAATATTTGCATTGTTTTAACATCTGTATATAACTAACCTGCTATCTTATCTATTTTAGACAACCAACTTTTTAATAAATTTTGTTTTGATACTTTGATACTTTGAATTTTTTCTAAATTATTTTGCTGCTTTGTATCATACGGCGCGGCAGTTTCTGAACGTAGACGTTTTAACACTGCCTTTTCAGTCAAAGTGTTACCAGAAGTGCCAGATGCGCCATATTTTGCACGTTGTTCAGCCAATACTTTTTTGATCAAATTAATTTTTGTTTTTTCATCATCTGCTATGTTCGCCAAAAGTTTCTGCCGCTCGTTCTCTGCACTTTGTTTAGAATCTTTATAATCTAATATTTTCGTTACATCTGATACCAATTGTCCCATTGTTTGTCTCCTTTTAAAATTATATTGAATACCATCCGTCAACATTGACAGACAATATAGTTGCTGGTAATTGTTCGTTACTGGAAATAGACCATAACGGATTAATAGTATTTTGTTCTGTCCCAAAAAGGTTTATTGATAAATCACCACAATAGCCAGCATTGTCGTTTGTATAAACCCAATTAGGTATTTCAACACGATTGCCGTTTACAAATACTGTTTTTGTATTCAAAACACGTAAAGATACCTTGCGAACACGAATTTTTTGTGGACAATGCCCATTTATAATCATTGGAAATGCAGAGATTTTATATGAAAAATCGTGTGTTGAAGAATCAGATAAACACGTATCATCAAACTTTTCTAATGAATACGTCCCTGACCTGTTCACAATTACATAGACAGCATTTTCAAAAACACTAACATACACAAAATCGCCATCTGTAATGTATCTTCCCCAGGCAGCAATATCTGTTCCAGAGTATTTATTTAACACAGCCATATAACCATCAGACATAACAACAAACAACTGATGTGTGTTTTGGTTATATGCTATACTTAACGGCGAATTCATAAGATGTTTAGACATAGAACATAAATCGGTGGCATTGTAATGTTCTCCTAAGGCATCTAAATCTAATTCTCTGATGTCTTTACCAGATTTTGATATGAACACTGTACTGCCTTCTATTTGTTGAGGTGGCAAATACCTATCCGAATTACTTCCAACAGATGTATGCTGTTTCAAACTAAGTGATGATGGTGTCAAAGGAGAATTTGCAATCGCCCATTCCCCCATAGATGTTAATATCTGCAATGTATCACTGCTTACAACCGTACAAATTTGATGATGTGTATCAGACAATAATGCAGTATAAATTGCATCATCATCCAAACCTGTTCCCGGATTAAAATTGTAATAATCACCTGTTTTGGACATCCATATACCATTTGGCACAGATGGAGTGCCAGCAAAAATTAATCTATTTTGATGAAAAGATATACATGACGGCCAACCGCGATTATTAGAAAAAGCACATTCATACCAATCATTTACTGGTGAACCAGGAAAAGAAAAGTTTCCATTAGTATAAACCGTAGCAATACGAGCGCTTTGCACAGATTCAACAACCCATTGTTTCGATATAGCCAACAAAGTTTGTCCTATGGACGCATTTGTAAAAAAATCAGAAGTGGTGGTAAATACTGCATGATTATTATCAATGTCGCTTTGGGTTATTGTTATAGATATACCATTTGTATCTTCGAATCTCATAAACGGCATATTTACACTGACATCCGTATTTACACTGAACGCAAATACAGATAAATCAAAATTATTTGCTAATTTAGTTAACACACGTGGCGGATAGTTTGGATGAACAAAAAATATTTTGTTAAATCGTTGCGCGTATTGTAATTTTGTTAAATCTGCACTTGTCCATGGGGATGAAATAGATTTTATTTTTACATCATTCCTGTACACATCTATTGATGCGTTACGAACGAACAATAAATATTTTTCGTTTGTATCAATAGAAAACTGTATTAATATTCCTGCACCAGAGACATTGGTTATTTTCTTCAAACCCGCTCTGCGTTTTAACCCACCGGACGATAGAACATCTATGTTTTCTAATTTTGTTAGACCATGAACATTATTTGTTGCATAAAATTCTGGCGCCACTTCACCACAAGAAAAGACATTTTGTGTTTTAATAAAATTTCCCATAATGGCTCCTTAATCTAAAATCTGGAATTAATCAAAGAAAAATTATCAATACTTGATTGATTTGATGTTGTACTGTCTATAAATTTTGCAGATTGTAATTCTGATTCATATAAAGCCATCATCATTTTGAACACATTAATATCGCCTGTCAAAGGTGTACAAAATTCCACAGCCAATTTTGTTGCAACCAATGTCGCAAAATATCCTGGAAATGCTTCTGGTTCTATACGAACAATTGCTGTTATATCGGTTGTATCAGCCCCTGTTATAATTTTATTACCTATGATTTTTCCATCACATTTAATGATTTTGAGAACGTTTACTGGTATAACAAAATCACCATCTGAATTTCTGTTTAACGTGATTATTTCTGTCGCAAATCGCCATGGAAACATAGATAATAAAGTGTCTACCGTTGGATCAAACAAAGTTGTAGCCAATTGTGCAGATACAGAATCTTCATTTAATATTTGAATCGGTTTTTCGCCAAGTTTTAACAAGGCCATTGAACATAAATCTATTTTACTAAACATTTTTTCACCCATCTAATATAAAAAACGGGTCGATAACCGACCCGTTATAAATACATTTGTTACATTTTTAAGACAAAGAAGCAACTGTGACAACACCTTCTGAAACAGCGATTGATTTCATGCTTGTTCCATTGGAACCATTGATTAAAATTATATCGCCTGTGTTCATAAGTGTGTTTACACTGGAAAAATATCCAGATGTAGTGATTGCCGCTAATGTTTCGTTTGCTTTATAATGCCACAAAGTAAACCCATTTGCATATGCTATAACAGACAAATTTTTATTTTGAAATGCCATTTGATTTTCCTTTTGGTTGTATGTTAAGCAGCGTCATCATCGCATTTAATACGAACAATACCATCTGCATCAATCAATACAGCACCTTGGGACATGCTGTTGCTTATAAAGTGCGCAGCACGTTCACCATGCCATGTAATATCTGTTTTAACTTCTTGACCACATGCGTGACCAATGCTAGATGCATGATAGATAAAACAATCACGATCATCACTGTTTGCTAGTGGCAACGAGTTGCACAAAATCCAATTAATACCCATCCATTTTCTTGATTCGCAACCATCAATTAATGGTGTAGAACCACCAACATAATCAGCAGATACAAATTCATCTAAGCCTAATAATTCATTCCATTGATGAACACCAACCACAGCATATCTACGACCATCATCTGGAACATCATTTGTATTCAATTTTTCAATTGCAGACATTATTAAACTTTTGGTCAAACCAGTTGAATAATCACCAACATATTGTGTCGCTGTATTCATAGCAGCAATAATTAATTCATCTGTTTTACGACCCAAAGCATACGCACCAGCAGATGCAACAACACGACGTTCATCGACATTTGTTTTTAATTCATCCAATGCATCAATCCAATCACCTGCATAATAATCCTGTAATGTACATTCTACTGGTGTATGATTTAAATTCATCACAGGTACAATACCATGACGTGATTTTGTGCTGGCAATACCTTTACCTATTTTCTGAAAAGTTGTAGACATTCCGACAACACCAGTTTTACTGCGAATTGTAGAACGTAATTTTGTGCCCATTTGCTGATAAGCCAAATGAACATCTGCTTCAAATTGTTTTATAAACACTTGATCTACAGACATAGACATATAAAATCCTTTTGTTTAAGTTTACAAAGTCCATACGGACAACAAAAATCTTGATTGATGGTTATGCAAAAAATTGCGCCACACAAACAAAATACAAAACGGGTCCACAAACGGATTATCCAATAAAAAATTCAGTTAGACATTATATATCTAACTGAAAAATTTATCATAAAAAAATCCCCAAAACCATCGGCTTTGGGGATAAATAACATTACGCACATACATGCGTTGATTCATTATTTTTTCTTTGCTACTTTTTTAGCAGGTGCTTTTTTAGCAACTG
>DBYN01000007.1 GCA_002310415.1 Alphaproteobacteria bacterium UBA1185 | reverse complement strand
AAGACTTATATGCAGTTGCAAGTTGTAACAACATCTTAACATCTTTCCCAAACAGCAACAAATCACGAATAAAATCAGTTCGTGAATTGCACAGTATGTCCTGCCACTATGGGTAGCAGAGCAACAATATATTACGATGCGTCACAAATAACTATAAACATGGGAAAAAATTTGTTGTTTTAATCGTTGGTTTGTGTATTATACAGACGCAGTTACAAATAAAAGGGATGCTATCATGAAAAAATTTGCAATATTAACATCTGTATTAACATTGACCGCATGTGGTGGGGGGGCTGGTGGTGGCGAAAATACACCTAGTGCAATAGTCGCACCGACAGATATTTTAACCCAAGAACAACGTGCGGCAGCGATTGCTAGTAATTCACAAATTACAAATATGGATTCTTTTATTGTTGTCGGTGGTAGTAATCCAACGATAAATTCAAATGCTCGTGCTGCAACAACAGGAATCCAGCAATCTGATGGGGGAATTCGCTATGATTTACAAGATGTTGAGTTTAAAACTGCCTCTATGGCGATGAATACAGGTGTTGATGACAGGGCTATTATTAGGTTTGAAACGAAAGACGGTAAAATTGATAAAGTAAAAATAACACTTGAAGGTATTGACGATGTAGGCAGTGACATTGATATGAATATTGTCGGTGAACGCAGAGGCGATACTAATGTGTTTGCCGATGGATTGCTTAGTTTTAAAGAAAATGGTATAGAACAAGCACAAAATCTGCCTAATGAAGATTTTGGTCTGTTATATTCCAGTAAAGCCAAAGATAACAACCAGAATCTACATTATGCAGATTGGGGTGTCGTTCAGTGGGGTGATGTAGGTAATTGGGATACCAGCAATTATTTTGCTGGTGGTTATGATGTAAAGCGTACGGATAAAGACAATTATGCACATATGAATGAATTGGCACACAATGCAACTGGTGGAAAATTAACATTTTCTGGTCGTGCTGATGGTGTTGTCAGAGTGGGTGATATGTCTGATGATGCAGACCCGCTTTATATTGAAGGGGTTAATAAACTAAGTTTATCAACAAACGCAACATTAGAGTTTGCTGATGGCACAAGCACACTGACTGCAAATTTTGATAATTGGTATGATGTAAGTGTAACAATGGATAATACTGGCAATCTAACAAATTTAGTATTTGCAAATGGTGATAAGGTGGACAATAACAGCAATCCAATTATTGATGATACATTCAAATGGGGTCGCGATGGAATTTCATTAAATGAATATATTGCAGAAGAAACAAAAAATGTACAAATAGAAGACCCGAATTTTGTTTGTTCATCTGGTAATTGTAGTGATAGTATTATTCGTGACGGTTTTGTTGAATATTATGGCGATAGTGGCAACCCTGCCGAAGCCGTTGGTGTAATTAGGTACGGAGATACTTTCAAGCATGAAGGGGGCGCTATGCGATTTGATATGGGATTTGGTGGAACAAGAGATTAAACCAAAGAATAAAATATCTTTGATTTCATCATCTCGTGAATTACACAGTATGTCCTGCTGTTTCATACATTTACGAACTTTTATGATATAATAAAGGTGATATGGAGGATAACATGTCATTTTGTAAACTTGAAATATTTATACCAAAATCGCATTTAAAACAGTTGCAAGTTGCTTTGCAGCGTGTAGACGCAGGACATATTGGTAATTATGATTCTTGTTTGTCTTATAGTGATGTAATTGGTGTTTGGCGACCGATAGATAACGCAAAACCTTATGTTGGTGAATTGAATCAAATATGTGAAGCACCGGAAATCAAAGTGGAGGTTATGATAAGTGCGGAAAATTTAGAAAAAACCATATCTGCAATAAAAGAAATACATCCATACGAAGTGCCTGTTATAAACATTATTCCTTTGTTAAATACTTTTTGATTCCTTTCCCGAATGACAATAAAGTGTGCATATCATTGTTGTACTTCATAATGCGGAGAGTATCCAATCAAAAACTAAACCGGCAAAAATGCCGGTTAAATTTTTGGTTGGGGTACACGGATTCGAACCGCGATATACAGAGTCAGAGTCTGCTGTTCTACCGTTAAACTATACCCCAATATGTGTGGTTATTATATATGCTTTATTTGTTTTTTCAAATAAATATTTTTAATATGGTCTGGAAATGCGTTTTTTTTATGTTATAATCCCAAGCGTTTTAGAGAACAAACAAAAGGAAAAAGACATGAAAATTAAACCATTTGCAGGTGTCAGACCACCAAAAAATTTAGTTAGTGAGGTTGCTTCGCGTCCTTATGATGTTTTGAATTCAGCGGAAGCAAAAGCAGAAGCAGGTGAAAAATCTTTGTTGCATATTATCAAGCCTGAAATTGATTTTGACCCAATTGCTGATGAACACGAACAAAAAACTTATGACAAGGCTGTGGAAAACTTCAAAAAATGGCAGGAGAACGGCTGGTTAGTCCAAGATGACAAAGAAATGTATTATATTTATGCTCAAACAATGGACGGTCGTACACAATATGGTTTAGTCGCTGCTGCAAATGTAGACGATTATATGACTGGTAAAATTAAAAAGCACGAATTAACCCGCAAAGATAAAGAAGATGATCGTATGATTCACGTGCGTATTCAAAATGCTAATTTGGAACCAGTGTTCTTTGCGTATCCAGATGTAGAAGAAATGAACCAAATCGTAAAAAATATTGTTGAAAATCAAGAACCAGAATATAATTTTGTTGCAGAAGACGGCTTTGGGCACACTTTCTGGAAAATAGAAGATGATGCAACAAATAAACGTATCACAGAAATTTTTGCTAACGTTCCTGCTTTCTATGTTGCAGATGGGCATCACAGAACTGCCGCTGCCGCAAGGGTAGGTGCTGAAAAGCGTGATCAAAACCCAAATCACACAGGTAACGAAGAGTATAATTATTTCTTGGCTGTGATTTTCCCAGAAAGCCAATTAAAAGTTATAGATTATAATCGTGTTATCAAAGATTTGAACGGATTGACATCTGAACAATTCATTGAAAAACTGAAAGAGTCTTTTGACGTTGTCGAAATGGGCGCTGACATTTACAAACCAACAAAATTGCATAATTTTTCAATGTATTTGGATGGCAAATGGTATTCTTTGACCGCAAAACCAGGTACATACAACGATAATGACCCAATTGGTGTTTTGGACGTAACGGTATTATCAAATTTGGTATTTGATAAAATATTGAACTTAGGTGATTTGCGTACCAGCAAACGTATAGATTTTGTTGGTGGTATTCGCGGACTTGGTGAATTGAAAAAGCGTGTGGACAGTGGCGAAATGGTTGCGGCATTTGCTCTATACCCGGTTACAATGCGTCAAATCATTGATATCGCAGATACAGGTAATATTATGCCACCAAAGACAACTTGGTTTGAACCAAAATTGCGTAGCGGTTTGGTAATTCACAAGTTATCTTAAACTTTCGTACAAAGAACGCCGGCCAAATTGGTCGGTGTTTTTTTGTAGTTTATTACATAAAATTTTGTGGATTGACATCTATTTTAATGCGTACATTTACGGGTTGTTTAATTTTGTTCAACCAATTACGCACAATCGGTTGTAAATTTGCATTTTGTGGGCCAGCAACCAAAAATCGCATACGATACCAATTACGTATTTGATAAATTTGGGCTGCAATTGGTCCCATAATTTTACCACCATGTAAAATAGGGGCAGCATTTGATAATTGTTCACAATATTTTTTTAATGTTTGTTCTTTGTCTGCTTCTACTATCACAGCAATCAATTGTCCGTACGGTGGCATTTTTGCATTTTTGCGTGATTCCATATCAGATGCTATAAATTCATCGCGTTTACCAGCACAAATTGCTTTAATTACAGGATGTTCTGGTTGATAAGTTTGTAATAATACTTGGCCCGGAATTTTGCCACGACCGGCACGACCTGCCACTTGGAACAATTGTTGAAAAGTATGTTCGCTGGCACGAAAATCGGTTCCAAACAATCCCATATCAGAATCAACGACGCCAACCAATGTCAAATTTGGAAAATGATGTCCCTTGGCCAAAATCTGTGTCCCAATAATTATATCTATTTCATTGTTTTCCATTTTTGTAACCAAGCGTTCCAAGGCTTCGCGTGACATAATTGTATCACTGGACACCAACTCTGTGCGTGCGGTTGGAAATTTAACAGATACTTCTTGTTGTATTTTTTCCAGACCTGCACCACGCATAGAAACTTCGTTTCCACATTGCGGACAAATATTTGGTAAAACCGCTGTTTTTCCGCACATATGACATAATAATTTATCAATTCGTTTGTGATAAGTTAATCCAACAGAACAATCTGGACATTGTGCAACCCAACCACATTTTTTACATTGTACAATTGGTGCAAATCCACGACGATTTATAAATAACATAATTTGTTGATGCTGTGCCAATGTATGTGATATTTCTTCACACAATTGTGGTGATAAATTTCCGGGAATTTCCTGGTCTGAATTTGTATCAATTTTATAAGATTCCGGATGTTCTGTGCGCATATCTATGGTTTTGATTGTTGGTAATTCGGCACCACCAAATCTCGACATTAATCGTAATCGCTTATATTTTCCCAGTGCAACATTATACAAAGTTTCAATTGATGGGGTTGCACTGGCCAAGATAACAGGAAAATTTGCAATTTTTGCACGTAAAATTGCCATATCACGTGCATGGTAATTTCCCATATCCTCTTGTTTATAAGACGTATCGTGTTCTTCGTCTATAACTATCAGTCCCAAGTTTTGCCATGGTAAAAACAAGGCACTGCGCGTTCCGACAATTATTTTTATATTACCGTTTGCAACGCCACGCCAAATTTCACGTCGTCGAGCAGATGTTAAATTACTGTGCCAAACCACAGGCGGCGCCCCAAAGCGTTTTTCAAATCGTGATATGAATTGTGCAGTCAGTGCAATTTCAGGCATCATCAATAAAACTGATTTGCCCATATTATAGGCATGTAAAACAGAATCAAAATAAACTTGGGTCTTGCCAGAACCGGTTATGCCATCCAACAAATGCACAGAAAAAGAATTTTGTTTTAACGCATCTGCGATTGTATCTGCGGCAAATTTTTGTTCGTCGTTTAAAGTAACAGTGCCTGTATCGCAATATTTATAATTAAATGATTCTGCATTTTTAAGACGCTTGTCTGATGGGGTTAATATACCGTTTTTTATCATAGTTTTAATCACAGATTGACTTACGTGTGCAATGTTTTTTATATCATTAACAGACATTGCATCATTATCATTTGATTGAAATGCATCACAAACTGCCTGACGTGCATCTGTTATTTTAATACTTTTATCAAAATTAAAAGAATAAAGTTGTTCAATTGTTGGCGGATTAAAAGCATCTGGTACATTCACAATTAAGCGCAACACAGCACCAGGTGTCATTAATGTCCAGTCCGCCATTTTATATATCCAATCTATATCATTTTTAGATAAATGCCCAAGATTACAAACTTCCAGTATAGGTTTTATTTTTGACTGGTCCAGATTACTGTCTCCGTTTCCTATTATGACCCCAATATATTGCCGATTCATCACACTGCAACGCACAAATGCGCCGATATCAGCATCAGAGGTTAAACGATAATCATAACCAGTATTAATTACATTCGGTATAAGAACTTTGACAATATCACCAGATTTAAACATATTTCCAAGATACCGATTTTATTTGTTTTTTTCAACTCAATATTATGCAATTTTTTCTAATACGTTTTCTATATCAACATCTGTTGGAACACGTAATATTTCGTAATCTGGTGCAAATTGTGTTCGAAACCAGGTCCTTTGGCGTTTAGCATATTGATTTGTTTTTATAATCCAATTATCAATCGCCTGTTGTTCAGTAATCTCATTATTTAGCATTTTACATAATTGTTCTGCCCCAATGGCACGTTTATCATCCATATTATTTGCGATAATACTTTGTGCTTCGATTAAAGCACCGCCGTTTATCATGTTCGGGATACGTTGTGCAATTCGTTTTAATAACAATTCTCGGTTTGGGGATATCAATATCTTGTATGCATCTGGAATTAAAGCACCACGTCTTGGTAATTTTTGCCATTCAGACAAAGGTGTGCCAGTTTCTAAAAAGACTTCTAATGCGCGTGCTGTGCGTTGAGGGTCAGTTTTTACAAAATCTTCTGGTAATAGTTTGGATACAGAATCCGGATATTTTTTTACCATGTTACGGGCTTTTTCTCTGTTTTTAGTGCTGATTTCAGGAATCGCAGAAATACCATGAATCAAGACGTTTATATAATATCCACTGCCACCTACAAAAATCGGCATTTTACCCATTTTTACAACTTCGTTCATCGCCTCACTTGCTAAACGTAAATAATCCATAACACTTAAATGTTCATTCAAAGATAATATTGAAAATAATTTGTACGGTACGCCATCTATTTCGTCATAATTATTAGTCCTTATTTCTGCAAAAGGTGATGCAGAAATGTTTTCAATACCACGATAAATCTGAACACTATCACAATTTATTATCGCACCATTTATGCGTTTTGCCAATTTATGTGCAAAATCAGACTTACCCGATGCGGTGGGACCTGCAATAATCAAAGATTTTATTTTCATGATTTTAATTATAAAACCACCATTTGCTTTTTCAAGCAATTCATTGAAAAAAATCAAATTGTATTTTTGTGTCAAATAATGTAAAATATGCGTAAACAAGGTAAGGAAAAATTATGAAAAAAATTCGTGTTGCTATAAATGGTTTTGGGCGTATTGGGCGCTTGGTTTTACGTGCTGCTTTGGAATCGGGTAGACGTGATTTAGAGTTTGTTGCCATCAATGATATAAGTCCGATTGAACAAAACATATATTTATTACAATATGATTCTGTACATGGCAGATTGCCGATAGATGTTAAACAAAACGGCGAATATATTTTGGTTGGTAATCAAAGAATTAAGTGTTTGTCTGAACGAGATCCTTCTAAATTGCCGTGGAAAAAATTAAAAATAGATATAGTTATGGAGTGCACAGGATTGTTTACCAGTGCAGACAAAGCGCGAGTCCATATAGATTGTGGCGCAAAACGTGTGTTGGTATCTGCTCCGTCCGTTGGTGCAGATAAAACAATTGTATTTGGTGTAAACGAAAAGAAATTGACTAAAAAAGATTTGATTGTATCAAATGCTTCTTGTACAACAAATTGCTTGGCACCAGTGTTAAATATTTTGGATAAGAAATTTGGTGTGAAAAACGGTTGGATGACAACTGTGCATGCTTACACAGGCGACCAACAATTATTAGATAAAAATCATAAAGATTTTCGTCGTGCGCGTGCGGCAAATTTATCTGTAATTCCAACCAGTACAGGTGCAGCGAAAACGATTGGTTTAATTTTACCGAAATTGGCGGGTAAAATGGATGGTATTTCTGTGCGTGTTCCAACCCCAGATGTATCTTTGATTGAATTGGTTTTAAACATGAATAAAAAAGTTTCCATAGAATCTGTGAATAAAGCGTTTCTGGCAAATCAATCTATGATTTTGAGTTGTTCTGAAAAACCGTTAGTATCTGTGGATTTTACACATGATTCACATAGTGCGATTGTTGATACAAATTTAACCAAAGTCGTTGATGGTACTGTTTTACACATTAGCGCGTGGTATGACAACGAATGGGGATTTGCGAATCGTATGTGTGATACGGCTGTTGCTATGGGCAAACTGATATAAATCAAGACAATTTGTGTTTAATTTCACGAATACGTGCCAAGATTTCGTGTAAATCTTCGTCCGATACACTTGGTTTTTGGGATTTGTTTTGAATTTCATCGATTAATACAATACACAATGTTGCCAATAATGCACTTTCTTGCAAAGGACCAATTTTGTCCAGAATTTGGCGTGCGCGCGCATCAACCAAACGTCCAAGTTCAATAAGACGTCCTTCTTGACCATCTTCACAACCCATCGGGTAATTTTTGTTAACAATAGGTATGGATACAACACTCATTTTTTTAATTTCTCTAATATTGAAACAGATTTTTCAATTAAATCGCGTGCGTGTTCGTTTTTTTCACGTAACGTTTTAACTTGTTTGGTTAAAATAGCAACCTCTAAATCAGTTTGTTTGCTGGCACAAGTGGCATCTGCCCGTAAATGCAAAGCCAAAGATTTTAATGAATCTAATTCTTGAAAAATTTGTTGTTTTATATCTGACATGGTAACAATATTAAGACATTTTTTATATGCGTTCAACCTTAAAATATGATATAATAGTTTCATCAAATAAGGGAATGATTTTATGAAAACTAAAATTATCTACATTTCAGGAAGTGAAATCTTTAATATTTCGGATATTCGTAATGCTTTTGAAGAGGTTCGAAATGCGCTACAATTGGGTCCGGATACCGTTTTGTTTGGTGTGCCGGTTGACCAAGAAGATGCGGGTTTTGGTACGGAATCAAACACATCAACAGATACTTTGACTGAAACGACCGTTGTAACAAATGAAATTATTGAATCACCAGAAGTCAATGAAACAATAGAATCCAATGAACCAGCAGAGCCAATAGTTGAAATAAAAAATGATAAACCAAAGCAAAAACGCGGCCGTACACGTAAAAATATAGAACCTGAAAATGTTACACAAGATACAGATAATGATGCGGGTGAATCGGATGTTGCTGTGGATAAAATTGTACCAATTTTGTCTGTTTTATCAACAAATGATGAAGATTCAGAAATAGATACAGGTGTGGTTGATGATATACCTGTTGATACAAATGAAGAAGAAACAATTGATACAGTTAACGAAGAAACGGAAGTCCTAGAATTAAATGATACCGATGTAAAAACAGAGAATATTATAACTGAAATTGATGAAACGCCTGAAATGGAAAATAGAGGCGAACCCGATTTGGAAAAATTGTTGTCTGAAATGACACCGTTACAGGAAGATATTCGTGAAGAAACGTCAAAAGTGGAAGAGGTAATCGATTCTGATGTTGACCCAGATAATGTTGATGCAACATTGGAACAATTGGCAACAGAATTTGCTGAAGCCCAAGATAAAATAATATCTGAAACAAAATCGTCTGGTCGCGGTAAAATCGGTAAATTGCGTAATATATTGCCATTTAAACAATCTAAACACAAAGACCAAGGTCTGGGTGATTTGTTTGGATGGGCTGGGGTCGCGGCAAATGATGAAGAATTTTCTGTGCCGGGATTCTTTACAAACGTATCATCTAAGAAATAATAAATGGATTCAATAACCATAAAAACTTTGCTGATAAATGCTGGATTGAAAGTAATCAACATAGATGATGCTTTTGTGTATTTGGAAGACCCAGCATGTATTTTTCCGGCTTTTGATGCATTGTTAGATTATGCGTGGATTGTTGTTTTGGGTTTAACTGTTGTGATGTTATTTGGTTGGGGTGTTTTGTACATTATAAATGGTGTTAAATTAGATTCTTTGTTTCAAAATGCCAAATCGTTGATTATGATTTTCGCTGTCTTGACATTGGTGAAACCGATTGTAGATCTGGTGTATGGCGATAATTTGTTTGCACGACAATGTGAAATAAAAAAAGTTTCACGCGAACAAGTCGATGAATTATTAAATTTGCGACATAAAGACCTTCATGAAACAATTGACCAAACATCGTTGGAAATAGTCAGTGTATCTGATTCAGATTTTATATCACCCCAAGACAATGAGGTGCAATATGATACAGATACAAATGACAATCGCACAATGTTATCCGAATTTTCCGCATCAGATATTGTAGAAATTAAATTTCAAGCCAGTGATAATTCGACGGTATATATTACAAAAACCGGTATAAAAATCAAACGTGGTAATACAAAGTCTGCTTCGTGGAAAAATAATAACCCGGGTAACATAAGGGCAACAAGTACAATGTATCAATTGGGGGCAATTGGTCAATCTAATGGATGGTGTGTATTTGCAAGTGAACGAGATGGTATCAACGCTATGAAAAAATTACTTTCATCAAAATATTACAATACTCTTACTTTGCGTGGGGCGATTTATAAATGGGCGCCAGCCAAAGATAACAATAATCCTGAACGATACACACAATACGTTTCAAAATCATCCAATGTATCATCGGATAAACCAATGGCAGATATAACAGATTATGAATTGGAAAAAATTGTGCGTGCAATGCAAACTTTCGAGGGCTGGATTCCAGGTACAGAGCAAAAAATGTAAAAGGATGTAAAATGGATAAACTAAGAAATATTATTTTATTTATATTTGTTATCATATTATGCGGATTGTCTTTTGTTTTATTCAGGGTAACAAAGAAACAAGATAGCGAACAAGAAAACAAACAGCCACAAATCGTATTATCTGATAATAACCCAGCCGTAAAAAAAAGTGTGTTCACAGATGGTCTACCAACTCCAGATGCAACAATAAAATATACTTTGGATGAATTTGGTATGGGACCGTCGACAAAAAACGTTTATTATATTGATATTGATAACAATGGTACATTGGACAGAATTACAAAAACTTTTGTAGAAACAGGAAATGCTCATTCATATTATAAATATACAATAGAAATAAAAGAAGGCGATAAATTCATAGATATAACCCCAGATAATTTTCAAACTACAAATGGTGTGATATGTGATTTACAACAAATCCAATTTCGTTTTGAACCACAATTTATGGTTAAATTAATTTATCGTGAATTGGGTGATTTATGGGATGAACCAACGATTGCAAAACAAAAAACTTTTATGTTATCTGGAAATAGTTGGCAAACATATCCAGAAAAGAAGTTGAAACCAATTTGTGATGTCAAAGAACTATTTTGATGTAAATCATTACAGAAAATGCATGTTACGAGCAGAGTACATCGTATCACCAGATATTAAGAAATGATCGTATAATTTTATTTTCAAAGGGATACAAGATTTTTCTAATTCAGTGGTAATAGCTATATCTTGTGTTGAAAATGTTGTGCCTGGTGTTGGATGATTGTGTAACAAAACAATGCCTCTGGCATTTAAGTTTAATGCATGCCTAACGATTTCACGGATATAAACTGCGGTCCAATCTACTGTTCCCGTGCTGTGTAATTGATCTTCAATCAATTTAAATTGCGCATCCAGATACAAAACATGAAATTCTTCTTTTGATTTATTACAAAGAAGTAATTTGCAATAATTTTCTAATTTTTCTTGATTATAGAATATTGGCGCAGAATCCAAAGCAACTTTGTATTCTAATGTAGTTAGATAATATACAATTTTAAATAATATTGCAGTACTTTCTTTTATACCATCATTTTTAACCAAAAGATCAACAGGACTAGATAACAAATTGTGTATATTTTTATATTTTTTGTACAATCGCTTTGCCAGTACATAAACATCACGTCGCGGGATAGCATAAGTTAATAACAACTCTAAAATTTCGGTATCCGTCAATTGGCCGTCCAGAAACTTTTGACGAAGTCTCGCTCTGTGCCCGCAACGAAAAGATAAATCGTCTTGTTTGTTAGTCATTTAGCATTTTTTCGGTAAATATTATTACACCGTCTTCTGTTATTCCCAAAGTATGTTCCCATTGGGCAGACAAACCACCATCCACAGTACGTGCTGTCCATCCATCGGCATCAATTTTGCAATTTGGTTTTCCGGTATTTATCATCGGTTCAATTGTAAATACCAGACCGGGGACCATTTTTACTTTGTCCCACATTTTATCATAAAAATGGAATATTTGCGGATCATCATGCATAACTTTACCAATACCATGTCCTACGAAATCATGCGATATCGAAAATCCATGCGGGTGTACTACTGCTTCTATGGTTTTTCCAATTTCAGATAACGGTACCCCAGGCGCACAAATAGAAATCGCAGCATTCAAAGCGTCTTGGCATGTCTGAACCAATTCTCGTGCCTGATTTGAAACGTTTCCTATCATAAACATACGTGATGCATCGGCATGAAACCCATGATATTCAGCGGTTAAATCAACATTAACGATATCACCATCTTTTAATATAACATCATCACTGGGGATACCATGAACAATAACGTCATTAACAGATGTACAAATACTTTTAGGATATCCCATATACCCCAAATCAGATGATCGGGCACCATTTTCTTTTAAAAAACTTGCAACCAACCTATCTATTTCCCCAGTAGACGTTCCCGCAACAACATAAGGACTTATAAAATCAAAACATCTTGCAACTAAATCACCAGAAACACGCAATCTTTTAAAATCTTTTGGGGCATAAACAGACGCTAACATTTTTACTTCCTTCTTTGTAAAGCCAACTTTGCGGCACGTACAGATAATTTTAACGAAAAATCACGAATTAAAATTTCTGGTTGCATACCATTTGTTCGGCACATTTTTTCTAGTTCATTCAATTTGGATAATACATTTACAATCTCAGACTCTGGCCATATTTTCACAGCCATATTGAATTTATCTGCAATTTTCCAAAACAGTTTAGGCAATTGACCATCAACAACTGCAGTTAACAATTTTGAGAAGTGGGTATAAAGCATTCTAACTAACATATTTGTATCGGCACCGCCATACAATAATCTGTCCAAGGCAATCATTGTTTGGTTAATATGACCCGCCGTCAAAGAATACATATAATCATCAGCGCTGGATGCAGAGGTATCAGGTAAACATTTTTCAACGTCTTCCAAATCAACAACATGTTTGTCGGAAACATATATAGCAATCTTTTGTAAAAAACTTCTTGTAATTCCTCTATCTCCGCCCAAGTGTGATAACATATATGACATAGCATCGGGAGTAACTTGGTGAATACCAGCCTCGGCAGACAGTTCTTTGTGAATTAATGATTCCAGTGTTTTTGTGTCATCTGTATAACATGCAATTGTGGCAATATCTTTACCATCTTCAAACAATTTTCGCAAAGAACCGACACGCAAATCACCCGCGGTAATTATTACTGTGGCGCACAAAGATTGCGTTGTTACCAAATCTGATATGATTTTTGTATCGCTGTCACCTGCACCTGCGATGATTATTGCTTTGCGTCCACCAAACATGGACGGACTACAACTTTCTGCGAACAAGGCATCTTGTTTTTCGCGTAATTCATTTGCATCAATTGCCAATAAATTATCTTTATCTATTTCCAGTTTATCTATCGCTTTGTCGCACAATTCGTCAACTAAGCCGGCATCGGGCCCATATATCAAAACAGATTTGATTTGCAATATACCGTTATTAAAATCAGACTCTTTCCACTTCATTATGTAATTAATTTTGGTATTTGTCGGTTTCTGCAATTACGCGCATACTAATTTTTTCAGACAAAACGCGAATTGTATTTAACACAGCGTTATTATAAGAAGCATTTGATGCAACCAAATACGAAGCAAATGTATAACTTTCTGCTGCGGATTCTTTGCCGCGCGCAATCTCTTTGTTCCCATCTTTTAATACATAAGATGCGGTCAATTTTACTTCTTGCCATGTGGCACCACCAGCCTTATCCAATGCTTTGTATTGTGTTACAGGCCCGTTTAAATTAACAGTTAAATTATATTTAGCCCCATTATCATGCATTCCACCAAATTTAGCATTTAACGAATTGCGTAACTCTATACCGTTTATGCCACTGATTGGTGCAACATAGATATCTGTATCTGTGCCAGAAAATATTGGTTTAAAATTGCAACCAATAAGAAATAAAAATAAAACAAATTTTTTCATATCTTTTTCCTGTTGAACTTCTGTAATATATTAACTATACTTTTGATAAATCGCAAGAGGGAATGGTGAATATTTTTTTAATACTGTTATCTGTGATGTTTATGGCAGGGTATTATTTAATATCCAGTCCGTCTCAGCGTATAGTTGAACATGAAACCGAATATGCAATTAAAAAGGCAGAATTGCGCTCTATTGCCGAATGTGTTGTATCGGCTGAAAACGCCTTTATGTACGGCGAAACATTTGACGATATATGTACAGAACGTTATGACATAACAAGTCAATATGTTTGTATGAATGACAAGTATAATATTATGTCATGTGATACAAATGGTGGAAAAACACCTGTATATAATTTTATCATAACAACGGCAACAGCCTTGCCAGAATCCGAATATAATCGTATGTTGGAAATATTAGAACAATACTATCCAGATGCGGGTACATTCGGTATCTTTACAGATTCTGAATTGATATCTGCGGGTGCGATTAACCGTCGTTCTATACCGAAGAAAATTATTGATACAGCCAAATTGAAAAACGGGCAATTAGTGTATATTATGCAGTATACTATACCAGATGAAACCATAGATTATCCACTGGTTGATGGGTCTGATATTAATTGTCCGGCTGGTACCATGAAGGCATATCGTTTTGGGCGTTGGCAATGTGTTGGTTATAACTACAAAATTTCTTGTACAGGAGATACAATTTGGGATTCTACATTGATGGAATGTGTCGCAGATGAAACCAGAAAACCACTTTGTGCAAACAATCAAACAGCGGTACTGATTGACGATGTTTGGGAATGTGTTGACCCGTTTGCAGATAAAAATTGCCCGATTGGTATGATTGCACGATTAAATTACAATGATTTAACCTGGGAATGTGTTGATGATCCAAATGCAGCAAAGACAGTAAAAAAATGTGATGCTGTGGTGCGTGCACCCCAAACTCGTCATGGGGGAACAACATTGCGCGTGCGCAGTATATCTTGTACAGATTGCGAACAAATCTATGTTGACGAAGAAACGTGTGAAACTTATTGTATTCCTGATCCGTCCAAATTAACTGATGAAAAATGCTATGCTGGCAATCCAGAAGATTGTTCAGATGCAACGCATGGAATATATTTTGGATTTAATCAAAAATCACACATTGACGGTATTAAAGAATTACAAGATAAAATTATAACTTTGGACCGAAATCACAGTCAAAACAGAATGTTTAATTGCATGGATTGTGGTGAAACTGAAATAGATAAAGAACAATCCATATCACCATATACCGCAGTATGTAAATAATTCTTTTATTTTAATAACAATATAATCAACTTTCTTTTGATTATTAATTATCGGAAGTTTTGGTTGTTCTTTAACTTTTCGGCGCGTTTAGATTGAAAATCTTTTACTTTGTTATATATGAAATTGCCTGATACACCCAATGCGTAGCCAGCACTTAAAAATATCGTAGCCTGTGCTATTATATCTATCCATTCCGCAGAATGTCCAAGTTTGGAACCATATGCATATCCAATGATATACGGAACTGTAATTTTTATAGAAGTATTAAATATTTTATCGAATTCTATTTTAGATTTGTTTTGCTGATTCATTTTGTTTGCCCTTTGTTTTGTCGGGTGTAATATAGCAACAAAAGACAAAATGTCAAAAAAACTATACAACCTCTGTAACAGCACGCAGCAAACAGTAATTTACCTTTGTAATTGTGTGTCATTTAATCGTTATTTCGCCCTGAACCAGACATTTTTTCTTTCGGTTGTTGGGTACCAACACTCATTTTGTTTTTCAGATTGGTTATTCCTTTGTTAAGCAAATCAACCTTTGATTTTGGCTTTGCCACTACAATTTTATGCCTGTCGCTTTCATTTATAAAATCAATAATATTATCAAAAAGTTCTTGATTAACAATTATCTTTGTGACTTTGCTTAAATCACAATCATTTAAAATAAGTTCTTTCACGCCGTTGAAATCAAGAATGCCATGCAGCCCTTTTACGTAGCTCAAATCAATATATTTTGCATTTGGATTAAATTTTATTTCTGCGTTGCTTAAATAACAATCATTTAAAATAAGTTTTTTCACACCACTAAAATCATATGTCCCACGCAATCCCTTTGTGTTGCCTAAATTAATGTAGTCCGCGTTCGGGTTTAATTTTATTTCTGCGTTGCTTAAATAACAATAACTTAAATTAATTTCTTTCACGCTACTGAAATCATGCGTGCCATGCAGACCGCTTGTTTTATGTAAATTAATAAATGTTGCATTTGGATTAAATTTTATTTCTGCGTTACTCAAATCAGCGCAATTGCAATAAAGTTCTTTCACACCACTGAAATCATGTATGCCTTGCAATGGACAATTCAACCCAATGTATTTTGCATTTGGGTTGAATTTTATTTCTGCGTTGCTTAAATTTTTGGTTCTTAAACAAAGTGTTGTCACACCACTGAAATCATATTTACCATGTAAGCCTTGTGACTGATCAATATCAATATATTTTGCATTTGGATTAAATTTTATTTCTGCGTTGCTTAAATCACAATAATTTAAAACAAGTTCTTCCTTGTTGCTGAAATCAAAAGTTCCGGATAATTTAGCGTTACGAAATGTTTTTATTACAAAATTATTTGAAATTTTATCAAGTTCTTTTTGTGTTATTGTCCCACCCTTACACTCCAGAGTCTTAATTGACTTTATGTTCTTTAAATCTATGCCTTTGACAGATAACAAATCATACGATATTTTGCCTAATTCTGTGTTTGGGGGTAAATTAAATAAATCTACGGTTTCATAATAGAAATCCTCGATAAATCCGATATTAGAATAATCATATAATTCGCGTTTGTTTTTTGTGTTTTCTTCCCCTGGAAATGCAACATTTAAATGCTGTTTCAAAAAGTCGCGAACTGGTTGAATATAATTTCCGGTTACTGGTCCATTAGATTTACCTTTGACCTGGGATACAGTGTTGCTGTTAACCTCTATGGTACAATGTGGCATTAATTGACCGTTTGGTTGTTTTTTACGTAATGAATAATATTGATTTTTTTTCAAATCAAAAATGTTTTGCGAATATGATTGCTGTTCTTGTCCAATACATATTCCCATTTGGTTGCCTTCATAAACCAAATTACGATGTTTATGATGTTCGTCATAATATTCTGTATCTGGCAATAAACGATACATTACCAATCCGTCGCCAAAATCTTGAATTGGCTCTATACCAATCTGGCTTAATTCAATTTGTTCTTTTTCGGATTGTTTATTACGGTTTTCTTCTGCTATACGCGCCAACAAAGAATTATATATTTCAATAATGGTTGATGGGGTTAAGTTTTCAATTGGCAGATTAAGTTCACTGGCATCACGTTTTATTATCTCAACAATTGATTTTGGTTCTGTTATTTTGGAATTGCGATTGCCGAATATATAATCAACATAATCAGATATTTCACGAAAATTACGTGCAATTTCAGAAGATTTAAATTCATAGTCATCTGCATAGATAAAACCGTCTTCGTCAGTTTCTGTTTTAAAATCAGCGTTTTTCACGTATTCATTAGATAAATATCGCAGACATGCGTATTTTTTTATAACAGGATCTAGATTTACGAAACCTTTTTTAATTTTTTCATCAATTGTAGTTCTTTGTTCGGTTTCTAAGGCTTTTATATTTTGGTTTATATCCGCCATTGCTGACTTGAATTTTTCAACAGTCAGTTCTTTTTTTCTGGATACTATATTGTTCCTGTCCGATTTGGCCTTATCTAATTCGGCATTAATTTCTTTGATTTTAATATCGTATTCAGCGGTGTTTTGTTTTGCTTCATCAATTTTTGTTTCGTATTCATCAAATTTGTTTCTATCAAACACCAAATTTGCCATAACTTCAGCATATTGATGTGCATTAGATTGGTTTTCAAAAACCATTTCACGAATTAATTCTTTTATTTTTTTTAAAGCCATTGGTAAAAACCTTTTACACAACCTCAGTAACAGCACGCAGGGCGCCATCGCGCGATAATTGAACAACGCGGATTTTCTTTTTCATTTCCGCGATTAAATCTGTGCGATTATATGCCGGCTGGGTATGCAAAATGCGGTCTGCGAATGCTGCGTAGGCGGCCTCGGCAGATTCGGCATGAATAGTTGTATAGAAATGGTCATGACCTGTACCCAACATTTCCCATAATACAGATGCGTTATCTGTTGATATTTCACCACCAATAACCACATCTGGTGTCATGCGAACAACCAAATCCAACAGGCGCGCGTAATTAAATTCGTTTGTTTGTTCTGTTCTGGATAAAACAAAATGAACTCGATTTTTTTGTGGAACGCGTATTTCACGTGCGTCTTCGACCGTAATAACCCGACTGTTTTGATCAATCAGTGTTAACATATGATTTAAAAATGTCGTCTTACCAGTTGCAGTCGCACCACTTATCAAAATTGGACTGCCATCATTTATGGCAGACATCAATCTGTCGTATGGGTCATCGGGACGAACCGATTCGCGTGGTTTTACTTTTAATAACTTTTTTCCTTTTTGCAAATGATAATTTTCAAAGCTGACATCATGTGCCGTTGCACCGCGGATATTTAATGCCACACCACCAGTTACATCACGTTCATCATATTGTACATTTGGTCCAGCAATAGCAGAAAATCTGTGATTACCGGGTAATGTTGCGTATACCACCGGCATACCACGAATCGGGTCAAATGGGCGTTCGTAAATATTTGCAACAGTATGTATCAAATCAATCAGATATTGTTTGGATAATATATCTGCATTATATGCAACCCATGGAACGCGTGAACCATGCAATCTCATCCACACTTCGCCAGCGTGATTTATCGCGATTTCTTCGACAAAAGACGGAGTGTAAAACTCTTCTAATGGTTTTAACAAAGATTCCAAGACTACATTCGACATATTTTTATTTTATCATAAATCGTGGCTTGAATCAAAATTCTTTATTTGATAAAATAGAAGAAACGAGAGAAAGAAAAATGAAAAAATCAATATACTGTCTTTTGGGATTAACTTTGATGCTGGGCGCGTGTGCGGGTGGCTATCATGATTATTACGATTCGGATAATAATGGTGGTGTTGCGTATAATGAAAGTGCCAAGGAATCTATGACGGAAAAAAACGAATTTTCACAAATCGATTCGTATCGTCCACGAACAATGGCTGAACGCGAAGCGTCTTCAAATCATTGGGATACTGCACGCAAAGAAACCAGATGGCAAGAATACAAAGGTACAATGGTTCGTATAGAAATCTTGTTAGGTGATAAAGAGGTTCGTGAAATGCGTTTGCGTTTGATGCAAAATGCATCTGGAACAGATGTTGATGCGGATTCGCGTACTATATTGGCGCGTGTCGCTGATTATGAAATGAAACGTGTGTGTGGACGTAATGCAGAAAGTATAGTGATGGTTTATGATGAACCTTCGTTTGAAGTAATGCGACCAACATCATTCTTTGATTATCGTATCGAAGCCGAAGGCGCAACAATGCGCGAATATGGATTCAGGTGCGTGTACAAAAAATAACATGAAACAAAAGGAAGAAAAATGAAAAAATTTGTATCTGCAATCGCAATGTGCGGGGCTTTGACTTTGGCTGGCTGTAATAAAGTTTCAGAAAATGGTGATACGGTTGTAATTGATTTTGCTGGTTTTTTGGGAACCGAACAATTTGAAGGCGGAACTGCTCAAAACTATCCTTTGAAGTTGGGTAGCGGTCAATTTGTACCTGGATTTGAAGAACAATTGATTGGTGCAAAGATTGGTGAACAGCGTGATGTTAAGATTACTTTCCCAACAGACTATGTGCCAAATTTGGCGGGTAAAGATGTTGTATTCAAAGTTACAATCAAAGATATTAAAAAGAAATAATATCTTGATGAAGTTAATGAGTTCAAAAAAACGCCTTTCGGCGTTTTTTTGTTATATTGCTTTTATAAATATTTTTGCTTTATTTGCGGAATCAAGAACTGCTTTTTTGTCTATAACAAAGCATGTTTTTGTGTTGACAATGATACCATGTAATTTTGCAGCGGCAACAGCCTTTATCGTATCCACACCGATCGCAGGAATATCAATACGTAAATCTTGACCTGGTTTGGTCATTTTGGCAAACACTCCACCGGTCTTGCGCCGTTTTTTGCGCATTTCAACAACACGTTCCAACATACGTGCCGTGCCTTCTGCGGCTTCAACCGCGATAACTTGTTTATCAACAACCACGGATGCCCCGATATCTTCGCGACCGATTGTTTGTGAAACCTGAATTGCACGTTCTATATCATGTTCATCAGATTTAGCCGGTTTTACCTTTGTTTGAATACCAGGTTTTTCAAACGTTAATTCTGGTGCCAAATCTTGCGCAGCAACAATTTCATACCCACGTTTTTCCAACGCTTTACTAAATGCAACAGCCATTGAATCATACCCCCGTTGATGTTTCCATACACTTAATAACACAGATATAGACCAAAAATCAGGTCTTATATCAGATAAATTTACGTGTCCCAAAGCGCCCACAAAAACCAATTTATGAATGCCTCGTTTTTTGCATTCCTTTGCAGCCGTTCCACCACCGCCCAATCGAATTACCAAATCTGGATTTAATTTTGGGTCATAAAAGTTTTTTAGCCCAATAACATATACATCCCACCCATTTTTTCTTAACGCATCACGCGCCAAAAATGGTAGCGACAAAGCACCTGCAAACAAAGCAATTTTTTTATCTGTATTTTTCATCATATCTATATAATAATTGTAAAACAAATTGGAATCAAGATTGTTTTTATGTTACAATCGCACAAAATAACAAAGGTAATTTATGAACAAGTGTCCGTTCTTTAATATATGTGGTGGGTGTCAGTATGATTTTTCTGCTGAAAATTATAAATCTGAAAAATCATCTGTGTTGCCGAAAATAGCATTTACTGATGCGCCAATATGGGGTAGTGCGGGTGTTCGTCGTCGTGCGGATTTTGCTTTTGCGGATGGGCATTTTGGTTTTTTTAAAAAACATTCCAAAGATATTATTGATATAAATAAATGTCCTAATCTGGTTGGTGAAATGAATGAGATTTTGCCAAATGTTGCAAAATTACCATGGACTGGTTCGGGTAGCGTTTTAATTACAAAATGTGAAAATGGTATTGATATAAATATAAATTCAGTGGTTGTGTTTTGCAATGTTGATTTTAGAAATGCGGTTGCAAAATTGCCTGCATCAATTATACGCGTTACGTGGAACGACAAAGAAATCAGAAAATACGTAGATCCAGAAATAAGATTTGATGATAAAATCGTGCATTATCCATCGGGTGCTTTTTTACAGCCCACTGCTGAAACAGAAAAAACTTTGCGTGATTTGGTTGTGAAATATATTGGTGATGCCAAAAAGGTTGCAGATTTGTTCTGTGGCATTGGCAATTTTACTTTCGTAACAAATGCTATGGGTTTTGATATTTTTGGAAATGGTGTATCGCGTGATTTGTTCAAGAAACCTTTGTCTGCGAATAATCTGAACCAATACGAAGTTGTGATAATGGATCCACCACGTGCGGGCGCAATGGCACAGTGTAAAGAACTGGCAAAATCAGATGTCAAATGTGTGATATATGTTTCTTGTAATCCAAATACTTTTATGCGCGATATGGAAATATTGGGGCAGGGCGGATATAAACTGACAACAGCGATACCGGTTGATCAGTTTGTTGGTTCATCACATTGGGAAATATTTGGTGTGTTTGAAAAATGATTTTTTAATAAAAAAACGCCGCTGTTACCAGCGGCATTTTTTTCGGACGCCTTGAAAGGAAGGAAAGGAGAAAAAGAAATAGGCGTCCTAAACTCGTGTTTGGGCCCAAAGTCCAGAGGAGAGAGAATGTAGGAGGGAGTCTGAAAACCCTGGGCCCCGACAGATGCTTGGCATCTGGTTAAATGGAATTACTTCCTTTAACGAATCGAAATATAATACACAAATAGTCCTTTGTCAAGTAATTTGTCAAAAAATTTTTTATGTCCTGTTTTTAAGGGCTTTTTTCCCAGGAAAACAAACAATAATGCATAGGTTGAATTTATTCAAATAATCTATTATTATTAGATTGTTGAATTGGAAAACCGGAGAATATAGGAGAAAAGTCATGACTCATGAAGATGTGTGGCGTGCCATAGAACAATTTGCCATAGAGCACAATATGTCTTGTTCTGGTTTAGCAAAATGCAGTGGATTAGACCCAACTACGTTTAATAAAAGCAAGCGCTGGTCAAAAGAAGGGCAACCAAGATGGCCGTCTACAAACAGTATTTCCAAAATTTTATCTTCTACGGGTGCGTCTTTGGAAGATTTTACTAAATTTATTCCGGCACGAAATAATGATATGTAACAAATATGCCCATATATTTTGTTATATGGGCATAAAAGTTTTTATATATATTTTTTTAATCCAGTATTTTTTCTAATTTGTACATGTGCATATATTCATTATCAACTACGGCAACATCGTGCATAATGCCAATAATAATATAACCGTGTTTTAACAAATTATTCAAAGACCTGATGTTTTTATAATAAACCCCGGTTTCAAACCTATGGACGCCGTTTTCACGTGCCCACTTTTCAACCATTGTTTTCATTTTGCCACCAAGTCCTTGGGAGGTGTATTTATTTAAAATAATGCTACCTGTTAGACCAGTTAAACCGCGGTATTTTGGGTTGTGTGGATGAAGTTTTTGTACGGTAGATTCCCCAATAATTTCATCGTCATCCCATGCCCCAAGAAAAAAATTATTAGGGTCATCATATAATTCAATACAAGATTCCTTGTTCTTTTTTTGTTGATTTGGGTAATAACTTGTATATTTAGCACCTGGGTCGTGCGCAAATTTGTCCAGAAATTTTATTACTGCATCAGCATCTGTTCCCCGAATACGACGTATTGTAACCACTTTACCATTTTTTAATTTGAATTTTATCGCACGATTCATACAATTCACCTTTGTTAAAACCCTTTGATTATACCATAATTTATATACATTGTATAGTTCAATAATATGTTGCACAAAGTCCTTTTATCGGGTATTGTATGAATATGATGGAAAATATAAGAATTTATACCAGCGATAAATATTGGAACCAAATTTGTAACGATTTGGGAATGATTATCGTAGATTCACCTAATGTTGCAGATGTTGTATTTGATGAACTGGATATTGATAAACCAATTTCAATTGCGAATTTGCAAAATATAATATTAAATTGTGTCAATAATGTGGATATAATACATGATATTTTTGGTAAAGACGTTGTGTTGTCAAACTTGCAACGTAAATTAATTGTTTTGCTTTATAAAAATCCAAATATTACGATGCGTGAATTAAAAAGCGCGTTGGGTGTGTTGCCTGATATGACAACACATGCTGTGGAAACTGCTATTTATCAGTTGCGTAAGACATACGGTCATGATTTTATAATAAATACAAACGGGACATATAAAATTGGACGGATATAAATTAATATCTTTTGATAAAATTCCAAGTACCCAAGATATGGCGCATGATTTGATTGCGCAAAACAAAGTAACAAATAAAACTGTGATTGTTGCGCAATCTCAAAGTGCAGGTCGTGGCCGTTATAAACGCAAATGGGTTTCCAATAATGGTAACTTATACGCCAGTTTTATATATAAAATATCCGAACGTGATCCAAAGTTATCTTATGCAATTGCTGTGGCTGTGGCTGAAACGTTAATTCATTTTGATATTACACCACAAATCAAATGGCCAAATGATATTTTAATAGATGGTAAAAAAATAAGTGGCATTTTAATTGAATATGCGCAAAGTTATGTGATTATTGGTATTGGAATAAATGTAAAAACATGTCCGAAATTACCTGAGTACAAAACAGTAAAAGTAAATGATTTTGCAAATGTATCTGTGCAAGACGTATTAAATGTTTTAATAAAAAAAATAGATAAATGGCGTAATGCAGATTTTTCAATTGTTCGGGAATGTTGGATGAATATGGCTTTTGGAATAAATAAAATTATAAAATATCAGGGAAAATCTGCAGAATTAATAGGGTTAAACGAAAGTGGTGCATTGGTATTGCGTACAGGGACAAAATATATTTTAACATATGGTGATGAGATTGTTGTTTAAATGTTCTTGACTTTTGTCTTAATTTATGATATTATACAAGACATAAAGAATAGAGATTTTGTCCGCGGTTAGCGGATTTTTTTATTCTGATTTTTATGCTCACACAATTTTTGTGCGGGCTTTTTTTTTAAACCAAACAGGTCAAACATGCAATTAAAACTAATTGAAAATCCAGATAATACAAAATCAGTATTATACAAATTAGCGCGTATAGTTTATGCGGAAACTTTGGCAAAATCATTAAAGATTACAGAAGCGATGTCTTCAATGATTTATAATATTCATATTAAGTATGGTAAATCATTTGCTGATATTGCGAATGATTCAATATTATTTGAATCATTAAATGAAAAATCTTTGCGACATGAATATTTAAATGTGTCTGTATCAGACAAAAAGTTTCAAATGTGTTTACGTGTTGTACAAAAAATGATGCGTGGTGATTTGCGTGATAATGTTTTTGGTGCAACAAATTTTCATCATACCGATGTTATGCCACAATGGGCAATTGCACGCGGATATATTGCAGAGTTTGATGATGTGTTGTTTTATCTGTAATACACAAAAGGATTTTTATATGAATAAAATAATCAAAGGCGGATATTTAACAGGACGCAAAACTTATGTAGTTTCTGGGATTGGTATAATGTCGGCAATTGGCGCATATCTTGTCGGCGAAGAAGATATTTTTACAATGTTACAAACAATTTTCACTTTGGGTGGCATTTACTTTTTAAAACAAGAATCTGGAACAAAAGGAAAAAAATAATGGAACAAATACCAGAAAAATTTCTAAATGAAAATGGAGAATTAAACACATCTGCTTTGGTTAAATCATATTGTGAATTAGAAAAGAAAATGGGGACCATGGTTTCTGTGCCAAATGAAAATAGTGATGAAAATACAAAACAAAAATTTAATCATGCAATAGGTGTACCAGATAATGCATCTGAATATCCAACAAATTCATTATTAGATGACGAATCGGTTCGTGAAAAATTTCATGAAATTGGTTTAACTTCAAAACAAGTTGAACAAATTTACAACATCGCTGAAGAATTTTTACAACCAACTATAAAAAATTTATTTGAATTACAAACGCAAACAAATGCAATAAATGAATTAAAAAATTTTTTTGGTAATACAGAAAAAATGAATGAAGCATTAAAAGAAATAAATGCGTTTGGTGAAAGGTTTTTACCCGCTGATGCATTTAATGCTTTGTGCGCTACACCCCAGGGAATTCAAGGTATATACAAGATGATGCAATCATTAGAACCAGAAGTTTTAACAACCAAAAATATAACAGAAAATCTTACTGATGATGATCTAAGAAACATGATGCGCGATCCAAAATATTGGCGTGATCATGATGAAGAATATGTAAGAAAAATAGAAAATGGTTTTAGAAAATTATATTCAGAAAAATAATTTTTATTCTTTACTATTTTATTTTATTCATATAAAATATAAATTAAGAACAAAATAATTTTGTTCTATCCAAAAACTTAAAAGGAGAGAATTATGTTCTTTGGTTCTAAGAAAAAATGTGCATCTGCAAAACCAGCAGCTAAGCCAGTTGCTAAAAAAGCACCTGCTAA
>DBYN01000006.1:292962-293126 GCA_002310415.1 Alphaproteobacteria bacterium UBA1185 | reverse complement strand
GTCAAAATATAAACTTCAGCTTCAAAGTCTGTATGTGGTGTGATAGAACCTGGTTTGCAGATAATCTGACCACGTTCCACTTCTTCTTTCTTGGTTCCACGCAACAACAAACCAACGTTATCACCGGCTTCACCTTGATCCAACAATTTGCGGAACATTTCTAC
>DBYN01000006.1:292654-292857 GCA_002310415.1 Alphaproteobacteria bacterium UBA1185 | reverse complement strand
AACACGTCTTCGATTGGCATCAAGAATGGTTTATCAACTGGACGATCCGGCATTGGAATATATGTATCACATGCATTCAACAAAGCATCAATAGATTCTTTGCCCAAACCATCGTTCTTTTCTTCCAAAGCGGAAATAGCAGAACCACGAATGATTGGTGCATTGTCGCCATCAAAATCATTTGCAGACAACAATTCACGAAT
>DBYN01000006.1:129785-292519 GCA_002310415.1 Alphaproteobacteria bacterium UBA1185 | reverse complement strand
GCACCAGTAATCATGTTTTTAACATAATCAGCGTGGCCTGGGCAGTCAACGTGAGCATAATGACGATTTGCTGTTTCATATTCTACGTGCGCAGTATTAATAGTTATACCGCGTGCTTTTTCTTCTGGTGCATTATCGATTTGATCCACACCTTTTTGTTGGTCAATACCGACACCATAATAGTGAACAATAGCAGCTGTCAAAGTTGTTTTACCGTGGTCAACGTGACCAATAGTACCAATATTGACATGTGGTTTTGTTCTTACATACTTTTCTTTTGCCATGGTTTTCTCCTTGGGCTGTTAGTTATTAAGTTTGTAATTGTTATTTTGTCATCTTTTTGATTACTTCGTCAGCAACATTTTGTGGGACATCATCATAGTGCGACAATTCCATATACGGATTTGCACGACCTTGTGACAATGAGCGTAATGTTTTGACATAGCCGAACAAATTAGCCAGTGGGACATACGCAGTAATTAACTGGCTGCCGAATCTGGTTTCGATACCATTGATTTGTCCGCGACGACTGTTAAGGTCGCCAATAATGTCACCGACGTATTCTTCCGGTGTATTTACCGCAAGTTTCATAATCGGTTCCAATAATTTTGGTGATGCTTTCTTCATCGCTTCGCGGAAGCAAGCACGCGCCGCAATTTCAAAGCACAACACATTAGAGTCAACTTCGTGATATTTACCATCTACCAATGTGGCTTTGAAATCTACTGTTGGATAGCCAATCAAAACACCCGTTTGTTGCGCTATCTTTAAACCTTTTTCTACACCAGGGATATATTCTTTTGGAATAGCCCCACCAACAATCTTGTTTTCAAATTCATACCCTGCACCTGGTTCCAATGGTTCAAACTGGATTTTAACTTGGGCATACTGACCAGAACCACCAGACTGTTTTTTATGTGTATATTCTTCCAAAACTGGTTTGCGGAACGTTTCACGATATGCGATACGTGGTTCACCAACGTTAACGTCTACTTTGAATTCACGCAATAATCTGTCAATCAATATATCCAAATGCAATTCACCAACACCAGACAAAATTGTTTGACCAGATTCTTGATCCACAGAAACACGGAACGAAGGGTCTTCTTTGGCCAATGCTTGTAAACCCAAAGCCATCTTTTCAATATCAGCCTTTGTCTTTGGTTCGACCGCAATAGAAATAACTGGTTCTGGAACATGAATAGATTCCAAAATAATCGGATTCGCTTCATCACACAGTGTATCACCAGTAATTGTTTCTTTCATACCAACCAAAGTGATAATATCACCAGCAGATGCTTCTTTGATTTCTTCACGAGCATTCGCATGCATCAACAACATACGACCAACACGTTCACGTTTATCACGATTAGAATTGTAAATATAAGAACCAGATGTCAATTTACCGGAATAAATACGGATAAACATCAAGTTTCCCACAAACGGATCATTTGCAACTTTAAACGCCAAAGCACTAAACGGTTCATTTACACTAGGATGACGTTCAGCAACTGTTTCACCATCCATTTTCGTTCCCTTGATAGCCGGAATATCCAATGGAGAAGGTAAATAATCTACGATTGCATCCAACAATGGTTGAACACCTTTGTTTTTAAACGCTGTTCCACACAATACAGGAACAAAATTCTGTGCAATTGTTCCTTTGCGTAACAATTTTTTAATTGTTGCAACATCTGGAATATTACCTTCCATATAAGATTCCATAACAGCATCATCTAATGTAACAACTTCTTCAATCAATTTATTATGCAATTCTTCGGCTTTTGCCTTCAAATCTTCTGGTATTTCTTCAACTTTTGGGTGAGAACCATTTTCATCTTCCCAAATAATACCTTTCATTTCAATAACATCGACAACGCCTTTGAAATCTTGTTCTTCGCCAATTGGGAAATTAACAATCAACGGATTAGCCCCCAATCTTTCACGAATCATGTCAACACAACGGAAGAAATTAGCACCAGTTCTATCCATTTTATTAATAAAACAAATACGCGGCACATTGTAACGATCAGCTTGACGCCATACAGTTTCTGTTTGTGGTTGTACACCATTCACAGATTCAAACACAGCGACCGCACCATCCAAAACACGCAAAGAACGTTCCACTTCCATAGTAAAATCTACGTGTCCCGGAGTATCAATCAAATTTATACGATGGTCACGCCAGAAACAAGTTGTTGCAGCAGAAGTAATCGTAATACCACGTTCCTGTTCTTGAACCATCCAGTCCATTGTCGCAGCACCATCATGCACTTCACCGATTTTATATGTTTTACCGGTGTAGAACAAAATACGTTCAGAAGTAGTCGTTTTACCTGCATCAATATGAGCCATAATCCCAATATTGCGATACATATCCAAAGTTGCGGTTTTTCCAACTGACATTTGTCTTTCCTTATTTCTTCATTATTTATATTACCAACGGAAATGAGCAAACGCTTTGTTCGCTTCTGCCATTCTGTGTGTATCCAATTTCTTTTTAAATGCGCCACCTTGACCATTCAAAGCATCGCGCATTTCTGCAAATAATTTTTCTTCCATAGAACGTTCGCCACGTTTTCTTGCGAACATAATCAACCAACGCAATGCCAAAGTTTGTTGACGTTCTTTGCGAACTTCTACTGGAACTTGGTAAGTTGCACCACCAACACGACGACCTTTGACTTCTACTGACGGTTTCAAAGCATCAACTACTTCCAAGAAAGTTGTTAATTCATCTTTGTCTTTTGCAACGGTTTTCAATTTTTCCATCGCAGCATACACAATATTTTCAGCAACTTCTTTTTTACCATCTTGCATAACAACATTAATACATTTTGCAACAACCAGATTATTATATTTTGAATCTGGCAAAATTTCGCGTTTTGTTGCAGCCTTACGTCTTGACATATTTATTTTCCTTTTTGTTTTCTTCACTTGGGGTTTAACCCAAATTACTCACACCCATATTCAGATGTGTATTATTTCTTTACTTTTGCGCCGTACAGAGAACGTCCTTGTTTTCTGCTTTCGACACCCTTGGTATCCAAAACACCACGAATGATGTGATATTTCACACCAGGTAAATCCTTTACACGACCGCCACGAATCATAACCACACTGTGTTCCTGCAAATTATGACCTTCACCAGGAATATAAGCAGTTACTTCATGACCATTAGCCAATTTAACACGCGCAACCTTACGTTGAGCAGAATTAGGTTTTTTTGGAGTCGTTGTATAAACACGTGTACAAACACCGCGTTTTTGAGGATTTTCCATCATATCCGGTGCAGTAGATTTAACTGCTACCTTTTTACGTGGTTTCCGAATCAGTTGATTTACTGTTGGCATTAAAAATCTCTTTGTTTTTATTCTCTTTTTTGACTATGCGAAACCCGCCATCAGACTTATTTCAACGCTTTTGCGCGATTATAAATCTGTCCAAACATGCAGATTTCTGTGTTTTTTTGCTTTCCTTGATTACACAGAAAGCACACATACTATAACCTCCACCCCGCGAATTGTCAAGCAAAATATCATATTTTATATGCGAAAAACCGCTAAAAATCTGTATTTAAAAAATCCAAACGCTGGACAAAGAAAAAATCCGACCAATCGGCCGGATTTTTTGTCTTTATGTTTCGATTAGAAATCAATACCGAATTTAGCACCAAATCCAAATCCGTCGTCCCATTCCCAATCGCCTGTTGCATGACGCATAGTACCATTGATGTATGCACCAACGAATTTAGTAGCATCAAGGTTATAGTTCACACCAAATTCACCTTTCCAGATACCAGCATTCTTAGCGCCATCATCTGTGATACCAGTATATTCAGCACCAGCAACCAAATTCAAATTGTTGTTGATTACGAATTGTGCATCCAATCCCAAAATCCATTTATGTATACCTTCATCATCCCAGTTAAAGGATTCTGCGCCAGAGTAATTAAACAATGCTTTACCAGCGATTGTAAAGTTACCAGATGTATATCCTGCACGAACACCCACTGTCCATGTATAGACTGTGTCATCTTCTTCCAAGAATGGACGATGGTTGCCCCAAACTGGGTCAACAGTATATGCACCAATCAAATCCATCTTAATTGCGCCCATATCCAATGCACGGAAAGCAGCGCCCAATTTCAATTCGCCCCAACCCCATTGATCAAAAGATTGTTCATCACGTAATGTTGTAGCAACATTGATAGTCAATTTGTCAGAAACACCATAACCAAATTCTTCGTTCAATCTCCATGCTTCTGTGCGTTCAGAATGAGAACCCAAATTTGTTACACTATATGCATGACCAGCCTTTGGCATATACAATGGATTACCATCAATTACGTTTGCAGCATGTGCGCCAGAAATAGCAAACACAGCCAATAAAGAAGTTAAAGCAATTTTTTTCATAATTTATCCTTTCCATTAAGTTTATTTTCACAGGACTTGTTTCCTGTTACATTAATTATCACATAAATAAAAATATCTGCAAGGGAAAAGATTTTTGCAAAATATGTAAAAAAATGATATAATCATGCGCAACGCGATTCGTGAACATTATTTATCATAATCAACAATTCCATTTATTTCTTTTTTTATACCACGCCATATAGTGTGATTTTTTTGATGTTCAGAATATTCGGCTGAAAACTTGTGTCCACCACGACCATCGGCTACAAAAAACAAATAATTTGTGTTGGCAGGTTTTAACACTGCACGAATCGCTTGTATTCCAACATTAGCAATAGGCTTTGGTGGCAATCCATTATGACGATATGTGTTGTATGGACTATCTATTTTTAAATGCCCGCGCAACAAAGGCTCACCACGCATATCACCAAAACCATCTGTCAAAACATAAACAACCGTTGGGTCAGCCTGCAATCGCATATTTTTGTTTAGCCTGTTTAAATAAACACTGGCTATAACGGGCATTTCCTTTGTCTTTGGAGTTTCTTTTTGAACGATAGACGCCAAAACCAAAACGTCATTCCAATTTTTCAAAGGTTCTGGATAAACAGTTTCAAACAAAGATTTTTTCACCTCTACCATTTTTTTTCGTGCCAAATCCATCACAGCCAACCGCGATGTCCCACGTGCGATTCGATATGTATCAGGGAAAATATCACCCTCTGCCAAATTACACACAGGAACATTTGCATCACAATCAACATCACCAGATAAATCAGGAACATTTTGTAACATTTGTTTTATTTGCTTTATGGTATACCCTTCGGGAATTGTAACAGAAGTTACCGCAACTTTTCCATGTGTTAACATATCAGCAATCGTCCATACACCCGCCCCACGCGGTATATCGTATTCACCAGCCTGAATTGTTCCGCCATTTAATTGCACAGAAAAATTAAATAATCTGCCAGATTTAACGATTCGATTTTGGACCAGATAATTTGTAATTCTGCCGACAGAAGCCCCCCGGGGTACAACAACAGTTACAGAATGTTTTAACGGTGTCCATAAATTAAAAATAAACAAGATAACAAAAACAACTATCGCACATATCGCAAGCGCAAATTTAATCCATGATTTAATATTTTTCCATTTTTGCTTTTGCATAATTTCTGTATATTTTCCCACCCGATGCAAAAGACTATAACACAGCGAAAAAACACTTGCAAGCAAACAAAAAAAAACAAACCGCCCGTTTTGGGCGGTCAATCATCAAACTTTTATCTTAATCCTGCACCGAACGCAGCATCAAATTGTAAAGTACCTTTGTCACTAGTCGTCATATCTGTATGAACATATCCAGTCGCATCCCAAATCGTTTTATTATCAACCAAACCAGTATAATACTTGGTTTCAAAAGTATGATTATTATTTGCCTGTGCCCTCATATTATTTGTAACACGAAAATCGGCATCAAATGTTGCACCTGAACTGATAGCCATAGTTTTGCCAACCAGTGAAGTATTACCCACAGGTTTGGTTACAGTAACATCATACCATGGATTTGTTTTATCATTTGAAAACGGCATTGTTAATACTTCTGAACTAGAAGATGCTTGTATTTTCAACGTAGAACCACCAGCCACAGACGTAGCAGAATTAATCAATTTTCCGGATTCATCGTATCTGTTAAGCGCCGCTACTGCTGTTCCTGTAAAAGTTGTTTGTATATGTGGTACATCAACTTCTTGGTCTGCAATCCCACCAACATATACCCCATGTCTTTTTGATTCAAACTTTATGCCATTTTCTGTTCCATAATCCCAATTGGCATAAGTACCAAAATCTGCGAAAGATAATTTAGAAGTAACTGAATCCCCCTGACCATAAGATTGTATACTTCTTACACGCGTGGTATAATTTCTGTCTACAATATCAGCATCAACAAACTCGTTAACCTTGGTATTGATTAACGCCTTATCATCAGCCGACAATTCCAAATTATCCGGAAGGTTTTGGAACATGGCCTTTATTTTATTTGCAATTTGTGTCCTTACTTGATCTTTTGTTAATTGCCCACCAGATACAAATACATCAAATACATTGCTGGCAACCAAAGAATCAAACACACCAGATGTTGATAACAAATTATAGCCATCGGGGCTCATTTCACTGGCTAAATCATTATACCAATCTTTCAATTCTTCTTTTGTTTTATTCACATAATATTCATATTGACCACCATCATGATAAAATGCATTGGCTATTTTTGAATGATACCACGGTGTTTCACGATCTGTACCGATATTATCTTTAATTGATAAAACATGCCCATTTTCTATTGTAAAAGTCATCGAACCATCATTACTTGTTACGTAATTAACACCTTTGAACATATTAGAATAATTCATTGGATTATCTGGTCCCAAATCGCCAGTTATACCACCAGTATCACCAATATTTTCAACCAAATCATTAATAACTTCATCCGTAGGTTCATCAATTTTATCATCAGCATTATTATCTGTGCTTGACTTATTGGCATTATTATTTGTGGCATCTGTCCCAAGATATTTTTGACGACCAACATACATACTGCCATTACCAGAACCACCATCACCACCACCGCAAGCAGCCAACGCCAACACACACATAAACATAAATATCTTTTTCATGCCATTCTCCTATCTAAATATACACAGGAATATTATACCATACACACCCAATCAAACCAAGTACATTTTCACAAAAATATTACATTACAATTGAACTTTACAACTCTGTTATAATGTATTTAATCTTGATATTAAAAAGTTGTTCCAAAAATTCGCCGCGCTACAGCAATACAATCAATTTTCTTTATGGTTTAGTTTAACTATTCGCATTAACTGTTCCGCTTGGGTGGCCCGCTACCCAGACCGCGTCGCAGACACGAAGGGTGGTCGGAGCAACAAGATTCGAACTTGCGACCTCTACGTCCCGAACGTAGCNNCAGACTGAGCTATGCTCCGAAAACAAAAAATTATCTCATTTCTTGTTCAGAATATCTTTTGGACAACGCCTTGAAAAGTTGGGTAATTTGTTCCAAAGAAAACGATTGCTTTTCACCTTCTACTACAGCCGTATTCGTTCCCCATCCCGACATGTATTCTGCCATATCAGAACTTAAAACATAAAACAATACTTTTCCTTTTTCACTGCGCAATGAATATTTTACATTTTCAACATCGCCCTTCATAGATACCACATCCCTAAATATCTTGTTATTTTTATTGTTTATCATGTTAAATAATTCATCATATTTCATACCACAACCTTTGTTTTGTTGTTTGATTTTGCACCAAAATTTTTGGGTTGTCAAAAATATATTCTTTATTTAACACGCTTTAAAATCAAAGTAGCGTTTGTTCCACCAAAACCAAACGAATTACTTAACGCTACATCAACAGATCGTTTTTGCGCTTGATTTGGCACAAGATTAAAATCACCAACCTCTTCTATTGGATTTTCTAAATTCATTGTTGGCGGAATAATATTATCACGAATCGCCAAAGCACAGAATATTGCCTCTATTGCGCCGGCAGCACCCAACAAATGCCCTGTCATTGACTTCGTTGATGACATACATACATCTGAACCTTTGAACAAATCTTTAACCGCTATTAACTCACCAACATCACCCAAACCAGTAGATGTACCATGCGCGTTAATATAATCAACATCTGATGGTTTTAAATTTGCGCTTTGCAAAGCCAACTGCATTGCACGCTTGCCACCTTCACCGTTTGGCGCAGGCGCAGTAATATGATGTGCATCTGCACTCATTCCAAAACCAGCAACTTCGGCATATATCTTTGCGCCACGTGCTTTTGCATGTTCGTATTCTTCCAAAACCAAAATGCCGGCACCTTCACCCATAACAAAACCATCTCTGTCTTTATCCCATGGACGTGACGCGTGTTCTGGGTCATCGTTTCGTGTACTTAACGCACGCAAAGCAGAAAATCCAATCATTCCCAATTTACATGCGGCCGCTTCTGTACCCCCACAAATCATAATATCGGCATCACCACGTTGGATGAAATTTGCACCTTCTATAACAGAATGTGTCCCAGTCGCACATGCGGTTGCCAACGAAATATTCGGTCCACCAAATCCATATTTAATCGAAATATAACCCGCCGTCATATTTACAATAGATTTAGGAACAAAAAATGGGCTAACAAATCTTGTTGTTCCGCTTTCTAAAATATCTTTATACGTATCCGCTATGGTAGATAATCCACCAACCCCACTGCCGACCGAAACACCAACACGATTTTTATCGCCATCATATTCCAACAAACCAGCATCTTGTAATGCTTCATGCGCAGCAGTCAATCCATATATAATAGATTTATCCATTTTACGTTGTTCTTTGGGTTCAATAACTGCATCAGGATTAAAATCACCAGGCTCAGTACCACGAATCGGCAAGCCCGCAATCTTAGACGCCAAATCATCTGTATCAAATTCAGTAATTTTACGAATACCACTTTTACCCTGTAACAAATTAGCCCACGCATATTGCAAACCAGAACCCACAGGACAAACTATGCCCATACCTGTAATAACTACTTTTTTCATTAAACAACACCTTTGTAAAGTTTCTTGATACCAAGCATACTATAAAACATCATTTAAATCAATGACATAAAAATAAAGCCACCTAATTTTTGGTGGCATTTATTTTACCATAAAACCAAAAGCAACTAAGCGGCTTTCTTTGATGCGTTTACATGTTCTTCAATGTATTTAACTGCATCACCCACAGTTGCCAATTTTTGCACATCATCATCAGGAATAGAAATATTGAATTCTTTTTCAACTTCCATAACAAATTCAACAGTATCCAAAGAATCTGCACCTAAATCGTTAATAATAGCAGCGTTTTCTGTAACTTTGGATTCATCTACACCCAATTTTTCACAAACAATTTTCTTCACTTTATCAAAAGTTGTCATTTTTTATCCTTTGTTTAAGTTAAAATATCAGCCCACTGTTACCACACAGGCGACTTGCCTTATAAAATATCATTTTAAGACCCAAGTGTCAAGAATTTATAGTGGGAACCAATAAATCTGCCAATAAATCATTCATATTATCGCGTAATTTGTCTTTGGACGGATTCCAAACCAATGACCGCATTAAAAATTTATGAACATCATCCATCGTTAAATCAGGCATGCCTGCCCCAGCAACAACACGTTTCCACGCAACACGCGGGTCCGTTAAATGCGAACGTCCAATTCCAGTAAAAACCCATTCACCATCTTGGGGCAAATCTTGCAATAATAAAATCGCCTTGTCTGATAATGGCATATCACCCCAAACATCATGATTAAAATCTAAATCATCCCAGCGCATTTTAAAAATCTTTGTTTTTGGCGCAAATCCATAAATCAGCATCAAAAAAGCAGAACGTAAATTTAAATTCTTTTCTTTATTAATAGATGCAACCAACCTTTGCAAACCAGATTTTTTTAATTTTCTTTCACGTCTTTCAACAATAATTTTTGGTATATCATCTGTCAGATTTGTTTTAATATATCCAGCAACCACAGCATAATTAAAAATACTTTGCATTAATTCTTGCATTCTTGCAGCCATTGCCCGACCAGAAATTTTATTCAACACATTTGTTAAATCATTAACTGTTAAATCTTGAATATTCTTTTCCTGTAAATCTGAGAAATGTAAACGCATAGCACGTTTTAATTTCATCAAAGAATCTTCACTTCTACGTACCTTGTTGTCTATGTATATATCAACAAAATCTTTAAAAGTGATTTTTTTTCTGTGCATAGATACTTTTTTACAAGCATCATTCAAAACATCATTTACTTTGCCACGCGCTTCTTCAATATCTATATCTGGATATTTGCCAATGATAATTCTTTTGTCTACACCGTTAATACGTTTACGAACAAAAAAACTTTTTACACCACGTTGCGTAATATACATACGCAAACGTGGTTCAGATAAATCTTGGACAACATCAAACCCTTTTTCTGGTGCAGGTAAATTATCAAGAATATACGTATTAAAAAAGAATTGATGTGCCATAACTAAATCCTATTTAGTGTTTTCTTTATAAAAATATGAAATCAAATCATTTATTTTCTTTAAAACTTTTCTACATGTTCTCGTATTAAAGTCCACAACAGACATGATATAACCATCTATTATATTTTTTTGCTCTTTTTTTGCATCTGATAACTTCTTAGCTGTCACAGAATATTCTTGAATTGTTTTAAAATGCGGGCAATTAGAACAACAATTTCTGATAATAATACCATCATTTTGAACATTTACACATTGTTGCAATTTAAATTGCTTTTCTGGACCAACATAAAAACATGATGTAGAACGATGTTCCAATGCTTCATCACCATATTTACCATATTCATCAAATTTAGCGGTTTGAATTTTATCTTTGAAACCAAGAGTTTTTATATAATTTTCCCAATAATTTGATATTGAACATTCTTCGGCATGATTATTACGAAATTTATTCATATCTTTTTTTATGGCACATGCCTGAAGATATTTTTTTAAAAACACACTTGCATCTTGTCTAATATTCATTTTTTAATCTCCAACTTTTAAAGCGTTTATAAATGCCGTCTGCGGTATTTCTACATTACCGAAAGTCCGCAAACGTTTCTTTCCTTCTTTTTGTTTTTCAAGCAATTTTCTTTTGCGGGTAATATCGCCACCATAACATTTTGCAGTAACATCTTTGCGATATGCAGCAATTGTTTCACGTGCGATAATTTTTCCACCAATAGCGGCCTGCAAAGGAATCTTGAATTGATGTCTGGGTATTAAATCTTTTAATTTTTCTACAATCTGACGACCACGTTTTTCTGCAACAGACCGATGACATAAAAATGACAAAGGTTCAACGTTTTCATCATTTACCAATATAGAAACCTTTACCAAATCAGATACGCGATAATCATACAAAGCATAATCAAAAGATGCATAACCCGAAGACAAAGATTTTACCCTGTCATAAAAATCAAAAACTATTTCTGATAATGGTAATTGATAAACCAATACAGCACGATTACCAACATAAGAAATATTTTCTTGAACACCACGTCGTGATGCACATAATTCCATTATCGCCCCAAGATATTTATCTGGCATCATTATTGTTGCACGTACCCATGGTTCTTCAATTGATTCTATTCTGGTTATATCCGGCATATCTGCGGGATTTTCCAAGTCCATAATTGAACCATCACGTAAATGAATTTTATATAACACACTGGGCACAGTATTTATCAAACTGAGATTAAATTCACGATTTAATCTTTCGCTGATAATTTCCATGTGTAATAATCCCAGAAAACCACAACGCAATCCAAAGCCCAATGCAGAAGATTTTTCGGTTGTAAAAACAAACGATGCATCATTCAAAGCTAATTTTTCTGCCCCCTCTTTCAAATCAGGATAATCATTAGCCTCTACTGGAAAAAAACTTGAAAACACAACAGGCACAGACGGTTTAAAACCAGGCAATGCTTCAACATTACTTTTTGCATCGCAAATTGTATCCCCAACTTTGCAATCATGAATTGTTTTCATGCCAGTAATAATAAATCCTATTTCACCAGTTGTTAATGAATCAACATTTTCCATTTTTGGTGTAAAATAACCAACTTTTTCGACAACATATTCTGCACCTGTTGCAATAAATTTAATCTTTTGACCACGTTTTAATTCACCATCAACAACACGAACAAGGACTACTACACCCAAATAAGAATCGTACCACGAATCGACCAACAAAGCACGCGTCGATGCATTTTCATCACCACTTGGCGCAGGTAATTTGTTTACAATTTCTTCCAGTAATTCGGGAACACCTGCCCCCGTTTTTCCTGAAACACACAAAGCATTTGATGCATCCATACCAATAACATCTGCAATTTGCTCACGTGTCGCATTAACATCACTGGACGGTAAATCTATTTTATTTAACACAGGCAGCATTTCTAAATCATTATCCAAAGCCAAGTAAGCATTTGCCAAAGTTTGCGCCTGAACCCCCTGGGTTGCATCAACCAGAACAATTGCGCCCTCACACGCAGCCAAACTGCGGGAAACTTCATACGAAAAATCTACGTGTCCCGGTGTATCCATCAAATTCAATTGATATGTTTCACCGTTTTTAGCGGTATAATTCAAACGCACCGTCTGTGCTTTGATTGTTATCCCACGTTCACGTTCTATATCCATAGAATCTAAAACTTGCGCTTTCATTTCACGAGATTCTAAACCACCTGTATATTCAATCAACCTGTCAGAAAGTGTCGATTTTCCATGGTCAATATGTGCAACAATAGAAAAATTTCTTATATGACTTTGCTTCATTCTTTTCACACTTTTATTTGTTAATATTATTCAAAAGATATTCTATTCTATCCGCACGTTCCAATGTATCATCATAAACAAACCTTATTTCAGGAACATATTTTTGGTTAATTTTTTGTGCCAAAGAAAACCGAACCATTTTGGTTATATCATCCAAACGTTTTTGAACAATTTCTGGATTATGGCGAGTATAAAAAAACAATTTAACAAATTGCATACCACCCCGAGCCTTGGCCCCAACCAAAGAAACACTATTTATCAAATCATCATCTGCAAATTCACGTTGCAAGATTTCCGCAACCAAAGTTTGCACTTTGCTTGAAATTTTTTCACTGCGATTTGAATCTGTATTTCTGTCCATTATAAAGCCTTTAAATAAATCTACTATGCGGCAATGATACACATGTATATATAAAAAGACAAGTAAATTATTTATTATACTTGCACGTCCTATAAGAATATTTTATTATACGACGATATGAAATTAATATCCCGGATTCTTGAACAATCTTCAAAACCATGGTATACATGGGTCGTGTTTATTATGACCGTATTTGAATCTGTGTTTTTATTTATTCCACCAGAAATTTTTATGACCCCTGCCATAGTATCAGATAAAAAACGCGCAATTCCTGTTACATTTGCCGCTGCATTGGGATCTTTGGTTGGTGGTCTGATTACTTATCTAATTGGTTTATGGTTGTTTGATAGTGTAGGAACATGGTTGATTGATAATTTTGCGAGTCAAGAAAAATTTGAATTAACAAAAACCATGTTCAATAAATACGGCATAATGATTATAATTTTGACCGCAGTTACCCCAATTCCATATAAATTGTTGGCATTATGTGCAGGATTTCTGTATTACCCAGTTCTTGTATTTCTTGGCGTATCCGCACTGTTTAGAACTGGACGCTTTGCAATCATTGGATATTTATTATGGCGTTTTCAAGAACAAGCAAACACCATTGTAAAAAAATACTCATTGGAATTAACAATTGGTGCAATAATATTTGCGTTGCTTGGATTATTAATCATCACTGTTATTTAATTCTTCAATCCAAATACTTGCCACCGGCAAAGCATTCTCTGAACCCACAGGTATCTTTACATTAGAACGTTGAATATTCAATGTCTTACCATCTTCACCAACTTCTATTTTCGTTATGGCTTTGTCTGTATCAATTTCATCATCTACAATATTTACAGATTCAGTTACATAATTATTAACTGTTTTTACAGAAGCAGGTTCCACCACACTAACCGGCTTTATCGTGCCAACACTTTTACCAGAATCATGCAAATATTTACCCACAGATAAACGTGCTGCATTTCCTCTACCACTTACAGTTTTATTTGATTTCATACTTTTATCTGCCAAAGATTTAACCGAACGTACAGAACCAGGACGCTGTGCATTAACAGACACAGATTTTGTTGGAACGATACCAGCACTTGCCTGTTGCGCCCCCGATGAGCCTAACATCTTAACTGATGGCGCAGACCACGCAGGTGACATCAGCCCCAATATAAACACAGATACAATTGATAATATTTTTAATCTAAACATTTTTTGTCCCATTGTTTATTTGTTTAAAATTCATAACGAATACCAACCGATACAGAGTTATCAGTTATTAAACCAATCTTGGTTGAAACACCATTATAATCAAGTGTCGCACCAGAAAACGCTGCAAATTTATAACGTAAATTTAAATCGATTTTTTCGTTTAATTTGTTTGTCCAGCCCAACATAACAGCACCCATTGGCGAAACACTTTTCTTTGCTTCCTTGGCAAACACGGTATGATTCAAAGAAATTTCTGAAATTGCAGCACCAGCCCCCAATCCCATATATACACCAGAATACATACCCGCCCAAATATTGTAATAACCATTCACTGTTGCATTCATAACAGTTAAACTAAAATCTGTTTTTTCCGTTGGGAATCCAGGATAATATTCAGTTTCTTGTTCAGAATAACGACCCATATATCCTAATTCTACATCAGCGCGCCAATGCTTATTAAACCTGCATCCCAAAGCAATATCTGCACCAATAACAGATTTAAAATCAAAATCATCATCACCATACTGATTCGGTGTGTATTCATTTGTCCAACTAAGGAAAGACAAATCTGCACGAACATCCAGATACATTTTCATGGGTTCCGAAGTACGACGATAATTTATACTGGTTTCATCACCATACTTTGTAACGACAGAATAACTGCCGTTCGAAGCAGAAAATGCGGCCCAAGGTGCCATACACCCAATAAACAATACAGTTTTTAATAATGATTTCATGATAAAATTCTCCAAATACCTTTTGTGTGAATTGTATCACATAAATATAACAAATCCAAATATTATTTTTTTTTATTTACAATATTTTTAATAACAATAAAATCTTGCCCTTTGATATTTTTTTTACTATGATGCGACTTATAATGGAAGGTAAAACAGTAATATCTTTTGCAAATGTATCTGCGAATTACGAAAACGGCAATGACGTGCTGCTGGACGTATCTTTCAACATAAGCAATGGTGCTTTTTATTTTCTAACAGGTGCAAGTGGCGCCGGCAAGACAACACTTTTGCGATTAATTTACCAACTGCACAAACCATCAACCGGTCAAATAAAATTATTTGGTCAAGACTGTGAGTCTTTATCACGTAATGATATATCGTTATTAAGACACAAAATGGCAATTGTTTTTCAAGAATATTCTTTGATTTCGCATATGAATGTTTTTGAAAACGTTGCGTTACCTTTACGTGTTCGCGGATTTCCTGGTGATAAAATAAAAAAATTGGTAACAAAAACATTGGAATGGGTTGGATTGGGTAAATACGCGGATGCATACCCCAAAGAATTAAGTGGAGGTCAACAACAACGGGTATCTGTTGCGCGTGCTATTATTATTCAACCATCAATTTTACTAGCAGACGAACCAACCGGAAATCTGGATGATGAAAACGCATCAAGATTGATGGAATTATTTATTCAAATGAACAAAATGTTTGGAACAACAATCATTTTGGCAACTCATAATCAGAAATTACTGGAAACATATAAATTTCCTGTGATACGTGTAGAAAATCATCATGTTGCTTTTTCTGGTACGGGTGGCGAAACACAATTAAATTCTGAAACTACACGAAAATGGAAGGGGCCACAACCACAAAACTATTTTTCACATGTTTCTGAAAAATTCAAAGATATTGGAAATTCATAATGAAGAAAAAAACACTGGTATTTTCACTGATACGCGAACAGTCAATATTTATGACAGTTGTTATATCTATACTAACATTCTTGGCAATATTGGCTTTTGGTATCGCTTTATCCATCAAAAATGGGGTCACAAGTTGGAATAGTCAATGGGACAAATACGCAACAATTCAAATTACGAACTCTGACAATACGAAATTTATAAAAAAGGTTTTAGATTCTAATGTTGATAAAATTGAATCAGTTCGTGAAATAACCAAATCTGAAATGGAACATATAATACAACCATGGATTTCAAGTAATGCTAATTTAAGCAATTATTTACCTGAAATGTTTGAAATACGAGTCAAAGATTCAAAAGATATTGAAACGTTAAAACAACAAATTACAACCAAAGCAAAATTTTTAACGCACACATCAGCATTAACCCCATCTATGTCCGCTGGCTGGAAATTGGTAACAATAACATCATTCGTTTTGATATTACTTTTACTATCTATATGTGTTTGCATATCTTATATATCCAGAAACATAGCGATGTTACACAAACACGAATTAGAAATATTAAATCAAGTCGGTGCCACAGATAATTTTATTGCTAAACAAATGCAAATTATCGTTGCAAAAATCAGTACACTTGCTTGTTTTATTGGTCTGTTGGTTGCTTGCCCGATTTTGATGTTGATAATGTCAACTGCGCATTCTGCACGTGTTGGATTACTTGCAACTCTATATTTATCCGGTAATTCATGGCTGGCATTATTTTTATTAACAATTGCTATAATTGTTTTTTCTGTCTATATTACTAAAAAGACTACACTGAAAATATTATCTGGTAAATAATGAAATATATCCCATTATCTTTAATATTATTATTTTGCTTTGTTTTGGGTGGATTAATGTTTAAATCTGTTACGCCGCCAAGATGTGGGGCTTTGCTGGAAAACGACAATATTTTTGTATTAACTGGCGATGCACGTCGGATACCTTATGCTTTACGCAAATTGGACGAATTATATTATGGTAATTTATACATTATTGGCGCAGGCATAACAAATATTCCGAACAGACGACACATTTTTATTGAATCAAAATCTAAATCAACATACCAAAATGCTTTGGCTATAAAAAGCATTATACAACAACAAAACTTGGACAGAATTGTTATCGTAACTACCGAAGACCACATGAATCGTTCTTTGTATTTATTACGAAATGAATTGCCAAATACAGATATAATTGCATGCCCTGCTTCACTGTCTGGTATGCCAACCCCGACTCGCGTTAAACGCTGGACAATTGAATATATAAAATATATTGTTACTTTGTTTGGAATAAAGGAAGGTTAAATATGTTAAAAACCATTATATTTAAATTTATATTATTATCATGGTTTGTTTTATGGACACCACTTTTGATAATTGGTTTAATATCTTCAAAACTAGAGCATATGTTTATATTATCAGATGCATGGGGTGTTTTATTTATTGCGCGTATTATTGGCGGTATAAAATATAAAATACATTACCCACCTGTTGCCGAAAATGGTATACCTTTTCAACACAATATAAACACTCGTCTGGATGGGCGCGCAATCATAGCATCTAAACACATGTCTGTATTAGAAGTCGCAATTCTTGTAACCCACATACCAAATTCATTTTTTATTATAAAACGCGAATTACTCTGGCTTCCAATTTATGGTTGGGCTTTTTGGCGCATCGGTCTGATTGGCGTAAACAGAAAACGTGGTGCAACAAATATGAAGCGATTATCTGACCGCGTAACCAAAACCATAATGAATGGTATGACACTTATAATATTTCCCGAAGGTACACGTGTATCGCCAAATCAAAATATTCCATTAAAACGCGGATTATTATTTTTGGCAGAAAATTTAAAACTTCCGATTATGCCTGTTGGGGTAGATACTGGTTTATATTGGCCTAAACGTGGCAGAATAAAAGCGGGCACTGCAAATATATATTTTGAACCAGAATTACCATCATCTGCTACTCTGGAAGAAATAAGGACTGCGATAAATCGTCACAGTTGCTAATCGCACCACGATTGTCTTTTACCCCCAGAATACGATCGACCGTAACCTTCTCGTATTAAAACTAATCCAACATCGCGATTATGTTCATCAAAAACATTTGCATCTATGCGCCCTGGATACTTATCATTTTTAACATTAGAAATTTCGATAACAGAACCCACAGGAATCAATTCCGACAAACGTTGTTTTGCCAATTCGGCACGCGTGATTTCATCATCACATTGACCATGTATCTCGGGGGTATCAACATTACGTAAACGTACCATAACAGACATAATCTCTATTCCATCAGCCAACAGCACAGTTGCTTTGAATGTATCACCATCAATAATACGAGTTACCATGACCGGTGTCGCAGCAGCCGTATAACATATCAAGCCAAATAAAACACTACATATAACTTTTTTCATTTTACGGCAGTTTTGGTGACCACGTAGGCTCTGTTCCGTTTATATCATCTTTTAAATCAATATCATATAAATTACGCCCTGTAATATCTACACTGCGAATATGACTTATACGGTCCTGATCATCTTCTGAACGTTCTGTTTCATAATATACCAATCTTCTTGAACCAGGCGCCCAAGACGGCGCTTCCATATACCAACCACCAGCCAAAATTTTTTCGTGTCTGCCTTCTGGATTCATAATACCGATAAAGAAAGTATCATCAGCAATTTTTGTAAATGCGATAAATTGCCCATCAGGCGACCAAGCAGGTGTAGCATAACGCCCTGCCCCAAAAGTAATACGTTTTTGCGTACCTTTGACCAAATCCAAAACATGAATTTGTTGCGAACCAGACCTATCTGAATTAAAAGCCATATATTTACCATCAGGCGAATAAGACGGGCTGGTATCAATATGATTTCCGAACGTCAATTGACGCAAAGTTTTATCAATCATGTTATATTCATATATATTTGTTACCCCATCTTTGACTAAAGACAAAGCAACTCGATTTCCATCTGGCGAAAAACGTGGTGCAAAATTCATACCACCAAAATTGCCTAACTTAGTCTGATCACCAGTATCTAAATCCAAAGCCCAAACCATTGGGTCATCATTACGATATGATAAAAATACAATCGTTGCCATATTGGGTGAAAAATGTGGCGACATAACAAAAGTCTTTTTATCGGACAAATACCGCATTCCAAACCCATCTTGGTCCATTATTGCCATACGCTTTACACGATTATTCACAGGTCCTGTTTCTGCAATAAAAACTATTTGTGTATCAAAATACCCCAATTCTCCCGTTAATCTTTCATAAATAGCATCCGCCATAATATGCCCCAACCGTCTTATCGACTTTTTCGAAGCGATTAAACTTTGTGCTTCTATTTGTTCTTTGCCATTAACATCCCATAAATAAAATTCTAATTTATAACCATCTTTACCATCTGGCTTGATACTGGCTTGAACCAAAGCTTGCGTTTTAATAGCCACCCAACTTGTAAAATTAGGCATATCATTCATCTTAACAAATTGTGGAAAAGCATCATGATTTATAATTCGAAATAATCCAGTTTTACTTAAATCATTTTCAACAACTTCACGTAACATCTTGGCATCAGCAGATGGCACATTACCAATAACTTCAAATTTTTGAACAGCAATTGCTATTGGTTCTGTACCACCAGCAACAATATCAACATGCAATTCCGCAAAAGATGCAAACGTACCGACAACAGAAAAAAACAAAGCGCATAAAATCTTTTTCATATATAAATCCTTTCCCTTTGATACAAATATAATAATGCAACATTTTTTTCACGCAACTATAAAAATTAAAAAACACAAACAACACATACATCAACACAAACGCCTATATTCCGGTCATTACACACATATACACAAATGTATTGACAATTGTAAATACAATGTTATAGTCATTTGTAAAGACCGGTGTATAGGAGTTAGTGTATGCCAAATGTAATGCAACAATTGTTTGTTATGAATATTGAATCTTTGCTGCGAGAATATGCTGCATATCGTGCATTTAACAAATCAGACTGCGTCATAAACATGCGTATTCCAAAGCCAATTTTGGATAAAATCAAAGAACTGGCTGAAACACAACACGTACCCTATCAATCATTAATATCTTCTGTATTATTTTCACTGGCCAACATAGACGAAACAAAAAAGGTGTAAAAATGACTACAACCGATTCTCAATTAAAATATGCCGAAGAATTACAGTACGCTTTGAATCAAACTAAACAAACCAAATCAGATAAAACCGAATTTTGGTTACATTCGGATATTGCGACAATACACGCAAATATGTTAGATTCTAGTCGGTTAATTGATGTTGATTATTTTCATACAACCTTGTATAAAAACATCTCTAAAACCTGTCCAGAACTAGACCATGTTTTCCCAAAACCGATTCATGTCAAAACTATATGCACAGACAATGCAAACTTAGACAATATTTGTGATCAACAAATGACCCGTCTTGGATGCGAATATTTTTTTCAAAAATTATACAACACAGAATTTTCACAAGCATATTTTTTGTTTCCAAACGCAACCTCGTCAGAATTAATTAAACATTCGGACGAAATAAGCCTTTACCGAATTGCTAAAAAAATTCAAACCAGCGCCAAAGTATTATCAGGAATGTTAATCAGCAAAACAACTGATTATGACCCAAATTGTTCGGCTGACTATATATGGAATACTATCTGGCTTGAATTTTTCCAAACCAAGAATTTACAAATTTTAAAAGACAGATATAGTATCACAAATTCTCCAACTACACACATGTTACCAGATCAATGGATATACGTGTATTATTTATTACAAGATATTATTAATTGGGTCGACCCACATACTGTGTTAACCATTGAAGAAATTGCACAACAGTGTCGCCAAAGTGCAAAACGTGCACATGATTTATTTATAAAATACACTAACCATATACCGGAATATTTTTTGACTCAGTTAAATTTCAAAAACTCGGTTCGAAATATTGAAAACGCACGCAGAAATTTCTGGTTACAATTTTACAAAAAATCTTTAAATCAAAAATAAAAACCGTTCAACCGAACGGTTTTTAAATCACAACATTTATCTCTACCAGTCTGGCAATCCGCAACCCAACTTTTCTTGACCAAATGTAGAAGTTACAAAACTCAATAACATACCAACAGCAAACAATAAACCAAAACCGACCAACAAACCGGTTCCTTTCTTTTTTAATTCGCCATCTTTAACTTCACCACCTTTGATAAAGCCCCATGCCCACTCAGCAATCAAGAATGCAGCACCAACAAAAGCCAAAGTACGTAACAACGTGAAAACATTGTGCAATTGATCTATTATCTTGCACAAAGCATCACTGTTTGGATTGACCTTAAAATCATCAGCAAACGCAGACAAATTAACCAGCATCGCAACAATGGCAAAATTAACTTTATTCATAATTTTTTTCATTTTAAACCCCTTTTCTTTCCTTGTATTCTATCACACAATAAACAAATAAACAACAAAAAAAGTGCCATCAAAAAACGATTTTGATGACACCAGATACAATTTACAAAATTGCCTGTTAAGCAGGTATAATTATGTATTTATTCTTCAAAAATGTTTTTTTACCACATTTCGAACAACCACAACTGGACGCACAACCACAACTTGGTGTCGACGTTTCTTCTATTGTAGATGTTGGAACAATAGCACGTCTGTCATTACGTTCCGAATAACCAAACGTATCTTTCTTGTACAAATCAGCGCAACGAGTATTGCGATACACAATACGATTACCGTCGCGTAATGCGCGGATATCAGAATCAAATCTTTTACCACGTTCATTAGAATAATAAATACAATCTTCGCCATCTTGATAATAACGAACATCTGTTTTGTAATAATCATAACCTGTACAAGCGGCCAACAAACCCAAACTTAATACAGCCAAAGATACTTTTTTCATTTGTTTTTCCTTTGTTGTTTCTCTCACAAATCCCGATTCGCTGCTAAAATTGTTGCATAAATAAGTCAATTGTCAAGATGTTATACAAAAAAACACAAACATACCTATGTTTATGATATAATAAAGCAAGATACTGAAAGGAAACAATAAAATGCACTATTCTGATTTTGGTTTAACAAATACAAAGCACTTATTGACACGGGCATTAAACAACGGGTATGCCGTTCCTGCCTTTAATTTTTATAATATGGAAACGTTAAACGCGATATTAAATGCCGCAGAACAAACAAATAGCCCAGTTATTTTAGCAGTGTCCGAATCGGCACTGGAATATATGACACCAGATATTTTAATGGGTATGATTAGGGGCGCAAAATACAAAAAAAATCAAGTTGCGCTACACTTGGACCATGGGCATAGTTTTGAATCTTGTAAACATGCCATAGATTCGGGGTTTTCATCTGTTATGTTTGACGGCAGCGCGTTACATTTATCTGAAAATATAAAACTTTCAAAAAAAATCACAGATTATGCACACAAATTCAACGTGTCTGTGGAAACAGAACTTGGCGTATTGGCTGGAATCGAAGACGAACGCACTTTTACCAAAAAACAATCTTATACTAACCCAGAAATCGTTGCCGATTTTGTTAAACAAACACAAACCGATTCGTTGGCTATCGCAATTGGAACATCGCATGGTCTTTATAAAAGAAAAAACGAAAACGAAAAATTACGCTTTGATATTCTAAAACAAATCGCAACAAATATTCCTAAAATTCCATTGGTTTTACATGGAGCATCTACTATACCACAAAAATTCATAACCAAAATAAATAAATTCGGGGGGGATATAAGTTTTGCGCGCGGAATAAGCCCTGCCCAATTACGTCAAGCAATTACTTTACATATAACAAAAATAAACATAGACAGCGATTCGCGACTTGCTTTTACATCAAGTATTCGGGAAACTCTGGCAAAGTACCCCAACATTATCAACCCACGAGAATATTTAACGACTGCAATGAACGCAATGACTCAAAATTGTATAGATGAAATAAAAAATATTATGGGTTCATCAAACAAAGCGTAAAAAAAACGGTGCAAACGCACCGTTATAATTTATTTTGCACGTTCAACATATTCAAGTGTTTCTGTATTAACAACAATCTTTTCGCCTTGTTCAATAAATACAGGAACCTGAACACGAACACCATTATCCAAAATTGCGGGTTTTCCACCACTACCAGTTGCTGTTTGTCCTTTTAACGCAGGTTCAGTTTCTTCAACCGTCGCAACAACCGTCTTTGGTAATGTTATAGACACAGGATGTCCTTCTACAAAGTTAGCCTTGACCACCATTTCAGGTGCCAAGAATTTCATTTGTTCACCCAAAGACTCATTTGGCATTGTAAATTGTTCGTAATCAGACAAATTCATAAAGAAAGCGTCCGTTCCATCAGAATACAAATATTGACAATCCAAATCTTCAACCATTAATTTTTCAACTTTATCTTCTGCACGCCAGCGATCACCACCTTTGTTGCCTGAATCAATATCACGCAAGTCAGCCTGAACAAAAGCACCGCCCTTACCCGGCTTTACCTTTGTAATCGAAGTCACAGAATAACGTTTGCCGTTATGGGAAATAACCCAACCAACACGCATATCATTAGCAATATAAGATGCCATTTTTTTACCTTTTGTTTATGACTTAACGCACAGAAGAATACAACAAACTTTTTGCATTCGCAACAATTTTATTGCTGTTTATATCTATTAATCGCTTCAAGTATACACTTTTCTGCATCTTGTTTATTTTCCCACCCAATAACCTTAACCCAAGATTCGGACTGTAAATCCTTATAACGTTGGAAAAAATATTCTATTTTTGCTCTTGTAACATCTGATAAATCATCTAAAGATTTAATATTTTTGTAATTTGCATCTATTTTTTCCAACGGAACACATATCACCTTTTTATCACCCCCAGACTGATCTTCCACAGCCAAAACACCAATTGGACGCACCTCAATCAATACCCCTACAGCCAATGGCGCACTACATAAAACCAGACAATCTAATGGGTCACCATCCTCACTTAGTGTTTCTGGGAAAAAACCATAATTTGCAGGATATGCCATTGGTGTCTGCATAATACGAGACACCTTTAATAAGTCCATATCTTCACAAAATTCATATTTAACAACACTATTTTCTGGAATTTCTATAATAGCATTCATTAATTTTGGTGGTTCTTTGCCAGGCAAAATATTTTTAAAATTCATTTTGATTTCCATTTTATTTCAGTAAAAAATCCGCTTGTTTAGCGGATTTTTTAACTTTGTTTTTACATCCGCATCGGCATCAGTACGAACAAAGCGTCTGTATTTTTATCAGTAGATTTAATAATTGTTGGGGACAAAGATTCCTGCATTTCCATTTGGAATTTATCACCTTCGACCTGACCTGCAACATCCAACAAGAATTTCACATTGAAATTAATCGTAAATGTTGCATCACCATTATATTCTATATCCAATTCTTGAGTTGCAGTTCCTGCATCAGGGCTTGATGCATTGATAACCAATTTATTCATAGAAAAAGACAATTGGACAGATTTTGTTTTATCAACACTGGCGACAGATACCAAATCCACAGCATTTATAAATTGTTTTCTGTCCAAGATAGCAATCTTGTCATTACCTTTTGGAATAACAACACGATAATTTGGATATTGTGCATCAACCAATTTGCTGGTCAAAATGGCAGACCCCACAGTAAACCGCGCCTTGGTATCAGATAATTCGATAACAACATCATCCACAGTTGCATCTTCCAGTAATTTAGACAATTCACCAATAACACGTCTGGGCAAAATCACAGACGGCATACCATTACTACCATTTGGCGCAGCCATAGCACACAAAGCCATACGTTGAGCATCCGTAGCAACAGCAGTTAATTTGCCAGTATCTTCGGATATATGGAAATAAATTCCCCCTAAATGATAACGAACATCATCTGTTGGAATTGCAAACTTGGTCTGATTTATAAGATGCGCCAAATCACCAGTCGTCATTTGGAATTTAGTACTAAGGTTTCCACCAGCCATCGCAGGGAAATTTTCCGCCGGCAATGCAGGCAAATGAAAAACAGCACGTCCGCTGGATACCACAAGTTTATCCCCCGCTTGCTTAAAACTTATTTCCGCATCATCAGGTAATTTGCGAACGATATCATACAACATCTGAACCGGCACAGTTGTTTTTCCAGACAATGTAACATCAGCAACAACATGTTCAACCAATTCCAAATCCACATTCGTGGCAGACAAAATTAAATCGTCTGCAACTTCTATCTTTACATTCATCAAAATCGGCAACGTAGCACGTTTTTCAACAATCGATTGCATATGCCCCAAAGCCCGAATTAAATCCTGACGAAACACTGAAAATTCCATAATATTTCTCCTGTTCTTTTTTTGTTTTTCTTATTATTTAATCAAATTTTATCAAAAAACACCGATTCGGTGCAAGAGCAAATAACACATATTTGTTACCCTACAAAAAACTTGACAAAATATTACAAAATGTATTAGTATAAAAGTGTAAAACAAACACAACAAAAGGAAATAAAAATGTCAGTAACAGAAAAATTAAAAAAATTGGCAGCTGGCGCAACTTTGGTTACTGGGCTTGCTTTGAATACTGGCTGTGAATCCGACATCAAACGGGTTGATACAGATCAAAACACCGTAACGGACACAGATACAAATATCGAAGATGACCCATTTGTTGATTCCGACCAAAAAGACGAACAAAACGATAATAAACCATCAAATGATTCTGAACACAACAATGAATTAAACGACGATAATAATCCATCGGATAATCCGGATAATAAAACCGAACCTGATGATAATCAAACAAACGACGACAACGATAACGTTAACGATGATGACCAACAAAATATCACTGGTGAAGACGAAGTACCGGCGGACGAAGCCGATAAAATCCAAAACCAAAACAATGTAATTTGTGCAAGATTACCGAATTCTTCCTTTGTACCGGGTGTCAAAGAAGTTACCCCAAACGGCAACATATCATTTGTTGACACATGTATTACAACCATTGATGAAGAAGTACAGAAACCAGACCTCGCACCACATTTGTTTTATCTGGCACGTTTGGATTTAAATACACCACATAAAATTATCAATATGGTTGGTAAACTTGATGCTAGCATTTTTGACCAAAACATGCAATTTCAAGTTATGTCGGACATAAAAATAAAAAACATGATTTTCGAATCTAGTTATCAAAAAGTAAATAACACTCTTGACCTTTTAGGGGATTATAGCGCCAATATTATAAAGTTTTATTCATCACCACCAAATTCCAGATACGTTTTTTTGTACCCAGAAACTAAGAATTTTAAACCAAAATTTACCAAAAATATAATTACAAATAACGACATTGAAATGATTCAGCAACAAAATGCCGAATTATGCAAAAAAATGCCGAATTCTGTTTATACACCAAATACCGAAACGAATGATGACGGCACAACAATTGCTGATACATGTTCCATAACAATAAATGATAAAATTTGGTTTGAAAATGTGATTGAATTTTTGTTTGGACATGGAAAATTAAACTGGATAGAAACACCATACAGAATCACTTACATAGAACGAAGTCATGATATTGAAAATGATACATATACAACATATATGGACATTGTTTTGAATAATATGACTTTACAAGTTCATCTTAATAATACAGAAAGTTGCTTATACAATCCAAAGTCTTACTTATTTATTGATGCGGAAATTGCCCCCAGTGCAACCGACAATGATAATTGCATAAGGCATGACCCATCTGCATCTTTGTATAACAAAACCAAAAAACAAAAGTGGAATATGGCACAAAGTATGCTTTGGACAAAACAACATTAATAAACATCACAACGAACGCCCAAATGGGCGTTCTTATTTTTTATTTTGGAAAACAAATAATTGAATTATCGCCCGAACACACCATCTGCCAGATTTTTAACCGGTATATCAAACCAATCTGGGTCATGACGTTTTTTGGGTGCGCCTTTGTTCATCGCTGTTTTATACGGATGGTCATCTGCCAACCAATTTTCTATTAAATCACCGGCTAACAACCCGGCTACAAATCCGCCAGCCAAACTTAATCCCCCCGTCAAAGGCGCCAACAATAATCCCAAGCCAACCGCAGAACCCACTTTGCCGACCAATGCACCACCACTGATTTTAAAATCAGGTTCTGCCAAATTACCAGTTATTTGTAATGCGTTTACCAAATTACCCGACAAAGATAATTTTAACCCACGCACAGGCACCGTTGCCAAAGACATTTGTATTGTTTCTTTGCCTAAATCCAAATTACCCGCCAACCGAACATTTATTGCCTTGGTTTCAACCGCAACCCCATTTTGCGTTTCAATTAAACCGTTACGCAATTTAACATTTGCAATGGCACCACCTATTTCAATCATATCATGTTTTTTATCTGCACTGAATAAATCTGAAACATTATGACGCAAAGATGTCAAAAAATCACCGCCATACATATATTCAACCAAATCAGCATGTGCATAGCCTTTATCAACAGAATATAATAACACTGGCCCCGTTATCGTTTGCATAATTTCAGACATATTTGAACCACGCGCTTCCACATACAAATCAATATTCACAGGCAAACCAGAAATTATATTATGAACATTTACCTGATTTAAAATTTCACCAATGTATAACTTTTCACAATCCGCAGCCGCTTTTACTGTATACACCCCCTGTTCGCTTATATCTGCATCCAAAGCGACCAACATATTTCCAGATGCCATTTTTAAATTCGCATCAGCACGTAATTTGTGATTTTGAACATTTGCTTTGATACTTAAATCAGATAACAACAATTTACGATATGGAATGAACTTCTTTAAATTTATCTCTACATTTGCTTTTATACCATACAAATACTGCCCAAACAAAGGCATATCATGAAATATATTTAAATCTCGATTTGGATGTACCCATTCTTGACCAACACCAAACCATTCTGGAAAAGATTTATATATATTTATATCATTTGACGATATTTTTGCATCTATGTATGGAATCTTATTTGACCAATCATAAAAACCAGAAAAATCAAGTGCAGAATTCCCCACCACAACAGACGATTTTCTGAAACTTAATTTTCTTCTGTCAAAGCCGCCTGCTATATTTACTTTGATTTTAGGCAAATGCATAACATCAACATTAAACCAATTTCCAAATTCTTTGATATTCAATATATCCCCACGAACAATAAAATCTATGGGCAGTTTACTTGCGCCTTCCAAAGCAATATCTGCTATTAACGCATCGGCACCAGTAGCAAACGCAATTTTCACAGGATAAACCTTTCTTTCCACATTATATTCAGAAAAATTCACAACGAATGGTAAATTAGTATTTTCTGGATTTACCCAACCGCTGTATTCCATTCGTGAATGCCGACTGTGATTACGTAAACTAAAACTTTTTAGTTTATATTTTTCACCATATATATTCGCAGATATTTTATTTATCGTCAAACCACCGAAAGGCAACGCATCTACAGGATATTTTTGTACAATATTTTCTGTTGTATCCGGCTGATTTTCTACTGTTTGTGAATCATTATACACAATTGAATTATTCCCAACAGAATTTTTTTCCAATGCTATTTTTGCATCATACACTCGTATATATCTGATTGCTGGTTTCGAACTAAACAACGATATCAAATCTAAACGCACATTTATTTTATTTGCAGAAAACAAATTTTTTTGCTTTGCCCAATCTGCATTTGGAATACGTACATCATTCAATTCTATTTGGGGTCGCAAAGAAAATTTCCACGATATACCACCATCTATTTCCACAGGCATATTTGTAACATCACGTAACACAGACAGAATATTACCACGTAGTGTTTCAAGATTTATTTGATGCAACGCAATTGCAAAAGCAACACAAAGCCCCATAATAAAAATAAATATGCCTCGTAATAAACCAAGATTTCGTTTATAAAAAACATATAAGAACATTTTTTCACCTATGGAATTTTAAATTCTAAAAATTGAACTACTGATTGCATAAAATCAGGCAAAGTTGCACGTAACATAATTGTTTTACCTGTGCTAGGATGTCTGAAAGTTATTTTATATGCAAACAAAAATAATTTCTGTGTTTTTAACATCGCACCCAAAACAGTATTTAATTCCCCGCGAGTTTCACCATATAAATCATCACCAACAATCGGGGCATGTAAAGAATAAGCACTGTGCAATCTTAATTGATGTGTGCGTCCCGTTTTTGGTGAAAACAAAACCCATGATAATAAACCTGATGCTTCACCTAATACTTTGTATTCTGTAATTGCACGCTGTGGATGCAAATCTTTTGGGGCATCAGAAATATTTTCAAACACCCGACCTTTGACAACATAATTATCTATGACACCAGATTTATCAGCAATTGTTCCCTGTAACAAAGCAAGATAATCTTTGTGTGCAGTTTTATTTTGAAACTGTTTTGATAAATCTTGTGCAGCACGTTGATTTTTTGCAACAACCAATAATCCACTGGTTTCTTTATCTAAACGATGAACCAAAGAAGGTTTATCATAAGGGAACAAAGCCGTCACCATTTTATCAATAGATTTTTTTATACCCGTTCCACCCTGAACTGCCAACCCCGCAGGCTTATTAAAAACAACAATATCTGCATCGTTGTATAGAATACATTTTCGTAAACTCTCTAAATCAGATAATGAAAATTTAACACCTGTTTCTACTTTTGATACTGTCTGAAAAGAACGTAATGTTGGTGGAATCCGAATCACATCACCCGCAGATAAAATCTCCATACCTTTGCATCGCGAAGAATTTACCCTGATTTGCCCACCACGACATAGTTTATAAAACTCCCTCTGGGGCATAGCCGGATAATGCCTTAAAAACCACCGCAACAAACGTGTTCCTGCTTCAACTTCGGAAATCTTGATAAATTCAGCCATACATTATTCGCCATACGTAATAGACACAATATTATTATTGCCGTCCAAACATTTACCAGTCGCACCACTTTCTTTACGATTAGATGTTGTATAACCAACCGAATCAGTCCATGCTTTGGTAATCAAACCCTCACAATCAGATTTAGATAAACCATTTATACTAACAATAAACTGACGAGGATTGGCGGTATCAACAGCCAATTCATACGTGCCACCATATGGATTTTTATTGCTAACTGCTATTGCACCAAAAATAGTAGAATTATCTATATTAGAAAAATCATCATATTCGCCCAACAAACTACGCACACCCGACACAATGCTTGCCACATCATCAGTTACACGACTGCGTTTCTGGGTATGAAAAGCCGTAGAAATAAGCACAAATGCACCCGCTGTTATAACAGCCATAATGGCCAATACACCTATCATTTCTATCATTGAACGTCCAGATTCTTGTTTCATATCACACCTCTATTTGATTTTTACAATTTGTATTGTATCATATCTATTATGAATTTTCAATTTAGAGATTTAATAGAAAATGCACCTATGTCCCCAGGAATTTACAAGATGTTTGATGGGGACGGAATTTTATTGTATGTCGGCAAAGCAAAAAATATTTTACATCGCTTACGCCAATATGTTGATATATCTAAATTGGAAACCCACAAACAAATTATGCGGTCTTTGGTAAAACGTATAGATTGGGAAACAACTAAAACAGAAGCGGATGCCCTGATTTTAGAACAAAAATTAATCAAGACATTAAAACCAAAATATAATATTATGCTAACAGACGGCAAAATGTATCCCATGTTGGCATTGACCAAACACGAATTTCCACGTTTATTAAAATTTCGTGGCAAAATATCTCAGCGCAAAGACGTTTATGGTCCATATCCATCAGTATATGCATTAAACGACACAATAAAAACCTTGCAACGAGTATGTCAACTAAGAACATGTAACGATACATTTATGAAAAATCGTTCAAGACCATGTTTATTATATCAAATTGGTCGTTGCAGCGCACCATGTTGTTTGTCTCAAACAAATTATGATAAAAATGTTCAATTAGCACGTAGAATTTTAACTGGGGACAGCGAACCAATAATTGCAGATTTAACAAAATTAATGAAAGATTTATCAGATAAAATGGATTATGAAAATGCTGCGATTATACGCGATAAAATCACTGCATTAACAACAACTGTAAATCGTGGTATACAGCAGAAATCCACATATATATCAAATTTACAATGGGATACAAATGTAACCGAATTAGAAAAATGGTTAGGGTTAAAATTAGATTGCGTCGGCGTTTTTGATAATTCACATTTATTTGGTAAAAATCCAGTCGGTGCAATGATTGCTTTTGGTCATGATGGTTTTATAAAATCCGCATATCGTCATTTTAAATTACGCGACACAAAACGTGCAGGAAACGATATTGCAATGATGGAAGAATTTGTTACACGTGCAATAGAAAACGGTCCAAAATTAGATTTGATAATAGTAGACGGTGGTCCTGCCCAATGGAACATTGCTAATAAAGTGACACAAAATAAAATACCAGTATTGGGTGTAACCAAAGGTGAAGTCAGAAATGGTGATGAACATTTTATAATGCCAGATGGAATCGAAAATTATAATCTTGCCAAAGATTCACCTTTGTTTTTAATGTTGCGTAATGTTCGTGATGAAGCGCACAGATTTGTTATAACGTATCATCGTTCCGTCCGCGCTAAACAATTAACAGCATCATGTTTGGACGAAATAGAAGGCATTGGCCCAATTCGCAAAAAACAATTATTACAACATTTTGGTTCTGTACACGCAATTATGGACGCAGATTTAAAATCTTTGCTACGGGTTCCAGAACTTGGAAAATCTGCTGCAGAAAAAATTTATGCCTATTTTCATTCAGACCTGTTATAATAGACAATTATCAAAGGAGAAATTAATATGAAAACATTTGTGAACTTTTTGTCATCTTTACGTATAATAATCGCATTTTTAATTATACCGGCACTTATGGTGAAATGGACCTGGATTGCGTTTGCATTATATGTTATCGGTGCAATATCCGATTGGTTTGATGGATTTTTGGCGCGTAAATATAAATGCTGTTCTAAGTTAGGTGGTGTTTTGGATCATATTGGTGATAAATTACTGGTATGCAACACTTTCATCATGTTGGCATTGATGGCACCAACATGGACAGTTGTGATACCAATAATAATAATGATTGCGCGTGAATTGTATATAAGTGGATTACGTGAATTTCTGGGTACACAAAAAATTGAAATGCCTGTACCCAAAGCGCGCTTGTCCATGGGCAAAATTAAAACAACAACCCAAATGATTGCAATTGCTGCATTTCTATTGTTCTTTGCAATTTTTGCCTCTGTCACCAAAAACACAGAAAGTAGATTTGTCTTTTATTTAATAACTACATTGCCAGATGTCGGAATATTCTGTTTGTGGTTCGCATTGGTGTCTTCTATTTGGAGCGCAGTACAATACACCTTTACATTTGCACAAAAATTAAAGAAAATAAAATAAACAAAATACCAATCAAAAAATCCGCTGTACAGCGGATTTTCTTTTGTTTATATTTTTTTTACTATACAAACAAATCTTTTACAAACTGTGCATGTTCGGTAATAAATTTGAATCGAAATTCAGGTTTTTTACCCATTAAATCATACACCAAAGTTTTTGTTTTTTCGGTATCTTCCAAACCATCTTCGGTCTTCGGTGGCAAATCAACCCGAATTAAACGACGTGTTTTTGGTGACATAGTTGTTTCTTTCAACTGATTCGGCATCATTTCACCAAGTCCTTTGAATCGCGATATTTCAACACGTTTGTTTTTGTATTTACCATTTTTCAATTCTTCCAATTCTTCATCCGTATCTACATAAACCGATTCTGTCCCACAAGTTAATTTATACAACGGCGGACAAGACAAATACAAATGCCCCCCGTAAATTAACTGTGGCATATATTGGTAAAAGAATGCCATTAACAATGAAGCAATATGACTGCCGTCGACATCTGCATCTGTCATGATGATTATTTTTTCATATCTTAGTTTTGAATCGTCCCAATCTTTTGCTGTCCCTGCCCCAATAATGTCAATTAAATCATTCAACTCTTTGTTTGCACTAAACCGCTCATCTGAATTAGACAAAACATTTAAAACCTTTCCACGCAAAGGCATGATTGCTTGCAAAGCCCTGTCCCGTGCCTGCTTAGCGGTTCCACCTGCTGATTCACCCTCTACAATAAACAATTCTGTTCCTTCGACACCATGTTTGGAACAATCGGCTAATTTAGCAGGCATACGAATACGCTTGGTCGGCGTTTTACGCGCAATATCTTTCACTTGTTTTGTTTTAATACGTGCGTTAGCCAAATTTACAACAAAATCTAATAACGCATTCGCAGTCTTTGGGTCAGATGCCAAAAACATTTCCCATGGGTCACGCAAAGCATTTTCTGTATACCTTGCAACTTCAGGATTAGAAAGTTTTTCTTTGGTTTGCCCCAAAAATTGTGGTGTTTTGTAAAAAACGGAAACAATAGCGGCAACCGAATCAAAAACATCTTCACCAATAATACTAACCGCAGATTTGTTGTTTACCTTTTCACCGTATGCCTTTAACCCTTTTGTAATAGCGGCTTTGAATCCTGCTTCATGCGTGCCACCATCAACAGTTGCAATTGTATTACAGTATGATGCAAAAAATCCGTCATCTGATGCAGCACCATTTTCATCTGTTAACACAGTCAAAGCCCACTCTACACGACCACTATCATCTGGAAAATCAACAGAACCGCTAAAAATTTTTGGTAAAATACGTGGTTTAGAATCTGTTTTTTCCGCGACAAAATCAGCAACACCATTTGGATAAAACAACACCTGGTCTGCGGGGATATTCATATCTTCGGTCAAAAGCGCCGGATTACAATGCCATTCAATTTTTACCCCACGCGACAGAAAAGATTTAGCCCGCGCCATACGGTAGATTTTTACAGGCTTAAACACAGCATTTTCGCCAAAAATTTCATCATCCAAAGTAAAACGTATTTTTGTTCCATGCGCTTTCGTCACATCTCCGCGTTGAATCGGTGAAGTTACTTTACCACGAGAAAAAGTTTGGTGCCATTCATACCCGTCCCGCGAAATAGTAACAATCATCTCGGATGACAAAGCATTAACTACAGCGCTGCCCACACCATGCAAACCGCCGCTGGTTTTATAAACATTATTGTTAAACTTCCCCCCAGAATGTAACGTAGTTAATATGACTTCCAGCGCAGATTTTCCCGGATATTTTGGATGTTCATCCACAGGTATTCCACGTCCATCATCAGTAATTTCTATGGTTTTAGAATCAATTAAATTCACCACTATTTTTTTAGCAAACCCGGCAACCGCTTCGTCAATAGAATTATCCATAATTTCCACAGGCAAATGATGCCAAGCCTTTTCATCTGTTCCACCGATATACATACCTGGGCGTAAACGTACAGGTTCCAAACCTTCCAGAACTTGAATATCTGACGCATCGTATTTATTCATTACACTTCTCGCTTTTTTATCATAATATTATTAGAACATTTTTGACATTGGTGCAAGCGATAAAAAAACAGCAAAAAGTCCAATAACACACTTGATTTTTATTATAAATAACCTATATATTTCATACAAAAGAATTAAACAGGTAAAAAAATGAACAAAAATCCGTATGAAATATTGGGTGTTACAAAAGATGCTAGCGATGTTGATATAAAAAAAGCGTATCACAAATTGGTTATGAAATATCATCCTGATAAAAACCCGGGCGATAAAACTGCCGAAGAAAAATTCAAAGAAGTCAACAACGCTTTTGATATATTAAAAGACCCACAAAAACGCGCTGCGTATGACAGATTTGGTGATGCGGCATTCGCCGGCGGTAATGGCGCAAGTGCAGGCGCTGGATTTGGTGGTAATCCGTTTGGTAATGGTGCCTTTCACTTTAATATGGGTGGCGGCGATATGGGCGGAATGGAAGACATTTTACGCGAAGCCATGCGTGGTTTTGGTTTTGGCGGTGGTTTTGGTGGCGACCGTCGTAACGGCACACAACAACAATCCGGTCGGGATTTATTGGATGAAGTTGTTATTGAGTTAAAAGATGCATTTTTTGGCACAACACATACAGTAAAATTTTCAAGTGCTGTGAAATGTGAAAAATGTAATGGCAACGGCACAGCCGACGGCAAACCTGCACCGACGTGTAAAACATGTGGCGGAACCGGCTATGTACATGCACGTCAGGGCTTTTTTGCTGTGGAAACCCCTTGTCCAGACTGTAATGGCTTGGGTCGCAAAATTGATAAAAAATGTACCGCATGTGGTGGAATTGGAACAATTAACAAACAACGTACATTGGATGTAAAAATCCCAGCAGGAATCCAAGATGGCGCAAGATTGCGTTTGGCTGGCATGGGCGAAGCGGGTCCAAATGGCGGTCGTGCAGGCGATTTTTATCTAGACATCCGTATTAAACCAGATAAAAAATTCGAACGGGTTGGCGATGATTTGCTGATGCACATAGATATAGATTTTCCGACATTGGCAATGGGTGGCGAAGTAGAAATTGAAACAATTGATGATAAAAAATTATCTGTAAAAATACCGTCTGGAACCCAGGTTGGCGAACGTTTAAGAATTCGTTCACATGGTATGCCAAATGGACGTGGTGGATTTGGGGACTTGTACATTGAAACAGGTGTTATTGTACCCAAAAAATTAACCGAAAAACAAAAGAAAGCATTAAGCGAATTTGCAGGAATCAAATCTGAAAAGAAAGGTTGGTTTTAAATAACTCGTCAACCTTATTCCACAACTGATGCATCATGAACGTTATAGGTAGCGGTATTTGTTATTATTTTTAATTTATTACTTGAACCAACATGTATTGGATAGTCATTTTCTGAATCCAGCATTAAATAATATTGTTCATTATTATATCTGACATTTATATAATCTCCATTTGGTTCTGTATCTATTAAACAGACATTTTCACCCATAACTGTTGCACTTGTACATGTACTGTCTACTACTTCAGGTCCCGCTATAAAATCACCTGTACCTGAATTAGTATAAAATGTATCACCAACTAAATCATATAATCCAACTACATTATCAGATTTTCTTTTAGCTGGAATACCATTAAACACAACTGTTCCGTTTTTAATATGTTTATAATACTTCATCTTGCCTGTTGTCACACTACCATTAATCCCGCCGTAAAACAACCGCAAGTTCGTAGTGGTTCCACCAAAAGTTATACCCGAAACATCCAAACTTGTAGAAAGTTCTGGAATAGAAACTACAAGATCTTTGTAAAACCATCTATGAATTTGTCCGTCCAAACTTCTGTGCGGCGACAAACTTGTATTCCTATTGTCAGCAGAACCATAAGCAAAATTATATGTGGAATCCCAACAATGTTCTCCCATTCCAAATCTATTGTTATTGGTGTTCCAGCTTGTTGTACCAACCATATATTTGTTACAAACATCAGTGTCTTGAATAGAAAATTCAGTTTCTATTTCGTCTGTTTTATCAAAACCAAAATTAAGACATATATACTGTGTTCCACTGCTTTCAATATACTCCAACGGTATGTATTCTGGAAGTGTTATTTCTGGACCTGCTGTAAAACTTCCTGTGCCAGAATTGGTATAAAATACATCATTTATGGTATCATACATACCTACAGCATTATCAGAATTGCGTTTAGCAGGTATCATATTTCTTGCTAGTGTTCCATTGTCATAAATTTTTACAGAATACATTCTTCCTATAAAATATTGTCTATATCCCGTCCCGCCTAACCAAGCAAATAAAGGTAATGTTAAATTATAGTCATTATTTATATCACCTACTGCAGGATCAAATGTATATTCAACACCATCTACATATGCTTTGTTTATAGGTGAATTTATTTCTATTACATGACGATTATTATGTACTTGAATTGTGGCAAGTCTTGTATCTCCAGCGGGATTTGCTTCAGCCGCAAATGCTTTGTATACACGTAACATTGAATCATCTTTATTAATTGTAAAACCCAATTTTTCATAATCATTATTAACCCATCCAACACCAGAATTATTACTTTCAGATGAAGGAATTTGTGCTGTTAATTGTATATCCCAAACAACCCTGGTGTTATTATCATATACAAAATCAGTATCAATATATTGCGTTCCTGTTGATTCAATGTATTCTAATTCCGTATAACCAGATGGAAGAGTTGTACTAAACGCAGACGAAACAAACAAGACCGCAGAAAATAAAAATGCCAGGCAACGCTTTAGTTGTGTGTGTGTGTGTGTGTGTGTGTAGAGTTCTGCGGGTTCCAGCGTTTTCATCTTTTTATTCTCTCTTGTTACAAACGTTGCTTTCCTTTTGATGCCAAGTATAGATTATATGGCACATTATTGCAAATAAAAAAACACCCACCGTTTTGTTTGGTGGGGTCTTTCCCCTTCTGGCACAAAGCAAACTGGTATATTCAGATTATTTACAAATTTTTATCATGTCATCCAATTCTGCATTTAATATTAAATCTGATTCTTTTTGACTTTCAATTTGATTCAATGCATAAACAACCGTTGCATGATCACGACCACCACAAACAGTACCAATTTCTGTCAAAGACATATTTGTCGCACTTTTCAAAGCAGCCATCATTATTTGACGTGCACGAACCAAACGACGCGCACGTGAATTACCACATATTTCATCGTACGATACACACATTTTTTCACACATAGATTTAACCATCATAATTGGTGTTTTATTTTTTGCCAATGTATCACCCAACAATCTCGCAGCCACTTCCATATCAACACGTTCACCCATCAATTCAGTATATGTTTTAATTTTATTTATAACACCATCAACTAAATGACCATCAGCCGCGATTCGTTTAGATAACTCATCAGCCACACCACTTTCAACACCGCCCCGAACCAACATCTGACGACGAACATACGCATTTGGTGCAACCAAATCAACAACCAAACCAGATGCAAACAAAGATTGTATACGTCTGTCAAAACCATTCAAAGCATTTGGTGCAACAGTTGATGTCAAAACAATCCTTTTACCCATATTATGTAAATCCATAACCAATTGTAAAAATTCATCCGTTGTCGCACGCTTGCCCGCCAGCGCACACACATCATCCAAAATAAAAGTATCACAATTACGACAAAAATCTTTGAATGCGAATATAGTTTTATCGCGCAAACTGCGAGTAAATTCAAAAACAAATTGTCCCCCAGACATCATAACAACATGACCCGATGATTCGCTACAAATCGCAGATGCCAATAAAGATTTACCACAACCACTGGGACCATATATAAACAATTGAGAAAAAGGCGCATTACCAGATGCTATTTTTTTACATGCAGCCATAGCAAAAGCATTTTCATCAGAACATACAAAATAATTAAACCCATTTTTATGTTTAACAACTGTTTGTTTTGGTTCCGGTGTATATGCACAAACAACATTATCATTTGCGGTATTCACAACATTACCAGATGAACAAACATATATATTCAAATTCAACGAAAATTCAGAAACAATATCAGAAAGAATTTCACCATAAACATTTTTAATATAATCAGCAGCAAATTGATTATGTGCACCCAAATTCAAACAATCATCAACAACTTCAAATCGTAAAGGCAAAATCCAAGAAGTAAAACCCGCAGAACCTATTCTGGCAGAAATTGCCATTTTTATTGATTCTATATTTGCAATTTGTTTTGTTGCTGCTTGCATGTCGTTTGCTCCTTTTCCTTTCTTAAAAGAGTTTCCTGCCTGTGCAAATTCAAAGTGTACAAAACACCCCTGCATAAACATCAATTTATAATTGACACTTACGTTGCCCTACTCTTTTCTCTCGCTTTTGTGATTGATTAAATCAACCATTTGAATACAACAGATAATCTATAAGATTTATTTCTGTTTGCAACCAAATGTTAATTCATTTTTAAACATTTATTTTTTGACAACGATTCGTTTTTTTCTTAGATTTTCGCACTTTGTATATACACTGTATAGACATTTTAAAAATTAATTTAAAACATAGCCACCATCTTGTTTCCTTATTAAACCTTGTAATTCCAAGACCACCAAATCAGTCTTGATTTCCGAAACACTTTTTTTGACAAGACTTGCCAATACAGATTCTGACACAGGAATTATTCCTATTTTATCTAAAATATCATTTTCATATTTATTAATTTTATTATTTTTTTGTTTCTTATCATCATCAAAGAAATCTTTCACAGACATACATAACGTCGCCTCACCATTTTTTATTAATGAATTTGGACCAACACTACGCGAATCGGAAGGATGTCCAGGCACTGCAAATACGCGCCGTTCATAATCCAAAGCGAATCGCGCCGTTGTCATACTGCCTGATTTTAAATCTGCTTCACCCAAAATTAAAAAATCAGACAAACCAGCAACCCAACGATTTCGTAAAACAAAATTTTGTGCTGTTGGTTGCATACCAACTGGTAATTCACTTATTACAACACCCCTGTCTAATATTTCATAATAAAGCGATTCGTTTTCCAGTGGCCAGATATAATCAACCCCACCAGCAAGAACTGCAATAGTTTGAGTATTTCCACAAGCCCGCAAAGCACCAATATGCGCTGCTGTATCTGTTCCCATTGCCATACCAGAAACAACAGCAAAATTATGTTCCGCAAAAGACTGTGCCATATCTGCCATAAATTCCATACCACCCGCAGTCGAATGTCGCGTTCCAACCATTGCCACAGTTTTTTTATTCAAAGTATCAACATTACCTCGCGCAGTAATAACAATTGGATGATTTTTTATTTTTAATAAATTTTTTGGATATCGCAGATCGGTATCGTCTATGTATTCAATTCCCAAACTATACGCATTATCGATTTCCCTTTTAACATCATCCATAAAATCTGTTGATAAATGTAAAGAATCGACCACAGATTCAACATCACCATATTCGGTCAACAAAGCGTTATATTTCGCTGGGCCAATTTTTGGACTTCTTAGAATAAAAAGTTTTTGCAAAATATCGTTCATATCAAAAGGGATTGTAGAACAAATCTGCAATCCCTGAAAAGCAAAAAATTAAATTTCTAAATAACTATTCAGCCGAATCCTCAACCCATATCCACGCACGATTTTCCCCGGGGTTGCCAGACAAAGGCAATGTACTAATTGAATCAAATCTTGAATCATCTTTCAAAGATTCTGTGATATTTGTAATACGACCATCTATTTCTGTGATTTGATTTGTAATATTCGTTATATTTTCGTTAATTTCAGTTGTATTCACATTCGTTGTTCCCGAAGCCACTGGACGTGGTGCTTGAACACTGTTATAAGACTTGGTTGGCAACAAAACCGGGAAACGTGTTGAAGACCCGGAAATAGCCCCACCAGATGCCCCAGTTGTGACCGCCCTGGCACGTAACGATCCAACACGCGATACACCAGCAGAACCAGTTTTTGCAGGCGTAACTTTCGTGGCCATCGCCCCCGTTGAACCACTGACCGCAGCACCACCGCCCAACGCCCTTACAGACGGAGCACCCACAGCCATCACTGGTAAACACATAAATAACACAAATAAATATTTTTTCATTTTTTCACCTTTTTGTTTATTCGATTGCCTTTAAAAGCTCGTTGTACGTGATACAATTGTCACTGGGTACAGAATTCTCGCGACACGCATCGCTTAACGTATGCAAATCCGCTACATATTTATCATACAAAGTTTTATCACTTTTCTGTAATGCTAATAATCTATGCTTGTACAACTCTACACTGGATGCAGATTTTTGGCCTTCGACTTTGCCACCAATCAACCTGTTTCCAAATAACTCCATCGCACCGACACCCAATCCCATACCACCAATAGTACTTGCTACTATACCACCAATACGCACACCCTTTTTAGCATCCAAAATACGTTTTTCCATTTCCTTTTTGCTGACCCAACTGCCACAAGTAATAGGTTCACCCCACATAAAATACTTTGGTTCTATGTCAGACACCTTGATTCTGGATTCATTAGAAGATTTTAATTCAACCCTTACAAAGCAAACATTATTTTCAGGATGTTCACTGTCTTCAACCATGCTGGCATAATCATCTGTATTGCTGTATTTTGAAGCCCACACAAAAGTATTGCCAACACCAATATTATTATTAATGCACGCATTACGCTCTGCTTCGCGCATATCAACAGTAACTTTTTCCTCTGTTGATTCTTCTTTCACAGTATCCTGCGGAACAGATTCAACCACGTTGTTTACAGAAACAACAGGATTTCCGGCCGTCACAGCATTTGGCATACCAGACATTCCGTTTAATTGATTCACAGATGCTGTATAACGTGGCGACGATATAACGCGGGTACCAGCCATCGCCGGACGTCCACTTTGTGCAGCATTTGCGCCGGATATAACCAACGTCGCAACTATCACAGACACTATAAATTTCATCTAGTTAATCCCTCTTCTTTGGACATATTATATCACAAAAAACATACAAAAACAAATATTATATGATATAAAAAGTGTTATTTTTTCCATTTCCATTCTATTTTTGATTCTTTGCCAGAAATCAAACGTAAAATATTAGCGCGATGCTGCCATAAACAAAGCAAAGCAATTGCCAAGAAAGCAATTCCCATATCAAAACCTGTAAAGAAACCAAACAAAGGCATAAAACAAAATGTAACTACTGCCCCCAAAGATGAATATCCAGATCCCAAAGCAACCAATAACCATTCAACCCCACAAACAACGAACAACATTGGATTTATCGCCAATAATACACCAAACAAACAAGAAACGCCTTTACCGCCATGAAATTTCAACCATATTGGAAAACAATGCCCAACAACCGCCATAAATCCACCCCAAGCCCCATAAACCAAAGCAACACTTGGGATATATTCATACCCAAATGTCGCCGAGCCAACATTACTACACAACCAAACTGCTAACATGGCCTTGGCCATATCTAAAACCCACACCAAACCAGCCAAACGCAACCCACCGACCCGCATAACATTTGTCGCACCGATGTTTCCACTGCCGATTTTGCGCAAATCACCCTTGTGAAATAATTTTGCAACAATAATGCCGAAGGGTATTGATCCCAAAAGATAAGCAATTAATAAAGAAATCGTATAGGCATTAAAAAAAATATTTATCATGTCGTTTTTCCTTGATTTTATGTTTGTTTTCTATAAAATAGCATAAACAGCATAAAAATAAAAGGAAAATAAAGTGGCAAATCATAAATCATGTGATAAAAGAATCTTAGTAACAACAAAGAAAAATGCGATTAACACAGCACGTCGTAGTGCTGTTAAAACTGCAACCAAAAAAGCATTAAGCGCGATTGAATCTGGTGACAAAGTCGCTGCAATTGCAGCTGCGCGCAATGCAGAAAGCAAAATTATGAAAGCAGCTGGCAAAACAATGCCAAAGAAAACCGCTTCACGTAAAGTTGCTCGTCTGGCAAAGAAAATTGCAAAAATCGCATAATTAAGTTGTTGTGCTTTTATTTATCAAAGAAAACCGCCCGTCACACTTCGATAAAGTTTCGTGTAATAAAATTGGGTGGTTTTTTTGTTGTGTATTATCGTGACAATGTTTCTATGAAACAACCGCAAGATATTTTTACACTTGATTAATCAAAGCCCATACATTTTCTGTATGCTGCTTTGTTATTAAACTTGGTCCAACATTGTTTAAACAATGGACATGTCGGATCATCTTTGCAAAATGGTCCGTAATATAAATCTTTATATCCCAATTTTAATTCTTTATGAATACACTCACCCTCAGGTGTTTCTGTGGCTCCCTTATCTTTCCACATACATTCACAACCGGATAAATCATCATTCGGCTCTTTTTTGGGTGGGCATTGTTTCATTTGTTGTAATGGGGTTGGATAATTGCCATTTGCATCCTTTGTTACCCAATTTCCTGGGCAATACATGCGTGCTTCTTTGGCCACCTTTGCAAATTCTGGATAATCCGCACATTTTACATATGTACCGTTATAGTACACAGAACCAGGGAATGTTTTTATTTCTATACCGACGATTGAGTTGTCATTTAAATATACTCTATCCATCTCAATATGTTGCTTTTGGATAGGTAACGATGCCACTCCAATTTCTTCTTCACACAACCCCCAAATACCATTTTTCTTGTTATAATCAGGGTCACTAGATAACTCATTACCACACTCAACTTTATAATGTTTACCATATCCATTATTATTGATACAAGCTATATTTCGTAACGCTCTATCTGATGAGTCCGCCTTTGAACCATTAATCATAACATCATACCAAATAAACTTGTCCTCATTCGAGTTGGCTCGCATACCATCCGGACAAGACACACATGCAGTATGATACCTACCAGTTATTTTTGAAGCATCACAATCATACACGCCTTGATCTTTGGATTGTTCTACTTCATACCAACCACCTGGACAATATTTCCTGAATTCATTTGAACAAAATTCACATTTATCAGTGTTTTTTGGCAAATAGTACCCTGGTTTACAATGCACCTCGGTTAATTTACACTTTTTGTAATCATTAAGGGCATCTGCAACATATTTGACACCAACAACCTCATCACGATAATCCTCTCTTTCCTGGTTTTGTTGTACTGTGGGTGACCAAGCCACTTCTGTTGTAAATTCTTTCCAACCTTCGTCCGTGTTATTATTTTCCAAAAACCATTCATAGTTGTCATCATAATTTCTTATATAAGACTCACACGTATGTAAACCATTCTTTTTATCATTACAATCACTCATATACCCTGGACACCACAACATATCCTTTGTTACACCAACTGATTGTAACTCTGTATCTTTAACTTCTGTGCATTTTTTACATCTATTGTCACTACTTGAGAAATACGATCCAGGTCCACATTTAACTGCTTCACATGGATAGTCCCAACTTGCAGCCAAAGCGATATTATGCAACCCCATCACAAAAACCAAAACCATCAGACAACGCTTTGATTGCATGTATAGGTTTCTGCGATTTCCAGCATGTTCATGTACTTTTGCATACCTACTCATAATTTTTGCGCATCTTTGTTTTTGTATAATTATATTTTAATTTAATGGTGCGCCCCAATGTTGTTGAATATTACGTTCTGCATCCATCGGGCTAACCAAAACCTGAGGCGTCAAAATAACAACCAACACTTCACGTGATGCTGCTGTTTCACGCGACCCAGACAACGCCATAAAATCAGGATCCCCCAAACCATAACGTGTATCATTATTCTTTTGCTTTTCAAATCCAGATACTACCAACATTTGACCAGATTCCATAATAACTTCTTGCATAAACGAACGTTCTTCTACTTCTGGTAATTGCAGTGTTACTTTCATTTGATCACCAATCGTCTGAGTTGACATTCTTAACAATTCACGAATAGACATTTTGAACAACAATAAAATCTTGCCGTTTTCCAAAACGTTAGGCAACAATTGCATTGAAAAACCTGTTTCCAAATTATCTTGGTCAACCGTACTGGATTCAACAGTTGTAAAATTACGCGATTCAAACCGTTTTATGTATCCAGTTGTTCTGGTATTTGTTACGGGTGCAACACGATTGTTACGTGTTGTAACACCAACATTTGTCACCAAAGAAACCTTACCTTGTTTTGCCAAAGCCTCTATCAAAGCATTTGTTCCCGCCACACGTGCCATAGAACCATTCATAATTTGATCGTTTGTATACGCACCTTCTAATCCATCACCATGTGTTGCACCTGTCAAAGCCGAAACTGTATTAGATAAAACAGCAACATTCATAGAACTTGCTTCTGTGGTCGCTAAATTATTTTTTGGATTTGCAACTATATTCAATCCAGATGCAGAATTAATCGCAGCCGCCAAATTCAACCCAAATGCAGATTCATTAGACAAAGACACTTGTAACACTTTGACATCTATGGTTACCAACTGAGACAAGCGTTTGTTCTGTTTTGCAATATATTCCGCAACCCTGTTTAACACAGATGGCGATGCAGTTACTGTGATTGTTCCTAAACTACGTGAAACAGTAAATTGAGAATTTTTAGATGAATTAACAATTGAACTTATTGTTGATTCAACTTCATCCCATTCTTTTAATGTGGATTCCAAAGAAACCTGATTTCCATCGTCTGTTTGAACCGAAGATTGATATGATACATCCGTACCCAGCGCATATAATGTATATGTCCGCGTTTCTGTTTCATAAAATACAATCGCATCTTTGTCATAATACCACAACAAATCTAAATCAGTTGCAATTTGCGACAACAGACCAGATAACTTTCCAGTATACGCAACATCAACTGTCTTTCTTAACTTTTCCGAATCGACCTGGTTATCTATCTTGACAGGAATACCGGTAATAGAATTTATATCATTTGCCAAAACCTGTAACGTTACTGGCTCGTTCAATAAAATCGTAATTCCTGTATCAGTTTCAAATTTAGCAGGCAACGTATTTTTATGTTCCAAAACCGTAGATTTATTACCCAACCAAACACCTTCTGATACAGAAACCGTATCACCACTAGCAACCTTGGCACGCGGATTTTTCGCCATTTCAAATGCTTCATATGCTTTTACAAAGTTTTGATCAACAGATGCCGACACCTTGGCAGATTCTTGCAAAGTGCAACCCGCCAACGCCCCCATCATCAACAAACCCGTTAAAAACATTTTCAAACGCATTTTCATCTTCATCTCCTACAAGTCCCAAATGATAATTATTCTTCCGATGTTGAAACAACTATTACACGATTTCCTTTGTAAAATTTCGCATAAGGTATTGGTGTAGCACGCTCAAAATTTCTAACCAACGCAGATGCCACATCCACAAAGCGACCTTTGAATACCGCACTGGCTTCTATAGGGTATTCACGCGATGTAGTCCAAACCAAATCCCAACCTTCCCTGTCGCACCAAGACTGTAAAACCTGACGTAACGTTTGACCACTTGCAACAACCCAAGAACGAACTTGATTACGAATATTCACAGGTGCCTGTTCATCATTAGATTCACTTATCTTTTCATCTGTATCAATCATAACATCTATCTCGGCTTCGTCAACAACAGCAGATTTATCACAAGTTTTTTCTGCTGCAAAACCGGCACGTTCCGCAAATACAGCATACGAATCCGAATTTTTGTTACATTTTTTACGCGCACTACGCGAAACGGCTAATACCGCCCCACCATCATCTTCCAACATTTCGCGTCTTAATAATGGCATTTCCGCATTATTTTCACATTCATTATCAAACCCAGCCGGAACAGGACGACCGTTATCAATATCGGGTCCACCAGACCAACCAGTACCACTTGCGTTAAAATCATATTCCACAACCGGCTGTGCGACATTGTCCGCACACCCCATATCATCACAAGCAATCTTAAAATCCGCGTCCGAGCCAGCAAGTGGCCATACAGGAACCTGGGTAACCTGATTTTGTGTAACAATTTCTTTTTCTTGAACAGCATACTGTGCAGGTTCATATTCATAAAATACTTCAGATGTAACAACCTGAGGCAATTTTTCAACACCAAAAGCAACCCCAGAAAAACAAGCCAAAGTCGCAAACAAACAAATTTTTTGGAACATATTTTCTTCCTTTTATTGATATATTATATTTGATTATAACAATTTGACCAAATCTGTGCAAGACTTAAAAATACGATTTTCATAAAAAAATTATCAAGATAAAATCGCACGAATCGATAAAACATGTTATACTGCGATTTGTAAAACAAAAATCAAGGCAAAAACATGGACAATTTGATAATTTTGATTCTTGTCGGTCTAACCACAATATGTGGACTTGTTTCGGTATTTTTAGTAACAAACACAAATAATAAAATTCGAATACTATCTAAAAATCTGACATTGCAACATAACATCTTGCTAAAAATGCAACAAATGTTAAAAAACAAATTTTCTGTTAACGAAACCACTGACAAAGCAGAAATAATTTACCAAGATTTATTACAGGATTTAATCCCTATTATGGCATCTGTTGATATAATGCCACGCAATACATCCGAACACCCATTATGGCGCGCACTGGGTGGAATTATGGACGAATATGCCAAAAATCCTTTTGTCTTGGAAAAATTAAGACGTGCAATAAAACTGGACGTGAATATTGCACACAATGTAAGTCATTATTTAAATCGTGCAAATCAATTTTTGCAACACATGGCAAATACTGATACGGACGGTATTTTATCAACCACATTCACAGACGGTCTGTTGGGTCAATCTTTGACCTTTTTTGCCCAAGCACAAACATTAGCTAATTCATAAATGACAAAATTGAACACAGAACTTATTCGAAAAATATCCAAACAACGTAACGAACCAGAATGGCTTTTACGGTGGCGTTTGGATGCGTTCACAACATGGCAAAAAATGCAAGAGCCACATTGGGCAGAAATAGATTACCCAAAAATTGATTATGATTCATTAAATTATTATAACGAACCACAACAAATTGATAATTCAGAATTAAAAGCAACCTATGAAAAAATGGGTTTACCTGAATCTGAACAACGGGCATTACTTGGCATGGCAACAGATACTGTCATAGACAGCAAATCTGTACACACTTCATACACCCAAGAATTAAATAAACTAGGAATTATATTTTTACCTTTGTCCGAGGCGGTTATAAAACATCCAGATTTAGTCAAAGAATATCTTGGTTCTGTTGTTTCTAATAATGATAATTTTTTTGCTGCATTAAACGCAGCAGTATTTTCAGATGGAACTTTTGTCTATATACCACATAACGTTAAATGCCCTATTGATTTGGCAAGTTATTTCAGAATAGAAACCGCCAAAATAGGTCAATTTGAAAGGACTTTGATTATTGCAGAAAACGGTTCAACATTATCGTATATGGAAGGATGCAGTGCTCCACGTCGTCCAAATCACCAACTACACAGTGGAGTTGTAGAAATAATTGTTAAAGATAATGCATATGTAAAATATGCTACTGTACAAAACTGGTATGCAGGAGATTCTGCTGTACACAACAAAAATTCAACAGATAAAAATGGGATATTAAATTTTGTTACAAAACGTGGAAAATGTTATGAAAATGCCGGGCTTGATTGGACTCAGGTTGAAATTGGTTCTGCTATGACTTGGAAATATCCGTCAACAATTTTGCATGGTGATAAATCGCACAGCGATTTTTATTCATTAACTATAACACGTGGTACACAACAGGCGGATACTGGTACAAAAATGATTCATATTGGAAATGAAACAAAATCAAATATTGTGTCATACGGAATCGCAATTGATAATTCACGTCAAACATTCCGCAGCACTGTTTCGATGTGCGGTAAAAACGGAATAAATGCTTGCAAATGTGACACCAGAATTATTGGGACAAACGCAACAGCCAACACAATCCCAACTGTAATTCACATGAATGCAACAAATCAACAATCACACGAAGCGACAACGGGTGCCATTGATGCGGCAACTTTGTTATTTCTGGAACAAAGTGGTATCAGTACAGATGAAGCCATCGCACTGATTGTTGGTTCACAAGCGTCCCCTATAATATCTAGACTGCCAATGGAATTCTTGGTAGAATCAAAACAATTAATACAAATGGCCTTAACAAAAGAATAAAAAAATGATACTGGAAATAAAAAATCTTTGCGTATCTATGGATAAAAAAATATTGTTACAAGACATAAATATATCCATTGAACGTGGTGCAAGATATAGATTATCCGGACATAATGGTTCTGGAAAATCAACGTTAGTAAACACAATTGCCGGAAACCCAATGTATACAATAGATTCTGGTAATATAATTTTTAACGGGATGGATATAACAAAAGAAAACGCGACCAATCGTGCATTACGTGGAATCTTTTTAGGTGCACAAAATGTTCCAGAAATAAATGGTTTGACTTTGTTAAGTTTTTTAAAACATTCCATGATTGCCCACACACATTATGATACAGGCAAAGATTTATCCATGGGTGGATTTCTTGAAAAACTGGAATCCGTACGTGAACAACTACACATACCTCAAGATTGGCTAAATCGTTCTGTAAATGTTGGTTTTTCTGGGGGTGAACGCAAACGCATAATGTTACTAAGACTACTTTTGACACAACCCGCATTTGCAATACTTGATGAACCAGATTCTGGCGCAGACAAAGATGTACAAAATCAAATCATTGATACAATAAACAAAATGCCCAATACTACATTTTTGTTTATATCGCACCAAGATGATTTTGCATCTAGGTTAGGAATAACCAAAACAACCACTTTGGATAACGGTAAAATTGTGGTATAATGTGCATTATCTAAACTAAGGGGAAAACAATGAAAAACGAAAGCACAAATATAAAATTGAGTACCTGGTTGTTTTTTAAACCGCTCAAATTTGCATTATGGATGTTACTTGCGGTCGCTATTGCCTGGTTACCTGTGGTATTTCCATCCCTAGACGAACCGTTTTTCATGAATAACGCTATGTTATTTGCGATGCTTGCCATTTTTATATTCGGCGTGTACAGATTGATAAAATCTTTACCTTTGTACAATATCAGTCAAAAAGATTTTGTTGCAATTGTTAATGGTTATAGAATAACAGCAGTATTAACTGTATTATTTTTATTAATATCTGGTGCCTTTATGAATTTTCTTGTTCCATCAGATGTGTTTGTACCAAATATTGCACCTGAATTGCTCAAAAAATCATTAGCAGGACGTTTATTAGTATCTCGATTTGTTTTTGATATGCTTACCATATTACGTATAACAATATCAATGTACGTTTTAGGCATTATAATATCTAATATTTGTGTTAAATATAAGCGCGCCAGGGTTATGGGATTTTCACCATGGAAAATCATTTTATCTATGCCATTCACTTTCATTATGATTTGGATGCCGGGTTATTTAACAAATGAAACAAATCATACTTCGAACCTGCAAATTCAATCAAAGTGGTACACCAAGTTTAATAACTGGACACTTAAAACACAATCAAATACGTACTTTATGTTTATATTTTTAATAATCTTTTCTAATATTCTTTTTACAAATGATTTGGCAACATTTTTATTTCCACTATCACTTCTGTTGATATATGCAATTTGGAAACAATCAAAACAACACGAATTCAAAAAACAAATGCATAAAAGTTATGCTTTTATTGCAATAGCCACTAATTTAATTATGTTGGCATTAACTATATATGTGATTAATCAAAAATATCATGTGTTCAGCATATTATACCATATGATAACCAAAGGATAAAATATGAATAAGTTTGTAACATGCATCGTTTTGATATTATGTTTATGGATAGGACGTTCGTTGTTTATTCCAATTTTATTTGCAGCATTTTTGTGGTATTTGTTGAATGCAATTGCCACATATTACAGAAAAATTATGCCATATCATGATTCTGATGTCAGACCGTCCAAGATTTATAATTGGCTGTCTATTATATTATCATTTGCAACAATTGGCGGAATTATATTTTTATTTGCGACCCAAATAAAACCTATGTTTTGGGAATTATATAAAGCAACCCCATTATTACAGCAAAAACTGTTAACATTTGGTGAATTTGTTTCTTCTAAAATTGGTATAAAATTAGATTTAAATTTAATTCCGAACATACCACATATTGCAACATATGTTGCCTCTTCACTTGCCGGTATTGCAACATCTATTGGCATGGTATTGATATATTTAATCTTTATGTTCATTGAACAAAGTTCATTTAGCAACAAACTACATTCATTAACAACATCTCAAACAAAGTCAAAAAAATTACGATATATATTAAACAGCATTGACGAACACATGAAAAAATATCTATTTACAAAGACGTTTATTTCTGCTGCAACAGGTATCTTTGCGTATATTGCACTACGAATAATCGGATTAGAATTTGCTAGTGTATGGGCATTTATGATTTTCATATTAAATTATATTCCAACACTTGGTTCCATTCTTGCCTGTGCGATGCCAATTGCATACGCTTTTATAAGCGGGGGGGAGACCTGGCATTTACCTTTGCTAACAGCAGCATCTTTAATTGGTATTGAAATTGTATTTGGCAATATTCTTGACCCAAAATTAACAGGAAAAACCCTGAATATCTCAACATTGGCAATACTTATTAACCTAGTATTTTGGGGTATGCTTTGGGGAATTGCAGGAATGTTTTTCAGTGTCCCTATTTTGGCTGGCATATATATTACAACGGCTCAATTTAAATCTACCCGTTGGATCGCTGTGTTATTGTCAGAAGATGGTAATATACCGGCAGAAGCCACAAATGACTAAAAATTTTTTAAAATTCAAATAGTGTATTTTATATTACCTTGCTAAACCTCGGGATTTATTGATACGCGCCGAACGTTTTTCTTGCCAATATTTTGTCACAATAGCCCTTAAAACCATCGCTTTAATCTCACCTTGCGGGGCAAGAACTAAAACAGATTGGCCATCACTATCCTTTGCTTCCGGATTTGCACCATTTTCAAGAAGTAGTTTTGCCACTTGCCTATTGGCAGAATAAACCGCACACATCAATGCTGTAAAACCATATTTATTACCTGTTACATCAATATTTTCACAGGAATCAATAACCTTTTGCATTTTTTTTGTTGTTTTTGCATCACAAATTGCAAAATAGAAATCACGATAACTCTCGTAATGTTTTTTCATTTTCTAACCTTATTTGTATCACATTATAACCCAGTATAACAAACACATTAAATAAATCAAGTTTTTACAATATTTATACCTATGTCAGTCTTTTTAATATAGCGATTGCGTTTTCAAGGATAATTTTAGCGGACATGGAATCTATTTCTGATTTTTTCTTGACCCATGATTTCTGCCCCATTTCCTGTTCTGCCATCGTGCTAGTTAAATTTTCTTCAATAAAAATTATCGGTAAATTTGTGTGTTCAGATAAATTATTTGCAAACGCCTTGACCTGAACAGTTGTTTCTGAATCAGAACCATCAGCATGCAAAGGCAATCCAATAACTATGCCAATAATTTTCTCGTTCATAACCAATTGAACAACCATATTTATCAATTCGTCCTGATTCTTGATATTTATCTGCGGTCTGACAAACACAAAATCATGTTTTTCATCTGATACCGCAACCCCACACCGTCTGGCACCCCAATCTAGTCCCAGAACGCGTCCCATACGCGGAAAATCCTTGTAATCTGATAAAATCATGTTATAATCCTTTGACTGTAAAAATAATAGGATTTCAAATGGCATTTAGCAAGCAACAATTACATAAATTTGCAGATTTAATCAAAATTGATGTATCTGACGAACAACTGGACAAAATGAACATAGATTCTGTTGTCGAATGGATTGATAAATTACAAAAAATTGACACTACTGGTGTAAAACCTATGTTAAGCCCCGCAGAACATAAATTACCACTGCGTGAAGACGTGGTCACCGAACCTAATATGCGCAATGAAATATTGGCTAATGACCCAGACACTACAGGGGTATCACGTGGCTACTTTGCGGTGCCAAAGGTTATGGACGAATAAAACAACAGGTGGTATACAATGATAGATTTAACAATTAAAGAAGCACTTCATAAATTAAAAGAACACACAATTTCTGCCACAGAATTAACAAAATGCTATTTGGAACGCATTGAAAAATTTGGCCAACAGTTGAATTGCTATATCACAATAACACCAGAACGTGCATTAAGTGACGCATCAAAATCTGATGAAAGATACGCAAATGGCACGGCATTAAAATTGGACGGCATGCCAATTGCTATGAAAGATTTATTTGCTACACGTGGTATACGAACAACTGTGGCATCACGTATGCTTGAAAATTTTGTTCCACAATATGAATCCACAGTATCACAACATTTTATTGATGCAGGAACAGTCCTTTTGGGCAAATCTAATTTGGATGAATTCGCAATGGGAACATTCAGTAAAACCAGTTTCTTTGGTGCACCAGTAAGCCCTTGGCAATTGGAAAAACGCTTAACAGCAGGTGGGTCATCTGGTGGTTCAACCAGCGCGGTTGCCTCTGGCCTTGCAATTGGTGCAACAGGAACAGATACCGGTGGTTCGATTCGTTTTCCTTGTGCGATTACCGGATTGGTCGGCGTAAAACCAACATACGGTTTATGTTCACGTTGGGGGTGTGTTGCTTTTGCATCAAGTCTTGATACACCCGGTCCGATTGCAAGAACAGTTGAAGATGCTGCACTTTTGCTATCTGTTATGGCTGGACATGACCCAAAAGATTCAACCAGCAGTCCAGATGCTAAATTTGATACAGATGGAAATTTGCAACCAATTTTGGGCAACGGCAAAAAATTACGTGTTGGTGTTATCAAAGAATTTGCTTCGGTTAAAATATCAGAAGATATGAAAAAACTGTTTGAAAAACGAGTAACAGATTTGAAATCTATGGGTGCAGAAATAGTAGAAGTGTCCATTCCAAATATTTTGGATGCATTGGCGGCTTATTATATAATCGCACCAGCAGAAGCATCTTCGAACCTTGCACGCTATGACGGTATGCGTTATGGGTTACGCGTAGAAGGGTCAGATTTAAACGACACATACAAAAAGACACGCGCTGCTGGATTTGGCGAAGAAGTCAAACGTCGTTTATTGATTGGAACTGCAGTATTATCCAGCGAATCTTACGATGTTTATTTCATGCAGGCTGCACGTGTTCGTCGTATGATTGCAGATTCTTTCAATAAAGCATTTGAACAATGTGATTTAATCGTATGTCCATCAAGTAGTGGCCCCGCCCTGCCATTGGATTCAGATTTAACCCCATTGGAATATTATGCTTTGGATTTATTTACGGTTGCCATGAATTTGGCTGGTGTACCCGCTGTATCTGTTCCATGCGGTTTAACCCAAAATGGTTTACCATTGGGTATGCAAGTTGTTGCACCACGTTTCAAAGATATGGAAATGTTACAATTGGCAAAACATATTGAAGAGATATCTGAATTTGATAACCGTCCAACAAAGATAATGGGAAATTAAAGGATAAAAAAATGGTGGCTAGAAGTAGAATCGAACTACTGACACAGGGATTTTCAGTCCCTTGCTCTACCAACTGAGCTATCTAGCCAACGAGGCACATATTAAGACATCACAAACGAAAAATCAAGGGAAAAATAAAATGTTTACAATAAAAGGCAAAACAACAGATTGGGAAGTAGTTATAGGTTTGGAAACTCACATAGAGGTTTTATCCAACAGTAAGATTTTCAGCGGTGCATCTGCCGATTATAATCCAACAGTTGCCCCAAATACCCAGGCATGCATGGTTGATGTCGCTATGCCTGGTATGTTGCCCGTATTAAATAAACATTGTGTGGAACAAGCCATTAAATTTGGTCTGGGTATAAACGCAGAAATATCGCATCACAGCAAATTTGCCCGTAAACAATATTTCTACCCTGACCTGCCCCAGGGATATCAAATATCTCAACCCGCAGATGAACCGCCTGTGGTTGGTCGTGGTTGGATTGAAATTATTGGTGATGACGGAAACCCAAAAAAGATTCTAATTGAACGCGCGCACATGGAACAAGATGCAGCAAAAAACAAACACGATATGCACCCAACAAAATCTTTTGTTGATTTTAACAGAACTGGTGTAATGTTGCTGGAAATTGTTACTTTCTTGGACACAAAAAATCCAGAAAATAATTCTTATATATCATCACCAGATGAGGCAGAAAAATACTTGCGTCAAATTCGTGAAATTGCACGAGCACTCGGTGTATCAAAGGCAAATATGGAAGAAGGTTCAATGCGTGCCGACGTTAATGTTTCTGTTCGCCCTGTTGGTTCAAAAACTTTCGGAACGCGCACAGAAACGAAAAATATGGTTTCTTTTAAATTTATTAAAACCGCAATTGAATACGAAGCAAAACGTCAGGTAGAAATACTTGAAAATGGTGGTACTATTTCACAAGATACTATGCGTTATAATCAAGAAGACGGAACCACATCTGTATTACGCAGCAAAGAAGATGCACTGGATTATCGCTATTTCCCGGACCCAGATTTATTGGAATTAGAAATCACAGATGAAGATATTGAACGTATCAGAAAAACAATGCCAGAATTACCGTCTGCGACACGCGCAAGATATATCAATGAATACGGTTTGTCTGAATATGATGCAGCGCGTTTAACAGAAACAGTTGATATTTCACATTGGTATGATGCCGCTGTAAACGGTAAAAAAGAACGCGCAAAACCCGTTGCAAATTGGTTAATTTCTGAATTATTTGCCCACCCTGAAAATATGGATATTACAAATGAAATTCGTGAAAATTCTGATCCAGATGCACCGCGCGTTATCACGCCAGAAAACATTACTGAATTGGTTGACATGATTGCATCAAACGAAATTAACGGCAAACAAGCAAAAGAAATCTTTATCAAAATGCTTGATGGCGAACATGGAACGATCCACGAAATCGCAGAAAAATATGGTATGAAACAAATCACCGATACTGGTGCCATTGAATCTGCTGTGGACGAAGTTATCAAAAACAATCCGGCACAGGTCGAACAATATAAATCTGGCAAAGTCGGTTTGCTTGGATTCTTTGTCGGGAATGTTATGAAAGCGACACATGGTCAGGCAAATCCCGCCATGGTAAGTGATTTGTTAAAACAAAAATTGGTTTAATAAAATATGTCTATACAGCAAAAATTCTTCATTCAAACGTTTGGTTGCCAAATGAATGTATATGACGGGCAACGGATTGCCAATATGCTTGAATCACAAAATTGGATTAAAACAGAAAACGTTAGTGATGCAGATTTGATTATATTAAATACATGTGCAGTTCGTGCAAAAGCAACAGACAAAGTTTATTCCGCATTGGGACGCATAAGGCGCGCAAAAAAAGAATCTGCCCTGCTCGGTATTGTTGGATGTGTGGCGCGCGAATCTGGAAGTGACGCTTTTCGGCGTATACCCGAATTAAATTTTGTTTTGGGTCCGCAAAGTTATCACAAATTACCAGAAATCATAAAGAACCCAGAAACAAAATTATTAAATATTGATTTGGGTGGTTTGGAAAAATTTGATGAATTACCACAAATGACAAAATCTCCGACCGTCGCATATATACCAATCCAAGAAGGTTGCAACCATTGTTGCACATATTGCATTGTGCCGTACACGCGTGGTCGTGAATTATCACGTCCATTTGATGATATTATACAAGACACAATAAACGCTGCAAAAACTGGTGCAATTGAAATTTGTTTCCTTGGTCAAAATGTAAATGGATATAAATATACAGATGAAACTGGAAACCTTTATAAATTATCTGATTTGATTCGTGAAACTGCTAAACTGCCCGAAATACACCGTATACGCTTTACATCCAGTTATCCAACAGAAATGACAGATGACTTGATTGAAATGTTTGGGATTGAGCCAAAATTATTACCATTTTTAAATATGCCGATACAAAGTGGTTCACCACGTATATTAAAAATGATGAACAGACCAGACAATTTAGATAACTATAAAAATATAGTAAAAAAACTTAAATCTGTTCGTCCAGATATTCAAATATCATCTGATTTTATTGTTGGTTTTCCAGATGAAACAGATGAAGATTTTGAACAGACACTAAATATTGCCAAAAAAATAAAATATATAAATTCATATTCTTTTAAATACTCACCTCGTCCGCATACGGCGGCAGCTATGATGTCGAATCAAATTAGCGAACAAATAAAAACCGTACGTTTACAACGTCTAGATTCTCAACTAAATGAAAACCAACGAGAATTTAATACATCTTGTATAGGACAAGAAATGATGTGTTTATGCGAAGGTCTGGACAAAACCGGTCGTCATCTGGTATTTCGTACCCCATATATGCAACAATGTATTGTTGAAAAACCAAACACAAAAATTCCACCATTACAAAAAATAAAAATAACAGATGCAAACAAAGCATCTCTGCGTGGGGAATTAATTAAATAATAAATCAAAATGCTAAATGTCCGTTAACTGATATTTTATAACCTTTCTCGTTTTCTGTTTTTAAAAAATCACATTCCACAGTAACACCGGCCTTGTCTATTTCCGATATAAAACCAACCGACAATCCGCCAAAAACATCTTTATTATCTGCAACGCCAATTTTTCCGCTGTATACATATTTCACATTATCTGTAACAAAAGAATATTTTGCACCCATACCACCACGAATATTACAATCTTTATCATCGATATTCAAAACCAAATATTGCGTCCCAAACACACCAACAAACGGGCTTAGAACAAAATCTGATATTACAGAATAATCATAACCAATATCAAATGTTCCGTACCACAAAAATCCCATTGGATTATTTTTTGTTGTATCTTTGTATAAAACATCGTCTACATTAAAATTAACAAAAGATATGCCCAACAATCCATCAATCCATAGATTATCAAAATACATTTTAGAATTTACGTTAAACCCATACATCCATCCGCCAAAATCATTAATCAAATCTTTGTAATGAAAACTATGTAAATCAAAGCCCGCACCAAAATAAGAATCATTATATTTTCCTCCCATATATAAATGTATTCCATAATCATCGGTGTTATCTGCAAAAATATAAAAACCAGATATACCAGCATACAATACATCATCAGTTATATTATTATCCGACAACATAAAATTAGTTACAGTTTTAACCGGCTTTAATAAAATATTTGAATTAAAATGATAAGACGAATCCATGATATAATGTAATGCTTCACTACTGGTCGCACTATCTAACGCAACTAACAAAGAATCATTAGGATTATAACTTCTTAACTTATCCAACAATTCGCCACGTTCATCTTTGAATTCTTTGGTGTAATCTGTTTCTCTGATCACATCTATTAAAACTGCACCAACTTCTTGTGATAGTTCTGTTTTATAATATTTATCTAAATCTTTGACAATAATTCTGATTGGACCATTAACATGATTAATCGCCTGGCCCGGCGTTACAGTATCTGGGTTAAGAATAACCAAAGTATCTGTATTATCCAATTTAATATTTGCATCCCAATTTTGCCAATCTTCAAAATTATCTATGACAATTGACGAATTAGTAACAGTTATTGCGCCATCTACACCGTCCAGAATATATTTTAATGTGTTCAAACTTACTTCATCCAAATTGTCAATTTCAACCCCAAAATTACCGCCGTCCAAATTAATCTTGTTCAAAGCATTGTTATTTGGAATACATTGTTGAACATAAGCAATTCCTTCTGGATTATGAATTATTCCTATGGAACCATAATTGTATATGTGCAGATTATAACCATTTGTATATATGTTATTAATATTCCCATAATTTTTAATAACCATATCATCAGACAAATTGATATTTTCTTCAAAAGAGTTTTGAGAAACATAATAATCATCGGCATAACCATTTGATAAACTCAAAATAGTTATACATATTACAAATCTTGAAAAACACAAAAATCTATTCATAACTATTTCATGCTAGCACATAGGAATTTTTTCTATCAATAAAAAAATCCCGCATAAAAACGGGATTTGCATAACATGAGAACAAGATTATATTAGAACATATAACGTACACCAATATCACCACTGAAATTATGCATTCCAGAAGCAACATCAACATAATTATAACGTGCCGCAACATCAACTGCAAAACAACCAAACGGCATTGACAAACCCAAAGTTCCCATAGCAGAGAATTTTGTTGAGTCTTTATGTTCCCTGACACCTGCAATACGTGCACCAGTATCTATGAATGCTAAACCTGCGCCCAAACCTGCAAATGGTTGAATATAATTAAAATGACCGATATTCATATATGTATTAGCCATCAATTCTATATTTCTTGCAGACACATCTACACCTTGGATAGTGCCAAAATCCTGGGTCTTATACGCTTTGTTAAAGAAAGAACCTTCAATTTCAAAACGCGCAGCATCATCCATTGTTAAACCCAAAGCGGCACGCACTTGATAAGAGTTTAACGAAACATCTTCTTTGATATTGTTTATTTTATAATTCAAATTACTATATGTTGCACCGCCACGCACTGCAACATACGGTAAAATTTCCCAACCCAAGACTGTACTTGGTTGTTGTTCATAATTGTATCCACCGGCCAAAGCAGGTGTTGCCAATAATACTGCCATCGATGTAGCAATAACTTTTTTCATAAGTTTCTCCTTTTGTTGCTGATTAATCTCAACAATTGATATTCTATCAGACAATATATGACATTTACATAGGCACTTATCCCCATAGGATATAAATCATAAACTCCAGTAAATATGCTGTATAGAACATTTATAAAGTTAATTTTTTAATAACAAAATCTGCCAATATCAACCCGAACACGCCGGTAACTGTTATAATAGAACCAAACTCTCTTCCACCATTTTGCATATTTATTGCATTTTCAGTTGAATACACAACCGGAAAATCAGGCAATTTTAAATCACGAACCAAATGACGTATTTTAGATGCCAATGGGCATACAGAAGTCTTGGATATATCAGTGATTTTAATTTTTGCAACATCTGTTTTACGCGCAGCACCCATACTGGAAACAAATTGTATGTCATTATCAAAACACCATTTATATAGGGCTATTTTGGATTTAACGGTATCTATAGCATCTATAACAAAATCTGGTTTAACATTAATAATAGTATCTTCATCAAAGAATAAATTAAATACATCGACAATAATATTTGGATTTATATCATATATACGCTGTTTGGCTACATCTACCTTGGGTTGTCCAATTGTAGAATCCAAAGCAAACAACTGTCGGTTTATATTAGATTCTTCAACAACATCACAATCTATTAAAATCAAATGCCCTATTCCAGAACGCGCCAATGCTTCAATAGCAAAAGAACCAACTGCACCGCATCCAACAACCATAACTGTTGATTTTTGCAATTTAACTATTGATTCATTGCCTAATAATAAATTTATTCTATGCAATCTGTTCATTTTTTATAATCCTTTGCGTGTTATTATAAATTATTATATCAGCATTATCATTATGTTTACTTTTTATTATATCATTAATACATTTTACTAAATCAGAATTTTCCTTTCCATCAGATTCAACTACAATTCTTTCAATTGGAATTTGTTCTATACAGCAATTTTTGTGCGACATACAAAGATTGCAAAATGAAAACATTATATTTTCATATCGCAACAATTGTTTCAATATGTCATGACCAGCATTAAAAGAATGCGCAACAATAATTGGTAATTGATTTGTTTTGTACTGTTTTAAAACATGCAAAATTTTATCCCACGCCCCCACACAATGTAAAAAAACTGGTCGATTTAATTTAACGGCTAAATCAAATTGTTTGATAAAGCATTCAATTTGTTTATCCATGTTTGGTTTATATTTATCCAAACCAATTTCACCAACCATATAATTCGAATTTGCATTCAATAAACATTCTAATTGTTGAATAAAATTACTACTAACAGAATCCACAAACCACGGATGCACCCCAAAAGCGCCATAAATATTTTTATCCTGACACATTAAATTGATTAATTTTATCCATTGATTTTCTGTCGTTGTTGCACAAATAGTACCAACAACATCTTTTTGATGATTATACGTTATATAATCAATATGGCTATGCGCATCTATTATCTTCATAAATAAAATCTAAGCATAAATATAAAAATTTGCAAATTAAAATCTTTGTTGGAAAGTTAATTCCAAAGTGGCTTTTTCATATTGCCGGTTGTGAATATTAGAATCTTTTTTCGTATAACTACACGTCAAAGTCGGCACCATACCCCAAATACTGAATTTATTATTAGACAAAGATATGGAATAACGTTGAATAAAATCATTTTCAACAACCCATTTTAAATCCCCATCTTTTGGAACATAACGTTCGCCATCATAATTCACCCATGTAAAAGAAGGCTCTAAATAAACACTAAATCCCCACAACAACTCGGCCCCAAAACCCAATCCAGCATTATATCGCCAATTTGCATATGCATCCGCTTTTGCTGTTTCACGATCAATCGCACCTCTTAACACAACATATTTCGATGCGTCAAAGGAATAAGAAAAACGTGGTGCAAATGTCCATGTCTGCCCATTTAACAATTGCCAATATTCATCATACTTATTATTCATTACACGCAAAGTCAATCCAGAAGACAATTTACGTGTTAAATCATAATTAGTATCAATCTTGGCGCCATACGCCCAATTATAACGATCCCAGCCATACCAACGCCGACTTAGAACACCAGCCAACCAAACATCACCATTTCCCCAAACATAACGTGGACCGGTAGAACCGGCTAAATACAAATCATCATACTTATGTTTATTATAAACATTAGTATAAATATTCGCATCATTCTTCCAACGCCAATTATCAGACAATTTAAATTCGTAATTTCCGCCCAACAACAAATTATATCCCACAGCCTTTTCAGGTTCAGGGTTATCAGCACATCCATAAAAATACCCATTATAAAAAATACATTCTTGACCGCCCGTAGCCTGATTAATATTATTGTCTGGTGCAGCGCCAAAATTAAACCAAACATTCCAATTTTTGTTTTTACGTGCAATATACCTGTAATACATCATACGTTGTTTAACCGGTTCAGGTATATCTTTTCCAGCCATAGCCAAACGAAGATGATAATCTGCGCGATACCATTGTTCCTTTGCCATATAACATAATGCTAATTCATAACGAATTTTGGATAAATCTGGTTGAGAATCTAATATTTTACGATAAATTTTGATTGCTTCGTCATAATTACCTTTGCGTTGTTCCATTTGCGCCAACAAATACCACCGTTCAATTTCCACAGGCAAACTTTTGGTTTGTGGCATTTTTGTTAAAATCTGAGTTGCGTGTTCATAATCACCCATTTCAACCATTTTGCCAGCCAATTTAACGGCATCTAATGATGTCATTGTAATTTCTGTTTTCCCATTTTTGTCGTTTTTTTTGGACGTTTTTTTTGCTTGCTTTGCCGGCTTTTCATTTTTTTCCGTTACACCAGAATTATCAGACGTTTTCTGCACACTGACCGATCCGACCGCCCAACCAGAAAACGTAGAAACAATAACAAACAACAAAGATAAAAACATACGTTTCATAAAAATACCATACATTACTAAGACTTGTGTCCTATGATAGTAATTTTTACAAGATATAACAAGATAAAATTATATAAAAATTCGGTTCAAAAGTATGAACCGAATTTAATAAAAACAACACACCTTGGATATTAATGTTGTAATTTCATACCGTATGCGCCCTGAACTTCATATTCACGTTGAACACCACCACCCAAATCTTCTGCGGAATACAAACGTGCAGTTCCGGCGGCTTCAGATGGCGTATTCACACCATAATATCCAAAATTAACACCACTTTCATTTTCAACAATATATTCCAAAGCATGTCCCTTATTATGTTTCGGATCTGTTGGATTTCCTGTGAATTCGGTGTCTAGTGTTCCATCCTTGTGTTGAACCAAAGTTATATCGTAAAACTTGCTGTCTGGATTATCACTTTGTGTATTAAACGGCATGTAAAGTGTTTGAGTCCCATCTGCCCCAATAGTCATTGTTGCTGATTTGGTTGTAAAGGCTTTGTTTATATCACGATCCGCACTGTAACCTGCCGCTGTCGCTTTTGCTTCACGTACATCATTATTAACGCCATCATCCGCAGACACAGTCGTATACAAACGCCCAATTGCCATACCACGATAAGTAGTATTATTATTTGGCTGCAACGATTTTTCCAACTTTACACCACTAATTGCATATCCCCCAGCAAACAATTGATAATCTTCTGCTGCCATTTCATCATTAAAATCTTCTGCAGTTTTTCTTTCATCTAATTCTGAACCGCGCCCCAAATCTTTACCTTGACGCGCCGAAGCCATTTGGTCATTTGATAAACCATCTACGTTTTTATATTTTTGCTTATATACAGGATTGAAATGTCCAAAATCGGCATATTGCAACGATTCGCCATTGCCAATATCACGCCCATACGTTACAACATCCATATATTCATTTATCATATTCCAATGACCACCATCTTGTATTTTGCCCTGTGCAATCAAATCAGCCTTTAATTGTGCCAAGTCTTCGGCAGTTTGCCCCGTATTCGCAGTTCTGTATACAGCCTGATCTTTGCCATTTTCAACATATTCAAAAATTGGTCCAAAGAAACGATTCGTATTGCCATCACGTGCAACAGGTGCGCCTGTACCACCAACAGTCATCGTTATATTTTCTATACGTCCAGTATTTTCATCCATTCCTATTTGTAAAAAACCATTATCAGTATGTGCAAAATCTGCCGCATATAATTGGATATCTTCCAATCTGTATGAAGCAAATGTTACACCATCTTTTTCAACCGTCGCTTTACGTGACAAAGGATTATCAGAATTAGATGCCACAATAACTTCAGATTTCATTTTTGTAATCACATCATTATCAGTTGCAGTAACACGCCCCGCCAAATCGCCAGGAACAACAACCGTATTTACATCGGCACCAGCCCCGCTACTACCAGAACCACCACCACATGCAGTTAAAGCCAGCACAGATGTCAAAACAAGATATTTTTTCATGATATTTCCTCCTTCTGATTCTTTTCACAATGATATTGTATCATAGAGCATCTGTGGCATCAAGAGCAAAAAAACCACCAAAACGGTGGTTTTAATTTTTGGTGGACGCGCAGGGATTCGAACCCTGGACCCACTGATTAAGAGTCAGTTGCTCTACCAACTGAGCTACGCATCCAAAACTGAACAAGTCTTGGCTGATTATAAATTATTTTACATAAAAAGCAAGCATTTATACTGTTTTTTGTTTTTTAAACTACACAAACAAAATAAGCGACCACACATTGCAGAAAAACAAAAGATTAACGATTATTTTTCGTTTATATCTTTAATCATCCAACCTTGAACACATATCTTTGATTGTGGAATACCTGTTTTTGACTTGTATTGGCTTGTATTGTTCAAGAAAGTACAACCTTTGCCCTTATAAAATTTGATGGCTTTTTCATTACCTTTACCACGCACTCCATTGTTGTCCTCTGGACCTGCAATATCAACAGCTAATTGTAATACAGATTTGTTCTGTTGTTTCATTTCAGCAATAACAGCATTCCACAGAGCGGTTGCAACACCTTTCGACTGATATTCTGGTAAAACAGCAATTCTGACCAATTCATAATCAGCGTTTGGAACCTGTCTTTCTGATAAATCTGGGGTCTGCGTAATTGAATAGCCAATTATTTTATCATTTATCTCTGCTACTATAATTGAGTCCAGCATTTTTTTAATATTGGTTTGCTTGATATTTACTGTATTGTTTTTAATTTTATTAGTAAGCTTGGCATTGTTTTCTGATATTACCTCTGGACACATATAGTCGACATCGTTATGCAAAACGCATTCTAAATCAATTTTAGCCAGAATATTTAAATCATCTTTTGGATTTAATTTACGACAAATAATACCTGACATAACCATATAAAACATCCCTATTTTTTCATATATGCAACTGGGTCATATGCTTTAGTTCCTTTGCGTATTTCGAAATGTAATTGTGGTTCATCAACTTTGCCAGTCATACCAATTTTACCAATAGACTGCCCAACGCCAACAGCATTTCCGCGTCTAACAGACATAGAATCCAAATGCGCATACACCGTCATCCATCCATCACTGTGTTGCATTATAACTAAATTCCCCATTCCTTTGACTTCATTACCAGCATACGCAACAACGCCATTTTCCGCTGCTTTGACATTTGTTCCTTGTTTGGCAGATATATTTATACCATCATTGAAAAGACCATTATTTTTAGCCCCATAAGCAGACAAAATCTTACCATATACAGGCCATGAAAATTTTGTTCCGGAACGCGCAGATATCTTTGGCAACTGTTTTGATGGGTCAGATGATATTTTAGTCTTTGTTGTACCATTTTGTTTTTCTGCAACATGGTTTTGTTGTTTTACTGTTTTAACCGTCGATTTATCGTCAACCTTTGTTTGCTTTATATCCAGCTGTTTTGTTGACGTTTGTTTAATACTGGTTTCAGAATGTTTATTTAATTTAGGCACTCTGATTTTCTGTCCAACAGATAATGTAAATGGCGCGGACAATTTATTAATAACCGCTAAATCATTAACAGGTACTTCATATTTCCGCGATATAGAATACAATGTATCGCCCTTTTCAACCCCGATTTCTGTTAACACAACACGTATCTCTTTATCCGATACTGTTTTAATTTCTGAAACTTCTTTTGTTTCAACTTTGTCTATCGTCGTATCTTGTTTTACTTTGACACTTTTTGTCTGTAATTTTTGTCCTACATACAATGTATACGGCGATTTTAAATCATTTATTTTTGCCAATTCTTCAACGGTCAAATTATATTTTTTAGACAAAGAATATAATGTATCACCTTTGGCAACAACAATAACTTCATTCGACACATTTTCTTTTTTTAATTCTGATTTTGCTTCTGATTCAGAAAATCTGCTGTATACAGGAACAACAATATAATCGTCCACATGTTTTTGGTCATCAATCTGTTTATTGTCTACAACTGGTACAGGTGTCATATTTTGTTCAGGTTTTAACACATAATCATCAACATTAGAATACATTACATAATCATCAACATTTGATGAACCATATAACTCTGGCGAAGAATATACACCATAATCAGTCACCGCAGAATTATATATCTCTGGTTGAGTTTCTGGGTCAGCCAATAATGCAGGAAATCGATTTTCTATAAATACACCAATACTATCTGGAATTGATGAAATTTTTGGTTGCAAATCACAACCAATCAACAATCCAATACAACCCAACAATAACAAAAAACTATTTTTTATTTTATTCATACAAAGAATTATATCATAAAATTGATATAAATAAAAATGTTAAGCATCATCATGCATAAATAATAAACTTATTTCAAATAACAACAACATAGGAATAGCCAATAAAATTTGAGATACTATATCTGGTGGGGTCAATACAGCGGCTGCAACAAAAATACACATTATAACATATTTGCGACACTTAATCGCAGTCTGTTTTGATAAAATCCCTATTTTGTTCATCGCTATTAAAATCAGCGGTAATTGAAACGCCAGCCCGAACACCTTCAACAAATCAATAGAAAAAACCAAGTATCCCTTTACTGCGGGCAACAAAACCGCAGGAACATTATTTGTTTTACTGATATCCAAAAAAAATTTGAACACAAAAGGAAACAAAAAATAAAATGCGAACGCTGCACCAACAACAAACAACAAAGGCGATAGTATAAATATTGGTAATAATAATTGCTTTTCATTTTTATGCAAACCCGGCGCAACATACGCCCATATATGCCACAACACAACAGGAATTGTGATAATCAACGCAACCAATGTCGCCAACGAGAATTTTATCATTAAACCATCTGTCAATTTAGTATAAATCAAAGTTGCATCTTGCCATATATTTATCAACGGATTCACCAAAAAAGATTCAACAAATGGCGAAATAATCCAACCAAACGCAAAAGCAAATAAAAACACCAATACACACCACAATATTCTGCGCCGCAATTCCGCCAAATGTTGCATTAACGTCATTTTCATTTTTTCTGCATCTTTTTTGTTTTAAAAGTTTTTTTCTTGTTTATCGGCTTTACAGCAGAAAACATATCGTTTGTCGCATTTTCAATTAAATCATCTATGGGCTTTTCTAAATCTATACGTTGTTGAATTTGTTCTGAAACATCAGTGATTTTCCACACTAAATTCCGAACCCATTTAAACACACGCCCAAAAAAACGTGCAACATCGGGCCAATTTTTAACAGGCACAACACAAATTGCAACCAACACTATTACTAAAAATTCAGTCCAACTGATTCCTAACATAACTTTACAATTTAATCATAAAAATCATCGCCACCATTTGTGCTAACAGTTTTATGACGAGATAATTGAAAATAATTTTTACCAAAATCTGTTTTAGATTTCAAATTACTAAATACCACATCCGTTTGATTTCCAGTTGCATCAACCACAGACCAAGAATTTAATTTCACCGGCGATTTATTAAATACCACAGACATATATCCCAAACCTTCCTGATTACGCAAATTCATTTTTAATGTAAACGTTTTTTTATCGTTTGAAGTTTCAGAAACGTTAATATCTGAATTTTGTAAATCTATTCTTTTACGAACCAAAATTCCCGCAGGCGTACTGGTCAAAGGAACAGTTGTAATTTGATCCAAAGATTTATCATAAAAATACAAATCCTTGCCATCTGAAATTAATTGAATTGGTGCATTTTTATAATCTAAACGAACACGACCCGGGCGCAACATAGAAAACAATCCGCTTTCTGTTTTTCCATTTGCCATTTGAACAAAAGAGCCCTTTAAGCCGCCAATTGAATTCAAATATTTTTCTGCGTTCTGCACCAAAGTCTTGTCCACAGCGGCATCAGCAGTCAAAGATATAAACATTCCACAAATAATCATAAATATTTTTTTCATTCTACATCCCCTTGAACGCGTTCAATATTTTTTCATGTACAGATTCAATATTATCTGCAACGACAGCACCAGCGGCACATAAATGCCCACCACCACCCAATGATTCAGCAATATGATTTATCGGGGTGTTTCTGCTGCGAATAGAAACACCAATTTGATTTTCTTTTTGTTCTTTTAATAACACAACATATTCAACCCCATGAATCTGTCCTAACAAACTCAAAACCAATTCACCACGACCGTCCAATCGTTTATAATCAGGCTGTTTTATTGTCGCAATTGCCAAACGACCACGCATAAAAAATTCAGCACCTGCGACAGTTTCAGATTCCACTAATACAGTTTTTTTACTTTTATTACGCAACAGATTTACCAAATACGGCATATTTACACCATTATCAACCAATTCAGCAACATCACGCAACACATCACCATTACGAACAAATTTAAAATTACCAGTATCTGTAATAATTGCCAATGTAACAAGATTTCTAACATCTTCATCTATTGTTAAATTCGCAGATTTCGCAACATCATAAATTATTTGGGATGCAGCAGCTTTGTCTGGATCATCAAAACATAATTGCCCAACAACATCATCATTAAAATGATGGTCAAATTCAATAACGAATTCAGCCTCATTTACAAAACGTTCGACCCCACCCAAATGAATACGAGTTCCATAATCAACCAATATATATAAATCATATTTTGAATCTTCTGGAATATGCCCATGAAACACAGCCTGTTTTCGCAAAGGAATATTATCCAATTCGCGTGGAATATTTCCATCATAAATAACCGTTGCGGTTTTATCAAAATTCAATTCTATCAATCGCATCAAAGCCAACGCAGAACAAATAGAATCACCATCTGGATTTTTATGTCCCGATATAGCAATTGATTTAGCGTTTGTAATTTTTTCTATTAAAAGTTTTATTTTCTCGTTCATATCACCATGTCTTCTAATACAAATTGCGCACTAACGCGACCATTATATTCGTTTTCCTTTAATTTACCCAACATTGTTATTTTAGTGTTTGTATGCGCTTCGTCCAGTAAAAAATCACCCACAGGTGTTCCAACCAAATTAAATCCAACAAAAGACAATTGTGTACCATTACCGGTTTTTACCATCCCCCGCAAATGCATACCATTACCCATAACAGTTGCAAATTTTAACACTGCCCCATACAAAACCAATGTAGGTTCTGGATTACATTGACCAAAAGGTGCCAAATCAGCCAATTTTTCAACCAACCGCATATTTGCACCAGATGCATCCATTTCTGCATCCACAAATATTTCCGGCACTGGACAAGCCCCATTTAATTGCTCTTTAACAGCCTGTTCCAAAAAAGCACAAAACTCAACCTCTTTATCAGCACTTAACGTAAAACCTGCTGCTGCTGCATGTCCACCACCTTCTGACAATATTCCAGCAGCCAATCCATCATGTATTATCTTACCTAAATCAATTTCGGGTATAGACCGCCCCGACCCATTTATCATACCATCACAACGTGTCGCGACACATGTTGGTAAATTATATTTATCTTTTAATCGGCCTGCAATAATCCCCATAACACCACCATGCCAATTATCACCACAGACAAATAAACTGCATTTACCATCTTTGCAATAACAATCCGCTTTTTCTGTTGCATCTATCATAATGGCATTTTGAATATCAATTCTTTCTTGATTCATTTTATGCAATTTATTAGCCAAATCATTCGCAATCAAAGGATTATCTGTTAACAATAATTCCAACGCAGGTGCCGCAGAATCCAACCGTCCCGCTGCATTTAAACGTGGTCCCAAAGCAAACCCCGCTGCATACACAGATGGATGTTTTATCCCAGCCAAATTCATTAAAGTCTTTAACCCAAGATTTTGTTGCAACCCCATTACTTTTAATCCAGTTGCAACAAAAGCACGATTTAATTCAATCAATGGCATCGTATCACAAATTGTACCCAGCGCAACCAAATCCATATAATTCAATAAATTTATTTGATTTTTTTCATCATTAAAAAAATTTCTGTTTTTCAATTCACGATTTAATGCAACCAAAGTCAGAAACGCAACACCGACCCCCGCCAAAAAACACAATCCAGACGTATCATCCGCCTGTTTTGGATTCACAATTGCATCTGCATCTGGTAAAACAATATCAGGCGAATGGTGGTCTGTAACAACAACTTTCATGCCTAAATTTTTTGCGCACGCCACCTCTTCTATACCACTGATACCACAATCCACAGTAATCAATAATTTAACACCATCATTTGCAATTTTAGTTACAGCATCAACATTTAACCCATATCCTTCACCTTCGCGAGTTGGCAAATGCCACGACACATCGCACCCCAATGCCCGCAAATATTTTACAAAGACCGCCGTAGACGTTATTCCATCAACATCGTAATCACCGTATATAGCGATCTTGTCATGCGCACAAACAGCATCAGCAATAACAGCAACCGCGACATCCATATTTTTCAACACGAATGGATCTGGCATATATTCCCTGATAGACGGGTTAAGAAATCTGGTTATATTGTCATCACCAATAATACCACGTGAATTCAAAATGCCTTTGACCAAACTTTCGGCATCATCCGAATCACTATTTCTATAATAATCATCTGACACAACCCACACCTTACCAAGCATGGATTTTTCTACTATCTTTCGCACACCTAACTCTCTTTTTTTATTATTATCAGGACTATTATAATCTAAAAATATTAAAATAGCAATGGCATGATTCCATCAAGTATTGCACCCGCCGTTGGTACTGCATTCAAAGCCGAAGAATGCCACCCACCAGTTTCTTTTGTTGCCTGAGGTTCATCCAACATAACAACGATAACATATTGTGGCGCAGATACAGGAAAAATTCCCACAAAAGTCGCCACATTTTTACTTTTATCAATTTGCCCATTTATGTGTTTTTCAGCAGTCCCTGTTTTACCACCGATTTCTATTCCTTTGACTCGCGCACTTTTGGCAGTTGTTTGTTCTGCTATTTGAAACATTATTTGACGAATATTTGCAGAAATATCAGAATCAACAACTCTTTCGCCACGTATCGCACCAACTCCACGTTTTAACAAAGTCGGATACACATAAAAACCACCATTTGTAACAGCATTAACCGCCAACAGTAAATGCATTGGTGTAACAGCAATTCCATGTCCAAAGCCAGCGGTTGCACGCTCCACAGGTCCCCAAATTTTATGCATTAACGTACCTTCTGTTTTTCCAAATTCCAATTCTAACGGTTTATCAAAATGCAATCTTTGAAAAAACTCTTGTTGTGCATTATCTGGTAATTCCAAAGCAATTTTCGCACTGCCTACATTACAAGAATACAACATTATATCTGGGGCAGTTAATTTAGTAATGCCCTTCTTCTTTATCACATCACGTTTAAAAGACGAAACATCATCAATTGGCTTTTTCATAGCCGGACGACCAAACTTGTCCGGAATCATCAATGGTTCATTAATTTTATATTCTTTATCCTGCAAACCGTTTTCATATGCCAAAACAGTATTAAATATTTTGAATACAGACCCCATTATAAAATTATCTCGTAATAATTTAAATCGACGATTTATGGGTGGCGATAATTTTATGTTATTCGGATCAAAATCTGGTAATTGAACCATAGCAATCATTTCACCAGTAGTTGAATTCATCAACATACCCAAAGCAGATTTGGCATTATATTTGTTTTTCGCTATACTTAATTGCTCATAAAATATATTTTGCACACGCGAATCTATGGACAACCTTAATGGGTCTTTGTTTTCACGCAAATATTTATCATATACAGATTCAGCACCTTCCAGTCCCTTGTCTTTACCAGCAAAGCCCACAACATGAGCGAATACATTACGTTGCGGATATCGACGCACAGTAAACGTTTCAACATCTAAACAGTCATATCTTGCTTCTCTGACAAGTTTTATTTGCTCTTCATTGGCACTTTTCTTTACATACACACCTTCTTTGCCAGAACGAATCCAAGAGTTAACCAAATTTACAGCATCTGTAACACTGTAATCCATTGGAACTATCTCGTGAATCAAGCGTGCAATATCATTTATTTGGGTTTCTTTTACTTTTTGTGGATACAATTTAATATTGCCAGATTTAACACTTTTTGCCAACACCACACCGTTTCTATCCACTATATCAGCACGTTGTTCAATTTCTTGTTTTTTTACCCCAACATATCGACCAGAACTATGTTGCAACCCCAACTGCAAAGTCCGTACAATAAAAACAGCAAAAACAAACATAAACGCCGCACGCAAAAAACGCAAACGCCCGACACTGTCATGATTATATACAGTACCTTTGTATTCATGCGGTAAAACATCATGTCCTATGTTAAATTTCATTCTGACACCATCGGGATATCGTTTATATGAACAATCCTGCTGTATGAAACAGTCTTTGCATTTGGATAAATAAGAATCACAGAACTGCGCAAAGAATCGCCAGACGATAAATGCGAATATTTAGTCTCTGTTAGTGCGGTTTCGTATTTCGTATTATCTAACGCATTTAAAACATATTCTAGATTACTGTTTTGTACACGATAACACACCTGCAAAAACACAATCAAACACACAACACAAAAAAACATACACAACCCCAGATTAAACATTTTTTCATCGTCTCGCATAGAAATCCCTTCCTTTGTTATGTATTTTATCACAAATTATGAAAAAAACTAATCATAGATTGAATACCATTTAATCTGGCTGCACCAAAATTTAAATTCAGACTTTGAAACTCTGCCATTATATCCATGGCTTTTATTTGTTGTGGTGTTTTACCGTCAACCATCGCCAAAATAATTGCAACAATTCCACGTACCATAAACGAATCGGCTATGCCATAAAAACGACTTCCATCTCGACATATTTGCACAAACGATGTACACCCATAAATTTCTGTGCATACAGCAGAATCAGGGGCTTTTGTTAAACTCTTACCTAATTCCATAACCATATCTAATTTATCCGCAGGATTTAAAATTAATGACAAAGATTTTTTTATTTCATCATAAGTCATAACTACCACCCCTGTTCTGTTAAATCTAATTCTGCACGCGCCACATCAGACATTCTGGACACATCCCACATTGGTTCCCACACCAATTTTATTTCTACTGGAATTCCGTCCGATATACTTTCAACATTTGTTTTTACTTGATTTAAAATATCTTCCATCATCGGGCATGTCGGGCTTGTAAAAGTCATTTCTATTAAAATATTATCTTTATTTATAGATATATCATATATCAAACCTAAATCCCAAATATTAACTGGTATTTCGGGGTCATACACTTTTTTTATCTCGTTAATAATATCATCACGTGTTACAGACATTTATTTCACCATATTACGAATCGTTTTAATCACATACTCTGCATCTGCCATTGTATTCCACGGTCCTACAGATATTCGGATACTGCCATCCTGTCCTAATTTCTTGTGTATCCAACTGGCGCACATATTCCCCACTCGAACACAAACATCACGAACGCCTATCATAGTGCCAAAATCCAATACATGCATACCTTTAACAACAAAACTTAAAATACATGCATCGCGCTGTGTTAATATTTCTATACCAGGTATCTTTGATAACTCATCATACATATAACCAATTAAATGTAAATAAGCATGGTTATCATGCAATTGTCTTATGGCTTGTCCCAAACCAACAATTTGAGTCAAAGGCAAAGTCCCTGCTTCAAATTTTTCTGGTGATTTATTTAAAATCCAATTTTCAGAATCAATAATTCTGTTTACCATACCCCCACCAAATTTATCAGGATTAAAATTATCTGGATTTTTAATAAACATCACACCCACACCTGTATCTGCACCGATTTTATGTCCGGAAAAACATAAAAAGTCGCAATCCATTTGTGAAACATCTATATTTTCATAAACAACAAATTGCGCAGCATCTACAATTGTTATAACATTCGGATTTTTTTTGCGCGCAATACGGATAATTTTTTCGACATTTTGCGGAACACCCAAAACATTTGACATAGCAGTTATTACAAAAATATCGCAGATTGGGATATTATCTATATCTATATTTAAATTTTCATCCAAAGGACAAACAACCAATTCACATTTTCCTTGTCCAGCCAAATATTCCCATGGCATACGCGCACTATGATGGTCCAAATCAGAAACAGCAACAATTAGTTTTTTATTTTCCAAGCCAAGAGTGTTTTGTATAATACCCACAACCCGGTTTAAACCGTCTGTTGCGCCAGATGTAAAAACTATATTTGATGAACCCGCACCAATAAAATCAGCCACTTGATGCCGTACATTATCAATCATTTTATCCACATTTGATGCACGCTCACAAACGCCCCGCCCTGCATTAGCATAAGAATTAGTTAAAAAATCCCCCTCAGTTTCTATTACTGATTGATTTTTTAACCAACTTGCCGCAGCATCCATATAAACGATTTTTTTCATGTGGTTTTTCTCTTGCTTTTTGCTATGATTATAATACTCTTAAAGATAAATGCAACAGAACAAAAGGAGAAAAAATGGCTCTGCAACACGCAAACGACAATACATTTGATTCATTAATATCTGATGGTTTAACATTGGTAGACTTTTGGGCATCGTGGTGTGGTCCATGCCAAATGTTTGGCCCAATATTTGAATCTGTATCAGAAAGCGAAACGGATGTGAATTTTGTAAAATTCGAAATCGACGAAACAAATAGACGCACACCCGCAAAATTTGGAATTCGCAGCATTCCAAGTGTTTTGGCTTTCAAAAATGGGGAATTGAGAGAGGCTCGCACAGGGTTAATGGATGCAGAAACCCTGACATTATGGATAAAAGAATTAAAGGAGTCTTGATATGGCACAAAAAAACTTTAAAAATATTGAATTGCCACCCAAATATGTTCCAAAGAAAACAGAACCATATATGTGTCCTGAACATTTGGCATATTTTTATCAATTATTAAGTGCAAGACGTGAAAAGTTGGCTCATGACCATAATGATATATTAAACGATGTAAGAATTGCTGATAAAACTGAAAATTCTGGTGTCGGTGACGAACAAGACCAGACAACATTTGAACAAGAAATCGCCATGGATTTACGCATGTCCGAACGCAGTGCAAATCTGTTAAAAAAGATAGATGCTGCATTGGAACGTATCGAAAATGGAACATTTGGTTACAGTGTTATATCTGGCGAAGAAATCGGATTACAACGGCTCTTGGCGCGTCCATTGGCAACCAAAACGATTGAAGAACAAGAAGAAATAGAAAAGAACGAAAGATAAAAAAACCCCCCAAGGCAATCAACCTTGGGGTATTTTTTACTTTTTACCTGTTTTACTTACTTTCTTTTTAACCTTTGGTGTTTTTTCGTCTTTGATTTCTTTTTTGAAAACCTTGATACCACCAGCCAAATTTTTCATCATACCTGGAATCTTGGCACTGCCGAACAAAACAATCACCAACAAAGCAATTAAAATTATTTCCCAAATACCGAATCTCATATCTATACCCCCAATTATTATTTTGCAACATAACAATCTAAACCATCAGATTTTGCATTTCTACAAAAACCATTGGCTTCACTTGCAGACACAAACGGCACACGCAATCTATATATTGTTTTACCATTCACCTCCGCTGCCAAAATAACAAATTGTTTACCATTAAACAAAGTCTGGTGTGTGGCACGCAATTTTTGTTCTGCGGCTTGTGCCAATGCACGAGTGCTGTAAGAACCAAATTGAACATATATACTGCCGGTGGTTGCGGTAACAACCGGTTTCTTCACAGATTTTTGTGTTGTTGGTGCAGTTATTTTTTTTGCAGCAACAGGTTTAACTGTATTTTTCGTTGTCGCCTTGTCTGGATTAAAAGTGACTTCTTTTCTGTCATCTATGACACGCACAGGATTACCGTCTGCTTCAACAACTTTCACCGTTTCAATTGGTTTAACAACCTTTTCCTGTTTTGGTGCAATTTCTGCCTTTTTTACAGGAGCATTTAAATCTGGTGCAGCAACAGGGACATTCAAATCTTCAACAACAGGGGCATCCAGATTTACATTAACTGATGTTCCTGAATCTTTTCCAACCTGCGTAACAATAATCCATGTTGCTAACACAATGATGGCAACACCAACCCCCATCAATAACCAAGGTCTTTTTGGACGTGGCGCAGAAAACGGTTCAGCCTCTGGTAAAGTGTCAGTTTCTGTATCTTCTTCTAAATCTAACAAATCTAAATTTTCTTCTTGGTCCTTCATGATATCCCCCCATTTATATCATCAACATAAATGCATTATATCACAAAAAAACACAATAACCAAGAAACCTTTATAATTATTTTGGCATATTTCCAAAATCAGGTGGCACAATCAATTTATGATTTGATTCAATAATTGGTTCCATCTCACAATTACAGGCACATCCTGCAATAAATAATGCCAAAAATATTAATAATTTTTTCATCTTCTTTCCTTGCACTTTATTATCTAAACGGGCGGAACATAATCGTCCCGCCCTAATTTATTATAATGGCAATTTAATTGCATCAGCCATATATTTCACAAAATCAGATAAAGATTCCGTTTGTTGCTCTTGTTTGCCGAAATAACGTAGTGTAACCGTTTTATCGTCCATTTCTTTTTCACCAACAACAGCGATGATGGGCGTTTTAATCAAAGACAATTCACGAATCTTATAATTTACTTTTTCATCACGCAAATCCGCACGTGCATAAACGCCAACTTTGCGCAATTGTTCCACAACTTCGTTTGCATAATCTTTGTATTTTTCAGATACAGGGGTTACAACCACAGGTTCTGGTGACAACCACAATGGTAGATTTCCACCTGTTGATTCCAATAATATCCCCATAAATCTTTCAATAGAACCCAATATAGCACGATGCAACATAATTGGACGATGTTTTTCACCATCTTCACCAATATAAGTCAAATCGAATCTTTCTGGTAAATTCATATCTAACTGCACAGTTCCACATTGCCATTTACGCCCAATAGCATCCCACAAATACAAACAAATCTTTGGACCATAAAACGCACCTTCACCTTCTGCCAAAATATAATCTACTCCCATAGATTCCAACGATTTACGTAACGCACCTTCTGCGAAATCCCAAACTTCATCAGAACCAATACGAAACTCTGAATCTGGACGAGTTTCTAAATCCATCAATATTTTGTCAAAACCCAGTTTGTGATAAACATCTATCATCAAACGTAATGTTTTAACAACTTCTTCTTGTAATTGCTCTTCGGTACAGAAAATATGTGCATCGTCTTGTGTTAATTCGCGCACACGCATCAAACCCGCCAGCGCACCAGAGGCTTCATAACGATTCACTTTACCAAATTCAGCCAAATACAATGGTAAATCTTTATACGATTTTATCCCCTGAGCATATACCAACATTCCACCCGGACACGACATCGGTTTCACACAAAAATCTTTGCCATCCAACGTTTTACCAGAATAATTATGTTCTGCATACTTTGCCCAGTGTCCCGAACGTTCCCACAAAGAACGCTCCATAACTGTTGGTGTTGATATTTCCAGATAACCTTCACGATTTTGACGTGTACGAATAAAATCGACCAGTTTACGATAAACCTTGAATCCTTTGTCATGCCAAAACACAGCACCTGGTGCATATTCAGGTTCAAAATGGAACAAATCCATATCTTTACCCAGTTTACGATTATCCCGGGTTGCCGCCTCTTCTTGTCTTTTTAAAAACTCAGCCAATTCTTCGCCATTTGCAAACGCATCAACATAAATACGTTGTAACATTTTATTTTTCGAATCGCCACGCCAGTATGCACCAGCAACAGTTCTTATTTTAAAACCATCTTTTGGTAAATCCTTGCTGGATGCGACATGTGGTCCACGACACAAATCTGTAAAATCGCGGAAAGTATAAATAGACAACACCTCGCCATTTGCATCATATTCATTTAACCATTCCATTTTATACGGTTGGTCTTTGAAAATTTCCTTCGCTTCGCTCAACGATATTTCGCGTCTGTCAAATCGACCATCACTTTTGATTAAAGATTTCATTTCTTTTTCTATTGCCGCAAAATCTTCTTCACTGAAACGATGTTCAGTATCAAAATCATAATAAAATCCGTTTTCAATCGCGGGACCCCCAGCAAACTTTACATCTGGATATAATTTTTGCACAGCCGCCGCCATAACGTGAGCCAACGAATGACGAATTGTTTCAATTGGATAAGACATATTTTTTTACCTTTGTTTTTATTCTTTATTTATTAAATCGCTTGTTTATTATAATACGTGCAATTATTTTGCACAAATAAAAATCTACACCCCCAAAGGGGTTGTTGTAGTGATAGTGAAAACAAATAAATTACAAAACATACTAGTATTTTATTACCAGAAAACGCAAAAGTCAAAAAAAATCCGTCATTTTGCCCAAAAATCAAATCGAAACAAAATAACGGATTCTGGATATGTTATTAATCTAAATCGCCTATCAATTTTTGAATTCTGTCCGCACTTTCGCCATCATCCAAAGCCACAGCGATTGCAAACGCAGACTCTAAATCGTTACGTGCGGCTGCGTTATTACCCATTTTGAAATTCAAAGCAGCAGATTTTTCAAAATATCCCATCGCGCTGCTTGATTGTTTTTCACGTTCTTCCTGGGTTGGTGCAGCCTGAATTTGCTCTGAAATCACACGCACAGCAGATGTATAATCATTAACTGCATTTTCATAATCACCCAAAGCGGTAAAGGCTTCACCACGTTCTGCATAAACATCCGCAGATATTCTACCCTCGGCACGTGCCAACGAATTAGTATAATCAACAACAGCACCCTGCCAATTCTTTAACCACAGATTTAACTGACCACGCTTAGCATACAAATCGCGCATAGTTAAAATTTCTGATGGTTTCATAGATTGTGATGCCAACGCATTGTTTATATCATTCAAAGCCGCATCATAATTTTCCAACCGAGTATTCAACAAAGCACGATCATAAAACGCAATTGCATTCATAGAATCTTTTTCAATTGCACTGTTAAAATCATCCAAGGCTTTCTGATAATCTCCAATTTGCATATACGCTTCACCACGCAAAGCATAAACATTAGAAGTTGCATCAGATTCCACAGCAGTAGTTAATTCTGCAATTGCATCATCAACATTACCTTCTTGTAATTTCTTTTTAGCAGAATCAATATAATCGCTTGGTCGCATCAAAACTTCTTCTGTAACAACAACATTTTGTTCTGTTGGATGTAAAAATTCATGACTACGCCCCAAGATATAAAACGTCGCTGCAATAAAAAATAAAATTATGAACCAATAAACATAAATCGTCCAAGACCAAACACTTGTCGCAGAACAACAATTGTCGCGCATCTCTATCTTTGCTGGTTTACGAACTACTTTTTTATTGCTTTTAGATTTTTTCATAAAACTCCCCCCTTATCTTACATTTTGATTCTAGACATTTTTACAAATCAGGTCAATTGTTTTCTTATCTATCTCTAAAATTTTTCCGACAGGCAAATCACCCAACTGTATTATTCCGTATGAAATCCTATGTAATGCAACAACTGGCGACCCAACATGTTTTAAAACAATCCTTATCTCGTTTTTTTTGCCTTCTGTTACTGTGACCCGCAAATTTTTATCATCAATAATTTCTATTTTCATAGGCTTATATTTGATACCATCAACCGTTACCCCCTTGCGCGCGATATCTAAACCAGATTTTGTATGTTTTGCAACTGTTGCAATATATGTTCGCGGAATACGATTTTGTGGCAAAGACATTTGACGCGCCAAATTACCATTATTAGTTAACAATAATAATCCTGTTGTTTTGTAATCAAGCCGTCCAACATATTTTAAATTTTTATATTTTGCATCAATAACATCATATATTGTTTTTCTGTGTTCTGGGTCATAAGCAGTTGTCATGGTATTTATTGGTTTATGAAACATATATAACTTAATTTGTGTATCCGGCAGAATCTGCCGATTATGTACAAAAACTTTATCACCATCATTTACAAAAAATACGGGGGTTGTAACAACATTTTCATTTACAGAAACTGCACCCTCAATAATAAGTTTTTCTGCATCACGTCTGGATGCAACACCGCAATCTGCTATGTATTTTGCTAACCGTATTTTCATTTATTCAAAACCTTTGCTATTGCGACAACTGCCGCCACTTCTGCACGCAAAATCGTTTTTCCCAAAGATAACCCATAAACACCCGCTTTGTCCATAGCATCAAATTCTTGTGGCGAAAAGCCACCTTCGGGTCCAACAAATAATTTGCCATACGATTCGATTTTATCTACAATTTCTTTACCATGCCCTGCCCGTTCATCAGCAACAATTAATCCATTAAAATCTAAATCTTTAAACAATATGGGGGACAATAATTGTGGAATACTGTTACGACCAGATTGTTCAGAAGCCTCTATAATAATTTTTATCATACGCTCCCAATTTATATGCCTTGCTACTGTCCGCTCTGTTATTACAGGTTGCAATACTTTGACACCCATTTGGGTCACCATATTTAACATCTCATCTGTTTTTTTAATCGGGGCAAAATAAAACACTAAATCGTTACTGGGGTCAACGTGATTGGTTTTGTCACCAACAATTATATGGTTACCATCGTTTGACAAACTCGCATAATATTCTGCACCATCATTAAATATCAAACAATCGTTGGTACGCATAACCCGAGTCAAATAATGAATAATATGTTTTTCTGCAACGATATTATCACCTGTTTCAATATGTTGATTTATAAATATTCTTGGTTTATTTTGCATTTTTTCATCTTTTCATGTTAAAAAGTTTATTTTTATGATATAATACCAATCATGGCTGTAAAATTCAACTTTTTCTCTAGCAGTGGTTCCGGCAAAGGTTTAAAAATCTTTGATTCTTCCGCGTACAAAGAACACGAACAAATACCAATGGCGCGACGCTTTTGGGAACTACGGTGGGACGTTGGAATATGGCTTATTTGCGCGGTGGCATTTGGATTTTCTTTTGTAATTGAATATATATGGCGATATGGTTGGTCACCTGCCAGTCAACAATGGTCAATAATATACATAAAAAACTTATTCACTACGTTTGGATTGTCCGCTGTGGCAGAGGTACCATATTGGATATCTCGCACCTTAAATCATCCTGATATCGCATCAATAACCCCAATATTACCAATTATCGCATATTATTTCCTTGCCGATATAACATTCAAAGATGAATTTAATCCACACAGCAAGGATAAATATGATGAAAAATCTTCCCGCAAAGCGACTGCTGATGATATCAAAAAAATGGGACAAAATTTCAAAAACAAGGAAGGTTTATTCAATGGATTTATGATGGTGCTGGGGTATTTCAAATACAAAGGCAAAGAAACCCCGTTAATGTTTGACGAATCATTATCTGCTTTGTGTGTGGCACCTCCGGGTACAGGTAAAACAACTGGTGTTGTACGTCCAACAATTTTGGAATGCGATACAGTATCAATGATTATAAACGACCCAAAACCAGAATTAAAACAAGATACATCTGGATACCGTTCAACTGTGGGGCCTGTATTTATAATGAATTGGTCTGGTCAAGATGACCCTGAACATGGTATATATTATCCATCATGGAATCCTTTGTCACCAGAGCATGTTCCCTATAATCCGGAAAAACGTGATTTGTATATTGATGCTATTTGTAAAGTATTGGTTCCAGATGCAAAATCTGGAAATGCCGACCCACACTGGGCAAATACAGGACGTGCTGGCTTGGCTGGCTTAATTCATTTTATTGTATCAAAAATAGAACGCGCCAAAGCAGACGATTATTTTTATTTCAAAATAAATAACGGCACAATGACAAGTGATGATGTTGCGTTGCTTGGTGAATATTATTTATCAATGATGAATGACCCAAATGCGTACGCTGCTTATACAATGTTGCAACGTGGTGAGTTAAATGCGACAAACTATGTTCATGTTGGAACTTGGGCTAATATCCCAGACGCATGGCATGGCAAAGAAGCATCTTTATCTATGATTCTGGATTGGTTAACTGCAAGCCAAGTTCAAATTGCCGAAGAATTGGAAGAACGCCGTAAACAAGGTGACCAAATGGTCATGATGGCAGACCCGATGAAGGATTTGTTTATCAACGCTGTTGATGAGGCACGTCGTTATGCATATACACATCGTTGCGTTTCTGAATTAACACAATTGGCAAACACCCCCGATAAGGAACGTGGTTCTATTTTATCCACAATGATGGAAGGTTTGGCAATTTTCCGTAATGTTGCTGTTCGCAACAGAACAAGTCATTCTGATTTTCATTTTTCTGATTTACGCGGTATAAAGGATCCAAAAGACGGAAAAATTAAACCAGTCAGTGTATATTTATCTGTGAACTTAGTTGATGCTCAGGCTGTAAACCCGATTACCGCGATTTTCATAGAATTGATGTCCAGTTATTTATTGGCTCATACCCCGGGAACAGTTGTTGATGGTGAAACCGTTGGACCATGCCCTGTTTTATTTGTATTAGATGAAATGCCAAAAATGCAAAAATTAGACGCCGTTATCCAAGGTCCAGATTTAGGGCGCGGATGCAAAGTATCTTATTTAATCATCGGCCAAGATATCCACCAAATCCAAGAAAAATATGGTCCTGATGCTGCTGCAACTATTATTTCTACAACCGCTGCAAAAATTGTGTTCCGCCAAAATGACCCGGATACAGCAAAAAGATTTTCTGATATGATTGGTATTCAAAAGAAAGAAAAAATTGAAAAAGATGCTGACGGTAAAGAAAAGAAAACACCAAAAGAAGGCCCATTGTTCACTGTAATGGACATTATGAAATTGCCTATTGATAAACAACTTGTCATTTACCAAGGTTATTATCACAGACCAATTGAAGCCACTAATATTAGATACTATTTAAACAAAACCCCTGTACAAAAGGCATTACTGGCAAAAATGGCATTGGGTGAATCATCCCCACTACCTGAATTTTTAATTCCATCACACCACGCAATTATGGGATATGATGGGGTACCAAAGATTTATAATCCAAATACCAAAGAAATAAAAATTTTGGAACCTTTGAAATAAAATATTGAATGTTCAATGCGTAAACTTGTTTGTCTTTGTTTATTTGTTCTATACAGTTGTGCATCTGCTACACAAAGACGTCTTGATACATTACAAGAAAATTTTGCAAATGGTGATTTTGAAGTTGTAACCCAAACATTTTCATCCAACAACGAACCAGAAAAACAAAATAATTTAGAATTATTGATAAATGGAATCACACTGTTTCATGAAAACAAATTCAAAGAAAGCGATTCAATTTTTGAAGAATTTAACAAGAGAAATCTTTCATCAACCGATTCGTCCATCATGCGTGAAACCGCAGGTTTATTACTTGGTGGTGGTGTAAATTCATATAAACCTTATATGATGGATTCATTGTTTGTATCTTATTATCAAATATGGGATTTGTTATCAATTGGTGATTTAGAAAACGCACGTGTTGTTATAAATCAATCTTATAATCGTCAACAAAACATGTCGATTGAATATAAAAAATTGATAGAAAAAAACAAACAAGAAATAGTAAAAGAAAATTCAGAAATACAAAATATTATTAATAGCTATACAGCAGATTGGTTGGCTTTTAACGATATCATGAATCCGGCATTAATGTATTTATCTGGTATATATTTTTTAACAACTGGTGATTACGAAAATGCAATAACATATTTGAAACGCGCATCTGGTATGGTACCGGACAACACATTTATCAAACAAGATTTAGAATTGGCACAACAACATAAAAAACCGCTCAACACAATTTGGCAATTTACAGAAACGGGTTTTGCACCACGTTTACACGAACAGAATGCTGGATTATTTTTACCAACAATCGGTATGATTTATTTTTCGTTCAGCGAACCACAGTTTTCAAACATGTCAATTCAACCAAAAGATTCACAAATGTTAGCAAACGTTGACGCTATGTTTTTAACCGAATATAATGAATACAGAATAAACGAAATTTTACGTTCGTACACCAGCGCTGTATCCAAAGCAACACTTCAGGCAACAATGTATAATTCACACAGCAGTTCTGCACCATTAATGGGCATATTATCATCTATATACACAGTATCTTCATCAAATTCTGATGTTCGTACATGGGCAACCTTGCCCCAATACATATACGTAAATCGAATCGATACAACAAAATCAAACTTGAATAGTTTGGATGTAAATGATACGATAAAATCGAAATTAAAAACTGGTGGAAATAATTTAATCTATGTCCGTACCGCACCAAATATTATTGATACAAAAGTAATAAGTTTAAAATAAAGGAGAAAACAAATGAAAAAAATGATACCTTGTGCAATATGTCTTGCACTTTGTGCGTGCAGCGAAACACGCGTCATTGATTTACAAAATGAACGTGAGGTTGCATCTATGCAAAATGTAATGGAACTGGAATATCGCGATTGGACCAATACAGCAGAAACCATGACTAAATCTATGTTGGAAAGCGGTGTATTCAAACAAAAAACAAAACCTGTGATTGCTATCGGCAATATCGTAAATGATACTGCACAACGTTTTGACACTGACATTTTGACCAAGAAAATCAGAACGACTATTCTGAAATCCGGCAGTGCACAAATCGCAACAAACTTTTCTGGCGAAGACACCACATCAAACGCTGTTCGTAACCTGCGTGACAATGCAGAATACGCTGCAACAACCATCGCAGAGAAAGGAACTTTGATTGCACCAAATATGTCATTATCTGGTAAAATGTTGCAAAGAAATTTGAAGTTAGAATCGGGTTGGTTTTCATCAAACGATACACGCGTAGAATATTATTTGCAAATGACTTTGACAGATTTGAAAACCGGTTTATCTATTTGGGAAGACGAAAAACCAATCATCAAAGAAGGTGACCATGCGCCAACATGGTAATCCAAAATTCAAACAATCAAAAACCGCCTATACGGCGGTTTTTATGTTATTTAACAATTTCACCATTTGAATAATTTATTTTTTCTTTGCCTATGATTATATACTGCCCATCATATTGTGGCACCATCTGTTTTTTAATTTCTGTTTTCCAATATACTGAACCATCAAGAACGTTTATCGCATACAAGTTATTATCAGCACCGACAACAAAAGCAAAATTATCAACCAAAATAAAATCGACAGGCACAGATATATTCAGACACCAAATTTTATTACCATCAAATGATTTTAATTTACAAAATGCATCACCCAAACCACCAGCATAAACAAAATTTTTATCAAAACCGACACGTGCAACAATATCCACGACACCAGAACCACCAGTTAAATTTGTTTCTTTGAAAACATCAGTTGCCCAGACAAGTTTATTATTTCGCGCATTTATTTTTACAATTTCACCAGTAGATAAACCAGTATAAATAAAATCATCAACACAAATCGGCTTTTGATTGTTTTTTACAAAATTATCCGTAGCAATCCCTTTGAAAACCTTTTTGTCACCCATAAAAATCACATTCTTGTCGTTTTGAGTATAATTACATACCGAATTGCCATAAATATTTTTCGCTGTATCTGATAACTGTGGCAAAGATTTATCAACAGGTCTTATTTCTGTATTTCCAAATATATCAAAACGTTCCCCGGGTAAGACGGGGTCACGTTTAGAACAAGCGTATAAAACAATAATACACAGCAAAAACGCAATTATTTTTTTCAACACACCACCCTACTTTAACATTTGCGCAGTTGCAGAAATCGAATCGGGCGCATTTTCATCATTGATAATTACGTCTAAAAACTTATCCGCTTTTTCTTTATCATTACCAGCCAAATACTTTTCAGCAATCATCAAACGAGACAAATAAAAGAACGGCGATTTTTTAGTATCCATACCAGATAAATATTTTTCAAATTCATCCGCAGACATCTTATCCCCACGAATCGATGCCAAATGAATAATTGCCAAATCTTTGAAATCACGCGTATGCGCATTATTTGCCAAATCTTCCAATTTTTTAACGTCTTTATCCATTAAATAGGATTGGAACAAAGCCAAATCAGACGTTGCCCCACCAGAATTTTTAGACAAATTTGCCAAAGCCCCGGCATCAAACGTCGCCAGTGCAGTTTCATGCACACGTGCCGTTGCCATTTTAGACGAATAATACATGCGTGTTCCAATTTGAATACCACACACAATAATCATCACACCAATCGCCGCCCCCACAATATAGCGCCAGTATTTTTTCAAAAATTGCTGTGTTTTTTCATTATTAACATCTTCCCAGACCTCACGATAAAGCGCATCTTCTGCGTATTCTTCACGTGTTTTCTTTACTGGTTGTTTAAGATTTTTATTTCTTTCCAAGATACTTGTCATAAAACATCTCCATTTCTTGATAATTTCTTATTTATCAGGTATACTATAAAAGTTATGAAAAAGCAAATCAAGACAACTTTACCATCAAATGCATCTAATGCCATAATACCATCTTATGGATACGGAGACGATATCGGATTAACTAAATATATGTCAGAAATCCAAAAATTCCCTATTTTATCGGCAGAACAAGAATACGAATACGCGACCAAATGGGTCAAAGAGCACGATAATATCGCGGCTGAAAAATTAGTTGCATCACATTTACGACTGGTTGTTTCGGTGGCATACGATTTTAAAAATTATGGTTTGCCTGTATCTGATTTGATTGCAAGTGGCAATATGGGATTAATGCAAGCATTACAAAAATTCGACCCAGAACGCGGTTTTCGATTTTCTACATACGCCATGTTTTGGATAAAAGCAGAGATATATGAGACCATATTAAATAATTGGTCAATTGTAAAACTGGGAACATCTGCAAACCAAAAACGAGTATTCTTTAATTTGACCCGTGCTAAACGCGCATTGGGCATAATAGATAATTCTTTGTCTGACGAGCAAACAAAACAAATTGCGGATTATTTATCGGTTTCACAATCAGATGTAGAAAACGTTTCCACCCGCATGTCTGCACGTGATGTTTCACTGAATGCACCAGTGGGAACAGATTCTGATGCCAAAGATGTACTATCTAATATGGTGGATACCCGGGTAAATATCGAAGATAACTTGGAGCAATTGGAATTTAAACGTCGTGGATATGCCTTGTTACGCAAACATTTGGACGAATTACCAGAACGTGATCGCGAAATATTAAAGGCACGTCGACTTTCTTCGCCTGCTACAACATTGGAAACATTGTCAAAAAAATATAATATTTCACGCGAACGTGTACGACAAATAGAAGAACGTGCATTTGATAAATTAAAAAATGCTATATTGAACGAATCGGGGAATAATACAAAATTAATTCAAAATAAAAAATCATAGATGAACACGAAAAATATATATTTTTTAATGGCTATACCGTTATGCACAAATAATGCATTTGCATTGGATTACAGCATCGATAAATGGAAATTCAAATTGGATGCAGATGGTATGGTTGGATTTTTACAAGACGAAAACGACAAAGCCAATTTTATAAATGATTGGGATGTAAAGGCACAAATATTTTACAGATTAAATTCTTCACAGCGATTCGGTGCCGTATATTCAATTGATGCAGATGCTGTCGAAGACGATGAATACGTTCACGATGCCTTTATTTTATTTGAAGACCGAAACGTTGGACGTGCAGAATTTGGTTTAACTCATTCGATTGCACGTAAAATGGGATTGGGATTACCAGACGTTGGATATCTGCGTATAAACGACAAATCTTTGTTATATAAAAAATTAGAATTGGATCGCGTTTTAATATCCGACACACCAGCAACAAGTGGACATGATGCATTACGTTTAAATTTGGCGACTAAATCTACTGAATATGGTCAATATGGTATATCGGTTGCCGGATTAACTGATAATTTTGATTACGCATTAGATATGGCAGTAAAATTCAAACAACCATATGGAAAATTAAAGGCCGCCTATTCTTTGGCATTGTCATACATGGATAAACCAGATAATTATTCGGAAACCTCATATACACCCGCAATAACTGCCGATTGGCGTGGTCAGATTGCATTGGGAATAAATTTACAATATAACAGTTGGATTTGGGGTACATCTGCGCGTTTGATTTACGATTATAACCCCGTTGGCATGTTGGCGGACGGACTTGTTGTCGGAACTGGGTTAAGTTATGATTTATTGCAATACAGCATATCTTTGACGTATTTGCATTCAGATACAAATCTGTGGAATCACAGCGATAATATATCAACACGTGAATACAACGACCACGTAAATACAATACTTGCATCATTCAGATATAAATACACCGAAAACACACACCTGTTTATGTCGGGTGGAACGGCAGATAAAAGATTATTTTTCGCCGTCGGCATAAGGGCAGGATTTTAAAAATATATCAAACCAAGCAAACATATATATTTTATACAAATGTCTAAATAAAAATATTGACATTTTTATATTTTGTAATACAATCAATACCAACAAAGAAAACCTCTTAGAACCACTAACAAAAGGATTAAAAAATGAAAAACATAAACAGTTTAGTTAAAAACATGATAATTTTCGGCAAAAAAGTGCTTGCTGGTGCTAATTTAGTTGCTTTAACAATCGCTATAACACCAGATAACGTTGCAGCTCAAAATCTAGACAACAAACCACAAAAACAGGCTTATACTAAAGATAAAGAAAATCTAGCAACAAATATACAAAACATTGTTAACAATTTACTTCCAAATACAAGTGATTGTTTTGAATACGACCCTAAAATATGCCGTTTTGAATCAGAATATCCATCCGAATCAGAAGGTAATGTAGCAATATCACAAATAAAACAAGACTTGTCTGGACTTGGTTGCAGGATGAGTTTAAATAGAAATGGTTGCGAAGGTGAAGATAGCAAAATATGTCAAATGATTTGGTGGGAATGTCCACAAGGCAAGAAAGTCAGAAGCATTATGTACATACGAACAAAATAAAATTTTAAAACCGCCTATACGGCGGTTTTATTGACTTATATTAAAATAAACACGTTAATGTAGCGGGCATATTTTTAATAAAAAACCATAACGTTCTGTAATCAGACATATACACCGTTGCCAATAACACAGCACCAACCACAAAAACAAACATCACACTAACCTTCTTACAATGCAAACAATAAACCGATATGTTATAAAGCAGAAATAAAATATACAAATCTGTCGCAATACTTATTACCCAAATCGATGTACAATTAAATGCCAACGCATTTAACAGCAAAGTCAATGGATAGACAAAAAATATAGATGCCAGACCTTTGACCGATATTTCCCAATCACGATCCCCCATCGTGATTTCTGAAACCAACATCATTAATCCAGCAAACACGAATAATAAAACAACAGCTAACACTGGACAAACTATTATTGCTTTGAACAATGCCAAAAATGTAAATGGATTGCCACGCACCAATTGTATAATCAAAACCAATATACCACCAACTAACCCCCATAAAAATGCACGCAACATAGCATCTTCCATTTTCCCATCAGCAACAATTTTAGTAAAGAAATATTTTGGTCTGAAAAATATATCAGTTAATCTCTTAAACCAATTTCTTTTTTTTGCTTTCATTTTTTATCTCCTTGGTGTTTGCTTATTTATATTTTTGCTTTATAATTAAAAAAAATCAATGGAAAAAAAATGAAAAGCATAGTTATTATAGGTCGTCCAAACACTGGAAAATCTACACTTTTTAACGGATTAACTAATTCACGAGATGCGCTTGTTCATGACAGACCTGGTGTTACACGCGATGTTATTTCTGGAAACATTCCAAATCGTCCATGGACTGTATTTGACACCGCTGGTCTTGAAAATACAAAATCTGGTATCGGACACGATTCAACGAACATGGCAATTCAGACTATTGAAAAAGCCGATGCAATCTTGTTTGTTGTTGATGGCAAAACAGGTTTGTTGCCTATGGATTTAGAATGGGCAAAACTGGTACATAAAAAAAGCAAAGCACCTGCTTTGTTGTTGATAAATAAATCAGAATCTGCAAAAAGATTATCTGATACACACGATTTTTATAAATTGGGATTTGGCGAACCTGTATTGATATCTGCTGAACACAAACGCGGTTTTGATGAAATATACAATTTTATGGATAACATCGCCAAAGATGAAAATGTATCCGAAGAACCAAACACAAAAATAAAAATCGCAATATTGGGTCAACCAAATGTGGGAAAATCTACGTTTGTGAACCACGTACTGGGTGAAAATCGTCAAATTGTCAAAGATGAACCAGGTATAACACGTGATACTGTAAAAATCCCAACACATTTTTATGGTCGTGATATTATTTTGATGGATACCGCTGGTTTACGACGCAAATCAGGTGTCACAGATGATGTAGAAACATTGTCTGCATTAAAATCTTTGGATGCAATAGACAAAGCAAACATTGTTGTTTTAATAGTTGATGCGACAAAGAATATTGAAAATCAGACATTATCTATTGCTGCTCGTGTTTATGATGCAGGAAAAATATTATGTATTGCATTAAACAAATGGGATTTGGTTAACCAAATTGAACGTGATGAAAAATTATTGAAATTAAAACATCAGTTTACAAATTCATTTCATCAAATCATAAAACCCTTGATTTTGGCTGTATCCGCTAAAACAGGTACAGGTATTCAGAATTTATTTAAACGTGTATATGAACAATGGGATATAAGTAATTCTGATACACCAACCAGTTTATTAAATCGTATCATTGAAAAATTGGTTGCAGACAGACAGCCACCTATATCACGCCTGAAACGTCCAATGAAAATTAAATTTGCGCGACAAACTGGACACCACCCGATAAAAATAACTATTAATGTTGGTGGGGCTTCTGATATACCAGAATCATACACAAGATATCTAAGACGCGGTATCGCAACTGCTTTGCATTTGGAACATTTACCAATTGTTATTGAATACAATAAATCTGAAAATCCATTTGATTAAACGTTATACATCAACAAACCCGTTGTATAGATGGATTTTGTTTATCTTATAAAATCAATTATTGAGCCAAATAATACAGCGAAAAAGAAACACACACTACCACCAATTACAAACAAATGCCATAACGCATGTGCAAACTTTAATTTACGCCATAAATAAAAAATCACCCCAATTGAATAAGATAATCCACCCGCTAATACAAACCACATTCCGCGCGCTGATATAGTTTTAATCATAGCGGGCAAAATCCAAACCAACGCCCAGCCCATTATTAAATACAAAGCAACCATCCATTTAGGTTGGCGACGCGGACTTTTGATTTTCATAATTGCACCAAATATAACGATTGCCCACAAAACACCAAACATAGTCCAACCCAAAGCCGGATATCCACCAAGGTTTAAATTAACCAACAAAAATGGTGTATAAGTCCCTGCAATCAACGCATAAATTGCTATACTATCCCACACTTCAAAAAAACATTCGCTTCTGTCCCCAATTGTTGCGTGACACATTGTCGAACCAAAATACAAAGTGAACATAGTAACCCCAAACAAGGAACACGCAACAACCGCCCATGGATTATGGTACAAAACAGCAAACGCAACCAATAAACACAATGCTGCCATCGCCAACCCAATACCAATTCCATGTGTTAAGATATTCAGGACTTCTTCTGATTTAGTTGACGGTCTTTCCCAACGAAATAGACCTGTAGCGCGTAAAAACTTTAACAAACCAAAGGCACGCTTATCGTGTTTTACTTCTTTCAGTTGTTGTTTAACAATTTTTTTCGCTTTTTTCATAATAATCTATTCCTTTCTTTCTGCTGTATACACAAAATTATATATGTTTATTTATACGTTCACGAACACGTTCATCACCCAACACATGCATTATAGAATATAAATCTGGTGTATTAGTACGTCCAGTCATCGCAACGCGTAAATTCATCGCAGCTTCACCCGGTTTAACACCGCACTTTTCGGCAACCGATACAACCTTGCCCCACCAAGTATCTTTATCATCTGCTTCGTTCCAAGTTTCTAAGAAACTCCTTAATACATCTTGGTTATATTCATATTCTTTGTTCGAAACAAACAAGAAATCCCAAAAATAAGACACCTCGTTTAACGTCTGTTGCCAAGTAATAAAATCTTTACGAATACGTTTTGGATTATCACGTTCAATCGCCAACACAGATGTCAAATATGGCACATCAGCAACTTGTTTTTTATTATCTTCATTACCGTATTCATTTGCCCAATCAACAACATGTTTAACCAATACATCAACTGGCAAAGTTGCAATATATTCTTTTGCCCACCATTCCAATTTTTTCATATCAAACAAACTGCCAGATGCTGGTATTTTTTGGGGTCGTAATTCATAATCCCAAAAGGACTTAACTTGTCCTTTGATTTTTGCTTCCTCATAACCAGGCGCCAAAATATTTCCAAGGTATTCAATAACCGCATCTGTTGGCCAACCTTGTTCTAAGAAAAAAGCAACATTATTTTCTGGATCTTTACGTTTGGACATTTTTCTTTGTTTACCAGTTTCTTCATCAATTTTATCAAGCGTAGATGTATGAATATAATTTGGCAAAGACCAACCCATAATACGAAACATTTGAACATGCAATGCGACAGTTCCAAAATATTCTTCACCACGTACAACATGAGTTATGCGCATAAAATGATCATCACATAAGTGTGCAAAATGATATGTTGGCAATCTATCAGTAGATTTAATTAAAACAATATCTTCGTTATTTTCTGGTACAGATATAGAGCCACGAACAAAATCTTTAACATATATTCTGTTTTCTGGGTTGCCCATCGAATACAAACGAATCGACGGCACTTCACCATTATCAAGATGTTTAATTATTTCTTCTTCACAAATATCCCTGTCCCTGGCATATTCACCGTAAATACCAGTTGCCAAACCAGCCAATTTTTGCTTTTCACGAATTTCATCCATTTCTTCCTGGGTTAAAAAGCAAGGATATGCCAACCCTTTTTCTAACAAATGTGCAGCCACAGAATGGTAAATATCTTTACGTTGTGATTGGTAATACGGACCATAATCAGAAATATCATTATTGTTTTTTATACCAAATCGTGCCAAAGAATCTATTACTATATTGACAGCATCTTTGATTTCACGTTTGGTATCTGTATCTTCTATACGTAATAAAAAAACACCGTTTGATTGTTGAGCCAATTTATAATCAATCAAGCCACTATATAAATTCCCCAAATGCATATATCCAGTCGGGCTGGGTGCAAAACGGGTTACAAAAGCACCTTCTGGTAAATCACGTGGTGGATATTTAGATTCCAATTCATCCAAAGTATATTTAGGTGCGCCACCAAGCACACGTGTAATTAAATCTTTTGATAATCCATTACGCATTTTTATTTCACCTTGTTTTTATAATAAAGTGATTTTATACTAAATATATGGAAAAACAAGAATTAAAACATTTTGAAAAAACAGACATACGAACCTTTGGTCGCAGACATGGTAAAAAATTATCTAATCGCAAACAATGGTTGATAGATAATTTATTGCCCAAAATTGCACCAAACTCATCTGAAAACGCCGAAAAACAGGCTATTTTAGAAATTGGTTTTGGCAACGGTGAACATTTACGCGATTTAGCAATTAATAATCCAGATTCAATAATTATTGGTGCTGAACCATTTGCAAATGGGGTTGCCGCCCTACTTTCTGCCATGACAAACGAATCGGATAATAGCATTTTTTCTGAATACACAAATATTCGTATTTATCCTGATGACGTTAGATTACTGCTGTATACACAAGATTTTCATAACGTAAAATTTTCACAAATTTGGATATTGCATCCTGACCCATGGCCAAAAGCAAAACACGAAAAGCGAAGATTATTAAACACTGATTTTTTAAACCTGTTATCTAAATATCTGGAACAAAATGGTCAAATTATAATTGGTACAGACCATTGGGAATATTATGATTGGATTTGCGAACAACTAAAACAAACGACATTGAAAATCAAATCAACAAATCTGCAAACGATTAAAACCAGATACCAATTAAAAAATAAAGCAAAAACAACCGAACCAAAATATCTAATTTTATCAAATAATTAATAATCCAAGAAAAAGCGTAATTTATCAGATAATTCATTTTTTTCTGATTCAATCAAGCGGATTACTTGGTCCATACGTTCGTAGTCGTTATTTAATTTAAAGTGTAATTCTCCGCCAAAATCCCATTTTTGCAACATACCGTAAACACGTCCCACAAAATCAGACCGATTTCCCATATCTTCATTTAATGTTAACACAAGCGCATCCGCACATAAATCATGCAATTTTTGAAAAACTAAATCCCAATCTTCAAAATTAATATCATTTATATCAAAGCCCACACATAACACATGTTCAAAAAACAAATCATTACGAACAAACTTTATAGTGTCTGTAAAACGTTCTAAATCCCGCATTTTCAAAAAAATTTGAACACCTGTTGCACCCTTTTTGAAAACATTAGTGATATTTTTAACCAATTCTGACACATATGTATCCATATTTTTTTGCAGTGGTGCGAAATAATATCTTGGTAAAATTTTAACATTTTGTTTTTCCAAACATGTCCACAAAAAATAAACCGCATTTGGCACAACTGATATTAAATCAATTTTATTTTCTATTAAATTATTTGATAAATCAGCCAACTCAGCAGTATCTGCGACATTATCGCACCAAAAAGCGATTCGTTTATCAAAATCTGAAAAAATTTCATTTGCTTCAATCATTTGTTGTCAGTTTATCATAAAATGTGATACAATAAAAATAAAATGAACAAATACATAGAAAAAATTTTATCATCTATATTGCTTTGCACATCTGTTTTGCTTGGACTTTCGTTTTGGTTAAATGTGCGATTCAGTTTTAATATTTTTTATGCCGAACATTGGGATGAATTGGCAAAGTTACAGGTTTCACATACACCAATTGACAAAACATTTTATGTTTCTATTGGTGTTGCAGTATTTATTACTATATTTGGACTATATATGATTTTTAAACCACGTTTTGGCAAAACCATTGTTACAAAAACTGAAAATACATCTATCTTGAATACCACACAACTTGGAAAACAGAAACAAACAGATACTACATATCCTGGTCCAAATAACTTTGTACACCTAAATCAACCGCCAAAATTAAATTTACCCAAAAACATCGCAAATATTGCTGCACAACACCAATCAGAACAATCTTTGGCACAAAACAAACCAACAAATACACAACCAACAACTTTGTATGATTCCGAGTTATCTACTATATTTGCAAACGCAGGTTATAAAGTTAAACCAAAATTAACAATTTCTGGATTTACTACAAATTTATTTGCAATTGGAAATAACGAGACAGTTTGGGTTGGTGCTGTGGATTGTGATATTGAAAGATTTAAGAAATCTATTGATAAGTTAAGCGACATTTTCAAAGAAACTTTAGAAGACATTCCTATAACAATTTCTGCTTTTGTTTTAGATACAAAACAAATATATATTTCCGATGACAATGTTTTGATATTCCATAACCTAGATGAATTAAAAGAATTTATAACCAACAACCCAAATCCACCAACAGACGAATCAGAACAAGAAAATTTTGATGCATATTCTGATTATATTGATACAATCATTACATATGCTAAAAATATTTAAGGATTAACACGAATGCAATTAACAAAACATTCTGCGCTTGAACGGTTAACAGCACTCGGAATGGACGATATGCCAGTGATGGAATACACGCCAAATCGTTGCATAATAAACGCAGATTGGTTTAAATTATATTCTGCCTTGCGACGAGAATTTATGGCTTCCCTGACAGATTCTTTTGAAGAAATCGCTTTTTTGAATTTACCAAAAGAAGAATTTATGAATTTAATAATGGGTAAACAATTACCAGAAAATACATCTTTGCGATTCAGAATTCCGTTGATATGGGGTGGAAAGATTGATATTGATAATATGTTTATGTGTTTAACCTTTCCACAAAGTCATAATCTGGACAGATTTATCATTGAGCAAAGTAATGCAAAAACGGTATTTTTACCAAACCCCGCGAAAAAAATTTATATTTCAACAAATCTTGCAAATGGCGGTGCTGGGGGAAATTCAACTTCGGACAGATTATCTCAGTCTGCGTTTTTTGCATCTGGACGAGGAAATGAATAAATGACAACCCAAGAATTTATATCTTTGTTACAATCCAAAGGCGCACAAATTTTTCCCGCCAGTGATGCAAACAAAATAAATATTGCTAACACAATTTTAAAAGACATACGCGCTGCTATGTTACCGACATTTTTAATAGATTTATATCATAATTGTTCCGCTGTAACATTGGGCTCTGCATGTATATTTGGTTCAACCGAAATTCAACGCGGTATAAAATATCCTTTGCCATCAATAATTGCAATAAACAAGGATATAATTGGAAACAAAAATTTAATTGGAAAAACTGTATTTGGCAGAAACGATTTATTTTGGTTTGCTGCAGATGCATTTGGTACTTGCTTTATGTTGGATAATTTGAATTTATCTGTATTGCGAAAATATGACGATCCGTATCGCGCTATGTTGGATTGTTTAATTGTTGGGAAAATATAAAATGCAAAAAATATCAATATCTTTATCCGGACATCAAACAAGCATCTCTTTGGAACAAGAATTTTTTGATGTATTAAAAGCAATCGCCAAAAAGCATAACATACCTGTTGCACAACTAATTAAAAATATCGATGATAAACGTGAGCCCAAATCTAATCTTTCTTCTGAAATACGGATATGGATTTTAAAACAATTATTGAAAACAACAAAATAATTATCACCCACATATCACGCCCCAGTATTCTATATACAGTATTATGAGCTCCCCATACAAAACCGTCTAAATGCCCCGTTTGACCAACATACAACATTGATTCAACATTGCCGTCTGGCATAACAAAAGCACTTATCCCAGAATAATTTGCACGAATAACCGGCAAACCTGATTCAATTGCGTAACGTCTGACCATATCTAAATGCTGATATACGCCTGGTGTTTGCCCAAACCATGTGTCATTAGTTATATTTACAACAGCATCAGGTGTTCCGCCACGTGGCACCAAAGAATCAGAAAAAATTATTTCATAACAAATAGCCGGAGCAACCTTAAAATCACCATATTTGGTATTTATAGACATTATTTTTTTTGCTTGGCTTCCAGGACTTAATTGTCCAGGTGTTGGAATTATATCCCCAAAAGGTCTGTATTCCCCAAACGGTACCAAATGTGCTTTGTTATACAAATGTTGAATTTCACCTGTTTTATCTGCTATGACCATAGAATTGTACTTTTTACCGGCATTATAAGTAAGAACGCCCATAATAACATTTGTATTTAATATTCGTGACAAAGGAAATTCAGGTTCCGCAACCCAATACGGATAGACAGTTTCTGGATAAACTATTATATCTGGTTCTACGGTTCTATCTTCTTTTGCCCAATCAATCAAATCTTGGTATCTTTTCTGTACAACTTCTCTAATACTATGTTCAACCCTTAATCTTTTGTATTCAGCAGACTTAGCGGGCTGTATAATCCTTATCATCGGGATATTTTCCATATTATTTGGTTGTGATTTATGCATATTATGCAAACCATAAATACACCCGATTAAAAACAATACTGCATACACTACAAACACAACAATGCAAGACTTTGACTTTCTGTAACGTAATAATTCTATAAAACTTGCAATCAACCCAACTATAACAAAAGACAAACCCAACGATCCCCACAAAGCGATAGAATTTATAACCATTGGCATAGACATAGTTATATTAGATATTGGATTCCATGGAAAACCAGTTAAAAACCATTCGCGCAACCATAACACTAACGTCCAGGATACAGCAAATAAAATCGCCCTATTCGCTGGTTTGCTTGAAATATAACGAATCACAGCAAAAGGTAACGATAATATAAAACCACAAATCAAACCTATGCCCAACAATCCAGGAATAACCCATATTGCAAATTTATCTGTTAATTCTGGTACAACATAAACCGAATGAAAAACCCACCAAAACATAGACATACCATAAAAAGCCCCAAACGGAAATGCCACAAACCAAGATTTCATAAAACTAATATTTCCGGTCTTTCTGGTTATTAAATAATACATACCACCAATAGCAAATAAAGACAACATCCATAAATTAAACGGAGCAAAACCAAAAGAACAAATAATTCCAAATACGGATGCCAAAAAATATTGCCAAAAACTATTTTGCCTGATTTTAATTGATTTTAATTTAGTTATCCATCTACCAGGACAACAAGATTCTTCTGTACATTGTGGATAATCATTATTCGATTCTTCATACGGGTTTTTATAACCTAATTGTTTTAATATTTTAATTTCTTTCTGTTCCATAATTATAGCATCTTTATCATTCAAATGATCGTACCCCTGTAAATGTAACATACCATGAACAATCATATGTGCAGTGTGTTCTTCCACAGAAATACATGCAGCATGGGCTTCTTTGACAACAGTATCCAAAGATATAAATATATCACCCAATAATAAATCATCCCCCAATTCGAAAGACAATACATTCGTTGGTTTATCCACACCACGATATTGTTTGTTTAACCGTTGAATTTTTTTATCATTTACCAAAGTAACAGAAACTTCTGCATCTTTATCAGCATCCAAAACCGCCGCTGACGCAATTTTTTCAAAATCAATATCGTATTTTTTCCATGTTTTATTTTCGTAATTTACATAAACACGCATAATAAACCTACCTTGTTCAATTTTGTTTTCCGTCTTGATAAATCTTTAATTATTTAATATGATTATTATATCATAAAAGGATAATAAAGAAAGAAAAATGACCAGACCACTTGCCGATTTAATGCGTCCAAAAACGATTGATGAAATTGTTGGTCAAACTGATTTACTTGGTGAAAACGGTATTGTTCGCCGTATGGTTGAAAATGGCAATCTGTCTAATTTATTATTATGGGGCCCGCCCGGATGCGGAAAGACCACAATTGCACGCGCATTGGCTAATTCCATAGATATGGATTTTGTTCCAATGTCTGCCGTATTTTCTGGAACTGCTGATATAAAAAAAGCGATGGACAGCGCACGTATGAATCACGATATTGGGCGCAATACATTGTTGTTTATTGATGAAATTCATCGATTTAATAAAACACAACAAGATACATTGTTACCTTATCTTGAAGATGGGACAGTTGTATTTGTCGGTGCTACAACAGAAAACCCCAGTTTTAATTTGAACAACGCGTTATTATCACGTTGTCATATTGGCGTATTAAAACCGCTGTCTACGACGGATTTATTGACATTGATTGAACGTGCAGAAAAATTTTTAGATAAAAAATTACCTTTGACAGATGATGCAAAAATACATCTTGCACAAATGGCGGATGGTGATGCAAGATTTTTATTAAATACCGTTGAATATATTTCTGGCGTAAAATTTAAAAAAGATTTAACACCAGAAACATTGGACAAAACAATTCAAAAACGCGCACCTATGTCCGACAAATCTGGCGATGAACATTACAATTTAATATCTGCTGTACATAAATCACTACGCGCATCAGATACAGATGCCGCACTATATTGGGTTGCACGCATGATAACATCTGGTCAAGACCCACGATATATTCTACGTCGTCTAACACGTTTTGCGATGGAAGATATCGGTTTGGCCGACCCGAACGCTATGCAAATTGCTTTATCTGCGTGGCAAATATACGAACGTATGGGTTCACCCGAAGGCGATATCGCCATTACAGAATTGGTTATATATTTATCAACATCACCCAAAAGTATTTCTACATACAAAGCACAAACCGCATCATATAAACTTGCGCGCGACACAGGCAGTTTAATGCCACCCAAAAACATATTAAACGCACCAACAAAAATGATGAAAAATCTAGGATACAGCGATGGCTATGTTTATGACCCAGAAACAGAAAGCGGTTGCAGTGGACAAAATTGTTTTCCAGATGGTATGAAACGTGTCAATCTATACCAACCAATCGAAAGAGGTTTTGAACGCGAAATAAAAAAACGTCTGGAATATTGGAACAGTTTTAGAAAAAAATAATATAAATTAAAACAATATCTTGATATTCATACCAACTTGAACTTCTTCGGATTCAAATTCATAATCAAACCGTCCAACCCATTGAGTATTGCCATACTGACGTAACAGTTTCAAATTTAACCACCCTTGATTTGGCAATAAAAATCTGTTCGTAGATTTCCTGAAATCAAATCCCAAACCTGCACGCCAATCATATTGAAATCTAAAATACGCCTCTGGAATAAAATCAATATAAGATAATCCACGTTCATCTTGGAATACCCACGTAGATTTTACGGTTCCCGCCAATGTTAAACCTGCAAATTGACGTCCAAAACGCAATCCTGCATAATAAGACGAATCTGCATATTCTGGTGTTCTAACATGCGATGAACCCCATAACTTCAACCCAAACAAAACATCTGAAATTATATGCGATTGGCCCGTTCCATGGTTCATACGATATATTCCACCAAATTCAGTACTGGAAAAACCATTTTCATGATTTCGTGTAAAATCTATCTGATAAAGCATACTGGCATGAATAACAAAATTGTTATTTATACCATATCCAATATACTGCCCCAGACGTAATTTACTGTCTATGAAATTAACAAACGTATCAGATAAAAATCTATCATCTGGTAACATAAACAAGGGGTCAGATAAATCATTTGATACAACACCACGAAATACAGGTTTCACCTGTTGTTCAACATACCCACCAGATTTTTGTGATACAACAGACTTCGACGATTGCGGCGCAACAAAAGGTTCTTCGACAACAGGTTCTTCCGTCAAAGCATCATCTGATACATAAGTATCAGACAACACTACACCTTGCGCCAGCGCAACATTTACAACGAACAAACCAATTAATGCCAACAAATACTTTTTCATCACACCAACACCACAGTTATACACAAGACAACTGATTAGAAATATGCAATAAGTTGAACACCTATTTTCCATTCATTATATTTGTTGACTTCGTAATTGCCAACAGTGTACCCCAATCTGCTATCTGGATTTGTCAGTACGTTTTCTGTTTCTGGGTCAACAACTGGTGCAGGATCTACATCGTAATTGATAAATTGATTTATTTTTCCCTTGGCTGAATCATACAATGAAGTAGATGCGTATAAACTTAATGCAAAAGATTCACGTGGTTGGAAACCAATTGTACCTTTGATATTCAATTGATTGTGCCAATCATAGTGTCCGTAAAGCATTTCACCCCCAAGATAAATGGTTTTATCCAAAACAGAGAATACACCACCACCAACTTCTACATTTACGATATCTTTAACATCTGTTTTATAGGTTAAAACCATATAATCACCAGTGTCTTCATCAACTTTGACACCATATACATCACCATCTGTCAAATTTGAATATCCCAAACGTGCCAATCCGTATACAGTTGTTCTGTCAATCTTGTATCCACCCTTGATATCAAAGATAAATGAATTAGCTGTATCTTTTTGATGTTGGAAAAATCCAGAAAACATCGCAATCCATTCGCCATTATCAATAAAGCGATTTTGTAAACCAATACCAAACACATTTACGCCAGAATTAGAAGACGAACTACCCTTTTCACCACTGGACCAATTATCAAATTTAACCTTGGTAGAATCATATTGAGCCATCAAAATCAATGCCAAAGTATCAGATAAACCCAAACTGAAATCTTCTTTGACCAAGAACTGTTTTACTGATGATTCGCCTTTAAGATTTATATCTGCATAAACGGCATCATTATACCCAGCCGGCACAGGTTTATCCAAATCATAAAACGTACCATCCAACAAACTGAAATCCATATTTCCATTAGCATATGACACATCTGTTACAGAACCAAATCTTGATTGCAACGGTTGAAAAAATGGATGTGCCAAGAAATATTTACGTTCCTGGGATGAACGTTCCGGTCTTATTTGCAAAACAGAATCATCTTTTTCAACAATCGTTTCACGCGAAACATATTCGCTGTCATAATCACGATACATCTGTGAACGATTCGATGGTTGTGATGGCTGAGCATAATAAAAATTATTATTTATAGTATTGTGATAACTGCCAGTTTTACGAACCGTCCTAGATTTTTTATACCCATCTGACGAACGAGTGGTGGTGTATTGACTGCTCTCTTTACGATATTCATACGCACCAGCACCCAAAACAGGCATTAATCCAAGTAAAATCAAAACTAACATACTTTTTTTCATATAAAAACTCCTTTCATTTTACCGGTATTATATCATAAAAATTGATTATAAAAAAGCCAAAAATACAAAAAAATAAATTAAAACATATTTATAAAATATGGCGTTTTCCAGATACATCTGCCGCACTTATTAATCCTTCTTCTTCCATACGTTCAATCAAAGTAGCAGCTTTGTTATATCCAATTGCTAAACGACGTTGCAAATACGAAATAGTTGGTTTTTTATCACGCAAGACAATTTCTTTGGCTTGTTCATACAAATCATTTGACTTAGATTCTTTTGATGCTGGCATTCCCGGAATTGTATCTGATGCAGATGCTTCTTCTGCCGTAATACCTTCGGTATATTCTGGCTCGCCCTGTTCACGTAAAAACTCAGCAACACGATTCACTTCATCATTATCAATCAATGCACCATGAATACGCACTGGCGGTCGCCCTGCTTCACTAAATAACATATCACCACAAGGCAATAATTGTTCTGCTCCCTTTTCACCCAATGTAGTCATAGAGTCTATATTACTGCGCGCCTGAAAAGAGATGCGCGTTGGAAAGTTTGCTTTGATAACACCGGTAATAACATCTGCGGATGGACGCTGAGTCGCCATAACCAAATGAATACCTGCCGCACGTGCCTTTTGAGCCAAACGTTGCACACATAATTCCACATCTTTGCGTGCGATAGTCATTAAATCCGCCACCTCGTCTATTATGATGACCAAATACGGCATATCAGACAAATCTATCTGCTGTGTTTCATATTCAAATTCGCCAGTTTCTTCATCTGTTCCTACAACCACTTGCTCGGTCAAAACTTCGCCACTATCACGCAAAGCGGACACTTTGGCATTATATTCACCAATATTACGAACACCCAACTTTTTTAATTTTTTGTACCGCTCTTCCATATCACGCACAGACCATTTCAAAGCATTGACAGATTCTGTTGGGTCAGTAACCACGGGTGTAATTAAATGTGGAATATTATCCCACGCTGCAAAATCCACTGCCTTAGGATCAATAATCATCAATTTACATTTATCTGGTGTAAAATGATAAACAATCGAAGTTATAATAGATTGAACAAAAACAGACTTACCAGACCCTGTTCTACCAGCAATCATCATATGTGGCATTTTTGCCAAATCATAATACATGGCTTCACCACTGATATTCACCCCCAAAGCCAAAGGTATCGAATATTTAGAATTAACAAAGGATGGATTAGACATCAAAGTTTGATAACGCACTTTCTTTCTATCCAAATTTACCATTTCTATACCAATATATTTTGTTCCTGCAATAGGCGTAATACGAATTTTTTCGGTTGCCATCGCGCGTGTCATATCACTGGCCGTCTCTGTAATTTTGGCTATTCTGGTTCCAGGTTCTGGTTCAAATTCATATTGTGTTACAATTGGTCCAGGTTTAATTCCAACAACTTCTCCGCGAATACCAAATTCTTCGAAATGGTCTTGTAATAATTGCGCAGTCTGTTTAAATTCTGGCGTAATAATATTTTTACCAAAAACCGATTTTTCTAATAATTCTGGATCTGGTAACTCATATTCCCGCTCTTCAATAATATCAACGACTTTCTTACGAGATACACGTTTTCGTTTTGGTTTTTCTTGTTCCTCTTCAATTTCTTCTTCAACATCATCTTCTTCTACAACTTCTTCAACTTCTGGTTCCAACGGGGCGATTAAATGGAAAGCCGACAATACATTTCGAACCAAACGATACGTTGTCCGCACAGCCCCTTGAACATGATACCATTTTACATGTAATAAAATCCCAGCCATAACACAAAACAAGGCTATTAAAATAAAACCTATTGGCATCGCAGCAACAGATAAAATTGGTCCAACATCCGCCACAACAATGGAACCGAGCATTCCACCATACGTATTGGATGTAGAAATCAAACCCAACCCCGCGGCCCCAATACACAAAGTAACAAAACCGCGCAAAAAATTATATTCTGGTGCACGTTCTTCATCCCAACCAATCAAAAGACTTAGTCCAAATCGTCCCAAACATAAAAACAGAAATAGTGCCGGAATAAATCCAATCATATATCTTATAAAACCGACAATATTACCTGTTATACCCTGCACACCAAAATTTCCATCAACAGAAAAGCCAGATAAATAGGGATTAAAAAATATCAATGAAATAACCAACCACAAAGACACAAAACACAAAACAATTCCACCACTACGCAATAATAAATTACGTAACATAACAGAAATACTGGTTGGTAAAAACTTTGATTTTCTTTCCATCAACGGGTATTTTATCACAAAACAAACCAAAGTGCAAAAATCATTTAGTATTGATTTTACGCAAACCCATCTTTACCAAATCCGCACACAACAAGCCAACGAACGCGCCCAATATAACATCGCTTGGCCAATGAGCACCAACATAGATACGTGATACACCAATAATAATCGCCATCATCCAGGCAATCCACTTTATACGCGGAAACAACATACCTATCATAATCAATCCAGCAAAACTTACCGCAGTATGACCAGACGGCATAGAATGATATAATCTAAAAAACGTACCTGGTTTAAAAACAGCCACACCAAATGCTTCAAATAAAATTGGTCGTGAACGTCCAATCAAAACCTTTAAACATCCCGTCATAATAAAAGCCAAAACCACAGAACAAAATATATAAAACACATAACTGTTTTTAATTTTTACAAAAGCATACCTGAAATCAAATTCGTTACGGATTGCTTTGTATACAAAGAAAAACAAAACGGATAACCCCGATACCAAAAGCCACATTTTTGATGCAAATGCTTTACCGATACCAAGTGCTATTGAACACAAAATAGTCTTGCTATAATCCCATGTGCTGCAAGTTGGACGATGAATCAAAGGATGCAATATTTTGTCACCCCAAAACACCCCACATAAAACCAGCGCAATGACAATAATCGCGCCAAATAATACCCACTTCCATTTAATTGTATTGTCTTTTTGTATAAACATTTTATAAATCCATTAGTTCTTGATATATTTTTTTATCTGTTAAAATCTTCACACTAACCGCAGTTGCTATGTTATCCTCATCTGTACCACTTGTGATTTTTGGGCAGGCTTTGCGCAAAGATTTCACATCAACTTTCACGTTTTTATTATAATCACGTGCATTAAAATCACCGTTTAGAACATTCAAGAAAAATGCTTCTTGTTGCGATTCGTTTCGTATATTAGATAAACAAACCAATGGGAACATACCACGACCATCCAGGGTGTTTCCTTGTCCTGTTTTTACAGATTTATTAAATAACTCTAACGCCCCACCATTTTTTAAATCAATAATACTTGCTATTCTGGAATGACCAGCTGTTGGTGTCCCTATTAAAACACCACGCTTGTTTTCATAAAATGCAGATGCCACCGCTTCGGCTGTGCCACGTGTTGTATCAGATATTAAAACAATAACTGGAGCATCAGTAACTGCATCACCACCTGGAACAACCTCTAATTCATCAAAAGATGTTTCTGCAATTCTCATCACTGGTTTTTTGCCAACAAATAAACCGGCTAATTTAGCAGCGGCTTTTTCATCATCACCCAAACTGGTACGTAAATCTAAAATGATACCACTGGTATTATTATGCTTGGCTAATGCTTCATTAACTATGTTAACAGCACCATCAGATATTTTATGTATGATAATCTCTAATATACCGTCTTTATCGTCCAAGGCACGATATATAACATCGGCATCAGCCAACACAACTGTTGCACGTCGCAACGAAACATTTCTGTTTCCTGTCGGAGTTAATAATTTTAATTTCGAAGTACCAGAATTATACCCCACTAACACAGCAGATATCTCGCTATCCTTCATTTGTGATACACGTTTACCGTTTATTTCAGAAATTATATCACCGCTTTCTATTCCTGCAATATCTGCAGGCGAGTCTTTAAAAACACCCATAACCCTGAAATTACCGTATTCATCACGTCCACCATCAAACCCGATACTGGTTAACATCTTAAAATCATTTTCTTTAATAGCATCTTTTGAATATATATAACCACCATTTTCATCTATGCCGGACAACAAAGCGTTAACAACAACATTATATAATTCTACATCATTCAAAGACCGTAAATTGGCATCTTTTTCACGCATATTCATAATCAAAGCAGTTGTTATTTGACCATATTCTTTCCAATTTTTTTCTGTTGGATATGGATAATTACCAACCAATTCATCACCCCATACTAAAACAATCCGTTCACCAGTTGCTGCTATATGAGCCTTGGGATTCAAAGATTCCAAACTTTCTATAACAATATCTATGTTTTTACCAGCCCACTTTACACTATCTAATTTTTCATAAATATCAGCAAATACATTAGATATTCTTTCTGTTTCTGCATCTTGAATTATAGAATTTTGAACAGACGCATCAGATGCCGATAAGATACTTGGAAACAAAAATAATCCGCCCCAAACCAATAAATATTTTAAATTCATTGTTTTTTCTCCTTTGCTTCCAAGAAACGTTTTTTAATATTCGGTTTCCCTTAAATTAAAATGATACAAAATAACATTAGATATATATATACTGGTCAATGTACCCATAACAATTGAAAAAGTCATTGCAATTGCAAATTCACGCAACATTTGACCACCAAAAATATAAATTCCAACCATCGCCAATATAGTAGAAACACTGGTCATAATAGTTCTGTATAACATTTCATTAACAGATAAATCTATTAAATCAGACATTGGCATTTTATGATATTTCTTTATATTTTCATCAATACGATCATAATTCACAACTTTATCATTAATAGAATAACCAACCCCCATCAATATAACAGCAATCGCCGTCTGATTGAATTCTAATCCCACAATAGAAAAGAACCCAAACATTAAAATCAAATCCAATACCAAAGACACAAACGAACCGACCGCATAACCACCACGATATTGAATCCAAATATAAACTGCCATCAATACAAATGATACCAATATAGCCAACACACCACCACGTATTAATTCTCCGCCAATTTTTGGACCAACTACTTGAATCTGAGAATACTCAACACGACTACCCAAAATATTTTTTATTTCTGCAACACGAAGATTTTGTTGTTCATCTGTCGAACCTTTGGGCAAACCAACACGCAACAAAATTGAATTTCCGTCCACAGATTGCAATTCTGGTTTAAAAGCCTCTAAATCATGACGCATTTTATCAATGGTATACTCCGCTGTTTTTGGCGTTATTTCCATTGCGATACCACCTGAAAAGTCAATTCCATAATTGAACCCCCTTATCATAATGGATAAAATGGACAATAAAATACAAATACCAGAAATCCAGTAAGACAATTTACGATATTTCATAAAATGCAATTTCATAACTAACTCCTTCGCATTTTTTATTTATTTCTTATATAACCAATTTTTCTACTTTTGCCGTTCATGTAATAATCAACCAAAACCTTCGTCAAAGTCAAACATGTGAACAACGTAGTAGCAACACCAATTGACAAAGTTACAGCAAAACCACGAATCGGACCTGCACCAAACTGGAACAAAATCAATGCGCAAATCAAATTTGTTAATTCACCATCCAACACAGTTTTTGTTGAACGTGAAAAACCATATTCAACCGCACGCAACGTAGGCGCGCCACTACGAACTTCATCTCTTATTCTCTCAAAAGGTAAAATATTCGCGTCAACAGCCATACCCAAAGTCAACACAATACCCGCAATCCCTGGCAAAGTCAAAGTTGCACCAAACAAAGCGGAAATACCTATTATCATCATAAGATTTACAACTAAAACAACATCTGCGATAAAACCGAAAAATCCGTAAAGCATTAACATAAATACCAATATAAATATCACACCAACCACAGAGCCTATTTTACCAGTTGCGATTGTATCTGCACCCAATCCAGCCCCAACTGTTCTTTCTTCAATAACAGAAAGCGGAGCCGGCAAAGCACCAGAGCGCAACAAAACCGCTAGATCTTTGGCACCTTGTAATGTAAATCCACCAGAAATTTGACCGCGCCCACCTGGAATTGGTTCACGAATCGTCGGCGCAGACAAAACCTTGTCATCCAACACAATCGCGAAACGTTCGTTCACATGCTCTGTTGTTAATTTAGCAAATCGACGTGTTCCAGATGCGTCAAATTCAGTTGTTACAACAGGCATATTATTTTGGTCAAACGAGGCCTCTGAATTTTTCAAACTATCACCCGACACTTCTATACGAGTATACACAGGAACCTTTTGTTCTGGGCTGTTCATATACGACAAAAACATTGTCCCAGATGGCGCATGACCAGATGTCAACTGTTCAGATGTAATATTTTCATTCACCAAATGAAAAGACATCTTTGCAGTTTTTCCAATCAAATTTTTAATATGTTCTGGATTATCAACACCAGGCAATTGAACCAAAATGTATTTACCACCCTGAGATTGAATAGATGGTTCTTTTGTACCCAGCGCATCAATACGACGTCTAACAATTTCAATACTACGCGACATAGCATCATTTATCATCTCTTCACGTGCCTTGGATGTATAGGCTATAAATAAAGTTTTCCCATTAGATGATATATCTACATTATTGCCCAATACATGTCTAAGACGACCTTTGGCTTTGGATACCATATTATCATCACGCACAATTAAACTAACCCCTTTACCAGTATTACGTAAATCGGAAAAACGAATAACCCCTCTGTCGCGATCAATCATAGCGGAACGCACTTCATCATACAATTGTGCAGATTTTTCTTTTAACATAACATCTGTATCAACTTCCAACAATAATTGTGCCCCCCCTTTTAAATCCAATCCCAAAGGAATAGGCTTTATCCAAGACGGAAAATACGGTGCCAAAGACGGCGACAATGTCGGTACCGCCAACAATATACCAAATAAAGCAATAAAAATTATAGCCAGTTTTTTAAACATCATAAACCCCTATTTAATTTTCTTCTATACCTGCGACAGCGTTTTTACTGACCTCAATAACAACACCTTTTGCAATTTCCATTTCGATTGTTTTTTCTTTTACTTGTTTAACAGTTCCATAAATACCAGCCGCCAATATCCGATTACCAACCTTGATACTGTCTACCATTTTCTGGTATTCTGCCATACGCTTTTTATTTGGGCGTATCATAAATAAATACAAAATACCAACAATAACCAAGCAATAAACAACCATACCCCAAACACTACCTTGTTGAGTGTTTAATGATACATTTTGACCAACTTCTTTTGCAATTTCTGCTGTTTGATTCATGAATATTCTCCTTTATCATAGGGTAAGACTAGTAAAAAAACAACGACATGTAAAGCAAAAAACCACATTCACAATCGTTCAAACATAGTATCCAATTCCGCCATTGATATAACCTTGTACACAGGACGACCATGATTACATTCGCTTCCACGCTCTGTACGTTCTATGTCTCGCAACAAAGCATCCATTTGTTCATAATCTAATTTCTGCCCTGCCCTGACAGAATGATGGCATGCATAATTAGCCAACTTTAAATGCAACTTTTCTTTCAACCTAGAAGAATGTCCATATACACGAACTTCATCGGCAATATCATGCAAACAAGTCTCCCAATTTAAATCCCAATCAGCCGGTTTTTCAAAAATAGCAATCGCATTATTTCCAAAAGCGTCCAAACATAAACCAGATTCTTTTAATTCATTTGATATTTCTAATACAGCCGAAACATCTTCTTCACGCAAATGAACAACCATCGGAGATAACAGGGGCTGTATTTTAATTTCATGCAACCTTATTTTTTCATACGTTATTCTTTCATGAGCGGCATGTTGATCGATAATCACCAAACCATTCTTACTTTCTGCCAAAATATATTTATTATTTAATTGACCAATAACACGCCCCAAAGGCAAATCAAAAGTTTCATTTGTTATAATATTTTTTTCTGTATCATCATTTTGTTCTATACAGCAATTTCTGCTGGATACAGGTTCTGCAACAAATGTTGGGCAAGATTCTGTCTGATTTAAGTTATGATTATATAACCAAGGTTGCATAACAGATTTTATTGAATCTGATTTATTATTAAACGAATGTGTTATATTTGGCATAATAATATTATTTGTTTGTTGCAAAGTTTTTGATAAAACATCACGTAATGTTTTTATTATAAAAGCCCGAACGTGTGTTGGTTCTAAAAAATGAACCTCTGTTTTTGCAGGCGATACATTTACATCAACATATTCTGGTGGCAAATCTAAATATAATGCACATAATGGAAATTCACGCGCATGCATAACATCCATATACGCAGCACGCAAAGCAGATACCAATACTTTATCTTTAACCATTCTGCCATTTATGAATAAATATTGATCAACAGACGAAGCCCGTCTTAATGTAGGGTGTGAAATAAATCCATACAAATGCATATCAGATGAAGATGACACCGAATCTACATTTAACATTTTGTCGTGTACATCTGCACCCATTATAGAAACAATTCGTTCAATTAAATTTTGATTTTTTGGAAAAAACCATTTGTTGTTTAAAACAAATCCCACATCTGGATGCCCAACCGCCAATCTTTTTACTGTTTCTACTATGCCTAACATTTCTGCTTTGTCTGAATGCAAAAATTTTAATCTTGCCGGTGTTTTAGCGAACAAATTAGACACTTTTATTCTTGTCCCTTTTTCCCAATCAGACGGCTTGATTTCTCCTGTATTGGCGTTTAAACACCAACCATGTTTATCTTGTTCATTACATGTATCTATTAACATATCGGATACAGATGCAATTGACGGCAACGCTTCACCACGAAATCCCATAAAATTAATATTTAATAAATCATCATTTGGTAATTTGGATGTCGCATGTCGCATAATACAATTTGCCAAATCTTCTTTTGACATACCAGAACCATTATCTATAACAGAAATCAATGTGCGACCACCATCAATTGCATCAATAACAATTTGATCTGCCCCTGCATCCAATGCGTTTTCAATTAACTCTTTTACAACACTGGACGGTTTCTCAACAACTTCACCGGCTGCAATTTGATTAACAAGAAAATCTGGCAAAATCCGTATAGACATATCAATCCTTGAATTTTACATCAATTATTTCAAATTCTTTTTCACCGTTTGGCAAACGAACAGTGCAAGTATCCCCGACACAATGCCCAATTAATGCACGCCCAACCGGGGATGTACAAGATATAACTTTACGTCCATCAGATTCTATATCCGATAAAATCCGACATTCCATTTTATTACCGTCTTCGTCTTCTGTAATGACTTTGGCACCAAAAACGACACGATTGCCAGACAAAGAATCAATATCTACAACCTGGGCATCTCTTATAAAAGATTCTATAAATTGAATTCGCTTATCTATATTACGTTGTTTTTCTTTTGCAGCACTATAATCAGCATTTTCAGACAAATCGCCCAACGAACGCGCCCATTCAATAACTTTTAATATCTCTGGTCTTTGATTTTCTTGCAAATCTTTTAATTCTGCAACCAAGGCCTCAAATCCTTGACGTGATACAGGTTTCTTTTCCATACTAAAATCCTTAATTTATGTATGTAACAATATATCATTAAAATTTAATTTTGCAATTATCATTTCAAACTATTATACTGTATGTTATGTATATATTCAAAACAAACGTTTTAACAAGATTCCTTATGCGTCGTTTTTTCGGCAGTTTTTTCATTGTAATGCTAACAGTATGCGGAATCATTTTTGCTGTAACTTTTGTTGAAAGATTATCATCTAATCCTGATGCCCTTTCCACATTATTTGATGCATGGAAAAGATTATTGGAATACATACCAATGTTTTTGCCTTTGACTGTATTTATGGGGACGTTACTTGTTTCATACAGTTTAACAAAATCTTCTGAATTAATAATTATTTCTGGCGCAGGATTATCACCATATCAAATTGTTCGTCCATTTTTAATTGGTGCTACACTAATCGGTATTTTTGCTTCAACAGTGTTAAATCCATATGCTGTTAATCTCGCAACCAGCAATTTAACAGGACATCAATTAAAATTAATAGACGATGCTATATGGTTACGCGAAACGTCTGATAATGGTTTTTTAACCCTGCGCGCAACAGACATGAACGTTGAAAAACAAGATATTATCTTTTATAACGTAAATGTATTTTTACAAAACAAAGAATTTAAATTACAAGAACGCATTTCTGCAAATAATGCCAAATTATCGTATTCAGGTCTGGACATAAACGATGCAACAACATTAAATTCAGATGGTGTTACAAACAAATCTTCAAAACATATTGATACAAAACTGAACCCCCGAACTGTCTTGGACAGATACCTTAAACCTGACCAAATATCATTTTGGAAATTGCCTGTATTTATAAAAAAAATGAACGCGATTGGCGTTATCACTCGCGGACATTTGGTACAATTTTGGACTTTATTATTTTTACCATTAACAATGATGGCTATGGTTATGTTAGGTATGGCGTTTGCCCAAACCAAACAACGCAGAAATTACAGTTTTGGTGTTAAATTCAGTTTAGGTATATTAACATGCTTTGCATTGTATTTTATTGTTAATTTATTTAATGCACTTGGTACAACCGGCACATTACCACCATTAATTGCCATTATTGCGCCGCAAATTATAATTATTGCTGCATCTTGTGTGTTTATAACCAGTTTTGATACAATCTAAGGATACAGGTATGTCATTTTACAAAAAAAAGAATAACCGTAAAAAATATATAATTTGGGCGATAATCGTGATATTATTCGTCTTGATGCTTATATCTTTTGCACCAAAATCAGAATTAACAGAAATAATCCTGTTCCCATGAATTACATAGATATTTTTTTAGAAGCATTATCAGCAGAAAAAGGACGTAGTCAAAAAACACTTGAAGCGTATTCTTCCGATTTAATCGCGGTCCAAAATACCATTGGTAATTTATTACAAGCATCAAACAAAGATATCCAAAATTATTTATCAAATTTACACGAAAAACCATCATCTGTTGCCCGCAAGGCAAGTGCTTTACGAACATTTTATAAATTTTTAATGCTAGAAAAAATCATATCCACAAATCCGACATCAAATCTGGAATTACCCAAACAGGGTCGCGCATTACCAAAACTTTTATCCAAACAAGAAATTGAATTACTTATTTCTTCTGCTGGTGATACAAAAAATTCTGTTCGTTTGCATTGTATGATAGAATTATTGTATGCCTCGGGATTACGTGTATCTGAATTATGCGAATTACCACTGACAGCTAATCTCGGTGATAAACTTTTAATTCATGGCAAAGGTGCCAAAGAAAGATTGGTTCCAATGCACCAAGATGCCCAAAATGCACTGTATACATGGTTACAGTATCGTGGTAATAATGAATCTAAATATATCTTTCCTTCTAATTCTAAAACCGGACATATAACACGTGACGGATTTTTTAAAATATTAAAAAAATGTGCGATATTGGCTGGCATAGAACCCGAACGCGTTAGTCCGCACGTCTTACGTCATTCATTTGCTTCACATTTATTGACCGGTGGTGCAAATTTACGTATAATACAAACAATGCTTGGACACGAAGATATATCAACTACTCAAATTTATACACACGTTTTACCAGAACATTTACGTGACACAGTTGAATCTGCTCACCCATTGGCACACAACAAAATCAAGGAAATATAATTATGATAAAAAAATGTGAACATCCTGGTTGTACCAAAGCCGGCACATGCCGTGCCCCAAAAACGCGTGATTTACGCGAATATTGGTGGTTTTGCAAAGAACATGCTGCTGAATATAACAAAAATTGGAATTATTATGCTGATATGAGTCCAGATGAAATAGATGCTGAATGGGAACGTGAAACATTTGGAATTGCTGATAAAGACAAGGATAAAACCAATAAAAACGAAGCAGATTATGTAAAATTCTTAAACGATTTCTTAATGGGACGAGATAAATTTGATACAATGCCTGTTAAAAAGACTGTTCCTGCACAAATAGTTTCTGCATTAAAAGTGTTTGAATTGCCTATAACTGCATCATGGCGAGAAGTTGGTATTAAATATCGAGCACTCGCAAAAAAATACCATCCAGACACAGCCAAAAACAAAGAATCTGCAACAATGGAATTTACCAAAATAACCACTGCGTACGAAACTTTAAAAAAATATTTCAACAAATAAAATACCTATTTTGTATTTGCAAGCGGGCGTTTTTATGCTATTATTTGTTGCAAATAAAACATAGGAATTAAAATGTATGATGTAATTATACTGGGTTCTGGACCTGCTGGATGGACTGCCGCGATTTATTGTGGTCGTGCAAACAAAAAAACATTGGTTATAACGGGTGCATCACTTGGCGGACAAACGGCAGAGATTGCAACACTTGAAAATTATCCCGGATGGAACGGTTCTGGAATGGATTTGATTTTATTTATGAAAAAACAGGCGGAATCTTTTGGTGTTAAATCGGAATCTACATCTGCAAATAATATTAAATTTAACACAGACGGCACGTACACCATCGTTTGCGATAATGGCAAAACAGTTGATTCTAAAACAGTAATACTCGCAACCGGTGCATCGGCACGCAGATTGGAAATAGACGGCGCCAAAGAATTCTTTGGTCGGGGCGTTTCTTACTGTGCAACATGTGACGGATTTTTCTATTCGGGTCGTGATGTTTTGGTTATTGGTGGCGGAAATGCTGCTTTGAATGATGCTTTATATTTGGCAGATGTTGCAAAATCTGTAAAAATTATTTATCGTAAATCAGAGTTTTTTCGTGCCGAGGCCGTATTACGCGACCGTGTGGCCGAAAAAGAAAATATTGAATGTATATATAACACAGAATTAAAATCTATTTCCCAGAAACACGATTCAGATAAATTGATTGCAACAACGACAACAGGTAATGAAATTGAATGCGACGGAATTTTTGTTGCGATTGGTCACGAAGCAAACACAGATTATTTAACTGAAAACGTTAAACGCGACGAAATCGGCCGTATAGAATCAGAATCTTTACCATCCGGCATGTTCGTTGCCGGGGATGTAAAAAGCAATATTAAAATGCAAGTTGCAACCGCTGTCGGCACTGGATGTAGTGCGGCGATGGATGCAATTCAATACTTAAATTCCAAAGATTAAAAACTATAACAGGGATAAACAAATGTTAGATATAAAATTTATTCGTGAAAATCCAGACATCGTTAAAAACGCGTGTCTGGTAAAAAATTTTCCAGATGTCGTTGATGATATTTTGAATCTGGACAAACGAGTTCGTGAATTAAAAACAATTACACAAACAAAAACGGCCGAGAAAAATAAAATATCAAAAGAAATCCCGACCAGTTCTGACAAAGCAACATTGATTGCTAAATCCAAAGCAATAAGTGAGGAAATCGCAAGCGAAATGGTTGAACTAGCGGACAAAGAAAATGTATTAAACGATTTATTACATCGTGTTCCACAGATTCCATCATCGGATGCACCAATTGGACCTGATGAATCTTCAAACGTTGAAATCCGCCGTATAGGGACACCACGCACATTTGATTTTACACCACGTCCACAATGGGATTTATTGGATATGAATAACTGGTGGATACCTGAAAGACTTGCAAATGCCTGTGGCGCACGCTTGTATGCATTATGTGGCGAATTGGCTGAATTAGAGTTGGCTGTCCAAACTTATGTTATGCAAAAACTTATAGCCAAGGGATTCAAATTTATCAATTGCCCATCAATAACAAAACCTCAAACAATTTTCAATGCAGGACATTTTATGGGTTCTGATTTGTCTGTTATGAATGATGATGTATTCATGTTGACTGGCACAGAAAGATGTCTGGCTGGTACGTCTGAAATTATATTAAATTCTTTGCATGCTGACGAAATATTGAACGAAAACGAATTACCAATAAAATATTCTGCCTTTTCTGAATGTTTCCGCAAAGAAGCAGGTGCAGCAGGTCGCGACACACGCGGTTTGGTTCGTGTTCATCAATTCAAAAAAATCGAACAATTTGTTTTTTGTAAACCAGAAGACAGTGATAAAATGCATGAATTTTTGTTAAATAATTTGTGCGAAATTATGGAAGATTTGGAATTACCATATCGTATAATCGCAAATTCGACTGGCGATATGGGATTTAACAAAGTAAAAATGAACGATGTCGAAGCATGGGTGCCAAGTGAAAACGCATATCGTGAATTGGGTTCTTGTTCGTCCATTGGTCAATTTCAGGCACGCAGAACAAATACAAGATACCGTAAAAACGCATCTGGTGAAGTTGATTTCGTTGCAACGTTAAATAATACAGGTATCGCCCTGCCTCGCGCTTTGGTCCCATTGATGGAAAATCATCAAAATGCAGATGGGTCGGTCAACATACCAAAAAAATTACAACCATTGATGGGTGGTCGAACCAAAATTGGTGGCCAACATTAGAAAAACCGCTGTATACAAACAAATGCCCAAATGGGCATTTGTTATTTTTTAATATTTCATATTAAAATTTCTTGAAATTAGAAAAATATAGTTTAACCTATACATTTATCAAAAAACATACAATAAACAAGGCACAAAAAATGAAAATTCGTAATATTGCAATTATTGCACACGTTGACCATGGTAAAACGACTTTGGTTGATAATATGTTGAAACAGGCTGGTACATTTCGTGAAAATGAACACGTCGAAGACCGCGTTATGGACAGCGGTGATATCGAACGCGAACGAGGAATTACTATATCAGCAAAACCAACATCTATCCAATGGGGCGAATATAAAATTAATATCGTTGACACCCCGGGACACGCTGATTTTGGTGGCGAAGTTGAACGTATTTTATCTATGGTTGATGGTGTAGTTTTATTGGTAGACAGCGCCGAAGGTCCATTACCTCAAACAAAGTTCGTATTATCCAAGGCATTAAAATTAAATTTGCGCCCTATTGTATGTATAAATAAAATTGACCGTGGTGATGCAAGACCAGAAGAAGTTTTAACTGAAACTTTTGATTTATTTGATAAATTGGGTGCAAATGATTCACAACTTGATTTTCCATATTTATATGCATGTGGTCGTGATGGTTGGGCGATTCGTGATTTAAAAGATATTGATAATCCAAACAAAGATTTAACACCACTATTCCAATTGATTGTGGACCATGTCCCTGCCCCAGATTGCAATGGAACAAGATGTCAAATTGATGCACCTTTTACTATGTTGGCAACTACATTAGAGGCAGACCCCTATGTTGGTCGCATTTTGACTGGTAAAATCGAATCTGGAACAGTCCATGTTGGGCAAACCGTGAAAGCAATAAATATGAAAGGTGAATTTATCGAAAATGCCAAAATCACAAAAATTATTGAACATCAAGGTATAAATAAAGTATCTAGGGATTCTGCATCTGCTGGTGACATTGTTGTTTTGGCTGGTTTTTCAAAAGCAACCGTGGCAGATACGCTTTGCGACCCATCTGTAAACGAACCAATCCCTGCTATGCCGATTGACCCCCCAACATTAACTATGACATTTTTTGTGAATACTTCGCCGTTGGCTGGTAAATCCGGCAAAAAATTAACATCGCGTATGATCGGTGAAAGATTATTCCGAGAAGCAGAAACAAACATCGCATTACGTGTTTCCCAAAGTGAAAATAATGAAGCATTTGAAGTATCTGGTCGTGGTGAATTACAATTGGGTATTTTAATTGAAACTATGCGTCGTGAAGGCTTTGAATTATCTGTATCACGTCCACGTGTTGTTATGCAAACAAATGAAAACGGTGAAAAACTTGAACCAATCGAAGAAGTAGTTATTGATGTAGACGATGAATTCAGCGGTGTTGTTATTGAAAAAATGACTAAGCGCAAAGCAACAATTACAGAGATGAAACCATCTGGTATTGGTAAAACACGCATTGTATTTTCTGCGCCATCACGCGGTTTGATTGGATATTTATCTGAATTCAGAACAGATACGCGTGGCACAGGCATTATGAACAGGGTTTTTGATAAATACGATTCATATCGTGGCCCAATTACACAATACCGTCCGGGCGTTTTGGTTTCTATGGAAGCGGGTTCTACAACAACGTATGCACTACATAATTTGGAACCACGAGGTGTGTTATTTGTTGGTCCACAAACAGAAGTGTATAGTGGCATGATTGTTGGTGAACACAGCAAAGAAAATGACATCGAAGTTAACCCAGTCCGCGGTAAACAATTAACAAACGTTCGCAGTGTAACTGCCGATGAAAAATTGTTCTTGGCACCACCAAGAAAAATGTCTTTGGAAGAAGCGTTATCGTATATCCAAGATGATGAATTGGTCGAAGTTACACCGGCAACGATTCGTTTGCGCAAAAAAGAATTAGATAGTGGTAAACGTAAAAAAGCATATCGTTTTGCTGAAACTGATTAAAGATATAAAAACGATAAAACACTTAAAAACCGCTGTATAGCGGTTTTTATATTATATAATAAATTTCTTTTATCACATACAATTATACTTGTCTTCTATCAAATCTGTCTGGTATTTTAATCAGAAATAAAGGTAAAAAACCAAACAAGTAATATTTGTGTTTTGTTTGACGTATTTTTATTGTCATGATTTTAATCAAATTAAACAGATAAACATCTTTTTTTATTAAAGCTGGTTGATGTTCTATCTTTGACCTGAAATATGCATAAAACGGTGTCATATAAGCATATTTCCACCATAAATCTCCGACTAAATTTTCACGATTTTTCCATGGCTGCCGTAAAATATAATGAATTATCGCAGGATTTCGAACGGCATCTTGATAATCTGACATTGTGTAAATTCCATCAGCCACAGGTTTTTCAAACCGCCCGCCAGCGCCAGGCATATAATTATACCTCATAGGTAAATACAAAATTTTACCGTCACATGTTTTGTTTAATATATCCTGATCCGGATAAGCAAAAATATCTTGCTTAGATAATTTTAGCCACTCATCATAAGCGTTTATTAATCTTAGTTTACTAACATTCATCAACAATATACCACTATTAATATACGATCCATTGTTTGGGTATGCACGACATAATTGATCAGCATCTGCGACGCCAGCAATCAAATTATCCTTCATATCTATATTATACAAATCTATTAAATTATCATGAAATGTTACATCTACATCGCAATAAATTATTTTATCTATATTTTTTGGCAATAATTTCAGTAACATAAATCTATAAAAAATACCTGGCGTATACTGTTTTACCACAGAATTATCAAAATCGCGATTTGCATTTAAAAATATAATTTTTGAATTTTTATCTTTACTCTCAACCATCGCAACTAATTCATCACGCTTCGACTTTGCAAATGCTTCTGGAACAATACAATATATATCATACGCACAATTATTCATAGCATGATATAACAAAGATGCAATAGCAACACCCGCCAACATATACATGTTTTCATCAAAACAAAATGCTATATTTATTTTCTCAATCACGATATTCCCCCTTTTTTACGAATACGAACCAAAATATTTTTTTACCTTTCTGCGTTTTTGTGGATTCATTATAAACACAGAAATAAACCTACACATTTTTATCAAAAGTGGCGTAAATATATTATTTGGTGTTTTTCTATCTGTTTGACCACGCAACCAACGAACACCACCATACTTTGGGTTTTCTTTGTGTCTTGATATGATTTTAATTAAATCACGTTCTTTTTGACGAATGTGTCTTAAATGTCCTTCGGGAAAACCGTATGCGCGACCCGCAAGTAAAAAAGTCTTGTCAACCAAATACGCATTTAAATGCGATTCGTCATCAACAATGGCTTCTATACCATTATTTAAATCAGTTTGGACATTTTTTGATAAAACTTTACACATTTTAAAAAAAGCATCCACACATCCACCATTAAATGCACCGCATACATAATATTTGCCTATACCATACGGCACCGCCGCGGTAGATTGGCAACGTCTTTCATACGGTAATATATCTGGATTATCAGATTTATAAAAAAACGGATGAACACCAGCAACTATACCAGATTCGTGCCATGATTGTGGTGTAATTTCAGCCAAATCAACATCGTTTACAAACAACATATTTGCATTAAAGAAATAAACATAATCGTATTTTTGCAATTCCTTTTGTCGTTGTAAAAACATTTCAAATCGTAAAACAGTATCAAAAGGCCAGCCCATTTTTTGGGCACCAGAAACAGTAACATTTTTAGCATCGTAATAATCAAAAGATTTATTATCCGTCCAAATAAAATAATGTTTATCACAATTTAACAAATGCTTTTCACATGATTCGTAAAAATCTTTCCAAAAACAAATGTATCTGCCCAAAGCAATATACAAAATCGCAACTTTTGGTTTTTTCATATTTTTCCCTTATTGCAAAAACATTCAATTATATATATAATGTACTCGTATTATAGACAACCAAGGAATATATGTCTATGAAAAAACAAAAACGCATAGCAGCAATAACAATGGCACGTGATGATGAATTTTTCTTGTCGCGCTGGATTGCTTATTATGGAAAAAATTTTGGCACAGAAAATCTGTATATATTACTAGATGGATTTGACCAAAAAATACCGGAAAATGCCGGCAAAGCACATATAACAAAATTGCCATACGTACCAATGTCCCGTTCGTCTGGCGATAAATACAGAATAAATAAACTTTCTGAATTGGCACATATATTATTAAAAACTTATGATATTGTTATTGGTTGTGACAGCGATGAATTTTTAATTGTTGACCCAAATACACACAAAACATTATCCGAATATTTATCTGAAAAATATATAAACACTACATTATCTGGATTAGGCTTGGATATCGGTCAACATTTGAATTATGAAAAACAGTTGGATATAAAAGCACCCTTATTACAACAACGCGAATATGCCCTGCTTTCCACGCGTTATACCAAACCAGTTGTTATAAATAAACCTGTGTTTTGGGGCAGCGGATTTCACAGTATAAAACGCCATAATTTCCACCTGGATAAAAATTTATATCTTTTACACTTTGGCGCAATTGATATGAAAATGTTAGAAAACAAAGCGAAAAAACGCGGTAAAGATTGGTTAAACCATTTACAAAGACGCGGAAACGGAACAATAAATGCGGTTACAAATACAAAACCTTCAAATGAAAAATGGATACATATTGCACGTATTTTACAAACGTATTGCCGTCCAATTTATGCACTACGAAAACCAGCCATGTTCGGCATAAAACGAACTATTAAACTTCCAACAAGATTTAAGAAATCGGGGATATAATCTTTTCGATTCTATGTTTATACTTTCGTGCACGAAATGTTGGCGGATTATCAAATATATTCATTTCTTTCATTTTTATTAAACGTTCTATAACCCGCTGTTTGTCCTGTATAGCGCGTACAGAACGAACACAAGTTATTATAAACGGCCATAAAAATTCACGTTTCCAGATTTTAACCCACATACTTTGCGGTTCATTTTTTAAAACGGTTTTGAACGATTCGATTATAGATAACGAAACATTATCAAAAAACTTTTCGATATTTGTAGCCCCCAAAGCAGACGTTTTATTTGGAATATAAAAATATAAAGGGATATTCAAAATAATGCTTTTCGGATTACGCAACAATACAGATGTCCAAAATGGAAAATCTTCTGTAACCTTTATTTTTGTATTAAATTTAATACCTTTAATCAAATCCAATTTATATAAATGCACCACAGGATAACAGTGCCGTATTTTATATCGACCAAAAGAATGATTTCTTTCTGTCGCAAATTTTATTAGACTATCTGTTTGTTTATATCGTATTTTTTGCAAATCATACCGTATTACTATGCGTGTTTTTAACAAATCATCAACATTTGCACTATTTAACGCATCTTTATATAAATTGGCATCATATTTAAAAGAAACAATATCAACATTATTTTTTACCGCGGTATTATACGCTATTTCTAATGTTTGTGGATGAATACAGTCATCAGAATCCAAAAACATAACATATTCAGAATTTGCCTTCGTTACACCATCATTACGCGCGGATGAAACACCTGCATTTTTTTTATGTATAACAATAAAACGATTATCATTTTTTGTATATTTATCCAAAATCTTTGCGCTGTTATCTGTCGAACCATCATCAATACAAATAGCACACCAATCTTGAAAAGTCTGATTCAATAAACTATCCAAACATCTGGATAAATACTTTTCTGTATTATACACCGGTATTATTATTGATATTTTTGGTCTATGTATTTTCATTTATAATCACCGATAAATTTGTATATTTTTTCACGCAAATCATACCATTCATCTGGAACATCATTAAATACACCAATCTTGTTCATTTCAATAAACTCATCACGCGCAGATTGTATTTCTGTATCATTTTTCAAATATTTTAATTTGCGAAAAGCCCAATTTACAAAAAACCACATAAATAAAGATTGCCATTTTTTCATTTGAATCTTATCTGCTTTTTGTTTATATAATTTGTAAGCAGTTTTTATACCCACACATAAACTGTGCATAATTCTTAATTGCTTTTCACTTAATACAATACCACCAAAATTCGGTATATAATAATATAATGGTAAAGGAACAACTGTTGTACGCGGACGTTTCAGCATAACAGCAGACCACCATGGAAAATCTTCAAACAAAATCCCCTTGATAAAAGGAATATCTTTGATTAAAGATTTTTTATATAAATTTTTCCAAACCTGACAATGTTTAATTAACCATTTTCGATTTGGATTTGTTTTGTTATGAGTCCGTTCTGTTGCATATTCAAAAATATCATTTGTTGTACGTGTTTGTATTTTTTCAATATCATATCTCTTTTTTACACCAAACGGTACGACATTATCAGTATCCAAATGCAACACATGTCGCACCATCAATTGTGGGCGATAAAATCTGTCATAAGTAAAAGAAACAATATCTGATTTATTTTTTTCTGCCAAATTATACGCAATTTCCATTGTTTGTGGATGAATAAAATCATCACTATCTAAAAACATTATATATTTACCATTTGCATACGGCATACCCGCATTTCTGGCATCGGACAACCCACCATTTTTTTTGTGAATAACAATAAAACGTTTATCTGTTTTTGCATATTCTTCTGCGATTTTACCACAATTATCAAGCGAACCATCGTCGACACAAATTGCAACCCAATCAGAAAAAGTTTGATTTTTTACAGAATCCAGACATCTTCGCAGATACTTTTCTACATTATACATCGGTATAATAATTGATATTTTGGGCTGCATAAAATCTCCTACATTTTATTTATCATAACATCTTCAAAAGAACCAGGAATTGGATTTTCAGTACCACGATATGTTACCTTTTGAAAAAAAGCCCCAGACGTAACATCGTCAAAAGTTTTTTTATCAAACGGCCTATTTCGATAAGTCCACCACAAAGCATGTGTTGGATCTTGGTCAACATGCGGCATTTTTGCAAAATATTTTTTTGCACGTTCATCATTCATAACCAAAGTTTTAAACAACAATTGATGCATAAAATAATCAAAACTGTGATTTTCGTGCATCCAATAATCCAAAATCATCGCGCGCCACGCATCTAGCAAATAAGCACCTTTGCGCGCACGAATAAAACAATTTTGCATAAAACTGTATGGACTGCCAACGTTTTTTCCAGCCATATACACAAAAAAATCTTCATCAATTATCCACTTTGGAATTGGCGAAGTAACAAAATCAGTTGAATCCAACCAGATACCACCATGTTCGTACAATAATTCAACACGACAAATATCAGCAAAATGTGCATGCTTGATTTTACCCTGTTTACGTTTTTCTATAATTTCTTGTGGCAAAGTAATATAATCAAAAATTGTATTTTCATCCAATACAACCAATTCCTGTTTACAATGTTTTCTTATACTTTTAAAACAAGCCTTTACCATCGCAGGTGCTTTATCTTCCCCTTGTAACCACATTGTAAATATTTTTTCGCCTTTGTCATCGTTTATAACTTTGCGTTCTTTGACAGCAGCAGCCGCAGGCAAATATCGTTTAAAATATTTTGGTATCACATTCGAAATAACGTTACTGCGAACAATGCGCCGATGTTCACGACTACGCCAAAACCAATTTAAAATATGCCCACGTAATACAACTTCACTCATCGCAAAAAATCTGGCTATATTCATACTTGCTCCTTATTTTCAAAATTCAGGCGACACTTTCGCATCGCCCAAAACACTTATTATTCGCCTTCAATATCAGCATCAGAATCATCACCCGGACCAGTTGTCATTTCTTCTGCAATGCCATTTGCCTTGGCCATAATCTTATCCAGTAATTCTTTTTGTGCATCTGGGTTATCTTTTAACCATTGACGCGCGTTCGCTTCGCCTTGACCGATACGTTCATTGTTATAAGAATAAAAACTGCCAGCCTTTTCAATAAAGTTGTATTTCACACCCATATCCAATATTTCGCTTATTCTGGAAATACCTTCGCCGTACATAATTTTAAAATCTACCGTTCTAAAAGGTGGTGCAACTTTGTTTTTAACAACCTTTACCCGAGTTTCATTACCAATAATATTTTCTTTATCTTTTATCGCACCAGTTCTACGAATATCTAAACGAACAGAAGCATAGAACTTTAATGCATTCCCACCAGACGTTGTTTCAGGGCTACCGAACATTACACCAATTTTCATACGAATCTGATTTATGAAAATCAACAAAGTATTACTACGCGAAACACTACCCGCCAATTTCTTTAACGACTGACTCATCAGCCTAGCAGTTGTTCCCATATAGGTATCGCCAATATTACCTTCTAATTCGGCCTTTGGCACCAGCGCAGCCACAGAATCAACAACCACGACATCAACTGCACCAGATTTTATTAAAGTATCTGCAATCTCCAATGCTTGTTCACCAGAATCTGGCTGGGAAATAATCAAATTAGCAACATCGACACCAAGTTTTCTGGCATAAGATGGATCCAAAGCATTTTCAGCATCAATATATGCACATGTGCCACCCTTTTTTTGCGCTTCTGCCACAGCATGCAAAGCCAACGTGGTTTTACCAGAAGATTCAGGTCCATATATCTCAACAATACGCCCACGCGGATAACCGCCGACACCCAACGCAATATCCAACCCCAAAGAACCAGATGATATCGCTTCTATATTTTGCTGAGAACCATCACCCATTTTCATGATAGCTTCTTTGCCGAATTGTTTTTGAATTTGTGCCAAAGCAGATTCCAACGCAGGATTTTTTACTACGATTGTGTCTTTTTCAACTTCTTTTTTTGCCATGTAATTACCCCTTTTCTTTTGGGAAATAATACAAACAAAAACCCCTTAATGCAAGACCTATTTATATTAACGTCTTGACCACAAAACTATCGTAGATAATATGCCCGCAACAGCGGTTATTAACCACACGGCTGATGTCGAACCAAAAACTGTGATACATAATGTTCCCAAAATTGGTGCTATAACACTTGGAAAATTCACACTTGTTCTGAAAACACCATAATATTTTGCCTGATCTTGTTTTGACATATCATTAAAAAATAATAAATCATGTGCTGATTCCATCAAAGCGCCAGATATTTGCCACAATATAAAAATAACCAACAAACTATATCCAGTAACAAAAGTCGCAAACAACGAAAAAACCGAAAATGACACAAATCCCAAAGTTAACCACAAACGCACCCCATATCTTTTCATCAATTTACCAATAAACATCTCTATTATTATGTAAGGTAAAATACCCACAGACAAAACAACCCCCAGCGTTTCATTTGAAAAACCGTTTTCTATGACAACAATCGGCACATAAAGCAATCGCATAGAACGCAAAGCATAAAAACCGAAATTCACAACGTATGCACGCAACATCCCGGCTTTTTTGAAAAAGGAAATCGCGGTAATCTTCAAAGCCCTTATAGTCTTGTGTATATTTACATGTTTTAATTTTTTATCGGGCTGGACAATACCAAAATGTTTAAAAAACAACAACCCAGAAAAATAAATTATTCCCGCAGCCAAAAACGGCGCACGATAATTACCATCAAACCATGTAACCGCAGTCATCGCAAATACAGGCGCAACTATGGCACCAACATTTTCCCACAAATGCAATCTAGCATTTAATTTTTCCATTCCTATGTTCTTAGAAAAATCTGAAATAAATAATGGCAATAACACGCTTATCAAAGTCAAAGCAGTCTGGGCAACATAATCCAAAACAATGAATGTTTCTGCCTTGACAGAAAAACTCATCATACAATAACATAAACCCAAGGTTACCATTGTTATATAAAGCAATCTTGTTTTTGTAAACCAACGTAAAATTTCTGTTGAAAAGAAACCAACAAAAACCGCAAAAAGCGCATAAACCGCCGCATATACACCAACCGCCGCTGATGCCGTTTCTTCGTTAAAAAACTCTTTAAAGATACCCAAAATAACCAAAGAATAAACAGCATTAACTATACTGCTAGCAAAGCCAGTAAACAGTCCCAAATTGGCGAAAGAAAACCCAGTTACATTTTTATTAATTGCAAGATATTTATCTCTACTCATCTTTACACCCTGTGTAAAAATATACCACAAATAAAAAATTAAAAGAATTATTTTTTATTCTTAAAATCGCGATGTATTTGCATGCGTTAATGCGATTGCAATAGCATCACTTTCATCCGATGTTTTTGGATGTGCATCAGGCAACAAAATAGATAACATTTTATAAATTTGTTCTTTGTCTGCATGTCCAATTGAAGTTAATGCTTTTTTTACTTTGTTTGGCTCATATTCAAACACCGGTATATTTTTAACTGCCACCGCAGTAATTGCCGCTGCACGTGCATGCCCCAACAACAAAGTAGTTTTTCCATTTTTATTAACAAAAATCACTTCTATACCACATTCATTTGGTTGAAAATTCTCACACAATTCAGACACACCGTTAAATATAAACGCTAATCTTTCAGCCAAAGCCATTTTTGTTGGTGGCAAAATAACACCACTAGCAATATATTTGCGGCCATTCCCAATAACATCTATGATTGCCCAACCTGTATGCAAAAGTCCTGGATCTATACCCAAAATGCGTTTCATTTTACTTCCTGATTGTTATTTTCGAAACAATATCTCGACCATAATATTTATTTAGTTTTTTAATACACTCATCAACTTTGTATGATAATTCCAGCACAAACGCAGGTGACATAGGACGCAAAACAACATCTATTTTCTTATCGCGTTTTTGTTTAACTGCAACAACTTTTGAAATATTCGCAATTTCTGCACCAACAATATTTTTCCAATTATTCGCCAAATCTGCATCAGATGCTCGAATACCAAAAGTATCTAACAGCCCACCAAAAGATGCACCCAACGTTTGTGGTCTGGATTTACGAATTACAAGATTTGCTTTTTTATCTTGGTTTGACATAACTGTATTCTTTTGGCATTAAGATAAACATTTGACCTTGGGCATGTTGACCATGCGCAACTTTGTATGCTTCGTCCCCACTTCCAAAGAATATGTCTGCACGAATCCAACCTTTGATTGCGCCACCAGTATCCTGCGCAATCATCAACCGATTAAAAGACCGCCCATCAGAAAGCGAAGTATTAATATATACAGGCAAACCCAACGTATACAGAGAATCATCCATCGCAACACTACGTATTTTTGACAATGGAGTTCCCAATTTTCCAACTACACTATGCTGACCAGATTCGTAGAAATAAACATATCTTGGATTGTTATAAATTACCTCTTTTGCTAACTGTGGATTTTGTTTTAAATGTGTCCACACAGCATCAGCCGAATATCCACCAGATGGTTTTATACCTTTGTCTTGCAATTGTTTTCCAATAGATTTAAAAGGCATATCATTAACCGCAGCAAAGTTTAATTTCACCATTTTACCATCGTCCAATTTTAACATACCACTGCCTTGGATTTGAAGATTTTGAACATCAACAATATTTGCCCAATATAAAATACGCCCTATTCTTTTGTTTACAATATCACGCTTTGATACACCCTTGTAAGATGAACCGTCAATTGGCACCCCCATTATTGGTTCATTACAAACAGCAGTCTTTTGACGACACCCATTTATAACTGGCGAATAATAACCTGTATATGTACCGGTTTTACCACCCTTTTCATTATAAACTTGATAAGGCTGGAAATTAGATTCAAACCAAGCGCGCACAGTTGCTATATCCGCAGAAGAACTTGGCAACATATTACATTTTTCACGCAACAATTCTGCATCTGGCACAACTTGCCCCTTGTATTGAATCTTTGCTTTGCAGGTATTACGAAATGCCTGTAAAGCATATCGCACATCATCAGCGCGCCACCCAGGCAAAGCCGAATAAGATACAGCCCGCAAATTCGAAGGCACTTGCGAATCGTCACCAACATGGGTTGGTGATGACAAATCGCAGGCTGCAATAAGCCCAACGAACATATACAAACCCAACAAACGCATAAATTTTGAAAATAATGACATTTTTAATTATCCCCCCTTGTAAAAACAATTCCTTAATGCTATATTATCATAAAACCGAGGATAAAAAAAGGAGCAATACATGCCAAAGTTTAATATTATTTCACAATTCTTGAAAGATATCTCATTCGAAAGCCCAAATGTACCAGAATTATTCTTTAAACAAGACAACGGTCAGGCAAAATTAGAAATCAACATTGACATAAATATCAAAGGTTCTGAAAATAATCTGTTTATGGTTGATTTGATTACCAAAGTCCATTCTAAATTGGAAAAAGATGATAAAACAATGTTTTTGATTGAATCTACGTATACCGGGATTGTCCAATATGAAGAAAAAGACGAAGAAACAAAAAAGAAGACGTTATTAATAGATGTACCGACATTATTGTTCCCAGCCGTTCGTGCATTGGTAACAAGATTGACAGCGGAATCGGGTTTTCCAGCATTTACAATGCAACCTGTTGATTTTGCAGCATTGTATGAACAAAGACAAAATGCGGCCGCAAATCAAAAACCTGCAAATCAATAAAAACATTATAAAAAAACCGGCAATCTTGCCGGTTTATATATATATCACATCACTTTATATTAAAATTTAGGCATTCTATCCAGATTATCTTGTTAAGAATTATTTAGTTCTATTCATATCCAAACTCAAATTTTCTTGTAATACCTTTCAAAAACACAGCATGATATTCTCCATACAACCATCACGTACCCAAAGATTTTCATTTTAAATTTTCCTCACAACGTTCTGCTTGTTGGATTAATTTTTTTATTAATATTATAAGTGATATATTTAATCCTGTTTCCACTGCACCAGTTGCGATATTCGCACCAGCCATTACGTTTGCCGTTGTATTTAACGCATGTTCCTTTTTCTTTTCCTGTTCTGTTAATCTAACTTTATTTTCTATTGCCATGTATTTATCACTATTCGCAGCCGCACTAGTTCCAACACCAACTATACCAATAACACCACCGACCACAGACGTTCCCAGCACACCTTTCATTCGATTTTCTATTTTTTCTATTTCTTTGACATCTATTTTATTGCACCACGTCCGAACATTATTAACCTTTTTCATCAATTGCATTTGACTTGAATCAACACCTACTTTTCTCAGTTCCATTTCTATGTCCTGCATACTTTCCACCATCGCATTACACGCAGATATATGTTGCACCAAATCAGATTGATTTATATTTAATCCGGACATTATCGCAGATGCCAAATTTGTTCCAATCGTTCCCGCCATCAATCCAGTCCGCCAATTCCCTAATGTTTTTGATTTATCTATCTTTTTTTGTAATTCGTATAATCTGGGTAATTTTACAATGACATTTTCAAAAAAATCTTTATTTGACATTTTTTCAACGCCTTCAGCGGTACAACCACCTTTTTTACATATTTCATTAATTAATTTTTCTATTTCTTGCTCTTCCTGAGATTTTTTAATACCAACCGCCAAAGCACCAGTTGATGCGACAGTTCCAACAGCAGTTACCGCGGTATTAGCCTTTGATATATTGGAAATTTTGCTTATCTCGTTTGAAATACCAGAACATGTTATACGCGTAGCCTCTAATAATTCTTGCGCCCGATTTATTAATTCATCATTATTCGCAAAAGCATTCACAGTGCCACAAAATACAAACATCAAAACGCAAAAAAATAATTTTCTTGCCATTATACAAATCCTTTCTTTGCATAAATTATATCATATTTAATGCATTCATATAAATAAAAACCACCCAATTGGGTGGTGTATCATTACACAAAACATTAATTTTTATGCCGCAGCAGTAAATACCTTCTGAACATCATCATTGTCATCCAAAGCATCCACCAACTTTTCAAGTTTTGCATATGCTTCATCATCTAAATCCATCGGCATATTTGGTATCCAGGTTAATTCAGCATTTTCTGGTTCACCCAATTTATCAGATAACGCCTTTTGAATATTCATAAAGTTATCTGGTTTTGTTGTTATGATAAAACCTTCTTCGGATGATTCAAGATTATCTGCATCAACCTCCATAACCAATTCCATCATTTCATCTTCGGTTTTACCAATAGAAGCCGGATACATAATTTGTCCAACGTGAGAGAACATAAACACAACAGAACCCTCTTCCCCCATGTTACCACCATTTTTGGCGAATATATTACGCACTTCTGGTACAGTTCTACGCGGATTATCAGTCAATGCTTCTACTATCACAGGAACCGCATTTGGTCCGTATCCTTCGTATCTTACCGCAACAAAATTGTCTGTATTTGTACCAGATGCCTTTTCAATTGCACGCTTAATATTATCGTTCGGCATAGAATTTTTACGGGCCTGTAAAATTGCCAACCGCAATCTTGGATTGTTATCTGGGTTTTTATCCCCCAATTTTGCCGCCATAGTTATTTCACGTGCCAATTTTGTAAACAAACCGCTACGTGCTGCATCAACTAATCCCTTTTTATGTTGGATGTTGTGCCATTTACTGTGTCCACTCATATTTGACCTTTTGATTATTTTAGATTAAAATTACCCTAAAAGGATAACAAATGATTGGCAAATTGCAAGGCATAATTGATTATATTGGTGATGGATACGTTATTTTAATGACCGGGGGTGTCGGATACAAGGTCTATACACCGGAATACCTGACACCAAAGGCAACTATTTCTTTGTGGATAGAAACGATTGTCCGCGAAGATTCGATTCGGTTATTTGGTTTTTCAACTATGACTGCCCAAAATTTATTTAATCAATTAACAACTGTATCTGGTGTTGGACCAAAGGTTGCATTGGCTATTATGTCAACAATTAAAACAGAAACATTGATGTCTGCAATTGCGACTGGGGACGCAAAAACAATTGCCACTGCACCAGGTGTTGGCAAAAAGGTTGCAGAAAAAATCATCGTTGAATTAAAGAATAAAATGGGCGGTGGCAGTTTTGATTTTGGAACGGTCAATGATGGTGTATTGCCCGATTTATTATCTGCATTGGAATCATTGGGATACCGCCGTATGGACATTATTGACATGGCACAAAAATTGGTATCAAATAATCCAAAACTTGACGTCGCACAACTTGTCCCGATTGCATTAAAAGAAATAAGTGGTAATAAATAATGAATAATTGTGAAAATATTTTTGCGCTGTCTTCTGGACATGGCAAAGCCGGTGTTGCGGTTATAAGAATCAGCGGTTCAAATTTGATTGCACTGTTTGAACGCATTATAAATAAAAACGCACATACACCGCGACATGCTTATTATACAAATCTAAAAGATGATAGCGGCGATTTAATTGACCAATGTATTGCGATTTATTTTGGTGCGCCCCACTCTTTCACCGGCGAAGACGTTATTGAAATACATTCACATGGCGCACCAGCGGTCATAAATAAAATCTTTGAATTTCTACGCGCCCACAATTGTCGTATGGCGGAATGTGGTGAGTTTTCTAAACGTGCATTTTTCAACAACAAAATGGATTTAACTGATGCGGACGGTTTAATTGCCCTGCTGGATGCACAAACAGATAAACAACGTCAATCTGCCCTTAAATCTTTCACTGGGCATGATTCAAAAATATATAATAATTGGCGAAATCAGATGATTGAAATATCTGCGTATGCAGCGGCTATATTGGATTATGACGAAGATGACCTGCCCAAAAACATAGATATAAAAATCAAAGATAAAACCAAGATTTTATTGAACGAATTACAAGATGCGATTGCTGGATATCGTGGGACACGTGCTTTGCGTAATGGTTTTAATATTGTATTGGTTGGTGAAACAAATGTCGGTAAATCGTCAATTTTCAATAAATTGGTTGGTTCAAATCGTGCAATAGTTTCTGATATAGCCGGCACAACACGTGATGTAGTTTCCCAACAAATTGACATTGATGGATACCTGGTCAATCTGTCCGATACAGCAGGAATTCGGGAATCAAATGATACAATTGAAAAAATCGGTATTGAACGCACATATAACGAAATTAAAACCGCAGATTTAATAATTCATGTTTATAGTGATATTCCAACTGAAATAAATAACGATGAAATTACGGTTATAAATAAATCTGATTTATTGAAAACCAGAAATTTAAAAAACGTGATTTATACATCCGCCAAAACAAATGACGGTTTTGATAAATTGATGGCAACAATCCGAGACAAAATGCATACATTAATGGGGGGTGCTGAATCGCGTGTTGCAATAAACGAAAGAACACACGAATTGTTACTTGATGCGATAAACGAATTAAATAATGCAATTACAAAATCAGAAAATAATTATGATATATTTGCCGAACATGTCCGCAGAGCAAGTGATGCAATAGGCAAAATCCTTGGCATAATAACAACCAGCGAAATCGCCGATGCAACATTTTCAAAATTGTGTTTAGGGAAATAACCCACGCAAAACAAAAACCGGCAAGCGCCGGCCTTTGGCTTTACTCTTTTCTATCAGGATATTGACCATCAATCAAATTCTGACGAACAATGTGATGTTTAACCTTTTGCGTACTAGTTACTGGCAAATCATCTGTTGTCATCGCAAAATGTGTAACCCATTTGTATGAAGCAACTTTCTTGTTTGCTTCGGCAACCTCTTTTGCTAACTTTTCCATTGTCATATCAGGCGTAACTTGAAATACTGCATATGTAACAGTTTTGTCTTTAACCTTGTGCTCAAACACAGCAACATTTTTCACGCCATCTATATTCATATACAGAGCTTCTAATTCATCTGGATAAACGTTTTTACCAGAATCCAAAACGATTACTTGTTTTTTACGACCAGCAAAATGTAATTCGCCGTTTTTATCCATATAAACCATATCGCCAGTGTTAAAGAATCCTTTGTCATCAAATACTTCTGAATTAACAGTTGGATTATTCAAATATCCACCAAAAACCTGATGTCCACGCAACCACAAAACACCAACACCGTTTTCATCTTTATCACGAATTTCACATTCGTTATTTGATGTAGGCGCACCCACAGAATACGCTAATCTTTTACTTGTTGGCTTTGAAATACAGATCGGTCCAACTGTTTCCGTTAAACCATACCCCTGAATAAACGCTAATCCCAACGATTCATAGAAATTTTCAACTTCTGGTTTTGTAGCAGCCCCCCCCGCAATCAATAACCTTGCACGACCACCAAATATTTCAAGTAATGGTTCTTGAACTTTGCGAACAAAGAACGATAACCCCATATCTTGCAAAGTTTTTTGATTATTTAAAATAAACGAAGCAACACGCCACTTTTTTTGCACTTTCATATTATCTATGATTTTATTACGGAACAATTCCCAAATTCTTGGTACAGCTGGAATAACATGCGGTTTGAATTTTTTAAAATCGTCCAATATATATTTTGGATTAATCGTAGGCTGTAATACCAAACCGCCACCAAAATGAATCGTTGCCAAAATACCAATTGAAAATCCAAATATATGGTACAAAGGCAAAAATCCATACATTATATCACCAGAATGATAATATTCAGACATATCTTCCAAAGAATTTGCACATTCTATCAAATTAAAGTGTGTTAATGGCACAACCTTTGGTGTTCCAGTAGAACCAGATGTAAACGACATTAACGCAATATCAGTAGATTCGGAAGGATGTGCACGCAAATCATAATCTATATCGCCATCTTTTTTTATTATGTCAAAGAAAGTAAATTTATCCGTTTTATAAAAAAACGAAGGTTCAGCACAAACGAATTTGCATCCAGCTATTTCTGCCATATTATCGTATTCAAACGGTGTTAGATTAGTGTCTAACATTAAAACTATGCCGCCTAAATACCATATCGCAAACAAAGTTAATGGAAATTGTGGCAAATTATGAGATAACACACCAACTATATCGCCAGACTTTACACCTGCATCACGCAAAGTCGCTGCACGCGCACGCACCTGGGCAATAAATTGAGAATACGTGGTGCCTTCACGAACCAAAAATAAATTTTCTGGCCATTGATTTGCCGCATTTTCCAATTTTTGATACATATTCATTTTGTGCCAACCCTTTTTTATTATTCGTGTCTATTTGTATACTTTCCATCTTTTAACCATTGACGTACAACATGATGTTTGATTTTCTGAGTACTTGTTACAGGCAAATCATCCATTGTCATAGCAAAATGAGTAACCCATTTATATGATGCAACTTTCTTGTTTGCTTCGGCAACTTCTTTTGCCAATTTTTCCATTGTCATACCATCTTCAACAGAAAACACGCCGTATGCAACAGTTTTGCCTTTGATTTCGTGTTCAAACACAGCAACATTTTTAACACCATTTATTTCCATAAACAAGGCTTCCAATTCATCTGGATAAACATTTTTACCAGAATCCAAAACAATCACTTGTTTTTTACGTCCGGCAAAATGATATTCACCGTTTTTGTCAATAGACACCAAATCACCTGTACAAAAAAATCCGTTTTTATCAAAGCATTCTTTGTTGGCTTCTTCGTTATTCAAATACCCACCAAATACTTGATCACCACGGACCCACAGCATACCAATACCGTTTTCATCAGCATTGCGAATTTCACAACAACTTCCTCCTAATGGTGCACCAAAAGCGAACGGAACACGTTTTTTTACTGGTTTAGAACAGCAGATTGGCCCAACAGTTTCGGTCATGCCATAACCTTGAACAAACGCTATACCAAGATTATTATAGAAATTTTCAACCTCTGGTTTAGTCGCAGCACCACCAGCCACCATACAACGCACACGACCACCGAATATAGCACGAATTTGATTTAATACTTTATCAACCAATTTTCCCAATCCTAATATGCGTAATGTTTTTTGGCGCTTCATAATAAACGATACCAACCACCACTTTTTCTTAGCCTTGATACCATCAATAATTTTCTTACGGAAAATTTCAAACAATTTTGGAACCGCCGGAATAATTTGTGGCTTATACGTCGCAAAATCTTGTAATATTGCATTTGGATTAATTGTTGACTGTAACAAAATACTCATACCAAAATGCATAGGTGCCAAGAAACCAACCGCGAAACCAAAAACGTGATATAATGGCAAAAATGCATACATGGTTTCACCATGACGTAAAAACATACTTAATGTTTCCAGACCTTCGGAACAAGAAACCAAGTTTTTATGTGTCAATGGAACAATCTTTGGTGTTCCAGTAGAACCAGATGTAAATGATAATGTCGCAATATCTTCATCTTTCAATTTATATTGTTTAACTTCTACACCTTCTTTATCTTGTGTTTCAATATCAAAGAATTTGAAATTTTTTGTTTTGTAAAAGAAAGATTTTTCAGCAACAACCATTTTACAATCTGTCAATTTGGTCATATTGTCATATTCTTCTGGTGTCAAATTGGTATCCAACAACAAAACCTTTCCACCCAAATACCATATTGCAAACAAACTATAAATAAATTGTGGCAAATTATGCGATAATACACCAACAATATCACCAGCTTTAACCCCTGCTTCTGCCAAAGATGCAGCACGCGCCTTTATATATTTTGGTAATTCACCAAAAGTGATATTTTCACGTACCAAAAAAAGCATATTTCCGTTTTTCTTAATATTTTGTTCTAACAAATCATACATTGTCATTTTATTTGTCCTTTTTTTATAAATCATAAACACTATGTCTATTTAGACATCACAAACAAAACACCTGTAAACCATTTACTACTGTTTGCTTTAAATGTTTATAACATAAAATCCTTGTTGTTTTTATATTGGACAAGGTGTATTATAATATTACAAAATAAAGATTGCAAATATGAAAATACTAACACTTAATATAAATTCTATTCGCGCACATATTGAAAGTTTTATGGATATATTAAAAACTGGCGAATATGATACGATTTTAGTCCAAGAATTAAAAGTAGAAAACGCCAATTTTCCGCACAATTTATTTGACGAATTTGGATATAACATAAAAGTATTTGGTCAAAAATCTTGGAATGGGGTTGCAACTTTTTCAAAATATTCCATCGAAGATTCAATTATGGGACTACCGAATTATAAAGATATTAATTCACGTTTTCTTGAGTGTGTTATTGACGGGCATATACGGGTTATAAATGTATATATGCCAAATGGCGATTGTATAGAATCACCAAAATTTCAATATAAATTAGAATGGATGCACGCATTTACAAACTATATTTCAAAATATCTCGATTCAGAAGAACCAGTTATAATTGGTGGGGATTTTAATATTGCAATTACTGACCAAGATATATGGAATCCAAAAAATTATATTGGTTCATCTATTTCTGCCCCTGATGCACGCGATATTATGCAACAATGGTTGAATTTTGGATGGATAGATACATGGCGTTATTTTCATCCAACAGACACTGATTATACTTGGTATGGTTATCGTGGCCGTGATACTGTTGGCAATAAACAGGGATTACGTTTGGATTATTTTCTATGCAACAAAACAGCAATTAAATTGATTAAAAATTGTGAAATAGACATAAATCCACGTCTTGCCGATAAACCAACAGACCACTGTGGTTTAATGCTTGAAGTAAAAAGTTAATCGTGAATTCGTGCTAAATCGTCCCACTCGTGGTATTTATCGCCCACAGATTCACGATATTTATATTCTGCAACAGTTTTTCCGCTGTATTGCCCAAATAATTCTTTGACTTTCTGTACAGTATTATCAATCATTTCTTGTGCTACAGATTCAGAATATTCTATCAATTTTAAATCACCGTTTTTTAATTGAAGAAATTGTAAAATTGGTGTAATTGAAACATTTTTCATTTTTATTGGAAAGCCACCAGATTGCAAAATATATCCTTCCAACGGTAATTGTGGCATTGTTCCATCAATTAATTGTTGACGCGTTGGCGCCGAGCCGGTTTTTATATCCATAACAATATCGTCATAAATCATATCTGCACGCGCTCGCACATTACGACTAGCAATTTGTACATTACCTGCAATTTCTTTATAACCGCCAGATTTTAAATATCTTTCAATAAAAGGTGCTATTTCACAAAAACGTTTGTGCCAAAAATAAAATAACACAGAATCATCATTTAAAATTTGTTTGGCACGTAAATCCATTTCACGAATCAAAACTTCTGCATCATATGTCTTGGCGTGTTCTATGGTTTCATGGACTAAATTACCAAAATTACGCGCATCCGGCAAAACCCAATAATCATCATTTGGACGTAATTTTAAAATATGTTTGGCATAAAAAGCGTACGGATTATGTATCAATAATTCTATCTCTGTTACATAGATATCAGATTTATCAATTGGTGGAACCGGTGCAGAATAATCCAGTAGATTTAATTCAACATCATCATTTTTACGAACAGATTTTAAAACATCTGTGCCTTGATTTATGTTACCAATTGTAACACCTACACGCGATAAAAACCTGGATTCCGTCGTCAATACGCCCCCTGATTGCTTGCTGCGCAGCCAATATACTTCATCATTACAAGATAGATTCATAAAATCCAAAGCCATCAAAGACACCTTTCGATTTGGTGATGGTAATCCTATTTTGTCTGAAATAATACGTGGCAACCAAGCATTTTGATATCCAACAGATGGAAACATACCATCGTTTAATCCTGTTAAAACAACAACATCGGCACTTTGCATACGTGATTCGATTGTTCCCAAAACACACACATGACAATCATCTGGAACTTTTAATCTAATTGACACAGAACCGATTGCATCTGCAATAAACGCGCGCGCATCATGAATATTTAAAACAATGTTATTTGCACACAAAACAGATGACATATTCTTTATCGCCATCCAAATTGGGATATCTTCTTCTTTATCTATATCAAATGCCGGTGCAAATACAGATTTATCACTGTTATCAACAAAATTTACCAACATATCAAAAATATTATATCCAGATTCAGCATATAATTTTTCATATTCTGATTGATTATTTTCAATCCAAAAATCAAATAAATTTAATATTGCACGTCCAACATTAGTCATATTTCCAGAAACACCAGACGAAAAATCTACGTTGATATTTAATTTCATCATTTCTGATTTTATCCGCTGATTTGCTGCCGCATCTGGGGTAATAACCAAAACAGATTTATTTTCAGATACAGCACATTTTGCAATATATGCAACAGTGCGCGCTTCTTCGCTTTCGCAATCACATTCTATTAATGTACAATTATCTAATTTGTTTTCAATACGCTTACCAGAATTGCCAAAAGCAATATTCATAACGTCCATACAACTGCTATCACCAACATCTATTGTTTGAACATCATCGATTGATAAGCCAAGTTTTTGTAAAAATTTATATTCCGCATTATACGGATTTGTATCCAATAAAAAATCGTCGTATACACCAGATATCCTGCCAGATAAAATTATTTTACCATTATTACACTTTGCAATTTCCATCATTAAATCAGCAGTTGCCGGTACAGATGCAGTTGACCCACACACTATAACCAATTTATATTTATCCAAACAATTTTTCCACGCCCGAATATCCAAATTACGTTTCGCACTGACCGTCAATTTATCGTTTGACAGTTGCTTTAAAATATCTAATATTCGTGCTTTATTCTGAAAATGTTCTGCATATTTACCGTCTATTAAGTCAGACCAATTTATATCACAAATATTTATACCTTCATTTTCTAAATAATCTTGCATACGGATAAAATCATGTGCTATGGGCAACGCAGTTGCAATATTTTTTATATTTGCATCTGCCGATAATAACTTAGATAAAATAATAACACGTTCTTGATTAGAAACAGTATCTGGTATAAATTCTTCATATTCATCATTTTCTGTACCCGTACCAAGTGGTACCAAATTTGGTAAAATAACAGCATGCCCTATTTTATCAACAATCATACGTTCCACGCCACGCACAGCACGTCTACTGGGTAAAAAAATCAACACATCAGAAAAATTCTGACTGTATGGCTGAATCATATTCCACAAAGCATCCAGAATGTATTTTGGATTAGAAACATTAAAAATATTATTATTTAACACCAATAATATCCTTTAATTCTTTTAAACCCTGTTTCTTTTCAGCAGACGTTTCAAATATTTGTTCCATCATAGCAGGATGATTTTCGTGTGATAATTGTAATTGAGATTTTTCACGTACTTTTTTATCTTTTTTGGTATAAATAATTTGATAACAAATGCCGTTTTTATCACAAAAATCCATTAAATCTAAATCAGAATCTTTTGCGCCTATTCTTGAATCAATCAATATAAACAAACGGCGTAATTGTGAACGATTTAATAAATATTCTTCTAATCTCTGCACCCAGCGCAAAGCATCAGATTTAGATACACGCGCATAACCATATCCTGGTAAATCAACAATCATAACCCGATTATCAACATTAAATAAATTCAAACTTTGGGTTCTACCTGGGGTATTGGAAGTTCTCGCTATATTTTCAGACACAACAGCATTTATCAACGAAGATTTTCCAACATTACTACGACCAACAAAAGCGTATTCCGCAAATGCGGTATTCGGCAAAGATTTTACTGTTTCAAAAGATCCGACAAATTTTATCATTCTTTGTTCACCAATTTTTTATAAGCCTCTTTTTTTGATATACCAGCGCGTTTTGCTAAATCAACTGCGGCTGATTTAGTAGATTTAGCAACAATATCATTTACAATATCACTGATTTCTTTATCAGACATTTTTTTATCAGGCGCAGGCGCAACAACAATAACAATTTCACCACGTGGTGGTTCTATATCCAATAAATCTGCCGGATATCCAATAATTGTTTCTTCATAAATTTTGGTTATCTCGCGAACAATTGCAATTTGACGTTCAGGCATAACAGAAGCCAACACTTTAACCGTATCCATAATACGATTTGGACTTTCATAATAAACAATTGTATGACGAATTTTATTATCTTCATGCACTTTTTTAGCATCAAAAAAACCACAAAAAGTGAATCTATCGGTTGGAAAACCAGATAAAACCAACGCAGATATAACCGCTGTTGGTCCAGGGACAACAAACACAGGTACACCAGCAGTACGCGCAGCACGCACCAATCGAAAACCCGGATCACTTATTCCAGGCATACCAGCATCACTGACCGTTGCGATTGCCACGCCATTTTGAATTTTTTCAACCAAAGAATCAACGACACTTTGTTCATTATGTTCATGACACGATATAACTTTGGTTTTTATATTAAAATGTTTTGCTAATTTAGCAAAAACACGCGTATCTTCTGCCGCTATTAAATCAACGTTTTTTAATACATCTATCGCACGTGGCGACATATCAGATAAATTTCCAATTGGTGTTCCAACTATGTAAAGCCCTGATTGCATTTTGAATCCTTTTATAGTAAAATAATATCATATAAAAAATGGTTTTTTCAATGTATATGAATAAATTTTTACTTTTTGTCGGGATTTCGATTATATTGGCTGGATGCGTTGGACACCAATCTGGGCATTGGTCTGCTGATTATGACGAACAACAAATTTCTGTTCCCCAAGATGTTCGTAATGCCTATATGCAATCAACATCTTTGTACGGCTCTGATGACGGGGGGCGTGAAAACGCGAATATCGCGGTATTATTACCCTTAAATGGAGAATCAAAAACATCTGGAAACACAATAAAAACATCTGTTGAAGCCGCTTTTTTACAAAAACCGAAAAATAATATAAAGATTTCTTTCTATGATTTATCTGGCGACAAAATGAAGCGTAACACAATATTGCAAAACGTCGTTTCAACAAATCCAGATGTAATTATTGGTCCATTATTCGCAGACGATGTAAAAACATTACATGAAATAAAATCGAATCGGTTGCCTGTTTTGTCTTTTACATCTGATGTTACGGCTTTGGGTGATGGGGTCATGACGATGAATTTGGTTCCCAGTCAAAGTATCGAAGCAATAATTCAACAAATTCAAGCCGACAATAAACAAGATATAATTGTATTTGCACCAAACGATAAATCTGGACAATTAATGGCATCATTAGCAAATCAAATATCTGATTTATACAATGTTAATATAATTGGTTTGTATTATTATGATTCTGGTAACTCGGATTCTATCAAAGATGTTTCATCTCGTGCGGCATTATATAACACAAGAAAGGCTGTAAACACACGCGCACGTGAAATATTATCTGATATTTTAACCAAAGAAAATATATCCGGGGAAACACGTGGCAGTTTAATAAGACAATTGGAAAAAATATCAAGAACAGAAACCACAGGAAAACTGCCGTATAGCGCGATTTTATTTTTAGGAAACGGTGAAGATTCCAAGGCATTAATTTCATTCTTGCGATACTATGGAATTAATAGTCGTGATATTGCATTATACGGCACAGCACTTTGGCAAAACGCTGATATCGCAACCGATTTTGCTATGAATGGCGCAAAATATGTCGCATTACCAGAAATATCGGAAGACTTTAATATGATTTACAGCAATATATCTGGAAATAAACCTGATTATCTGGCTGCGTTTGGGTATGATGCGACCAATTTGGCATTAAGCATGCTGTTTTCTGATAAATCAGAAACGAGTTATTTACTAGACCCCAGTGGCTATGTCGGTTCAACTGGTGTATTCCGTTTACAACCATCAGGACAATCAGAACATGCTTTGCGTATAATGGTATTGAACGGTTCTGAAACACCGAATGTATTAAAAGAAGCCCAAACAAATTTCTTAAAACCACTTTATAATATGCCTTCGCCAGATTTAACACCTATTCCCGAACAACCAATATCGACACATGGCATAAATCCAGGCGATTATATAAACATCCCTGAAAACCTTCGTAAAAAAACAGTATATAAAACCAAAACCATAGGTGCAAACTATTATGATTCTGAACAAACAGAAACACAACAAACATCCGAACCAATTCAAATTTATGCCTCGGACGAAAACGAAACGATATCAAATCCAGACTTTGAACCCGTAAAATTGGAAAGCATTTCACGTGAAAACATAGATAGTATAGAAATAACAGAATAAATGCTTGCGTTTATAAAAAAATAAGATATAATCACAAAGCCTTGAAAACAAAGGCGAGCATAGTTCAAGGGCTAGAATGCAAGCCTTCCAAGCTTGAAATGCGGGTTCGATTCCCGCTGCTCGCACCACGGATTTTCACCGTAGCGCCAGCAAGGGCTGAAAATCTAGTGCCACGCCGTAGCAACAAATACAATTCAGAAATGTTGCACAAGATTATCGGCGAAGGCGGGCTGGTGATATAGTTTTGGGCGTGCGCCGGAGTTGGAGAGCCGGGGCAGACTGTAAATCTGTTGTCTTACGACTGAGGTGGTTCGAATCCACCCACTCCCACCAAAAACACAAACCGACCTTTATGGTCGGTTTTTGTTTTTGCTGTGATGTGGTTTATGGTATTCGGCGATACAAACGAAGTTTGTTTGGTTCGTCTATGAGTTTGTGTTTGCAAATAACATGTAGCAAACACATTACGAATGCGGCGCAGTAGGCACAACGTGCCACACGAGCCAATCCACCCACTCCAAATATTCATCAAATAAAATTTCAACACCAAAAGATACACCACACTTCAAAAGTGCGGTTTTCTTTTAGATTTCCAATATTTGCATAGGTTCGAAGAAAGCGTATCTAGAAAACACTAATTTTTATCAATCTTCGAACATCCTAGATTTCCAAATACTTTGCTCCGTTCGAATTCACCAAGGCGGTTTGATTCAAAAAATAGCATAATATCATGCTATAAAACTTTTTCGATTGTTTATAAACCATTTAACCAGTAAATTTTTATCTGATTCTGATATGCGTTTTGGGTCAACGGCATAACAAAAATGATTCAAAATATGTCGTTGTATAAAAATAATTTTATCAATATAGGTATCAAATTCGTGCTCTCTTAACATTTGCAACTTGTAATCTAACATCTTAATTCTGGCCAACACCATTTTGTGCGATAATTTTTTTGCATCCAACGAACCTTCGCGCCGAACATAATGGTAATCAGCATTATCTATGGTTATAATTTTATTGGTATGCAATACAAGGTTTGACAGAAAAAACGCATCTTCGCCCGTAATAACATCTTCGGGATATAATATATTATTTTCCAGTAAAAATTTTTTATTATACATCGCGGAACAATGTTCTGAACTAAAACATAAATAATTTTCTTTTACCAATTCGTGTGTTTTCCAGTATTTATCACCGACCTTAAATCTCGCCTTCACAACATCAGATTTGGTTTTTGTTATGCTTTTGTATAATTTTTCAATAAAATCATTATCGATATAATCATCAGGATCCAGAAAACATACATATTTTCCGTTGGATTTTTTTAATCCGTAATTCCTTGCATGTGATGCACCAGTATTTTTATTAAGTTTATACAAACGAATGCGATTATCAGATTTTATAAAATCACGAATTTTTTTAATCGTATCATCTGTTGATTTATCATCTACACAAATTATTTCAATATCCTTTATTGTCTGATTACGCAAGGATGTAAACATAGGTTCCATAAACTTGGCAACATTATAACATGGTAATATGACAGAAACTTTTGGTGTTTTCATTTGTTATCCTTTTAATTGCACCGATTTTAAAAATTTATTCGCTTCTTTGTGCGATTTTAATTTCACAACCTGTAAATTAGAATGTTTTTGGATCGCTTGGTTAATCAAATCATACGGTGCATCTTTTTTTCGCACCATATACCAAACATGGTCCCATCGAAAATTTTTTGCAGAAAAACCTTGGCGACCATGTCTTTTTATTTTTGTAATGCAAGTTTTTATATAGCACCAAAGTCTTTTATATGCTGGTGATAATAGTAAAATCAGGGTATTTGCACTATTTAATCGTTCTTCAAATGCATACCATTCATATATACCTTCGATTATCCAACTGTCTTTTTTAACAGTATCTTGGATAACTTGATTTATTTTTTGTTTTCTTTTGTCGCGCTCTTTACCTGCTGGCACTGCATATGGGTCATATAAGTCCAAATAAACAATAGGCAAATTAAATTTTTCACCTAAATTCTGCGCCATTGTTGATTTGCCTGAACAAGACCCACCCATAATTATGATTTTTCTGCCGATATTCATACAAAAATCCTCTCGCGAAACAAATTATACCATAAATTCAACTTTTATTCAATTTCACCCACTGGTGAAATCATAACCATTTTGCTTTATACATTTTGACATTGTGCATAAGTTTAGCGAATAGTTGTTTGTTTTCTGCTCGATTAATGCAAGCATACTCCCACCAAAAACACAAACCGACCTTTATGGTCGGTTTTTGTTTTTGCTGTGACGCAGTTTGTTTGGTTTATCTATATTTCTTTGTAAATTTTCTTGGATTACCCTATTCCACAGTTACAGATTTTGCCAAGTTTCTTGGTTGATCAACATCTCTACCCAATTTGACAGCACAATGATACGCAAACAACTGCAAAGGCACAACTAATAAAAATGGATAAAAACATTGCATAATCTTAGGTACTTCTATTACATCATCTGCAATTGCCTTGACTTCATCATCACCCTGTGTGCATACAGCGATAATCTTGCCACCACGCGCTTTTACTTCTTTCATATTTGATATATTTTTATCCCGCAAAGCATCGTCTGGCACCAAAAATAATGAAGGCGTTTGTTCATTAATCAATGCAATTGGACCATGCTTTAATTCGCCTGCACCAAACCCCTCTGCATGAATATAAGAAATCTCTTTTAATTTCAAAGCACCTTCCATAGCCACTGGATAATTAATTCCACGTCCCATAAACATAAAATTCTGAGATTTATAATATTTATCCGCAATTCGTTCAATTTTGCTATCTGTCGCTACAATTTCATCAATCAATGCTGGCAAAGCATTAAATGCGCTGATAAACTCTTTCCCTTGTTCAAAAGAAAGATGACGAATTCTTGCCATCAACAAAGTAAATATGTACAACGCTGTTAACTGTGAAGTAAATGCCTTGGTTGATGCAACTGATATTTCTGGTCCAGAATGAATATACACACCACCATCAGTTTCACGTGCTATTGTTGAACCAACAGCATTACAAATTCCCAACACATGCGCCCCTTTACGTTGCAATTCACGCAAAGCGAACAAAGTATCAGCAGTTTCCCCCGATTGTGAAATTACAAAATATAATGTATTTTTCTGAACAATAATATTTTTATAACGCAACTCGCTTGCCAATTCTACACGTGCAGGAATACGGGCTAATTCTTCAATCAAATAACTAGCAACCATACCAGCATAAGATGACGTACCAGCAGCAACCAAGACAATATGTTCTATATCCAATAATTCAGCATTTGTCATATTCAGACCGCCCAAATGCCCCATAGCCTCGTCAAAATTTAATCGTCCAACCATACCCCGTTTAATAGCATCAGATTGTTCGGCAATTTCTTTCATCATAAAATGATCATACCCTTGTTTATCAAAAGATTCCCCGTCCATCTGTATAGTCGTAATATCTTTTTGAATCATATTATCTTGAACATCACTTGTTGTAAAACCAGTTGGCGTAACAGTAACTATTTCTTTGTCATTCAAATAAACCACTTGCTTGGTATAAGCAACCATCGCATTGACATCAGATGCCAAAAACATTTCATTATTCCCGATACCTAAAATCAAAGGCGAACCATTTCTTGCCCCAACCAAAATATCTGGACAATCTGTATGCATCACAATTAAACCGTATGTCCCCTTTAACATAGGCAAAACTTGCTTTACAGCCTTGGTCAAATCACCTGTAAAGACTTCTTCTATTAAATGAGCAATTACCTCTGAATCCGTTTCCGAAGTAAATTTATGACCCTTTTCTATCAATTTTTCTTTTAAAGATTGATAATTTTCAATAATTCCATTATGTACAATCGCGATTTTTTTACTGCAATCCGTATGCGGATGAGCATTCGCTTCTGTTACACCACCATGGGTTGCCCATCGTGTATGAGCAATACCATTATGCCCAAACGGTGATTCTGGCAAAGAATCAGCCAAAACTTTTATTTTTCCAACACGTTTAAACACAGAAAACTCTTGTCCTGTTCCCACACAAATACCACTTGAATCATATCCGCGATATTCCAAACGTTTTAAACCTTCAATTAAAATTTCAGAAGCCTTTCTATTACCACAATATCCAAAAATACCACACATAATATTTCCTTTCTGCTTGTTTGATGATTTAAGCCATATGTTAGCAAATATGGGATAATTATTCAAATATTTTTTACAATATTCAGCAAATATCCAAACAGGACAGATATTCTGATTTATAATATCGTAAAATCAATCGTTACTTGGTGGGGATTCTCCGACAACGTTGTAAGTCCCGCTTGTTGTAATAATCCTTATTGCGTTTGTTGAACCGTTAACCAACGGTGCTGGATTTTCTGAATCTTCTTCCGTAACCAAATTTATATAATACGGACCGTTTTCATGTATAACGGTCAAAGCCGGATCACTTGCATCATTTATATCCGTTATCATACACATCGGAACACCCAAAACACTTAATTGTGTTGTACAGGTGCCAGAAAATTGGCAAACATCTATCATGTTTTCTGATAACAATTCATCTGTATATTCTGTAACCCCAGATAAATGACGCGCAAATAATGTACTGCAATCTTCCAGTCCTAATAAATCACACCAAACGTCAACCATACTTTTGCCACCGCGTTCAAACAACGAATATAGTTCATTTATATCGCAAATTCTGTATGTTTGGCTGCAATCAGTGTAATTCCCAGGTGTCGTTTCCCGACATAACATCACTTTCAATCCAAGGTTGGCTAAATCGCAAAGTTCTGGATTTTCGCATGTGTTTATATAAGCCATATTTGAAAAACTTTCTACGGCTAATACACAAAAGCCATTACTAAATACTGGGACGGATGCCATAGCATTTTCGGAATTATTTTGGTTGGGTTCTGGGCACTCAATGTCGTTCCATAATGCAATATACGTCGTGTCGTTTGTTAAAGTATCACCATCACATGGAACCGTCCATTGAACAGAATACACACCATTGTTTTCAAGTCCTACCACACATTTTCTGGAACTGCATTCACCGTTATTATAATCGTCACTTTTGCACCACCCAGCGAATATAAAATCGTCTTTAATTGGGTTTGACAAAATAACATTATTATTATTATTATTTGATTCGACCGAATATGATGTTTCACCGGACGGTAAATGCTCACCATTTAAATTATACGTAATTGTAACACCAAATGATGATGTTGCCGATATTACAAACGCAACAATACCGAATAAATATAACTTTATATTATGAAACATATTCTTCCCCTTTCCCAGAATTCTGCGGATTATATTCACCTTATAAACATTAAAGCAAAAAGGTACCTTTAATTTTTACGTTCAAAACAAAATATTGTCAATAAAATATCAGTGATAAAAATCACTATAACTCAATAAATCCGCGGGAGTTAGAGAATTAATGTCAAAAATCATTAAAAAATATAAAAGTATAAAAAAATATATTGAATTAAAGGTACCTTAAAACTTTATACTTCTTGTTAAACAGCCCTTTAATTTTGGGGTTTTAGATCCACTATCTTACAACCAAGATGATTTGAATTCACCAACTTTAATCAAAAAATTACAGCATTTCAAAATACAGTTTTCCATTATTCTGTTAAAACAACTTTACTTACATCTGCTCATCTGCCCAGATTTTTAATTCAGATTCAGATACATCTATTGAAAAACGTTTACCTGTTAAAACTTTTGCACTTGGTACCAACGCTTGTATGTTTGCAGCCGCTTCATCAGTATTTGGGGTACTGCCCGATGTAGCAAATGGAATTATCGTTTTGCCATCAAAATTATAACTGTCTATGAAAGTATTTACAATTGCAGGTTCGCACCCCCACCAAATTGGAAAACCAACAAAAACAAATTTATATTGCGCAAAATTTTCAATTTTTGTTACAATTTTTGGACGTGAATTCTTGTCAGACATCTCAACAGATGAACGACTTTTGTCGTTACGCCAATTTAAATCATCAACTGTATAAATTTGCTCTGGTACAATTTCAAACAAATCAGCATCAATTGCTTTTGCTAATTTTTCAGCAACGGATTTAGTATTACCAGTCGCACTAAAATACGCAACCAATGTCTTATTACTGATTATTACTTCTGATTTACCTTTGCGAATAAAATAAACCACACCAAAAATAATCAAAACAACAAATAATATATACACTAATTTTTTCATTTTTTATCTCCTTACTTTATAATTTTTTGCCTTTCTTTACGGCAATTCTGAATAGGTTTCATTAAACAAGCACGTCAATAATTCTGAATTTTCAATATCTTGCACAACAATCATTGGTTTGCCTTTTGGGTATGGTATTTCCATTTTTATATCAGGTATAATTTTTGACGCAGATTTTGTTGGTTTAATCAACAATCTATTATCATAAACACCACCGATAATTTTTCCACGATAATAAATAATATACTCACCCATCATGGCGCGATACGCTACATCAGACAAATCTGACAATTGCTCTAAAACAAAATCCAGATATTCTTTAGTCGACGACATACTTTATAATTACAAAAGCCTACCATTTAATTGGTGGAAAACAACTGTCATCACCTTCGGGACAACAAACCATCCAACCACTGCCAGCATCGGTATAAACTTCGCCATCACAACAACCGTTTTCGTCTGGCCTGTTGCCATTTGGACAACACATTTCCGGTTTATTTTCATTTGGGCAAACAACAAATAATTTATTCCAATTAGCAATAACATAATGAGTTACATAACCAACACACACACCAAACACAAACACAATAACAAACCACATCCACAAATGCGAACGTCTGGTTTTATTTGTATTGACCATATCTTTCATATTTTTCATGTTGTTCCCCTATTCCTCTATTATCTTTTCCAATTGTATTATAAAATCAATTGCAGGATTAGTCAACTTTTTTGCTTTTTCTATCATTTTTGCGGCCTCAGTCTGCATTTGTAATCTTTTATAAGTTTCAACCATTTCTGTTGCTTCACGTCTGTCATCTAATCTATCGTTATTCAAAGCACGCGCAATTTCTAAATCTTTTTTTGCTAATTCTTTGTACGCTTGTGCATTTTCTTTACACCCCCTGTCCGCCAAATTAGCAAAAATTTTTGCACGATTTACATGAAACTGAGAATCATTATCCACGGCACCATTTTGTAATTCAGTTAATCTGTTCAGCCAGGCACTTTCTATACGTTTACAAACATCTATATCCTGTTGTGGTTGAACTTGTTTAACAACAGGTTTAATATGTTTTTTTTCGAATCTTCTGTTATTACAATTTTCGGAAAAAATTTCATTTAATTGTTGTAATAATTCTGGATTATTATTATCTGCCGCATTTATAATTCTGTTTGATAAATCTTGACATTGTTTTTCAGACATCATTGACGATGTATTTATTCGTGATGAACCATTAATTATAAAACCAATCGCTACACCAAATAATAAAATTCCCAACATACCGACTATGCCGTACACAGCACTATGTGACGTTTGCACCATTTTCGTTTGTTTCATTTTTTTCTCTCCTTTCTTTGTATTATATTATTTAACAATCCCGTCTTTGATAGTAATAATTCTGTCCGCCCGTTTCGCCAAATTCATATCATGAGTTACAAATAACAAAGACATATTATTTTTGCGCACCAAATCCAGTAACAAATCAAATACAGAAATCGCGTTTTCTGGGTCTAAACTGCCCGTTGGTTCATCTGCCAATAATATTTCTGGATTGTTTGCTAATGCACGCGCAACCGCCGTTCTTTGCTGTTCACCACCAGACATTTCATTTGGATAATGACATGCACGATGCGCAACATTTGCACCACGCAATAATTTCATAGCCCGCGCACAGGCGGCATCTGCACCCACACCATTAGCCAACATTGGTAATTCTACATTTTCAAGCGCGGTAAAATCCGATAATAAATTATGTTTTTGATAAACAAAACCAATCTTTTGACGACGCAACATAGTCAATGTTTCTTCGTTCATTTTATCCGTTGGCAAACCATTTATAAATAAATCGCCAGACGTTGGTTTATCCAAAAGACCGACACATTGTAACAGCGTAGTTTTTCCAGACCCACTTTGTCCAACCAAAGCAACAATTTCACCACGATACAAATCAAAACCACCACCACGCAAAATACGTAATGGCTGTCCACCTTCTACAAAAGTTTTTTTAATGTCGCGCACAGAAAGAACGATGTCTTTTTTTGATATTTTCGATAACGCATTTAATATACTTGTCATTTATTTTTTATCCTATTCGTTTCGCAAAGTTTCAACAGGGTCTGTATTTGCTGCCTTCCATGCTGGATATAACGTTGCCAGAAAAGACAAAGCAATCGCAATAACAGCAATACTTATTACCGTAGACGGCACCAATTTTGATGGTAATTCAGACAATGAATATAATTCCGCAGGAAATAAATCTCGTCCTGTCAAAAATTGAAAAAAATGTCGAATTTGCTCTATATACACTGCCATTAATACGCCCAAAATTGTACCACAAGTAGCACCAATTAAACCTATACTTGTACCAGATAAAATAAATATTTTCATCATCGATTTACGCGAAACACCAAACGTACGTAACACCGCAATATCTTTGTTTTTGTCTTTAACCAACATAACCAGTGACGAAATTATATTAAATGCCGCAACAATAACTATCAACAATAAAATCAAAAACATTACACTGGTTTCAACCTGCAAAGCACCGACAAAACCACGATTTAAATCACGCCAATCACGAACAACAAAACCATCAGGCAACAAAGTATTTAACGCAGAAGCAACTTTTTCACTTTGTTCTGCATCTGTCAAAAACAAATCTATGTGCGTAACACCATTTTCTATATTCAAATATTTTTGCGCAGCACTCAAAGGCATAAATATATATCCAGAATCATATTCATACATGCCAACAAAAAATGAAGAAACAACCGGATATGCCATAATACGTGGCATTGTTCCAAATGGTGTAGCTGTCCCAGAACCGGCAGAAATCAAAGAAACATTATCCCCCCTACTAACCTTTAATGCGCGCGCCAACGAAGAACCAATTATTAACTCATCACCTTTGATACTATTTAAATCCTTACCGTAAATACGTGTTCCTGTTTTGGTTTTGGCAACTAAATCACTCATTCTAATTCCGCGAACCACAGCACCAGAATTATTTCCCTTAGCGGCAGCCATTACCTGTCCTTCTGCGATTGGCACAATCGAAACAGTGTATTTTGAAACAACTTTATTTTGGCGCATTTTATCAATCAGAAAATCATAATCAGAAATCGCACCCGCTTGATGATAAACAACAACATGTCCATTCATACCAATAATTCTGGATAACAAAGTTTCGTGAAAACCGCCCATAACGGACATAACCACAATTAATGTTGCAACCCCCAACATTATACCCAGAAACGAAACCCATGACACAACAGAACCAAAGCCACGTTTTTTTGCGGCCATATATCTAAAAGCAACTTTCTTTTCTAATTTAGAAAACAACATTTATATTCTCTTTTAATTATTTAAAAAATATCTTAATTCGTCCCCTACCAAAGGCGTCATTTCATCAACAGCACCGTTTGCATCTATAATTGAAATCAGCCGTGGTGACATAAACACAACCAACTCAGCAAAAGGGCTTATTAAAGTTTCAGGTGTAGTAACAAACGAATGTGTCGGTATACCAACAATTACATAATTATCACCGATGTTTGTCGGTATCTTAAATGAAGACAATTCACCGTTACTGGTACTTAGTACAATTTTTGCATCAATTTTTTTACTTCCTGCATAATTACCATACTTACCTGTTGCACCAATAATCAAATCCGTTTCTAACCTATCTTCTTTACCACATTGTCCTATATCAAACCTTGACTGCCAACCATTTGGCATTGCAAAAGTTCCCTGCGAAATTAAAACCATATTTGCTTGTTGTGCTATAAACTTCTGCAAAGTTTTTGTATTGATTTCGGGGCTAACAACCAAAGCACGTCCGACAACACCAGGAATCGACATACGGATATTATTTTCACCAAATGCGGGCAACATATTCATCCAAATAATGGGATTATCAGTACGTGGGTACACACGATAAACATCTATATCCCAAGCCAATACATACTTTTTAGAAGACACATCAGATATAATTTTTGACACTTCACGTTCTGTTTGATAATCACCTTCAAAAACAACAGTCTTTTCCTGCCAATTTACCAACAAATTTCTTATATCTGCACCACGCATCGCATCCAATAATGCCATTATTATGGTTTCGTCTTTTGGCATTTTGATAAGCCATTTACCATGACTATTTAAATGAATTTCACCAAATTCAGAATCATAAGAATAATACACACGCCCCAATTTAGTCATTAATTCAACAGCATCTGCCAATGTTCCCGTCTGGATACTACCACTAATTTTTTCAAAATTCGTATTATCTTCCATCACAGATATATCTGTACCTTCTAATAAATTTTCCAAAGCATGTTTTACAGATATCTTTTTAAAATCATAATCAGAAACTTGTAAATCAGGCAAATCATCACCAGTATCCAAACGAACTATTTCTATTTTTTCTTCTGGAACAACAGACACTATGCTTTGATTATTCCAATTAACAGTACATCTTTTAGGCAAATCCAGCGCAAAATGTTGTGCAGTATCTGTGGTTAATGCCGCTTTTTTTGGAAAAATAGGAACAGAACGTTCATCCACAACAAGATTATTGACAACGTTTACAGTATCATAAGAAACAATTTCTTTCTTTTTTGCACATCCTGACAACAAAACAGAACCAATAATGGTATAAAGCAAAATATTATGTTTTATCTTATTTTGTGCCATTTTTCATCCTTTTTTTCTTTCATGCATACATATTTATACTATATATTCATAATTTTTTCAAATTCTTCAAGTGTCATTTCATAAACAGGTTTTTGATTCGGAGTTACTAAACTTTTAACATTTTCAAATTGCTTTTCGAATAATTCCATCACAGATTCAACATCTGCATTGATTTTTGCACCAGTCTTTTTTAATCTGTGACCATATTCAACAATATATTCTAAAACATCTGCCGCAAAAAATCTTCCAACATAATTTTCCATCGCTATTCCGCCTTTGGCGACACAAATAGCAGATAACATTCGCGCCATCTCATTGTAAAAATTCGCCATTTTTACATAATTTTCAACTGATATTGCCATAGTAAATCCCCTATCCTGTTTTTTATATTATAAAAACTATTGCTACCCGAACGCAATTAAATTATAATATAAATTATGAGAATAAGATATTTATTTTTATTTTTGGCTTTAACAGCCTGCGCATCTGCGAATCGTGGTTCAATTGATGATGCAACTATATTAAATTGGGAAAACGATGCTGTTACCACTGAACAGTTTGTTCGCGACCATAAATCTTGCTTGGGAATAAAAAACAAGGATTATACACCAAAATCCAGACTTGCTAAATTATTAACATCAAATCAACACGATCAAATGCCTGATTGGGATGGATTATGGGTAACATTTCAATCTAATGAATATCGCGATGTTGGGCAACGCGCTTTATTATCGGTTCCGCCAAATTCTGCTTCTAAAACAATCGGTTATTATCGTAAATGTATGATGAGACGTGGCTATTTATTGCGTGCAAAATAAAATAAAAGCATTGTTGGTTATTTTCTAAAAATATGATATAATGATTGTTATGAAAAAATCAGTATTCTTTTGGTTATATTTTGTTACGTCTATTATTCTGGCGACTTATTTTGCGTGTCGCATTATAACAAGTCAAATGGGACGCGGACCAATATCTTATGTGAAACATATTTATATAACGAATAATTCATCAGACTTTAATCCCGATACAATTTTAACTGCAATTGGTATAAATAAAACAACAAGTATACGTGAACTGGATTTACGTCTGGTGAACAAACGCGTTTTGGGGGTTCCTGGAATAAAACAATCTGCAACAAGACGATTACCAAATGGCGATCTGATTATAAAAACACAAAAATATGATATTGTTGCAATATGGTCAGATGGCGTAAATTACTATCCTTTGTCAATTGATGGTACAAAAATAGACACGCCTTCCGAAAATCGTGATGAAAACGCTTTGGTATTCTATGGACAATTACCAACCGATTTATCAGAAGTTATAAATAATGTATCTCCTTTGTCTGAATACATAGATTATTTGGAAATGGTTGAATCCAGACGTTGGAATATTCATACAAAGAATGGTATAACCATATATCTACCTGAAAATGATATTGCCACCGCGGTAAACAAAATTGGTGTATTAAATCAAACACAAAAACTATTATCTCGTAAAATTGAAATTATTGATATGCGAGATAGCGCAAGAATTTTGGTAAAAACAAAACAATGAATCTTGTAAATTCGTCTTTTTTATGTCTGGATATTGGAACATACGGTGTTCGTGGGTTTGCGCATTCTGTCCGTAATGCTAAAATTATTCGTTCTGCAACACATTTTGTAAAAAATACTAATACAATATATGCCCTGCAAAGTGTTATTGATGAATTAGAACATCAATTACAGACACACTTTTATTCTGCTTTTGTCTCTGGAAATTTTGGAGATACACATTTTGAAACAATCTCGGATACACTAACTTGGTTAAACGAACACAAAATAACAGAACAAGATTTACGACATCAAATCTCAAGAATAAATCCACCTGATGATTTTTATACATTACATATTATTCCGATATTTTATGGTACAAAATTAATAAAAAATATAAGTAATACACCAGTTGGACATATTGACACAGAATTAAAATCAATTTTTGGAGTAATATCTTATGAACAAGAAAGGACAAAATATATATCTGATATCATGCGCCATTCACATATAAAGGTTGCTGGTTTTTTTGATTCAACATTTTTACAAAATGCAATTTACAGAAAACCCAAAGAAAAAATATTGTTTATAGATATGGGAAACGAATATACAACTGTATCTATATGGACAGACCGTGGACCATTATATTTTGATAAAATAAAATTCGGACAAAATGATATAACAAAGTCTTTATCAGATGGATTAGGAATAAGTTTAACTGATGCAGATATATTAAAAATATCTGTTGCAAATGCCATACCAAATGAAATGGACAGATTTACACCTGCTGATTCATCTGAAAAATTTGCAAAATTTTCACGTGCAGATATAAATGATATATTCATTCCAAAACTTACTGAATTAATAGAAATAATTTACAAGCAATCTAAAAAATACATTGAACAGTATTCACCAGATAAAATTATACTAACTGGTGGTGGTAGCGCTATTGAAAATATCGATACATTTTTACAACAAATATTTAAATTGCCTGTTGATAATCAAACAGAAAGCACAACAGTAAATGCTTTATCTGAATATATCTGGGAAACGAATTTACCGATGCGAAACGCATATACACAAAAACAATTAAGATTTCAGAACACTTTAAAAAAATTAACAAAGTTTTTTTACAGAAAAAAGGTTGTAAAGAAAAAATCTTTCATTCCAATTATGCCCAGTACATTATGTTTTAATATGAATAATCCATCTACATATACACTGTTTAAATCTGGTGGAATATCCATGATACACGTTGATATAATGGACGGATTTTACGTTAATAAGATTGCGGGCAGCATAAAAGAATTATCAACGATTCGCACCAATACCAAAGCACATTTACATGTTCATTTAATGACAGAAAGTCCATCTATTTGGGCATGCGATGCAATTAATGCCGGCGCAGATACTGTTATTATATCATCGGATACGTCTGGTATTCGGGATGCAATTAATGTTATAAAATCTGCTGGAAAACGTTGCGGAATAGCGTTAAATCCGGATATAAAAACGGAAACTATTATCCCAATATTGAAGTTATTGGATGAGGTTATGATAATGGCTGTTACGCCGGGTGCTGCTGGTCAAAAATTTAACGAAAATGTATTACAAAAAATAAAAGTATTAAATTACACACGTAAAAAACATAAATTAAAATATTTAATAAGTGTGGACGGTGGAATAGACCCAGAGACCGCAAAATTATGCTGGAATGCTGGTGCTGATTTGTTGATAAGTGGTTCTTACCTTGCAAATGCTTCAGATTTTCCCTTGGCTGTACAAAGTTTATTGAAGCACTAGTTTACGACCATCACCATTTTCAGTTATATAAATATGTATCGTATTTTTTGGCAAAATATCCTTGGCTATTTCTGGCCATTCTATTAGTGTAATATCATTATCAATTGCGTACAACAAACCAATTTCTTCTAATTCAGATACATCACCTATTCTATATAAATCAAAATGTGAAATACCATCGTAATTTTGAACCAAAGTAAATGTCGGGCTCGGTACAACAGTATCATCACCACGTAAAGTTTTTATAATAGTTCTTGCGATTTCAGATTTTCCCGTTCCTAAATCACCATGTAACGCAACTGTTACAGGTGCATGCAAAGTCTTTGCGAATTTTCTTGCAAAATCACGTGTTTCTTCCAGATTATTTAAAATAAAAATTTGTCCATTCATTTTATTCCACCAATAATAAATCATCTTCTAACTTATGAATTGCATCACGCAATTCTGCCGCTTTTTCAAATTCTAAATTTTCAGCACATTTATGCATTTTCTGTGTCAAAGATTTAATCTCTTTGCGCAAAGATTGTGCATCCCAAACACCATCTTTATTATACACAAATTTTTTGGTTTTGTCTGTTTTTTCTGTTGATTCTTTAACTTCATCAAAAACAGATTTGGATACGGTTTGCGGTATTATACCATGTTCTATGTTATATTTTTCTTGCTTGCTACGTCGTCTAGCAGTTTCATCTAATGCAATTTTCATTGAATCTGTAATTGTATCTGCATAAAGCAAAACACGTCCATTTGCGTTTCTGGCAGCACGTCCAATCGTTTGAATTAATGAACGTGCAGAACGCAGAAAACCTTCTTTGTCTGCATCCATTATCGCGACTAATTCACATTCAGGAACATCTAAACCTTCCCTTAACAAATTAATTCCAACCAAAACATCATATTTACCAAGACGCAAATCACGCAACAAATCTATTCTTTCCAACGTTTCTATATCTGAATGTAAATACCGCGCCCGAACACCATTTTCAACAAAATAGTCAGTCAATTGTTCCGCCATTTTCTTTGTTAATGTGGTAACAATTACACGCCCTTTGGTTTTCTTTACTGTTTCCAACAAATCATCAACTTGGTGTTTTGTCGGGCGTACCTCGCAAATTGGGTCTAATAATCCGGTTGGTCGAATAACCTGCTCTGCTACTATTCCACCTGCTTGCTCTAATTCCCATTGCGCTGGGGTTGCAGACACAAATATCGTCTGCGGACGCAAATTATTCCATTCTTCAAACGTCAAAGGTCTATTATCAACACAAGATGGCAATCTGAATCCATATTGAGCCAAAGTCTCTTTGCGCGCCCTGTCCCCACGTGCCATAGCACCAATTTGAGGGACTGTAACATGACTTTCATCTAAAAATAAAACAGCATCTTTTGGTAAATATTCAAACAAAGTTGGCGGTGGTTGACCCGGCAAACGACCCGTTAAATATCTGGAATAATTTTCTATACCACGACATGTTCCCGTAGATTCCATCATTTCTATATCAAAATTAACACGTTCACGCAGTCTTTGTTCTTCTACATACTTCATATTTTCATGAAAATAATTTAATCTTTCATCTAAATCTTTGCGTATTTGATTTATCGCCTGTAACACAGATGGCATAGGCGTAGCATAATGAGTATTTGGATATATTGCGATTCTGTCTAATTTATGCAACTTTGCCCCCGTCAAAACATCTGTTTCCCAAATCTCATCAATTTCATCACCAAAAAAAGAAACTTTCCAAGCCCTGTCTTGGGAATGCGATGGAAAAATATCCAATGTATCACCGCGCGCACGAAAATCACCTCGATTAAATCCCATTTCATTACGCTTATATTGAATATCCACCAACGCACGCATAACATCTTTTTCAGAAATTTTATCACCAATATTTAAAACAATTTTCATTTGCGCATATTGCTCTGGCGCACCAATACCGTAAATAGACGACACCGAAGAAACAACTATAACGTCTTTTTCTTCCAACATAGCACGCGTAGCACTGTGGCGCATTCTGTCCAGTTGTTCATTTATAGAAGCATCTTTGTCTATGTATGTATCTGTGGTTGGAACATATGCTTCCGGTTGATAATAATCATAAAAAGACACAAAATATTCCACATGATTATGCGGAAAAAATGATTTCATTTCTGTGTATAATTGCGCTGCCAAAATCTTGTTTGGCGCCATAATCAACGTTGGTCGTGATAATTGCGCAATAACATTAGCCATTGTAAATGTTTTACCAGAGCCTGTTACCCCTAATAAAACTTGGGACCTTTTACCAGCACGCACACCAGACACCAATTCGGATATAGCAGTTGGTTGATCCCCCATTGGTGCATAATCAGACTCTAACGAAAAAACACTATTCTTTGTATTCATTTTATTTTTTTGTTCACAATAAATAATATAATCTATTATAATAAAAATACAAGGAAAGAGAATATGCATATAAAACCCAGGTACAAACGCAGAATTATATGGTCTTTGATATCATTTATTGGTTTTTTATTATTGATCATGATTATTTTGCCACCAATTATAAACCTTAATTCTTTGAAACCCAAAATAGAAAACACTATTTTAAAACAGACTGGTATCCGTGCCAAAATTCATGGCAATATTAATTTCAGTTTGATTGGAAAAACAACCATTGTTGCCCATGATATAACCACACCAGACGGATTTGTTTCTTCTTTAAGATTTTCAATGCCATGGTCTGATATATTCAATATTAAAAAAGCAAAAATATCTGGTGATATGACTGTGAATGGGGCATCTGTTGTGTTACATAAAATTACGCCATTTAATATGAATAAAAATATAACTGTACGCGATTCTAAATTCAAATTTTTAAACAAAGAATATGAAATCATAGACGGATATTTTTCTAAAAATTCTGTTTCTGCATTAATCAGAACCGACCAGCATAAATATGAAATTACATCTGTGGATAATAATTTCATAATCAAAAATAAAAATAACAATTTGAATATATCTGGAAAATTATTTTCAGATGGAACAGCAACTGCACATATTAACATTATTGCCCAAGATGTAAACAGATGGTTTGAATTTCAATACCCACGCATTCATGGAAAGTTCCCTATTTCTGCAAACATGAAATGGGACGGTGGATACGGAATTAACTTTAACGATATATCGGCAAATGGGGTCAGTGGCTCTGCACAATTGTTACCAGACGGATACAAAATAATAAAGTTAAAATCTAATACCGCTGATTTTGATATGTCTTTTGCAATTAAAAATCCAGAGGTTTTTATAAACACGACCTTTGATATGGATTTTTATGGAAACATAAAATTTGTTGATAAAACATTTAAACATTTATACGTCAATGTGATTGGTCACGAAAAAAACATAGATATTAAAAAGATAATAGCAGACAATTTAATCATTGAAAACGGCAGTATTGATGCAAATGGCGCCCACAATGTAAATATCACATTAAATGAAAATGGTATTAAAACAAAGTGTCTTTTTAACGGAACACCAACCAAATGGTCATGTGATAATTTTTCATATAACGATAAAATATTTGGCAATGTAACACTGGACAACCAATATTTAAACGCAGATATACATTCAGAAAATAAAAACTCAGACCCCGATTTACTTGTTAAATCTGCACGTAAATTATCTGATGGTGGGACAATAAAATTTAAATTTTCTGATATGGCTGGAACATTAAGATTTACAAAAAAATCTTATTCAATCAAATACGATTATGCAAAAAATAAATCGTTAAAATGGGGAAAAATAGATTTTAATTTTTTGCCTGATTTTATGATACACGAAAGCGGTGATTTTGTATGGGATAATGACACAATGCTTTTTACACCAAAATCCAAAACTTGGTCTTTTGGTGTAACAAAAGATAAATTTTATATTACTGGCGACAATTTCAAGAAATGGTTTTCAACATTAGATTTACAATTTGCGCAGGATTTATCGTATGTAATTTCTGGTAATTATAAAAATGGAAATATATCTGAATTAACAATTGAAATTGCCAATCAAAAATTTACTGGGTCTGGTTCAAAAAATCTAATAACATTAAAAACAAATTTACTAAATCTTGATTTATTTGTATCACAAGATTTTTTGAATAACTCTGAATCCTTATCATTTTTTACAGTTGCACCAATAACTGTGCCATTCAACATAAAAACAAATATTTCGCTATCAGCAGATGCATTGATTTATAAAGGTCAAAAATATAATAATTTTGTTTATGCGTTAAAACCAAATACTCAAACATTTTCTATCACAGATTCAAATCGTGGTAATATGTTGGCAAATATCAAGAAAAAAAATAACAACTATAATATAGATATTCAATTAAATAAATTTGTTATTGATGAAAAATTATTACCAAATAATATGCCTCTAAATATTTCTGATTCAACAATCACAGCAGAAATAAAATTAAAAACATCTGGCAAAATCGCCCATGATATTTATGAAAACATAAACGGAACATTTGATTTAGATTTTAATGGCGGAAAATTATATGGTCTTGGGTTGGCAGATTTTTACGCATCTGCAAAAAATATAACCACATTAAACGCAGAATACGCATTATCAAAAGCATTAGAAAACGGCATAACACCAATAAAGACCATGCGCATTATTGGAAATTATAAAAAGAACGAAATGCAAACAACAAAACCAATTTCATTATCTTTGAAACATACAGACATTTTTGGAAATCTACAAATCACTGATGGTAAAATGTTTGCACAATTGAAATTAATATTGCGTGGCACTTCAAGTGAGCCTGCTCCCATAGATTTGGTGATATATCCAAATAATAATCGCAAATATTCTTTATCTGAAATAATGCTTTCTTTTGATCCAGAATATATGCGCAGTTTTGTACAATCACACAACCAATTTTAACAGCCATAATCAATACATTATACTCATAAACTCTTCACATTTAAAGGTACGTTT
>DBYN01000006.1:0-129676 GCA_002310415.1 Alphaproteobacteria bacterium UBA1185 | reverse complement strand
AAACGTACGTTTAATTTATAATAGTTTTGTGACTCGAAACCAGCAGAAAAACAAGGTTTTTAACAAAGGAAAGGGGGACTTGAATATGTGCAAAATATTAAAATTTTTACTTTTATTTGTAATGATATTACCATCGTATGCCTTAGCAGCTAAAATTACGTATAATCTGAATAATGGACAATTGCCAAATGGTGATACTACATATTCAACATATTCATCTGGTACAGAAGTAGTATTAGATACCCCCATACGTGAAAATTATATTTTTGCTGGTTGGGTTTATTGTACAGAATCAGATTATGATTCGACAACAAATACTTGTACAAACCCTACACGAGTTATCACAGAACATAATTCAAATTATATTCGTTGGATTGTACCTGCTACATCATCTGATGACATAGTATATATCGCACAATGGGAACAAGAAAAATTTCAATTAACCATAGATATCAATCAAAACGAAGGCGATACTTTTACTTTTCAAATGTCTGCATCTGGTCAATATTTCATAGATTGGGGTGATGGTAACACAGAATATATTGACCGCACAAATAACACAACACAAGCAACCTATTCGCACACATATACATTCAAAAAACATGATTTCAAAGCCAGATTTGGTGGTACCACTACGGGCTATTTGCAAACAACATCTGAAATCGCAGCAATTAATTTTGGTAGTTTATCATTTCAAAATAATGCGGTTATTCCTGTCCCTGCTGACAAAATTTTTGGTATAACAGGCTCTATTGGTTCTCTGTTTCCAACAATATCCAGTTCTCAACAACCAACATTTAATTATACTTTCTTGGGGGCGCAATTTAATTCAATACCCGCAAATTTATTCAGTGGCATAACAGGTGGCGGAACACTTATGTTTAACTATACATTTGCAGCATCTGCCCTACAAACAATACCTGAACATTTATTTGATAATATGACTGCGGCTAAATATATGTACGAAGGTACATTTTTAGGTTGTTACAATCTAACCAGTATTCCAGAAAATTTATTTGTTGGTGCAACTGATAATAAAACAGACCATGGAACTTTCCGTGATACTTTCGGGGCGTATTTTGATGCCCAAGGTAATGTTATATGGAGCTGCACATCTTTGACACAATTACCAAACAGTTTATTTCCGAATATAACCATTGCAAAAACAGATATGTTCACAAGAATGTTCGCTGGTGCATCAAATTTATCTGGCTATGTACCATCAACATTGTTTGGCAATCTAGATTCGTCTAATTATTCTTCTGGTCCAATGGCAGATATATTTATTGGTACAAATCTTGCAACAACGTGTCCGAACGGAACAACAGAAGTCACACCAAATAATTTAATGGTTGATTGGTATAAAAATCTATCTTGCACAGACCCAACAGATACAAATTGTGCTTTTGCTGTTTCTTGCCTAGGTTTCACTTGTGACAGTGGGGTTGAATTAAGCATGTTGGGCGCACCGATGTGTTTGATACCTGGCTTACCACAAAACAATGAATTGGGTTTAATAGTTCGTAAGAATGGCAATCAATATCACATGTTATTATCTACAACAGAACAAGTGATACATTCTGGCTCAGAACACAAGGTCAAAATTATAACCAACAATGCAACATATTATGTTCATGATGAATCTGTGACAGAATAAATTGCTAAAAAACATCCCACAAAATTGTGGGATGTTTTTTTATTATGCCTTAATTAATTTTTCTTTCTGATTTGAATATGAATATCACGTAACTGTTGTTCTGTTACTTCATTTGGTGAACCCATTAACAAATCTTGTCCACGTTGGTTGGCCGGGAATGCAACAATTTCGCGAACACTGTCGCCATCACCCAAAATTTCAGAAACCAATCTGTCAATACCAAACGCACAACCACCATGTGGCGGTGCCCCATATTTAAATGCAGTATAAAGCGCACTGAAATTCTTTTCTACGGCCTCTAACGGATAACCCGCTATATCAAAACATTTTTTCATGACTTCTGGGTTATAATTACGCAAACCACCACTACAAATTTCCAAACCATTTAACACCATATCAAATTGTGCTGCTTTAATTGTAAATGGGTCTTTGGTTCCCAATTCTTCCAATGTAGCCAATGGATAAGAAAAAGGATTATGTGTAAACATCGGGGCGCCACCACGTTCTTCATCTGGTTCAAAGAACGGGAAATTATCAACCCAACAAAAAGCGAAATCACGTTCGTTTATCAAACCTAAATCAGTGCCCAATTTATTACGCAATCTGCCAGATGCTTTGTTCGCGTTATCGACATTATCACACACAAAGAACAACGAAGAGTTATCGCCTGCAATTTCATGCAATTTTGCGATTCTATCCGCATCTAATTTTTTAGCAACAGGTCCTTTGGCTTCATCGGCAAAAACAATGTACCCTAATCCGCCAAGCCCCAATTCTTTGGTCGCATATTCGCCCAATTTATCAAACCAAGAACGCGGTTTATCCGCAGAATTTGGTGCAGGTATTGCACGAACAACCGCGCCATTTTCAATTGCATTTGCAAAAATACCAAAATCAGAACCGCGGAATATATCTGTTACATCAGATATTAAAATTGGATTACGCAAATCAGGTTTATCACAACCATATTTCAACATCGCATCATCAAAAGATATATGTGGAATTTCTGGATAAATATTTGCATCTGGTGCAAATGTACGAACCAATTCAGGAATAACCGCTTCACCAACTGCTTGAATATCCGCTTGATCTACAAATGACATTTCAATATCTAATTGATAAAATTCCAACAATCTGTCAGCACGTAAATCTTCATCACGAAAACATGGTGCAATCTGAAAATATCTGTCAAACCCAGCCACTTGTAATAATTGTTTGAACATCTGTGGTGCCTGAGGCAGCGCATAAAATTTACCATGATGTAAACGTGATGGAACCAAAAAACATCTTGCACCTTCTGGACTGTCTGCTGTTAACAAAGGTGTTTGAAATTCAGAAAATCCCAAATCCCACATTTTATCACGCAACCATTTTATCATTTTGTTACGCATCAAAATACTGTTATGTAATTTTTCGCGACGTAAATCCAAGAATCTATATTGATAACGCAATTCTTCACTGGTTTCTTCATCACCAAATACTTGAAAGGGTAACACCTCAGAATTAGTTAAAACTTCCCATTTATTGGCTTTGATTTCAATTTGACCAGTTGGAATTTTATCATTTATTGCGTCTTTATCACGTGCAACAACTGTTCCTGTAATTTGCACAACAGATTCAGGGCGAATCTTTTCCAAATTTTCATCACCACCATCAAATACACATTGTGTAATACCGTAATTATCACGCAAATCTATGAACAATAACGATCCATGATCGCGTTTACGATGTACCCAACCCGACAAAGTAACAGTTTCACCAACATTACTTGCGTTTAATTCGCCACAAGTATTCGTTCTGTATTTTGATTTTAACGACATCATTTTTTACACCCCTTTTCGTCCCCCACAGCTTCAGCGAAGGGGGATTTTTTTCAGGTGCCATAAATATTTGATACGGCACCAATTCAAATCTTAAATATACAGGGGCGCTAAGATTTTTTCGCGCGGTGCCACCCTGCCTTATTACTTTTTTTAGATTTTACATAATGCTCCGCGGTTGTCAGTCGTATCAACGCATTACATAAAAGATATTTCTATTATTAAAAAACTTCGGGACAAATTCTAAACTGAATTTGTCCCAAAATCAAGTTTATTAAGCAGAAAAATGATTTTTTCAACTACTTAACTAAAAATTTTGATTTTTTCAACAACATCTGTGTATGAGCAGCAACAATAACCGATGAGGTAAAGGCGGCTCCAACCGTATCTTTATCTGTTACAACTTTATTAACCGTAATATCAAATGAAGGTGGTAACTCAATCCATTCATCATCAATAAAACCAGTATAACAATTTTTGTTTAAATCTATGGGGTGTGAACTCTTACTGTTGAAAAATCTTTTGACATTAAGTTTTTTATCTTTGTCAAAACCGAACACCATTGAAGCAGCAGGCATCAAAACACCATTTTTAAAACTTGCTGCAATTATAGGCCACCATTTACCGTTCACTAAATCTTGTTTACTCTTACAAAGATATGTAAACATATATTTGTCATTTCCTTGATTTTCAGAAACCTTAACAAACCAAAATTTTCCATTATCCCATCTTTCTACAACATTAGAATTATCTAATGACTTTTTCATATAGTTATTCGGTTTTATTTTTTTCTTTGTCATATTTTTATTCCTTTTTTTACCGATTTACAGGGACACTGTATAACAAAAAAAAATATTGTCAAGATTTTAATTCATAAAAAAATAATTATTATTCACGTCGCTATAAAATTCCATCAAAGTTGGTAATTTTAGAATAACAAACAAACGCAAAAACTGGTGCCCTAAACAAGAATCGGACTTGTGACTCGTCCTTACCAAGGACGTGTTTTACCACTAGACTATTAGGGCAAGTGCGTACATTATAAACCGCATAAATCAAATAATCAAGCCTTAAAAGCGTTATTAACGATACTTTCTATATCTATTGCTTTGCCCGCTTTACCACGCACAAAATGTGCCAGATACTCTATGTTGCCAGAGCCACCATCTATTGGTGATTTAACTACCCCCACACAACCAAAACCATTATTTCCGAACGATTCAAGAACATTTTGTATTACAGATTTATGAACCTCTGCATTACGAATTACACCACGATAATGCGTTGAAACCTCTGGTCCACACTCAAATTGCGGTTTAATCAAACAAATAACATCTTTCAACTTTGGCAAAGACGATAATTTATCAAGAATTTTTGTTACAGAAATAAAAGAAACATCAATCGTTGCGACATCAACATCTTTAACCAAATAATCGTCTATACAGCGGAAATCCGTTTGTTCATGTAAATCTATCTTTGGGTTATCACGTAAACTTTTGTGCATTTGGTCTGTACCAGTATCAACCGCAATAATATGCCCTACCCCAGCCCGCAATGCCACATCACAAAAACCACCAGTTGAAGAACCAATATCAATCATTTGTTGCCCAGATAAGTCGACACTAAACTCTTGTAATGCGCGTTCTAACTTTAACCCACCACGCGAAACATATGGCATAACCGATCCACGCACAGAAATCAAATCTGGATTTTCAACCAAGAAACTTGGCTTAACAACCTTCTGTTCACCATAAAACACAGCACCATTTTTAATAGCATCCACCGCACGTGTGCGCGATTCAAACAACCCCAAATTTACCAAAGCAACATCTATTCTCATTTTAATAACTTTAATTCTTTCTTGTGTTCATCTGATACCCTGAACGATTCTAACGCTTTTTGAATTGCATGCAAACGCGTCCATTCGTCAATACGTCCTGCTTTTAAATATGGCAAAATATAATTATATTGTTTTGCCAATCCAGTTGCAAAATACCAAGCACGCATCATATTTACATAATATTCATCAGATTTAATTTGCGCAACTAAACATGCATATTTTTCATCGAAATCATCATCCAACCAATATTGCATTAACATTTTAACCCCAAAACGCACTGTATAGGTATGTTTTGATTTTATCCATTTATACACATAATTTAATAATTCGTTTTTGTTTTTCTTGAATACCTTTGGTGACATTTGGTCACAAGTCGCCCAATTATCAACATACGGCAAAAATCTTGTCGTTTCACGTACAACAAAATCAAAATCAGAAATTAAAGATAATATAAATGCATGCAATTGATTTTCTTCAAAATATTTGTGTGGTAATTTATCAATAAAATCTTTATATAAACCCAATTTAACCATATCTTTGGCCAATTTTCTTAATACTGGTGTTCGTACACCAATAAATAAATCACGCGAAACATTAGTAATCAAAGATGCATTAAAATCCTTGTATACGGCATCCGCATTGATATGCAAAGTTTTCAAAACATCTGTTTGTTTTATCATACTATAAATTATATAATTAGTTATACCGAATAACAAATAAAATTAGCAAAATGTCATGCAATTGCTACTTGATTTTTCAACAAAATTATATGAAACTATTATAAACAATACGAACAAGCAAAAGGCTTAACCTACCAATGTCAGATAAAAAACGTATAAAAATAGCATTATTTATTCCTAATATGGTTATTGGTGGGGTCGAAACCGTTTTTGCTAATACCATTGATTCATTGCTAGAAAACTCGAATTATGAGATTTACGTTTTTTCTCATGGTCCCATAGCAGAATCATATTATATTAACTGGCTTAAAAACAGACCACAAATAAAAGTTTTTACGGTGTACAAATTAAGTTCTTTATTCGAAAAATACAAAGGTAAATTTGGATTTCCACTTGAAAACATAAGAAAAATAATCTTTTCTTTGTATAAAAAATTCTGTAATCATAAAATTGCACAAAATAAATATTTATCACTTTGCGATGTTATTATTGATTATGTTTCTGGTTGTTCTTTTAAACAGTTAAAATATTGCAAACAACCGAAAATTACTTGGCTGCATTGTTCTATTAATTATGCGCGTGAAAACGATATTCCAAAACGCTTGAACGGTTATAAACGCATAGTGTGCATATCCGACAGCATGAAACAAGATTTTTCTAATGAATGTCCACAATATACAAACAAATTGATAAGAATTTATAATCCAATAGATTATGAAAGTATCAAAAAAATATCTATAAAAGCACCAAAATATCCCGGGAATTATTTCCTGTGTGTTGGCAGAATGGATGCTGACAAAGATATTGCAACAATAATTCGCGCATTTAATGACTTTTGGATTAACGAACACAAACCAGACATAAAAATGGTATTTATTGGTGATGGCAATATCGCCAAAGATATGAAAAAAATGGCTGATAAAACCGCTGCACAAAAACAATTTGTATTTTTGGGTAAAATTCCACAACCTTATGGGTATATGCGTGGCGCGATTGCACACATATTATCCAGTTATAACGAAGGTCTGCCAACTGTTTTAATAGAAGCGATGGCAACCAAAACATTAAATATTTCTTCTAATTGCCCAAATGGTCCGCACGAAATATTACAAAACGGCAAAGCAGGATTATTATTTGAACCCGGCAATATTCATGAATTATCCAGGATAATGTCTGATGTATGGAATAAAAAGATTGACATCCAAACATTGATAAACAATGCCACAAAATCACTGGAACGTTTTGATCCAAAATCTGTTTCAAAACAAATCGTTAATTTAATATCAAACGTTATAAACAATAATTAAAAATACCGGCAAATGCCGGCATTTTTTACCTAATTCTTTTGCTGATAATTCCAAGAATCTCTGCACATATCTTCCAAAGAATATTCTGCACGCCATCCCAAGATTTTTTCTGCTTTTGATGGATCTGCATAACATGTTGCTATATCCCCAGGTCTGCGTGGCGCAATCTCGTATGGGATTTTAATATTATTCACACGTTCAAAAGTTTTAACCACGTCCAATACAGAATAACCATGACCAGTACCTAAATTAAATATCTCACCACCACAATTATTATTTATCGCATTTAATGCTTTGACATGACCGCGTGCCAAATCAACAACATGTATATAATCACGAACGCCAGTACCATCTGGGGTATCATAATCATTACCATATACAAACAATTTTTCACGTTTACCACAAGCAACCTGGGTTATATAAGGCATAAGATTATTTGGAATACCATTTGGTTTTTCACCAATAATACCACTTTGATGCGCACCAATTGGGTTAAAATAGCGCAATAGAACAACATTCCAATCTTTGTTCGCATTTTGCATATCCAATAATATCTGTTCTATCATAGATTTTGTCCAACCATAAGGATTTGTACAAATTCTCTTTGGACATTCTTCTGTAATGGGCACAAAAGCAGGTGTTCCATATACTGTCGCACTGGATGAAAAAATAATATTATGACACCCTATTTCATTTAATACTTTTAACAAAGTAATTGTTCCACCAATATTATTGTCATAGTATTCAACTGGCTTTGCCACAGATTCACCAACCGCTTTTAAACCAGCAAAATGTATACAACAATCAATTTTCTTGCCAGACAGCACAGATTTTAAATTATCATAATCACGAATATCAACTTTGTGAAATTCCATTTTTTTACCAGTTATCTGAGCAATTTTATCCACAATATCAATTGATGAATTAGAAAGATTATCTATGCCAATTATATTATGATTATCTTGTTGCAATTCCACAATTGTATGAGATGCGATAAAACCGGTAGCACCAGTAATTAAAATATTCATATGTTTTCCCCTAATTTTTCTATTCTAAATTACAAGAATATTCGCATAAAACACATCAAAAATCAAGCATAAAGGTCCCCACTTAGCCCCGAACTATAATTTATTATTGTTTTATTATTCAATTTGTGATATAATACATGGCAAGGTCGAACAATGGTTATCGACCGTTTTTTTACGCCCACATTTTTTATGTGGGCTTTTTGTTATAACAAAAAGGAGAAAAATTTAATGCAACAAGTATCATATATGGGGAACGGTTATACAACAGAATTTACATTTAATTTCCCCTATTTCGAAAACACTAATATTATCGTTACTAAAAATGGAACATCAACCACAGGTTATACAATTGTTGGTACATCGGCTGGTATTGATGCGGACATTCCGTATACAGGTGGTAAAATAGTTTTTGATAACGCACCCATTTCTACAGACAGTATTACAATTTCACGCAATTTACCATTAATACGTATTGCAGACTATCAACCAACAGCAAAAATAAATCCAACAACTTTGAATCAAGATATAAATTATACAATCGAGATATTGAAAGATTTCAAAGATGATTTAGATACATTTAATACACTGTATTCAGAACTTACAAATCAAACATCAATACAAATATTAACAACCAAAATAGATACCGTATCTACACAAATAACAAACCTTGGTGATATATCGACTTTGCGCCAAAGTGTTACAACAAACAGTAATGATATAACAACATTAAAAGGATATGATTACGTTGTTGAATCACAAACACCAACCGCAAATAATAATTATACTTGGTATCGTAAATACAAATCTGGCTGGGTAGAACAAGGTGGTATAGATACAACCAGTTATATAACATTTCCTGTCACAATGGCAGACACACATTACACAGTAAATTGTGGTATGGAAATTCCCGATTCAAACATAGGCAACCCAACAGTATCATATATGGATAAATCAACCACAGGTATTCGTATTTTGCTTCGTTGGGATGGCGCTGGCACAACTGGTGAAAGATGTTGGCAAGTATCAGGTTTTGCCGCCGCATAATTCAAACAATCACAAGCAGACACCGCTTTTCAAAGCGGTGTTTTTATTATGCTTTATGCTTATGAAAAAATTTAGCAAATTTACCCTTTATTGACTGTTTATATAATTCAAATTTTATTTTCTTTAACGCTTTCCACAATTTTCTTTGAACCTGTGCAACCATTTTATCTGTAATATCATAATTTGATTTAATTTGTGCAACAGTATTTAAATCAAAATCATTATTTAATAAATCAAAAGGCTCTTTATCCAAATTAAAAGCAGAATAATAATCGTGGAATTTATAACGGCTGGTTGTGGTTTCAGATATACGCACCCACATATTTGGTATACGTAATGCATCACAAGCAATCAACGGATGCATAGCCGTAGAAATTACAACCCGACATTCACATAAATTATGCAAAAATGTATCAACATCAACAGTGGGATCCAAAATCACCGAATTTGGTATTTTATCTGCGATTTGTTTAAATATCGCATTATCCTTATCTGCGAAATGCGGAACGATGCCTAAATCGTACTTTTTCTCTACTTTGGTTTTATCTATTAATTTATTAACTAATAATCCACCATCACCAATAACCGCACCTGTTTTATGTCCCAACATTTTTTCAAAACGTGCATCAGTCAATTTCCCACGTGTTGCAAAACATTTAACATTTCGTTTAAGACGTTCTGGCAATAAAATATCGGGATTATGAAAGAAACCACCTTCTTCAAACCCAATCCCAGTAGAAAACATAAATATAGGTTTTTCTGTAAAATTTGTATTATGCGAATCCATTAAGCACATATCGCCCAATGACCCGATACCAATAACAGATGCTGTTTCCAAACCTTCATAATAAATATCAATATTCAATAACCGTTTAAATATAATTGGATTTAACGCATCACCAAAATTATGCATATCACACCAAAAGAAAGGTATTTTCATCTTGTTCTCCAATTTTAATTAATTACGTTTTTTTAAGAATCTTTTTTGAATCCAAAAACTATCCGACTGACTGACATAGCGTTGAAAAAATACCATTTCAAAACCATTAGCAATTAAAATGTTTCTGATATCATCAAATAAATGGTTGCGCTCTTTGTAATTATTTTCATGTTCAGCTTCAACATGAACAGCATTTACATCTTTTAACCTGTTACCGAATCCATCTAAAACATCCCAATTACAACCTTCAACATCTAATTTTAAAAAATCGATATTGTCAATACGATGTTGGTTCATAAAATCATCCATACGGATAGATTTAACCGTTATTGGTTTAGTTGCCTGTTCATTTTTTGTTAAATTTAATATGGAAGATAAACCTGTGTTTGTTGCTGTTATTGGCAAAACATTAAATGTTACATTTCCATTCTTATTATATACAGCATAATTGTACGCATTAAATTTATGAATTCTAGTAATCACATCACATATATCTGGGTGTGCTTCAAAAACATAAACGTTTTCTGGCATAACATTAAATTGCAGTGCCAGATATTCAGCATCCTGGGCAAAATTCGCACCAATTTCAAAGATATTTTTTACTTCCAAAGTCGACCAATTTTTAACCCAATCAATAAACTGCTGCATTTCACAACCATTACTGGCTGGTATATAACCTTGATATTTTTGCAATCTAGGATCTATGGTTGCGACCGCAGGTTGTATCGGTTCCTGTGTATCTTGTTGAATAGGTGTTTGTATTATTTCTTCTTTATTCTCGTTTAACAAAGAACTATCTATTTCTTGGTGTTTATACACCCGAGACAATAATCTATGTTTTATTTTACCAATTGGTATCAATTTTATAAAAAATATTTTTGTTCTGTTTGTCATTTTATTGCTTTTTTAAAAACCTATACAATTTTTTCATCCACCAAGTTGGCTGTTCGTATTTATCAATGGGTCTGTCCCAATTTCCATTTAATATAATACCAACATAATCATACGCATAATCATCCACAGTCAACCCACGCAGGCGTGACATTATGTATTCTATACGCATATGGAAAGTTTTGAAAAATGGTTCAACCGCCATTTCACGAACCAATCCGCATTTTTGAAACCATGCGTTATACCATGTAAATTCGTATGGTGCTATTGCAATTAAATCAGCATAATCATATTTATGTTTGTTCATAAAATCTTTTTTCAGTGATTCCAATACAGTTGCATTCATAACCTGCATACCATGACATGTACGTAAACGTCTGTCATTTAAATCAACTGCATCATAAATCTTTTGTATAAATTGTTGACGCCATAACCAAAAATCATGATAATGTTTTTCAATTGCCAAATCTTTATCCATTACCAAAATCGTATACGGTGTATCTGCATCAGCCATAAAATCAGATTCATGAAAATCACGAATAAAAAACAAATCAGAATCAATACACAAATAATTTTTTGCAATTTTAGATTCCCAAAACGCCAATTTACAAATTTCTTGATTACAATATCCTACCGACAGTCCATGTAATTTTTCAGTTGTAAAATGTTCGCCAGCATAACTTTCATCACTTATCACAGAAACTGTATCCGATTCAAAATTTTTAAATAAATCTAATTCAGTTTCAGGAACACTGACAACTAAATCAATATTATCAATATTGTGTTGATTGAACGAAGACAACATCAATTCAAACCGTTTGATATCGCCAGAATATGTTTTGCAAAACATTACAAAATTTTTCATATTATTTCACCGTTGCCATTTTTAAATTTTCCAAAGATTCTTGATAAACCTTACTTTCCAAATCGGCCAAACTTTTGCAGATTTTATCGTATTCGACTGGATTGATTTTTATCGCATTTAACATTGCATTATATAAATCATTTTCAGAATAAACGATGGAATTATTTTTATTCAGATTGTAATGAGATGCAAAACTTTGCTCTATGACCATTGGTTTATTGAATCCCAATGACAATTGAAAACTGCCAGTTGTAGTTCCTGTTTTATAACGCGTATGATCTGGGTTTGATGGATCCAACAAAGCCAGCACATAATCAGCATTATTTACAGTTTTATACATATCATCATAATTTAAACGTCCCAACACGGAAATATATTTTGATATCTCATCTGGGATATCCAGATTACCATTACCAACAACAAATACTTTGAAATTTGTAATATTATTTGTAACTAATTCTTTGATAGTGTCTAATAACAATGTATGGTTTTTACATGACGAATTTATACCCCCAACTACAACAAAACAGATTTCTTTATTATTGAATTTTTTTATTTTAAATTCCCCAAAATAATGCGGGTTCAGACGTGGAATACCATTGTTTTCGGTCAAAGCAAATACACGATGTTCGGCCAGATATTTTTCTTCATCGTATTCGTGCAAAAAAGGAATTGCATTATGTTCAATCATTAAAATTCCATGTTTTGATTTTGGCACACCACCCAAATAATCTAGGTATTTACAATCGTATTCCTGTGGTGCATTCCAAAATGCAGACGAAGATAAAAACACATATTCGTATTCGTCGCCCTGTAAACCATTAACCCAATCACGAATAATGGGTGCAGTCCCAAAAAACATACGTGGCGGATTTTTAGTATATTTTACAAACGGATTTTCCAAATAATTTTCCAATCGCATAAATATATCAACATTATATCCCAAATCTTGGAAATATTTAACAAAACCAGGCTGAATTTCGCCATGATATGGATTTGGTTCAATCAATAACACAGAATTTTTACGCGGTTTAAAATCATATTGTGGTAATTTTAATGCCGTATATAATTGTTTTTGACATATGGCGAATAAATTTTGCAATTGTATAGATTGTTCTTTACGCAAACCATCACATTGCACAACAGCATTATCATAATACGACTTTAATTCGTTATATTGACCAATTACAGTTTGATATTGAGCAATTACAATGTGATATTGGTTTTGTATATCCAATACTTGCGCTTGTAAATTATTATTGGATTGCTGTAATGAAAAAATATTATCAGATAATTGTGCGTTTTGCTTTGCTAAATCTTGTATTTGGTTTAATAGATTAGTGTTTTGCATTGTTAAATCTTGCGTTTGATTTAACAATTCGGCATTTTGTTGTTTCAAGAAATCGGTCGGGTCTTGGTTTTTCAAAACCCGACGAATCCTATCACGTTTCTTTTTATCAAAAATTAAAGCACAATAAAGGTTTATAAATAATTTTTTCATTATTTCTTATAATGTTTTTCAATAATTTTGACCATATCATTCACTCGTGCCTCCCAAGTATTTTCAGATGCTTCACGGGCAAGTGTTTCCTGATATTTCTTTGTCTTTTTCGCCTTTAATGCCGCCGCTATTTGTTTTTCAAATTCCGATGCATCTTTGGCAATAAATACAGATTTATACAATTTGCATTCTGGCATAGGTGTTGTCACAATCGGTAATCCCATCGCCATATATTCGAATAATTTGACAGGCGATGTAGATAAAGTTATTTCATTTATCTTGAATGGAATTGTCGCAACATCCCAATATTTTGCGTATGACGGAATATCTTTATATGGAACTGGCGGAATATATGTGAAATTATCAAATTTAGATAAATCCGCTATATGTTTTTCTGTTTTACCAATATTTTTATCAGGATGTTTAAAACCAAGCAAAACAAATTCATAATCCGGGCATTTTTTTACCAAATCTTTGATTATTTTGAAATCAAACCAAGAATCAGTCAATGTCCCATAATAACCAACAATTGGTTTTTTCTTTTGACAAATATTTTGCATAACAGAAGGGACATTTAAATCTTGTTTTTGAAAATCTTCCAGATTTACAGCATTTTTACTGGTAAATAATTGTTTTTTGTTTGCCCCCAAATCCAAAGCAATTTGCAATAATTTATCAGCAGAACAAAATACAAATGTATTTTTTCTCTTAACGAGTTCTGTAAACATTTTTTTGCCTTGTTTGATATTCTGTGCATTTTCTAATACATCAAAATCATCTATCAAATCATATAAAACAATCGTGTCATCTTTTATATATTTATTTATTGAACCTAGGCAATCATATGGATAATTAAAAGGAACATATAATATCTTTTCAAAATCTGCTTCCAATACATCCTGTAACCAAGCAAAAGGAATAACATACAAATCTTCTTTTGGATTGGCAAAAAGTGTATTAGAACAAAATATACAAGGTTGCCCTTTCTCTGCAAAAATCTTAAATATGTGATTTGGTCTTTGTTGTCTTAATTCAAAAAAATCCCAACCAGATACATGAACAATTATATTTTTTTTATAACACTTTTCTTGTAAAAATTTAATAAATGATTGACTGTCATGAACAGGCGCACATTTAGATAACATGTCCTCTATAACATTACACCATTTCTGCACCCAAAATTTTTTATCAAAATTCTGTGCAACATTAACGGCATTCTTTGACAATCTCTGTCTTAAGGATGTATCAGCAATCACTTTGTCTAACGCTTTCATTAATTCTATGGAATCTGGATTAATAAGCAAACCATTATATCCGTCCATAACTAAGTTTGGCAACCCACCGATATTAGTTGATATTATAACATTTCCACATGCCTGGGCTTCCAAACATGACAATGAAGTACCTTCGGCATAAACCGTCGGAACCAAAGATATATCGGTATCTTGATATATTTTTGGCATTTCATCGGGTGAAACACAACAATGTGACACGCGACCTGGATACATTTTTTCCCAATGTCTAATATCATTTTGAATATCTTCACCATGTGCAAACCCAACAAAATTAAATACAACATTTTCATATTTATCCAATATTGGTTTTAACGCTGCAGACATTAACCAATAACCACGTTCTGGAGCGGCACGACGCGGAAAAGTAACATGAATTTTTCCATCATCTTTTCGCTGCACCGGTGTATACACACTTGTATCAACATAATTTGGAATATATGTAGCTTGAAAATTCATATCATGTAATGTTTTAGAAAAAGTAGTTCTGAACCAAGAAATCGTATTTGTATCAACAGAAACCAGTTTATCAACATCTTTGATTATGTTAAAAGCACCAGTTAAATTTACATCATAATAAAACCAATCCCATGTGATACCATGAGATATCAAAATATTGGGGTGTAATTTTTGTCCCCACATCTCGGTTGCGCCAGAATAAATCACAAATCTATAATTTTTAAAACAACGACAAGTTATTTCATAATCTTCAAATCTGACTGGTAATCCATATATAGTAAGATTTTTTACCTGTTTTTTCCACACACCTTTTGATGGATCGCCATACTGAATAAGCACAGGTTGCAAACCATACCTTGAAATAATATCCGCCAAATCCACAACATATCTTTCCGCACCACCGTTAAAACATTTTGTTCCTGCCGGATCAAACATTTGATGTTGAAAAATATACACAACGTTTTTATTGTTAATTTCTTTTTCTAATTCTTCAATTATCGGCGCCGTATTTGGTGCAATACCTGCATCAATTTGTTCCTTGCGGTGTTTGGTGTGCATTTTATGGCGAACATTTGACAGCGTTACAAAATTCAATACCGGTTTAATTGTTGCGTGATATATTCTTTTATACAACGGTCTTGACATAATCTGATACCCTTTTATTTATTTCCAAAATTCATTTATTGCAGTTGCGATTTTCTGTGCAGCATGACCGTCACCGTATGGATTTTTTGATCCATCCAGACGAGTTTCTGATTTATCACGTGACAATACCGCATCACATTCAGATAAAATTTTATCAATATCGGCACCAACCAATTTTGCAAAGCCTGCGGTTACACCTTCGGTGCGTTCTGTTTCATAACGCATTACCAATACTGGGTTACCGAATGTTGGCGCTTCTTCTTGGATTCCACCAGAATCAGTCAATACCATTTTAGTATTTTTCATCAAACATACCAATTCGGGATAATCCAATGGTTCTGTTAAAATAACATTTGGTAAATTTTCCAATGCAGCATAAACCTTGTCATGAACATTTGGATTTGGATGCACTGGTAATACAAATTGATGGTCAGGATATTTTTTGGTTAATGTTGTGATAGCCTCTAAAATTCTATCCAACCTTTCGCCATGATTTTCACGACGATGTGCAGTAACCAAAACCAATTTATCATTTAATTTTACACCGCGTTTTTCCAAAGCAGCCCGCGCATCCGTCATTGTTTTATCAGATAAACAAGAAAGTGCATCAATCACTGTATTCCCAGTTAAAAATATTTTTTCGCGTTTAATATCTTCTTTGATTAAAGAATCATAAGCCAATTGAGTTGGCGCAAAATGCAAATCTGTGATACGCGATGTCATCTGACGCATAGCCTCTTCTGGGAACGGTTCAAATAAATCGTACGAACGAAGACCTGCCTCTACATGGAAAACTGGCACACGATTATAAAAAGATACCAAAGCACCGCAAAATACAGTCATCGTATCACCTTGAACAATCGTGGCATCTATTTTATTATTCATAAATACATCAGATAATGCGGTCAAAATTCGTGATTGCACACCCGCCAAAGTTTGATTTGGACGCATAACATCCAATTTAAAATCTGCATCAATACCAAAAAATCCAAGTGTTTGATTTGATAATTCTTTTTGTTGTTCGGTATTGCACACTAAAACTTTGTATTCTGGATTTTTACGCAATTCCAAAATAACAGGTGCTAATTTAATTGCCTCCGGTCGCGTTCCCAATACCACAAGTATATTTTTCATAATTTTTCCTTTTTGTTACACTTGAATTTGATATTTTGCATAAGTTCTTCGTCTTAATTTTCTGTTCCAAAACAAAAGCAAATTAGTCATGTTCTTTAATAAAAATTTATATATGTCAAATAATACAAATATTGGTTGATATTTACGATTAGTGCGCAAATATTTAACTTTGGTTTTATTCCACCAATTTAAATTAAACCTGTCTACCAATTTATCGCTGTATTTATCTTGAATAAAAGCCATCTTTTTCAATATATCTTCACGATACAACGAAGACAAAGAATTATCATGAATACGATATGAATATAAATTGTCTGGTATATATCCTATTGTTCCATTTAACGCAATACGACACCAATAATCCCAATCTTCAACACCAAAACTGCCGATATCATATTTACCAATTTGGTCAGCAATTGATTTACGATACATAAAAACAGCACCAACATTATTTCTGTATGTCAAAGAACGCACATTGTTTTTCTTTACAGTCGCAGATATAAATTCATCACGTTCATTAATCAAATCCATAGTCCCAACAACCATATCAACAGAACTATTTTTATCCAGATATTCAACCATAGTTTTTAACCAATCTGGTTTTGCAATATTATCATCACTGGTCCATGTTAAATATTTCCCACGCGCCTTTGCAAAACCGATATTCAAAGATTCAGGTAATTTTTGATTTACTTTATTATGAATAACACTAATTCTTTTATCTTTGGCAGCAAATGATTCTGCAATTTTTAAACTATTATCAGTACTACAATCGTCCACAATTATTAATTCATAATTTTTAAACGACTGTTTTATAATAGAATCAACAGATTGATGTAAAAAATGCTCACCATTATACACAGGCAGAACAATCGATACCGTTACCTTAGAATCCGATGAAATATCACGATTTGCTTGTTTTCGCATTTTTAATATCCGTTCCTACGTCACACCGTATAAAACACCTATGATTTTGTATTTACCCGGAACATTATCATATAAAATATAATAAAAATCAAGCAAATGTTTGTTTGTTACTATTCACCCAATTATCGTTAAAAAACAAATCAATTTTAACAAATCACTTTGAAATATCTTCGTCTGGCTTGGATTCGTTATTTTTTTCAATTCCACTAAATGACATTTGTGTAATCAAAATCCAATTTTCAGGCACACCTAACATATATTAGACTATTTTATTTATTATTGGTATCAAATTTCCTATACCAAAAATTAGCGTGATTAAAATCACATTCACTCCGCCTGATTATACTAATCGCGACGGAGCGACCTGTTACACAAAGCCTTGGCGAAGTGTAAAGCGAAGACGGATTGTAGTGGCGAAGGATTCCCTTGACACTTCGTGTCTGCGGGGCAACCGTAACGATTTTGGTGCGTTTCTCTTCCAAAATCTACTTGTTGTCGGACCAAGGTCCTCATCTACCGCAGACTAAACCAAAATAAAAAACGACCACAAGGGTCGTTTGTTATTTTGGTAGCGGCGAAGGGATTCGGACCCCTGACCAAAGGATTATGATTCCTCTGCTCTACCACTGAGCTACGCCGCCAGCGCAACGAATTATAACAATTTTTTTTGTCTTTGCAACAATATATTTGTTTTACATGTTTTTTTATGATATAATGCATCTTATGAAAAAATTCTGCATATTGTTATTATTATGTATTTTACCTGGACAGGTTCTGGCACGCGATTATGTTTTGCCGGATAAAAATCCTTTTATGGGAACATATCAGGAGCAAATTGCATTTGGTATTGGTCAGGGTTTTGATACTGGTATTTTATTACCACCACCTGTGAAACCTGTACCGTTTTACATCGGAACATTTCAATATTCTCAACCGACCAGTTTTTTTCGTGTACCAGCACGTCGTTCATTGAATGTATCTATGACATTGGGATTACATGAATCGCGTGGTTGGGAATGGCAAAAATTTTCGATTCCGTTGGCATACATAACAGAAGATATCGCACTTTTCAGATATAAACGATTATATGCCGGCTTGGGTGCTGGTGCTGGATTACAAGCCGAAGAAAACGCACGTATTGGTTCAAAACTGGTATTTCAATTCAAAGTAATGTTTGGATATAATTTGAATAAACAGTGGGCTTTGGAATTATTTATCCAACATTTTTCAAATGCCAATACAGCCGAAGAAAATAATTCTTACGCTTTTTACGGATTGGGCGCAACGTATAATTTCTAGATTTTCTACCAATTAATTGGCTTTTTACCATGTTCTTGTAAATATTTATTTGCTTTGGAAAAATGATGATTTCCAAAAAATCCACGATACGCAGACAATGGGGACGGATGCGCACTTTTCAAAATCAAATTATTTTGTGCATCAACAAAATCTGCTTTCTTTTGTGCATACGAACCCCACAACATATAAACAACATTTTTTTGGTTTTCATTAACAGTTTTTATAACTGCATCGGTAAAAGTTTCCCAACCTTGCCCACTGTGTGAAGTCGCCGCATGTGCAGCGACAGTCAAAGTTGAATTTAATAACAATACGCCCTGCTTTGCCCAATCAGACAAATCTCCATTCGTTAAACTTTTACGACCAATATCTTGTTCTATCTCTTTATATATATTAACCAAAGACGGGGGCAATTCTATTCCATTTTGTACAGAAAAACATAATCCATGTGCCTGACCTGGTTCATGATATGGGTCTTGACCAATAATAACAACATTAACATTTTGAAGTGGGCATAAATTAAACGCATTAAAAATATTTTTTGGTTCGGGATAAATTGTTTTACCAGATAAATATTCATCGCGAACAAAATCTGTTAGTCTTTTAAAATAATTTTTTTCAAATTCTGGAGCCAAAGCATTTTTCCAAGATTGTTCTATTTTTACATCCATTTACAAATCCTTTATCAAATGATTTTGTGCAGATTTCCATAAAACAACATCGATATACCCACGCGGTAAATTTGTCTCTGATTCTAAATGCGTAAACATATCATCGCATACTTTTTTAATTTCGTTATTTAATTTTCCATTATCTATTTTTTCATATAACGCACTATTTCTGCTGTATAAAACGCCAAGACGTTGAATCCAAATATCGTATTTAACAACATTTTCACCCAAATTTCGTGCCAAATGGTTTGCTGTAATTTTTCCGATATACGGCAAAGTTTGTAAATAATTTAACTTTTCGTCTAAGTTTTTACATTTGTAAAATCTGTTACAGAAATCAAATCTGTTATTCCACACTTTGATAATTGCATTAATTTTATTTTTATTATTAAAAATTTCTAACAAATCTTCACAATTTTGTGTTTTTTGTATTTTATCCATTATCAATCTATGAACTCGTTTCGCAGTTTTTTGTGAAAAACCTGATGCCAAAATAACATAAGCAACACAATTTGCAAATTCATCTGGAGATAATTTTTTTGGGTGTTTTAAAATTTCCTTGATTTCATCAAAAGACTTATCATCACTGTCTAAATTTATTCTACGCAGTGTTGAATCCAGATTAAAAAACCAGTTCTTTGAAAAAATTTTATCCATTGTCTTTCTTAAATTGTGTAATCACCGTATAAACCAACGAATTATCTTGTGATTTATCAGCATCAATAATTTTTTGTTTTATACTTTCTTTAGCTTTGTTAAACTCGATAAAATTTTCTGTTTGGTTTTGATTATAACGATTTTGTAAATCCTTATATTTCAAGCGACAGAAACTTCCCACCAAAACATCACGCAAATGTTTTGGTGTTGTTTTATTATCTTGACTGATGTTCTGTGTTTTGAAATCAGTCAATAATCCCCCCTTTTAGTTTAACCCTTAAACATCAAGATTTGCATTCAAAGCATTTTCTACAATAAAATCACGACGTGGTTCAACAACATCACCCATTAACATAGAAATAACTTCGTCTGCCTGAGATGCATCTGTTACCTTAACTTGGAACAAAGAACGATGATTTGGATCCATGGTTGTTTCCCATAATTGTTCTGCATTCATTTCACCCAAACCTTTGTATCTTTGAATCTTTAAACCGTTCTTTGCGTATTCAAAAGCAGTATCTAACAATGTGAACGCACCCCAAATTTTTTGTGATTTTGATTTAACCCTTAAAATCGTTGGTTTTGAAAAAGTATTTATCAATTCTTCACGTCCCGCCATACGTTGCCACGCACGAATTTCAGGCGAATTAATTTTTTCCCTGTCCAAGAAATGCGTTTCTGTCACACTGCGCAAAGTTCTTGTAATTTTAATTCCATCATTATCAGAAGATATTTTCCAACCACGTTCAAATTCTAATTCTTCATTATCCAACATATTTTCCGCAGCGGCAAAATTTTCAGTACTTTCATTTTCAAAAACTTTGTTCAATGCTAATGCTTCTATGAAACGCAAAGGCATAATATGATTTAATGATTGTAAATTATTTTTCATATCATCAACTAATTCCAACAAACGTTTCAAATCTGCACCAGTTAACTGTTGTCCATCCGCTGTTTCAATTATTCCATCTGTCGCCAATTGATCCAACAAATAATCGTCCATTTCACGTTGATTTTGAATATAAATCTGTTGTTTACCGCGTGTTACACCGTATAGCGGCGGTTTAGCAACATAAATATATCCACGTTCAATTGCTTCCGGCATGTGCCGATAAAAGAATGTCATTAACAAAGTTTGAATATGTTGTCCGTCCACATCCGCATCGGTCATGATAATAACTTTGTGATAACGAAATTTTTCGATATCAAAATCATCTTTTCCAATACCTGCACCTAATGTAGTAATCAAAGCACCAATTGTATCAGACCCCAACATCTTATCAAAACGCACACGTTCAACATTTAAAATTTTTCCACGAAGTGGCAAAATAGCCTGTGTCTTTCTATCACGCCCCTGCTTTGCAGTACCACCAGCAGAATCACCCTCTACAATGAACAATTCACATTTTGCCGGGTCGCGTTCTGAACAATTTGCAAGTTTTCCAGGTAAACTACCCAATTCAGGTCCAGTTTTCTTTCTTGATAATTCACGTGCTTTGCGTGCTGCTTCACGTGCAGTTGCCGCTTCCACAATTTTATCAACAATCATTTTCGCAATATTCGGATTTTCTTCTAAATATTCATACAACAAATCATTTACTGTATTTTCCACCAACGGGCGCACTTCACTGGAAACCAATTTATCTTTGGTTTGTGAACCAAATTTTGGGTCTGGAATTTTAACACTTATGATACTTGTTAAACCTTCGCGAAAATCTTCACCAGATAAATTAATATCTTTCTTTATATTCTGTTCAGAAATATATTTATTCAATGCACGTGTTAAACCAGCACGAAATCCAGCCAAATGTGTCCCACCATCACGATTTGGAATATTATTAGTAAAACACAAAGATGTTTCTGTATAAGCAGTTGTCCATTGCAAAACAATTTCTATATAAGAATCATCTATGGTCTTAATCATCTGGATTGGTTCTGCATTTAACAATTCTTTGGATTTATCAAGATATGTTGCAAAACCTTTTAATCCATCAGCAGAATGAAATTCACGAACAACTTTTTCTGGTCCGCGTAAATCTTCCAATATTATACGAACATTCGCATTTAAATAAGATTGTTCACGTAACCATACTTCCAATTTATCAAAATCAAAAACTGTGCCAGTAAACGTTTCAGGCGAAGGTAAAAAAGTAACCTCGGTTCCATGTTCATGCTTTGTATCATTTTTAACAATTGTTAAATCACTTGTTGGAACACCATCTGCAAAAGTCATACGCGCTTCTTGATCGCCACGCCACACACGCACTTCCAACCACGTAGACAAAGCATTAACCACAGAAACACCAACACCATGCAAACCACCAGAAACTTTATATGCACCATTTCCTTCATTATCAAATTTACCACCAGCATGCAATTCACACATGATTAATTCCAGCGCACTGCGCCCGGTTTCATGATTTATATCAAACGGCATACCACGACCATTATCACGAATTGTTGCACTGCCATCGGCATTCAATGATACAAACACAGTATCTGCATAACCAGCCATCGCTTCGTCAATAGAGTTATTTACAACCTCGTAAATCATGTGATGCAGACCATCACCACCTTCACCGACATCGCCGATATACATACCCGGTCTTTTCTTGACCGCTTCCAGTCCTTTTAATACTTTAATAGAATCGCCAGTATATTCATTATTTACAGTCATTTAATATTCCTTTCTTTTTGCTATGTAAAACATAGCAATTTATGATATAATTATCAAGGAAAAAGGGTATTTTATCGGTAAAAAAACACAAAAAATTTGGAGAGAGGTTTTAAAGGTTATATTCTGATAAAAATATACTAAAAACAATGTATTATATATAACTAAAAGGTAAAAATATGAAATTTAAATTATTATATTTTGGTGATATTTTAACCAACCCAAAGAAACGTGCTCAACATATTGCCGACATTCGTATGCAGTTTCACCCGCAATTAAAAAAACTAGTCAGTTTGCACCCTTGGAACAATCTTGAAAAATTTATGATGCCAGATGCGACAAAAAATCCGGTTATAACAAGACATATTGGCGGTATAGATTGGAATCCAATAATAACATCTAATTTAAAAATGATCGCGGAATTAGACATCTTATTAATGCATCCAGAAATTGTCGGTGTTCCGCGTTCTGACATAGACAATCGTGTAAAAACTATTTTGGATGGTTTGCGTTGCCCACAAAACGAACATGAAATAGGACAAAATACTCCACGTGATATCGGACCAATTTATACTTTATTAGATGACGACCATTTAGTAACTAAATTAACAGTAAACACCAGTCATTTATTGGCTAATGATTTATTTTCTTGTAATATACCGTCGACACCAGATTCTGTATTTATGTTAATTGACGTAAATGTTCGTGTAACCGAAGGTACATTAGAAAACTTGCCATTTATGGTATAAAAAAAGCCGGTGTTTACCGGCTTTTTGACACTTTTTACCGATTCTTTTGCATACATTCGATACATACTTTTGCTTGACCATCGAAAAACTTAAAAGTTCTATCTGCCCCTCTAACAACATGTTCAAAAAAATATTCACAATCTTTCAGAGAAGTAAATCCAACAACTTTGTGCCCCAAAAGATCACATCTTATTACGTCTTTAATACCAAAATCTTTTACATAATCAACCCCAGCGCATTCTGAATTTTTACAATTCTCATTCTTGCACATAAATGCAAAACTATAAATATTATTTTCTGTGTTTGTCATATTAATACCTTTTTATCTCGTATTACAAAACAACGGTAACACAAAAAAACAAAAAGTCAAATATTTAGCCTTGGGTTTACATAATCGCAGATGTAATTTGTTCCTGCATTTGGAACGTTCCAAACACAACCCATCCGATTATAACCGAAACCAATATAATGCCTATACTGTTCATAATATTTGAAATATTTTCCATTTTACGAATAGATTCTTCCATATAATCACGTGCAATTTTATCCAGATTTTTATTAAAATCCACCATATCAGAATAAATCATTAAATCGCCGATAATTTCATTACTTGGAAAATCTCTACCAGTCAATGCCAATGCGTTACCTAAATTTTCACCATTTGCCATGTGATGTAATGTATCTTCCAAAATAGAAGATAAATATCTGTTTGATGTATTCACTAATAAACGCAAAGCATCTGTAACCCGAACGTCCGCTGATACCATTGCCGCCAAAGACATCAACCAACTGACCGATAATTGTAATTTATATGTACTCCATGGCGGAATTTTATCAAACAAAGTTCTTATACGACCAGTCCATACTGGCAAAGACAACCAAGACAATACCACCAACCCAACAATGACTGCACCAAAAATAAACCAATATTTGTTTGCAAAATCAGATACCCATATCAAAGATGCCGCTGTGCCATGCCAAATAACTTCACTGCCCGCTGCTTCTGCCAATGGTGGTACAAGATACAAACCAACCATAACAATAATACCAAATGTTAAAAACAATAAAAATAATGGATATGCAATTGCACTCCACATCGCACGTTTAATACGATTTATACCTTCAACTACACGACCAACATTTTCCAAAGATACTAATAAACTGGATACATTACCAGACATCAACAATAACGTTTCTTCATTTGGTACCCATCCACGCGTTGCTTCGGAAAAAGTCATACCGCGTTCCAAATTTTTTTGAATTTCACGCATAGCAATCGCAAATGGTTCATTTGGTTTTTGACCATTTCTTGATTCTATCATTTCAATTCTGCTTAATGCATCCATCAAAGTAAAATTATTACGCAAAAGCGATGCCACTTTACGTGAAACAGCCATACGTTTTTCAGTATTGGTTTTGAAAACTAACTTAGCATAAAGAATTTCCAGTTTATTCATATCTTAATACACCCATGGTCTATCTAATAATCCAACCCAACGCTCTAATTCATCAACCCCAATAATGCCACGTAACATTAACTCTATGGCAGCCTCTTTTAATGTTCGTCCATCCATTTTTTCCAACCAATACCGCAGTGCCGCATCTGTTTCACCAGACAATACCAGATTCAAAAATTCACTGTTTGTAATAATAATCTCACCTGCTTTGATACGACCAGATGTTCCTGTTCCATTACAATGTTCACATCCATCACCACGAACAAAAATTTGATTTAATCCCAAATCCCCAAACGCATCTTTGACACGATTGTAAGCTGTATGGTTTGGTTTATCAATCAATCTTTGACGACAATATGGACAAAGTTTTTTAAACAAACGCATAGAAACCAACCCACGCAACATAGTTTCATCTTTTAATTTGAATGCTTCAACCCCCATATCTAATAACCTGGTCAATGCACCCATTGCAGAATTTGCATGTAACGTAGTCCAAACATTATGCCCAGACAAAGCACCTTTGACTGTCAACTGTGCCGCAGCCAATGTTCGTATTTCCCCAACCATCAATGTATCAGGATCGCTTCGCAATGCAGCAGCCAATGCTTCTGTAAATTTTTCTTCACGTTGTTCTTCATTTAATACATTAACCACAGGCATTTGATGTGCGCCAAATATTTTTTGTTCTGCTGGGTCTTCCACAGTTATAAGATTTATTTCATATCTGCGTTCTTTTAACATTAACGCCATATTACGAACTAATGTTGTTGATTTACCAGATGATGTTGGCCCAGCGACAACAACCAAACCTGTTGGTGCAGACCGTAAACGCAACAACAATTTTTGTTCATATTCTTCAAATTCTTGTTCTGTTTTAATACCTTCACTGGGGTTATCATACAACAAACGCATAACAACATACTGACTGCCAAAAGCGATTGGATTAAATTGCATTCTGATACCCAAAACACCATTTGGTAAGTATAAATCTTTTGTTCCGCGTAATGGTGTACGACCATCTTTGAAAGCAGTTTGATATTCATTTTGTGCATAACTGGAATTAGAAATATCAGCCGATGCAAATGCGGCACGCACAAAAGATTCACCCCATTGTGAATTATATTCCAACACTGGTTGCATACTGCCATCCATACGAAAATAAATAGTCGTTTGGTCTGCAACTTCTATGTGAATATCTGATACCTTTTGAGCAGCAGCGCGTGCGATAATATCCACAAAATCTTTTTGCATCTGATTATCATAATCCAAACGTGAATGAGTATTTGTCCCTAATCTTTCATCATTTGTTTTGTAAATATTAGAAATCAAACTTAAATCAGAATAAAACGGTTCCTTAATCAACCGATTATCTTTACGTAATAAATCCAAAAAAGCCAACACACGTCCATCATATTTATGTGTTCTGGAAATAATAATTTCACCACCAGAAAAATACGCAATCAACCCCTGAGTATCTTTTGGCAAAGCCAATTCAGCAGCGGATGCAGTCATTAATTTATTATTATTTGCAAATAAATAATCCAAGATATCTTTGCTGTTTGCGTTTTCTAATCCCGCTGGCAAAGAAGAATTTAACGCACCATTTTCCAAAGAAAAATCTTTTTCTGCAACCATATTATTTTCCAATATTCAAAGTTTCAGATACACCGTCTTTTTCAAACACAATACCATCATTCAATGATATAGATTTAATTATAAAACCATCTAAATCTTTACCAACCGACACACGTTTGTTTTGACCAGAAGATATTTCCTGTAATGTTGCTTGCAATTGATTTCCAATACCAACAATATTAACCAATTTATATTTACCACTTAACGATGAGAGTTCTTCTGGGACTTGCTGTCTTGGCGCAACAGGCGCACGCATAACTGGTGTTTCTGGATTATCCAAATTTTCTTTTTGACGTTTTAATTGTTCTGCTTGTGCTTCTAATTGTGCTTTGGCAACTTCTAATTCTTGTTGTTGATGCTCAGCGCGTCCCGATAAAGTGTCTAATTCCATTTGCAATTTTAATTTTTCAGCATTTAATCTTTCCAATTCCAAATCTAATTGCGCACGTTCTTTTTCCAATTGTAAAACAATTTTGTCTTGTTCTAACAAAGTTATTTTTTCAAACAAAGAACCTTCTATTTGATAATCATTTAATGCATCAACAGAAATTTGTTCTGCCATTTGTTCATCAGATTCAATTGGTTTAACAACATCTTCTATTTGCATTGGTTCTTGTTGATAATCAACAATCTGTTCTTCATCAAATGTTGCAACATCTTCTTCTGGCATCTGATCTTCCGATACAAATTCTTCTGCAATTTCTGGAACTTGTTCTTCTGGTACAGATTCCATTTCTGTTACTTCAACAACATCTTCCGCAACAGAATTAAAACAATATCCACAAATTAAAACCAAAATAACCAAAACAAATTTTACTTTTTTCAACATATGTACCACCTTTATTTTGTATAGATTATCACTTCGTATTTCCATGTACGCGTATTAACATTCCATGCCACAGAAGTCATATAAACACCCCCAAACCCATGAAAAATTTTCATAAATTCTGACGGAATTAATTTAGACGATGCAGCAATTTCTATAATATTCATACTTTCTGTATCAACACCATTACTTACCGTATCAACCACAGAATTTATATCTGCTTTGATACCTATTTCTTGAAAAGCCGTCATCACATCACGCATCGCATCTGTTACATTACGGTCATCTAATGATGAATACGTTTTTAATTCTGGTAATTTAACACGTACAATAATTTCATTTTCAGAAACTTGTTGTACGACGGCACCAGGCATCAATTCTGCACCATTTAAATAAAAATCATTTAATGTTCCAAAATTACGTGTAAAACTGGCAGATACAAAATCTTCATCACATTTTGTATGTGTCTGATTCCAACCCGCAATTGGTTGCATAACAAAACCAATTGCTTTGTAACAAAGATTTGCACGTTCCATAATTTTTGGTAAATAATCATAAGGATGTTCAATAGGTTTTATTTCCGTATTTTTTTCCAGTTTATTTGATTCTTGTTTTTTTATTTCAATTTGTTGTTTATATTTTTCAACCAATTCTGGGTTTGGTTCAACTTTACGCTTTGATAAAAAAAACTGACCAAACTTATCACGAAATACCAACATAGCCAATAAAACACAAATACACACAAGTAAAACAGGTGTTATCAAAGATTTGAATTTATTGATTTTACGTAAACGTGCAGATGTATTAGAACGAATTAATTCATATAAAAATTTTTCTTGCGCCTTTGGCATTCCCCAAGACGATGGTGCAAACAAAGCCCCCCAATCAGGAATACCAGATAATTCAGTATATGCTTTGCGTGCTGCATCCGCAGTTTCAAATAAAACATCACGAATTATGACACCGTTACGCACCGCAACTAAATAATAACCATTAGATGCTTGAAAAACACCCAAGAAAGAAATATATTCCGACAAAGAATCAACTATTTCCGCAGCAGCACTTATTAATCCAGAATAAATACCAGTAGATTTATCACCCAACCCAATCATAGATTTATAATCTACATACAAAGTATATTTTTTATCTATGGTTTCTGCTAATTGTTTTGCATAATTAGACGAAGTACTGCCGACACTGACAGGCTGCCAGAACAGACCTGTTGCGTATTTTTTGTGGTTAAGTGTTATTATTTGTTTTATCAATTCTCTCTCGATTTATGAACATTATAACACAATTAAATAAAAAAAATAAAGCCCTATTTTATATATAAAAAGTCGTATTTCTACGACTTTTTATTACTTACTACAATTATACACTTTTGTTTTGAATTTATAAGTTTGTTTTGGACCAAATATTGCACTTGGATTATTAACAGTTTCTTGTTTTACAATGTAATAAGAATCGCCCTGCTTGTCTTGGTCTATGATACTTTTTTCCAAATATTCATACGCATCATCTATATCATAAGCAGTCGCATTCGAATTAATTGTATATAAAAATTCACAATTATTTGGTTCTTGGTTTAATCTGTTTAAACCATTCCCTGCATCCGTAGTTAATGCACATGCAGACAAAACACACAACAAAAACATTAAAAATTTTTTAATCATTTGCTACTCTTTTTTGTTTGTTCCACAATTTCATAATTAGATTTATCACTAAACAATTTACGCAACAACAAATTATTTAACGCATGTGAACCTTTGTAAGATTGTACCCAACCACACAGAAAACCACCTGCTGTGAACATATCGCCCAGTATATCTATAACTTTATGACGAACAAATTCATCAGGATAATACAATTTATTCATAGTTGCATCCCATCTTGCATTAATAGCAATAACATTATGTAAATTGCAGCCACGCCCCATACCATGTTTTTTAACCCATTCCCATTCAGCGTATCCCCCAAAAGATCTAGACTTTGCAATATTATCAACAAAATCTTTCACAGATGTTTTTGAACCATCAAAAATATAAGAACAAGATTGAGTACCAATAATCTTGTTATTGTAATCCAAGATAGCATCTATTAATAATCCATTATTGTATGGTTCTATTTTAACAAAACCATCTGTTGTTATTCTGCGACTAAATATTTTTGCCACAACGCGTTGCACAAAAGGCAAGGTTTTGATTAAATCAGCACTTTTTATTTCCACTGTCTTTTTAACAACTATCTTTCTCATATGCGTTTTATCAGAAACAAATTTTTCCAATAATTTATATAATTCAAAAGCGCTTCCATCCAAAAAAGGTACTTCTGGACCATCGATTTCGATAACAGCACTATCTATACCTAATAAAAATAATACAGCCATCAAATGTTCAATAGTTCTTACATTTGCGCCATTTTTTTCACCAATTTGTGTACTGCGCAACATTGTATCGCATACATTATCAAATGTTGCAGGAATCAATTCTGAATCTTTTATATCTGTTCTTTTAAAGAAAATACCAGGCTTTTTTGACGGCATAACAACCATATTCACAGGTAACCCCAAATGCATACCAACACCAGATATTTTAACATTTTTTGTAACAGTAGTCATTTATTTACTCCTTTGTTTAACCAATCATAAAAACCATTTTCAATTTCTGTATTTAACTCAGAAAATTTTATTTCCTTTTTCGCCCAATTCGGTAACCTTACCCAATCTTTTTCAGTTGTTAATAATTTCGCATTTTTTGATTTCGCTAATTCAATTAAATCTTTGATATCTTTGTCTGTATATTGGTAATGGTCTGGAAAAGAACGTTTATCTACAATTTTTACTGGAATATTTTTGAAAAACTTTTCTGGATACCCAATCCCAGCAAAAGCAACCACATTCGTATTTTCATCATATGGACATACTTCTTTGTTATGCGCATAGAATATTGGGATATTTGTAGGTAAAGCAAAATTCGATGCAACATCTTTATTTTTAATGACTATAATCGCATCGGCCCTGTGAATCGCAGATTTCGGTTCACGCAAAGGTCCCGCAGGTAAAATAAAACCATTTCCGAACCCAAGATGTTCATCAAAAACCAAAACAGAAATATCTTTGTGAATCGAAGAATTTTGAAACCCGTCGTCCATAATAATCGGTGTTTTAGATTTTTGTTTATTTAATAAAATCAAATTACTTTTTCTGTCACCAACATGAACAAGAATACCGTCATGTGATAACATTTTTGCTTCGTCACCAATAAAACCAGTTTCTTTGGATTTTTTATATCCGCGCATAACCACAGGCGCATCAAACCACTTTGCAACATTTCTAACTATTGGGGTTTTACCGACACCGCCCGCCAAAATGTTTCCAAAACAAATAACCGGTCTTTTGGATACATATTCATGTCTTTTGCGCATATTAAAAACAATACGTGAACCAACAAAGTAAAACGCAGATAATGGCAACAAAGCACATGAAATAATATTACGTTTTAAAAACCATTTTGGTGTTTTCATATTTGTTTTGCTTTATCTTTAAAATTGTCTGGTGTTAAATCTTGTTCGACTTTGAAATCCGTAAAATTTTTATCTAAATCATAAGCTTGTTTTACCATCAAATTTTCTAAACTTTTACGTAAAATTTCAAAATCTTTTATATCTGTGTTTTTATCAACAAAAACTGGTTCTTTTACCGAACCTTTGATGATTGAAAACGGTTTAGTTAACAAATACCTGTCCCAACGATTTTGAAACCAAGGACGACTGGACGATACACATACTGGAACAATAGGTGCACCAGTCATTTTTGCAAAATACAATGCCCCATCATGAAACCGCATAGACGGTCCATTTGGACCATCTGGGGACAAAGCCAAACAATTTCCACCACGACGTAAAACTTTGACACCTTTTCTTAACGCCGACACCCCATCATCAGACGAAGAACCATAAATAGTTTTCAAACCAAATAACTTTTCCAACTTTGCAATTGCCCGTCCATCTTTACGAGCAGACGCAATCGCGTAACCACGCACACCCGCCATAGCAATCAAAGGTGATAACATCATTGTACGACCATGCCAGAACACAAAAATCGCCGGTTTATTCCTGTATTTTTTTAAAATATCATATCCATCAATATCTTTTTTAGATGTCAAATAAACAAACCAAATTAAAATATAGTAAATCAAAGCCATAACCCACTGAACAACAGTCCAACTATGGATTTCACGAAATATCTGTCTAAAACGTTTTTTAACTAATTTTTTCATACAAAAAACCATTGTTAAGATTCTAGCAATAAAAAATCAACAATGCAAGCCATGCAATATCATAAAAAAGATAAGATTAAATACTTTTCATTTGACAATAGTGTATAAAAGCATATAATGTTGTGTACTTTATCGCGGGGTAGAGCAGCCCGGTNNGGTAGCTCGTCAGGCTCATAACCTGAAGGTCGGTGGTTCAAATCCATCCCCCGCAACCAAAGTTTCAAAACTTGCCCATCGGGGCAAGTTTTCTTTTGTTTTGTGATACTTTCACAAAGTTCGAAAGTAAAAATTAAAAAAGTGGCGAAAAATCGCCACTTTTGAACTTTTTATACATATAATTTAATTAAATAAATAAATTAATTATTAATAAAATAACTATTATCCATAGAATATCAGAAATACGAACAAGCAGGCGCGCCATATCTGGTATATCTTGGGTATTTTTTGAAATAGCATTTATCGAATATTCATTGTTTAATGATATACCTTGCATTCTTTGTGATTGGAACAAATCAGAAAAAGTATCTTTTTTTTTCATAATAAACTCCCATTCAATATAATATAACTATATTCCAATGTATTTTATTTTTCAATATTTAAATACTTTTTCACTCTATCAATTTCTTGTCCAATCTCCAACAATTCAGTTCGGGAACTGCACACTCTGCGCAACCACGAATTTTCTAAATAAAATACCGCTTGCGCGGTATTTTTGTTCAAAAAAATTAATCATATCTCTGCATAGCGATACAGAATAAATCGATTTCCACATAAATGCACTTTGTTAAAATTTATAACCTATACCAATTTGAAAATCAACACCTTACATTCTCTTTCAAATCATAAAACTTAATAATATATATCAATTGGAACGTTGTGGCCTTTGCAAAAATCTATAAAGAAATTAACGAAAGCAAGTACTTTTGGTGATTCTGCGATTTCTGTTCTGCACACACATTGTGTTTCCATTTCATATTCAAAATCCAGATTATCTATACAAACCAGATTCTTACTGGATTCTTCAAACCACGATGGAAAAACAGTAATACCATCACCATCATTAACCAGACGATATATCAATGCCAACGAATCAGATGTAGTATTTAAATGTTTTGCACGTTTTATAATACTTTGGTATTCAGGCAAATTCATATAACGTTTAACCATACATAAATCATGATTTTCCAACAAATCATTTATATTTTTTGGAGAACCATGTTCAGATAAATATTTTTTACTGGTATAAAATTTCAAATGGGTTTTAAATTTAAATAATACGGTCCCATGAATATTTGGATGTAATTTAGGTTTAACAATTAAAATATCCATATTGGATATATCTGGTTCTTTTCTCATCAGCAATTCCAAACGAATTTTTGGATATTTTGCATAAAATTCAGATAAATCTTTCATAATAAAACTGCCGAACAGCCCCTCTTCTGTCCAAACAGACATAGAGCCACAAAAAGCATCTAAATCGACGAAATTTTCTGAAATTTTATTAAGCAACTCTTCTATGGCACAGATATCATTATATATAAGTTGAGTAGAGTTTGTCGGCAAACTGCCGTCAAAACCTCTGTTGATAAGTTTAGTATTAAATCTGTCTTCCAAATCTTTGATAAGTTGCGACATATTAGAATTTTTTACACCGTTTTCATTCGCAGCAATTTGAATACTACCCTTATCAACAACTTCTTTCAGTGCTAACAACTCTTTTAATAAAACTATTTTTGTTTTTAACGTTGACATATTTTCTATATTATACAGATAAATATCTTTGTAAATAAAAATATTTAATCATAAATACATTTTATAAAATCCTTGATAGTCTTGCCGGTAGAATTTAATATTTTTGCAATACTGTTTGTCGAAGGCCATCTTGGTTGACCATATTTTGACCAACGTTTACTTTTATTGAATATTGTCGCATCTAAACCAGAAAATCTTGCCAGACCAGAACAAGACATATTGTGTTGAAGTGCGAAATTATCAATTGCTTGCCATATATCATTATGTGTCATCTGTTTCTCCTTTGGTTACTGTGACAACATACATTATATTCATTCCTGGGAATTTTATTTTATCCTATTTTTAGACATCAGGTTTATAAAAACGGGTAAAAGCAGATAATAAAAATATATAAAACCGCGGTAAATGGCTTGTAAACAGGCAATAAAACATAAAATATACAGCGTACAAATTGATGCTTTTTTTCCTAATATAATTTTTTAAAAAACATGATTTACAGGATGTTTTTCATATTACAAAAACACATCGATCCATTAAAAAAATACATGTCACAACAAAATTAAAATTTTTACAACTATCTTATTATTACTGATTCGTATTAACCGTATCATCATAAACGTAATAAACACCCTGTGAAACACCTGTTACACCAGCTGGAATATTTATCTTTAATTTATTATTATCTTGTGAATTAATAAAATCCGCATTCATTGGTATAGCAGTTGTTGATATATTTCCAAAAAAATCTGGTACCCCATCATTATTAATATCTACATTCAAAGATGGTGTCATTTGCTTTACACTGCGTAAATAGACGTACTTTTCACCAACATGTAAAATACGACCACACTGTCCAGATTCCCACATACCCACAGGTGATAATAAACCATTTGGACACTGTGTTATCCCCTGATTGTTGATTGAATCAAAAGTATAAGTCCCACTTGGACAATAATTATTAGCCAAACATTTTGCACATACATTACTGTTCGCAGGCAAATAATACCCGTTATTACAAGATAATGTACTTGCCGCAATTTCTAGGCAACCGTTGATACTTGTAGTCGCACCATTTGCAGAACCATCTGCGGTATACCCAGTATCACAAACACATGCACCAAGCGCATTTTTCGCTGGTGTAGAACTGTTAGAACCACACGCAGAACAAGTTGTATTTCCGCTTTTATAATAATTTATGGCACAAGATTTACGCGCATAATATGTTGTAATTGCAGGTATTGCTGATGTTACAGGTGCAATTGTTGTAACAACATTATTTGTAACATCAGTAGTTGTTGTCCAACTTGTTGAAATATCATAGTGCCCATTACCAGCTGGTGCAGGTAAACTAATCGCAGGCAATGTGCATGCTGTATTATAGAAAAGTTTTAATTGTGCATTAGTTGTACCTTCTGCAGCACTAACAACATAACAACCTATTCCAGACAATCCTTCTATGATGCCAGAATAACCATTTTTATGCAACGTAATCAGATAATAACAATCTGTTTGTTCATCAGATCCAGCATCACTGGACCAATTAGCACCTATTGCTGTAGCGCAACTATTTAAACCTTGGTCAGTAGTATCAAAATACAACTGTCCCCCCGGACACCAACTTCCAGCGGTGCAAGTTGTACAAGTTTGAGAGTTCGCAGGCACATATTGACCAGCCGGACAAACAGTGAACCCACTTGCAGAAATACAATCAGAGACACTTGTTGAAGTGTCTGTTAGTGTGATTTCACCAGGAGCACATTGGGTTCTTTGGCTGACTGAACCATAAGATGTCATACTAGCAGAAGAATAATAACCTATTCCAACATTTTCACAAGAGGACCCACCAAATGTCCCCAAAACACCCCCAGCAACAAAATCGCCAGTTCCACTGTTACCAAAGAATCTACCACTAACCAGATCATACATACCAATTGCGTTATCAGACACACGCCTAGCAGGTATAAAATCAAAAATTAACGTACTGTTTTCATACATTTTAAACCAATGTATGCGACCAGTTAACAGCGTGTCGTTACACCCACCAACACAACCATTGGAAAACAATCTATATTTGTTATTTGAAATAATTGACCCACTAAAAGTACCAGATGTAGATGCGTTATCCACAGATAAAGATCTATTGTTACCTGTAAATTCGTATGTAATATGTTTTATCTCCCCAGCATTAAAAACTCCACCAACTGTTATTTTTGAACCTGTGCTCGAACCTTGAGCATTAGCAAATGCAACCCATACACCAAATTTATTTTCTTTAAAATTAGCCGCATGACCATTCAACGAATCCTGGTTTCCACCAAAATGCCCAAGAGTTCCAGAACCTTCTACCGGAGAACTATATTCAAGTTCTGCTTTAAAAGACGTTGAAGAAATCACATGACCTGTATCAATATACTGTGTTCCATTTGCTTCTATATACGACAACCTTTCATATTCACCTGTCCATTTTCCAGCAGGGCAACTGATTTTACAATCAGAAATAGACGTTTTTCCATCTTGTACATCACCGTCATAACCCGATGGACACGGCAAACAGACATCTCCACTAAGATATTCCGCACCTGTACACGAGGTATACTGAATTATCGCACAGGCTTTTTTGCTGTCCCAACTGTTTTTATACGAACTATAATAAGCATTGGTAACATCATCTGTTCCATTTGGACAGCTTGTTACCAGGTTGGATTTTTTAAATGCAGAATTAAATAAATTACTAGCAGTTTGTCCATGTAACCCCAGGAAAGTATTACCAGGAATATATTGATTAGTCGTCGTAAAATTAACCTCAAAAAACGTATACATAAACATGTTGGCCGCAGCACCATCTATATTTGGGAATAAATTATCTGGAAACACAGACAGCTTCTTGCATTGATAAAATGCGCTACGAAACATACTTTCTGCGGACCCGTATGCATAACTAAACAAACCAGCAGGAATACTTGTCAAATTTGTACATTTATCAAAAACGGAACGAAACAAATTTTTCTTCGCGGTTGTTACACCAGAAAATAAATTCCCAGAAATTGTTTGCAAATTTGTACACCCGTTACACAAATCAAAAAACGTTGGTTTGTCACTGTCATTAGTACCACCATTCAGCGTCGGAAAAGCCGAACCAATACTGCCATCTAAAGAAGCGATAAGAGTTGGTGTTCCACCAGTGCGTGTTGATATATTGTTATTTGAAGCACCAAATCTGATTGCCGCCCCAGATGAATCTTTGTCATTATTATAACTTGTTGTATTATATCCTGTTGCAAGTCCTGCAAATTTTATTATTCTTTGACCAGCCGTCGCATAAGTATGAGAGTATTCTGTCGGGGTAGTATTGTTATTTCGTGTAATGATTTCCACAGAGCTTCCATCATTCCAATCAACATAGAATATTCCTGATGCCGACAAAACAAATTTAAATACCGCATTTGCATTCAGGTTTGTCGTAGTTATTGTAAATTTTGTATCAACACAATCAGTTCCTATATCAATTTGATCAGATGTACATGCAGCAGCAACCGCGATATTCGCTATGATTGCCAAAAAAGCGCACAATAAACATAAAAAAATATTTTTTAATTTCTTCATGTTATTTGTTTGTTTTATCGTTATTTTTTTATTGATAAAAACCCCACATAATACACATATTATGTTAGCAAAATGTAAACATTTTACGCAAGTATATTTTTGTAAATTTCATTTTGAAAAAATTAATACAAAACAACTATTCAAAACATTTTTTTAATGTTTCACCGGTTTCATTTTGGTCTATGTGTTTATTTCGTATTTCTTCATCTGCTTTGATACGTTGTCTTAACAAAATAATATCAGGGTGCTGTTGTATTTGTTCATTCAATTTATCTATGGCAGATTCTATATCTTTTTGTTCATGAACAAATATTGGTGTTATTGAATCAGCCGCAGATATTATTGATTGTTTTATCAAATCTTGGTTATCATCTATAACAGATAGATATGCACGTATATGTTCATCTTCATGTTGTAAAACAGCATTATATGAACAAGTATTTGGTTTATGCGATATATCTATTTGAACCAAAAAATCAGTATATCCAATTGTCGCATCTATATTTTTCAGTCCAACACAGAATCCATCTTCTATGGATGTTATATCACTGGTTATTTCATAATTATCAACTAACGTGGCAATTACATCACCATGTAATACATCAATATGTTGTAAAGGCTGCACAACATTTTTCTCCCAAGATGGTGTATTTATATTTACATTTGGTGTTAATTTATACCCCAAACAATCATCTGCATATGATATAATTGGTAAAAAGAAAAATAAAAAAAACAGACATAATTTAAACATGTATTACATTGTTTGCTTTTTTAAATATTCTGCAACAAAATTATTGCCATAATTTTTATACAATTCTTCTGCTAACAAAACAGATGAACGGCCAGATTCAAATAAACGCAACATATTACCTAAACCACCTAATTCAGTGTTTAAAATAACGGATTCACCATTAACTGGTCTTGATAATAAAACAGCACGTTTTAAATTCGGAAATGCTTTACCTTGGATAAATGCCATTTCTAATGGATTTAAATTCCATTTTTCATAATCACTTAAATCTGCCGCAGGATTACGGAAAAATAGCACAGTTTGCGCTTGCCCACGAACTACATCACCTATACCTAATTTATCTAAAACATTTGCCCGTTGAAAAGCAACCATATACGCCTGACGATTTTTTCGACCTTCTTGTAAACCGGCAATAAAATTATCACGAAACATTTTATTTTCTAACATTGGCGCAGTTTCATCAATCATAATCAATGACGGATTTCCGCCGGATACAGTAATATTATTTATCCTGTGTAATATATAAGAAATTACCGCAGGAGCCAAAATTTCGTCTTGTAAAATATCTGTAAAATCAAAAGTTGTTAAACGTGATTGTAAATCCAAAGTATCATTTTCTTCATTAAAAATATCACCGTATTGTAATGGGTCTATCCACTTTTTTAATGCGCCACGCATATTACCATTTGAAGAAAAACAACTTTCATATAAATTTTTCAATAATCTGTCTTTATCAGATAAATAATCAAAATTAACAGATACAGCACGTGCGATTTCATCACCTGACATAACATCAGTTTGACCAGTTATCATCGCCATCCATCGGCGTAAAAATGCGCGATTTGAAGCAGTATCAGGCATTTTTAATGGATTTAAATGTGTTAAAAATGCGTTATCATTATCACTTTTTTCTTTGCCATTCATAGTAATATATTTACCATCCACAGCCAATGTAAATATCTCTGCACCTTTGTTTCTATCAAAGAAAAATGCTTTTAATTTTTGGTGTCTTAATGATTGTGCTATTAAAAACGAAAACAAAGTTGTTTTACCACCACCTGTGGGTCCAATTGTCAAAGTATGTCCAACCGCAGCAGGTTTATCAGAAACATGAAATTGAAATTGATATGGAGTTCCTTGGGCTGTCGGGAAAACAACCAATGGACCCGGTCCCCAATCAGAATTTTTTACACCACGTGGCATAGTAGATAAAGGAACAGAAACCGCAGCTGTTTTTGATAACATCTTAAATGTTCGTGGAAAGATATCAAATCCTGGTATTTGTGCAAAAAATGATACTTTGGATGCAAATTTTTCAACCACAGGCGATATACCAAAACCAGCACATATTTTTTTAAATTCCGCTATGCGTTGATTTAATTCATCAAGATTATACTCAAATAATATATATAATGGATAATAATCAACTAATGTTTGATTACCTGTAACATTTTCATCCATAGATGCTTGTGCTTCATATATTTGTTCAATAGTAGAATCTTCTGTTTTATCAGTAACACTTGATTTATGTTGACGCATCAAAGATTCAATATCTTTTGATTGCAATATATGAAAAGCATTCATACATATCATTTCGCACTGTATAGCAGAAATACTATCAAAAAAATCTTCATCCATATAATCAGGTGATAATTTAAAAGAAATCATCGCTGCATAAAATTTTTTATCGCCACTACTGTATTCAACAACACCGTTTTTATTAAACATAACTTCATCCACAGCAACAAGTTTCGCAATATTTTCATCACATTTTTTTATTATTGGTTTAGATACAGGAGATAAAATACGACCAAAAAATGTTGCCATATTATCAACTTTGTCATTTTGTAATATTTCTGGTTTATAAGCAGATAAAATAGATTCTATATAACTGCAATATTGATTCATTTTTTCACGATTATTTTGCCCAGATACAGAAATAACAAGATAATAATCATTTGTATATATCTGTAAACCTTGGTTATTCCATTTATCATATATTTTTTGCAAAGTCGGTTGATCAAATTCATAATTTGTTTTTTCATCTACTTTATCACGAACAGTAAAAAATCGTAAACAAACAAATGGGTCTTGAATTTGATTAAACAATTGCGCACGTAAATCCAGTAATTTTTGACGATTTCTGTCATCCATCATACTGGTTTGAATACCTTTGATTTTATATACACGAACCAAAGAACCATCAGTCATTGATAAACTGTTATCTGTATAAACTTTATCAAAAGGTAAATAATCAGAATATTTAGTATAACCAAATTTTGGTAAAATACTTTTTGTTAAAACAGGTATATAAATCAAAAGAACTATAAAAATTAAAACAACTAACATAGCAACCACGACCAGATTCAAAGTCATAGAATTCATATTACCTGCAAAATAATCAAATATACGTTCCATTTTTTATACTACCAACCTTTTTGGTATTTTATTTTTAAATATTCTTAAATACGAAAATATAATCTGAGCAATTTGAGGATCTTTCTTTGAATAAACAGCCAAAATAGAATGTGAAATAAACAAACCACCTAAAAAAATCAAAGGTAACAAAGCATTACTTACCATAAAAACAACTGATATAACCATAAATAATACAAATAACAAAAACCAAAATAAAAAATTAAGAACAGCCAAAGAATACGGCACATAAAATATGCGTGGCGGATTTGCTAAAGCTTTCAGAACTTTTTGTTTCAATCTTTCTCCTCTGTCTAAACAATTATAACAATTTCAACATTTTTCAACAAGCATAAAAGTAAAAATATTAAAAATTGTTGAATTTATTAAAAACTTTATGTTTTTCAACTGTTTATTATTAACTGATTTTTATAAACATTTTTACAAAAAAGCCGGTAAATATTGACTTTTTTTGTTGAAAACATGTTAACAAAAAGTTAAAAAATGTTTTAAACACAATAAACATCCACAATAAAAACAACAAATAATATAATAAATATTTGATTTTTTTTAAATCTGGTTTATAATTACGCGGTAAAAAGGATTCAGATATGAAATTTTTAAGTTCTTTAAAGGCTTGGAAGAAACGCGGAAATGTAAAACAAATTCGTCGTGGAAAACAAGTTATATTAATAGACCCTGCAAATCCTAAATTGAAGGCTAAACAGGGATTTAAAAGAAAATAATATATCCATTTGGATAGTGTTTTTTGTACCCAGTTTTTGCTGGGTTTTTTTATTGTTCTGATAAAAATGCTTCTTCAAGAACATTTTTTACTTCTGTTCCAGAAAGACCAGCGCCACGTAAATAATTTATTTGATTATCCGTTGGTTTATACAAAGATGCACTATGTACAGCATTTTTGGGTACAGATTGTATATATTGAGTTGGTTTTAATGTTATTTTTGCGCTTTCATCGGCCATAACAGAAAAAGATATATCAGAATCACAAAAATTAATATCTTTATTTATAACAGCACAACCATTTAATATGTTTTCTGAATTTTTGTGTGCCAAAACGCGTGTTTTTATAAAAATACCGGTATTTTCGACAAAATGTTCACCTTTTACGTTGATTTGTAAATAATTATAATTTTGTGCTATAATTTGCCCATTAAAAGAACTATTTTTACCGGCATTTTTAACAAAAATATTCAAAAAAACCGGTATTTTATTATTTATTTTTACAGACATTATAACCTTACTGTTTGGCGCCATAATATCTATATTAAAATCAATATTACCGGTAACTTCGCCAATATATATAATATGAATCGGTAATTTTGGTGTTTTTACAACAGAAATAATTTTTTTATCTTTGTCAAAACAAGCACTTTTATAATCCGATAAATCTTCGCGAAAGACACCATCTTGGAAAACCAAAGTTTCCGCTGGAAATGTTTTTATATTGAATTTTTGCCAAATGTATGACATATTTATATCCGATTTATCTATGTATAGATAATATAATAAATAAAAAATAAATAAAAAACAACTTTAATTGGTGGAAAAAATGGGATTTAATTGTGGTATAGTTGGTTTACCAAATGTTGGAAAATCTACATTATTTAATGCGTTAACTGAAAGTGCTGCTGCGGATGCACAAAATTATCCGTTTTGTACAATAGAACCAAATACAGGACGTGTAGTTGTTCCTGATGAAACGTTACATAATTTGGCGCGTGTCGCTGGTGCAGAAAGAATTATACCAACACAACTTGAAATTGTTGATATAGCGGGCTTGGTCAAAGGCGCATCTAGTGGAGAAGGACTTGGGAATAAATTCTTGGCAAATATATTATCAACAGATGCGATTATTCATGTGGTAAGATGTTTTGAAAACGATGATATTGTTCATGTAAATGGTAAAATTGACCCATTATCTGATATTGAAACTATTGAAACAGAATTAATGTTGGCTGATTTAGAAAGTTTAGATAATCAGATAAAAAAACTTGAAAAGAAAGTTCATGGATTGGATAAAAATGCTGCTAAGTTATTAAATGATGCAATAGCAATAAAAAATGGTCTTGAAAAATCTATTCCTGCGCGTAACCAAGAAATAGATTCTTCACCTTTTAATTTATTAACGAAAAAGCCGGTAATTTACGTATGTAATGTTGAAGAATCTGCGGCTGCAACTGGTAACAAGTATTCAGATGTAGTACGTGAAAAATATGGTTCAATTGCACCAGTTTTAATTATATCTAGTAAAATAGAAATGGAAATTGCACAGATAACAGATATAGAAGAAAGAAAAATATTTTTAAATGAACTTGGGTTGAATCAATCTGGTCTGGACCAAGTTATTCATACAGGTTATGATACTTTGGGTTTACAAACATTTTATACTGTTGGTCCCAAAGAAGCACATGCATGGACTATAAACAAAGGTATGACTGCACCACAAGCCGCTGGTAAAATACACAGTGATTTTGAACGTGGTTTTATACGTGCAGAAATAATTTCACCATCAGATTATATTGAATATGGTGGAGAAGTTGCTGTAAAAGAAGCTGGTAAAATGAGGTTAGTTGGTAAAGAATATATTATGCAAGATGGTGATATTTGTCATTTCTTGTTTAATGTTTAAAAAATAAAAAATCCGGCTTTTTTGAATTTTTTTATCGAAAAAGCCGGTATTTTATTTATTATTCATATCCAGTAATAATTCTAATTTTTCTTGTGCTTGTTTTATCTTTTCATCAATTTCTTTTAAATTTTCGGCACCAGAGTTTTGGTTATTCAATGCATCAGATAATATTTTTTGTTTTTCTTGATTTAGTTTTTGTATATGACGTTGTAATTTAACAGAAACTATAAATTTTTCAGCATTTTCAAAATCCAAATCTGATTTAGGTGATTTTTCATCAAAAGATATATTTAACGAAGATAAAAAATCCAGATATTTTTCCGCTATTTCAGGATAAGTTTGAACAATAGATTTTATAACGTTTTCAGTCATAGAATCTATATCTGGTAATTCAATTTCTGAAACATATTTTTGTTTTTTCCATTTATGCCATTGATTGAATTTGCGGTTATTATATTCTTGTTCAATTTCATTTTGAAATATTTTATCAGATATTTTTGATATACATTCTTTTAAAAATTTATCTGCTTGTGCACGACCATTTGGGGTATTTGTTAAATAATTTTTATTGATACTATCCCATAAAAAATCAATCAAAGAAACAGAATTATCTATGATTTTTTTCATAGCGGATTCGCCACTGCTTTTTAATATTTCATCTGGGTCTTTACCACCAGAAACGAATGCGAAACGTACATCAGAATTATCACGCAAAAATGGTAAAACCAAAGTGCATGCCCGTATAGCAGCTTTTTGTCCTGCATTATCACCATCAAAACAAAATATAATATTACGATTTGATTTACATAATAAAGCAATATGGTCTTCTGTTAACGCAGTACCTAATGGCGCAACAGTTTCTGGAAATCCATGATTTTGCATTTGAATTGCATCTATTTGACCTTCGACAACTATACTTCGATTTTGTTTATGTATGGCATCACGTGCAAAATTAAAACCAAAAATAGTTTGCCTTTTGTGAAATAATTCTGTATCAGTTGTATTTATGTATTTTGGTTCACTTCCATCCAACGAACGACCAGAAAAAGCAACAATTTGCCCATGTGCATTAAATATAGGAAACATTAATTTATCACGAAAAAAATCGTATAAGCCGTAATTTCCGATGCGTACAAGTCCAGTAGCAATTAATTTATCTTGTTTTACATTTGAAAATTTTGATGAAATAATATTATTTTTTGGTGCATAACCTATTCTATATTTTTTTATCATTTCATCAGAAAAACCACGTTTTTTAATGTAATCCAAAGCAGTTTTACCGGCATCTGTATATAATAAATCTTGATAAATTTGTGTCGCAGATTCAGTTATTTTTACGTAATTTTCTTCTGCTTGTTTTTGTTCTGGTGTTTTTTGTTTTATTTCTGGCATTTTTACACCGGCCATATCCGCCAATTCTGATATAGCGGTTTTAAAATCTACATTTTCAGATTTCATAGTAAAAGATATAATATCGCCATGTTCACCACATCCAAAACAATGATAAAAACCTTTGTCTTCTGATACAGAAAAAGATGGTGTTTTTTCATTATGAAACGGACAACATCCCCAATAATTTTGACCCTTTTTAACAAGCGGTATACGGCGTGAAATAACGTCTACCAACGATAATCGTTGTCTTAATTCATCGGTAAAAGAATTATCAAATTTTGCCAATTATTTATTCTTTTTGTTAAATGAACGTTTCGTTGTTTTTTTACTGTTTATTAAATCTATTGCTTCATCTAAACTTGGTTGTTCTTTGACAGAAACATTTACACGATTAGAAGATAAATAAGGTCCATATCTGCCATCACTATAATAATAAATTGGTTTATCTGTTGTTGGATTTTTACCTAATAAAATTGGTTCTATTTTTTTTCTTTCACCATTTAATAATTCTTTTGCTATGTCCAATGTAATATTATCAAAAGAGTATTTTTTTGCAGATATATTTTTATCACCATTTGTAACGTATGGACCATATTTACCAATACGAAATACAATATTTTCACCAAGATTTTTTTCTGTTATTTTTGGTTCTTGTTCTGATGATAATTCTGTATTTTTATCAACCAAATCATTTGATAATTTCATTGTATAATTACATTTTGGATAATTACTACATCCAACAAATGGACCAAATTTAGATAATTTTATACCCAATTTTGCACCGCATTTTGGGCATTTATCTTCACTGTCTTGAAATAAATGATTATGCATAAAATCATTTATATTATTAATAATATCTGCTGTTTTTACCCCGCGTGCAGATTCAATCATATTATTTGTTGGTCCCCAGAAAGATTTTAAAGAAGATAATTTATCTTTGATTCCATTTGATACATCATCTAATGTGTTTTCGGTTTTTGCTGTAAAGTTTACATCAACCAAATCTTTGAAATAATTTGCTAAATAAGAGATTAAAACCCATCCGGCAACAGTTGGATGAAAACGATGTTGTTTATCTTGTTCAACATATTTTCTGTCTACAATAGTACTCATAATCGTTGCATACGTTGATGGGCGACCAATACCCAATTCTTCAAGTTTTTTAACCAATGATGCTTCTGTGAATCTTGCTGGCGGTTGTGTAAAGTGTTGTTCTGTATTCAAAGACTTTATTTCAATATTATCATTGATATTTAATTCTGGTAATTTTACATCATCAGATTCTTTTTCGTCATCATTATCTTCAATATAAACCTTCATAAAACCATCAAATATACGTGTTGTTCCTACACAATGGAAAGTTGCATTTTTTGTCTCTATATCAACAGACACAGAATCAAATTCTGCATTTGTCATTTGACAAGCAATAGTTCTTTTCCAAATTAATTCATATAACTTTAATTCATCACCATTTAAATCAACACTTTGATTTAAAAAATGTGTAGGACGAATTGCTTCGTGTGCTTCTTGGGCATTTTTAGATTTTGTTACATAAATATTAGGTGTTTTTGGAACAAATTTATCGCCATATTCTTTTGATATATATTCACGAATTTCACTTACCGCTTCGACAGATAAATTTGTTGCATCTGTTCGCATATACGTGATAAAACCCTGTTCATAAAGTTTTTGAGCGGTTGCCATTGTACGCTTAGAAGAAAAATGTAATTTACGTGCGGCTTCTTGTTGTAATGTCGAAGTTGTAAATGGCGCACTGGCATGTCTTTGAATTTTCTTTTTATCTATTTGTGAAACAGTACCTTTTGTTGGTGTATTTATTGTTGTAACAATTTCATCAACCATTTTTTTGTTTTCTATGGTCATACGGTCAATTTTTTTACCGTTAAATTTAACGAGACCAGCAGAAAAAGAATTTTTATTAAAATTACAATTTGCATCCACAGACCAATATTCAACAGGTTTAAAAACTTCAATTTCTTTTTCTCTATCAACCACCAGTTTAACGGCCACAGATTGAACGCGTCCGGCAGATTTCCCAAGGTTGCGCCGCCATAGTAACGGGGAAATTCCAAAACCAATTAAATAATCTAGTATTCTACGAACAAGATAAGCATCAACCAAATTTTTATTAATTTCGCGTGGACTTTTTAACGCGTTTAATATTGCGTTTTTTGTAATTTCATGGAATGCAACACGATATATTGGTTTATTGTCTAAAACTTTGCGTGAATTTAAAATATCATTTATATGCCAAGCGATTGCCTCACCTTCGCGGTCAGGATCAGATGCAAGATATATAGCATCAGCCTTTTTTAATTCATCAATAATCAATTTAATTTGTTTTTCTTTACCAGGCATAATTTGCCATTTGGGTTCAAAATTATGTTCTGTATCAACACTTCCAGATTCAGGGATTAAATCGCGTACATGTCCAACAGATGCAACGACACGCCAATCTTTGCCAAGATATTTTTCTATTGTTTTTGCTTTTGACGGAGATTCAACGACAAGTAAGTTCATTTTAAAACCCTTTTGATGATAATTGTTGGTCTTTGTGGATTTGTGCATTTTGACATAAACCAAAACCAAAAAGCAAAGATATCAAACTGCTGCCACCAAAAGACATAAGTGGTAATGGGACACCAACTGTTGGTAATAAACCCAGCACCATGGATATATTTATAAAATAATAAATGAAAAAGTTCAACATAAAACCAAAACAAATCAATTGACCAAATCGATTTCTGCATTTTTTAGCAGACCAAAACAATACTATGACGATAAAAGTATACATCATTAATAATATAAATGCACCAACAAATCCAAATTCTTCACCTAGCATTGTAAATATAAAATCTGTTTGTTTTTCTGGTAGAAAAGATTGTTGAGATTGTGTTCCAGACATATATCCTTTGCCGATAATTCCACCTGAACCAAATGCAATTTTTGCTTGGTTTATTTGATAACCAGCCCCACGAGAATCTTGGTCTGGATTTAAAAAAGTTATTATTCTGTTACGTTGATAATTATGCATTGCGCCATACCAAACAGCGGGTGCGGTCAATAAACCCAATATAAACACAATCAAAAACCACTTTTTATTAGCGCCAACAATGTAAAACATACCTAGTGTAATCAAAGCCAATGAAATGCCTGTACCAAGATCTGGTTGTAAGGCAATGAACATAAAAGGAATTACAAACATAGCAACAGGAATTAAATAATTTTTTATCTTTAATAATTCTATGGAATTAAACCAAGAAAAATAACGTGCCAAAGCCAATACCAAAGTTATTTTTATAAATTCAGACGGCTGAATATTAACAAACCCCAAAGATAACCAACGTTGTGCACCCCCACCAACACTACCGACAAAGGTTACAAGAATTATTAAAATCAATGCGATTATGTACCAAATGTAGGCAGATTTTATCCAAAATTTTATATTTGAAAAAGAAACCACAAAAAATATTCCTAAACAAAATATGATTTTTAATAATTGTGATATAGCAAATGGAAACCAGGAACCGCCACCAGCGCTGAATAATACAACCAAAGACAAAACCAATATGATACACATAGGTATAAACAAAGACCATGAAAAACGTGATAATTTTTCACCGAAACTCATCATATTTGCATTAGAAACACGTGTGGTTACTTGCATTTTATTTTAATAACTCCTTGAATATACTTGCGGCTGCACGTGCTGCTGGCGAAGACCCACCGGCATGTTCCATAATTACGCATACAGCGTATTTTGGATCATTTGTAGGTGCATACCCAACAAATAAACCATGATTTCGTAAATTCCATTTTAATTGTTCAGATGTTAAAACCCCACTTTGTCTTTCAGATTTTGAAATATTACGAACCTGTGATGTACCTGTTTTTCCGCCCATTTTTTTACCATTTACATTTATCGCACTTCCTGATGCTGTTCCACCTTTTTTGGTAACTTCTTCTAATCCATTTAAAACATATTGAATATTTTTTTGTTGTATACCCAGTGGTTTAAAATTCGATGTTGTATTTGAATAAATTAAATTAGGTATAATTTCTTTATTAGATGCAACACGTGCCATCATAACTGCCAATTGTAAACAATTTGTTAAAATAAAACCCTGACCAATACCAGAAATAATTGTATCACCATGAACCCAATAAGAACCAATATTTTTTTCCTTCCAACGCCTATCCGGCATAATTCCAGGCATTTCATTTATTAAAACATCATTCATATATTTTTGATTTAATCCTAATTTCAAAGCCATAGATTTAATGGCATCTATACCAATACGTAAAGCAACCTGGTAAAAATAAACGTCGCAAGAATGTTTTAATGCGCCGATTAAATCGACCCAACCATGACCATCTTTTTCCCAACAATGATATTTATGATTTCCATATTCCCAAAAACCTGGGCAAAAAATTTTTTCATTCGGTGTTATTGCGCCACTTTCCAGTGCAGCCAAAGCAACAACAATTTTAAATGTTGAACCAGGTGGATATAAACCTTCGATTGTTTTATTCATAAATGGTTTTGCAACATCACTTAACAATGATGATATATATTCGTCACCATCATCAGCCTTGAAATTGTTTGCATCAAAACTTGGTGTAGAAGCCATCGCCAAAATATTACCAGTTTTTATATCTAATACAACACCACATCCTGCACGATTGATTGCCAAAGAATCATACAATACTTTTTGAATTTTTTCTTTGATAGTTAATTTAATATCTTGTCCGGTTTTGGGTTGAATAAATTGTGATTTATCTTCGCCAGTAATTCGTCCAACTGCATTTGTAATTAACACAGTTTGACCAGTTTTACCGAATAACACATTATTAAATTTTTTTTCTAATCCATTAATTCCGGTCGAAAAAAATGGTGCATTTTGTACAGGTTTTTTTGGTGCGCCAACATACCCAAATATTTGTGCCCCAGCAGGACCCATTTCATAAACACGTGAAAATCCAGTATTTATGTGTACGCCAGGAATATTTTTAGCAGCCAATTTTGCCAACGTATTCCAATCGGAATTTTCACTTACCAATACCGGTTGAAAAGGTTGTTGCTTTTTTACATTTCGCCAAATTCTATCAACTGTTTTCTGCCGTAATTTTAAATCTTTGGTTATAATATCTATTAAATTATTTAAATCTTTTGTTTCTTCAGGAATAACATATATCCTGTATACAGAAATATCTTTTGAAATTATTGAACCAGATTCAGATAAAATATTACCACGTTTTGGCATAGTTATTTGAACCCGAAAAGAGTTATTTTCACTTTTCCTTGTATATTCCTTGTAATTAAATACTTGCATTTGTAACATGCGTAATATTAAAACAGAAGTTAAAACACCACCCCACGTTAAAAACAATGCGCTGCGTCTGTCAAAAGTGCGTGCAACTTCTGTGTCTATCATTTTTTAATCCATCTATCCAGCCCAATTATTGGTGTATACAAGACATTTAACCATATAAACAGCCAACAATTATTAATAAATTCTGACCACGTTAATACAAAAAACGTCAATATCAAAAATCCAAATCCTGTAAAAATGCTAAACAAATAAAGTGCATTTTTTTCTGTATTTGGAATATCAACGTAGTTTTGAAAACCATTTACTGCATAAAATAAACAATACATAATTGTCCAAAATAACGGTAAAGCACATCTGTAATCAATTAAAAAACAAATTAATAAACCAAAAAGTGGAAACCAATTAATTGGTTGTACAAAAGAATAAAAAAATACAGGTATCAAAGCCAGTATACCAGCAGGATTCCAAAATGGTGTTGACAATCTCCATAAAATCAAAGTGATTAAAAATGGCCAACATTTTTTAAAAAAAATAATTAAACTGTTTATCACTTGTATGAATCCATATTGTTATATTGTAAAACCATTACGCGAGATAATTGATTTGGACGTAAAACATCTACATGTCTTTCATCTGTCATATTACCAACGTATATTCCTGATGGTAAAATACCACTTATGTTGCTGGTTACGATTTTTAAACCGCTGTGCCCTTCAAACAAAGGGTCGCTGAAAAAACTTATAAAAGACTTGTTTTTACCGTTTCCTTGTAAAAAACCAGAGATATCAGAACCGGTAATTCTGATTGCAATATTTGTATCTGCATCTGTCAAAGAACGCACACGACAAAATTCAGAACCACAATCAATGATTGTTCCAACCAATCTATTATCCAAAGATACAACAACCATACCTTTGGATAAACCAGATTTGTTTCCATGATTTATTAAAAACGTATCATGATGAAAAGCAGAATCATCAAATTGTATATCTGCTATAACAGTTTTAAATGGCGATGCGCGTTTTATGTCTATTTCTTTTTCCAATTTTTTATTTTCATCAATTGCTATGTCACAGGCATATTGATTTTTCAAAGCATCGTCTAATTTTGCACGTAATTCTTTGTTTTCAGTGCGTAAATTTGATGTTTCACGAATCCATTGTGCGCTTTGTCCAATCGCGCGCACAGGCCACGTGACGATATCCCCAATCCAGTGCGCTACAGGTAAAACAACATGCGCTAAACCATTCATAATTGTATAATCAGGCTTTGAAATCATAACGTATATTATAAATACAGGCACCGCCACCGCCGCCAAAGCAGATTTTAATATCTTGGTTAATTTATAAGATAATTTGTCCTTGGTCATACGAATTACTTTAAACGCAAAAAAATCAATATTCAATAAAAACTTGATTTTTCTTTTTTATATGTCAAAATAGCCATATCCGACATGGCAGGCATTGCCACGAGGTATATAAAAAAAGGATATAAAATGCCAAAATTAAAAACAAAATCTTATATGAAAAAACGTGCGTCCATGACCGCAACTGGTAAAATCCGCGTTGCGAGAAATGCTCACAAAAAACGCCTTATGCATCAATCTAAACGTGCAAACAAGGCTGGTGCTAAACCACAATATTTGAACAAAAATATGACGGGTCAGGCTAAAATCTTGGCTCCGTATGGATTAGATTAAGGGGGCATATCATGGCAAGGGTAAAACGTGGAACAACTGTAAAACAAAAACATAAAAAGATACTTGAACGGGCAAAAGGATATTTGGCTCGTCATCATTCTACTTATCGTGCTGCACGTGAAAAAACTGAAAAAGCGGGTCAGTATGCATATCGTGATCGTCGTCAAAAGAAACGTGATTTCCGCTCGATATGGATTGTTCGTATTAATGCCGCTGTGCGCGCTAATGGTTTGACATACAGCCAGTTCATGAATGGTTTGAAGAAAGCAGGCATTGTTTTGGACCGCAAAGTGTTGGCTCAGATGGCATATGATGCTGATAAAAACTTCAACACATTGATTGAAACTGCAAAACGATTTATTTCCGCTTCTGCTAAATAACTCTTGGCGGCGGGGTTTTGTTTTGTCATAATAAGGCCGTAGAGATACGGTCTTTATTATTTATTAACGGGGAATAAAATGAAAGATAAGATAAAAAAAGCAAATTCATTGGAAGATTTACAGGCATTATATACTGAAACGTTCGGTAAAAATGGTACAATGACTCAAAAATTAAAGAATATGGCAAATTTGTCAAATAACGAACGTGCGGCTATAAACGCAGAAAATGCAGAATTGCGTCAGTTGTTCAAAGAAAAACAAAACGAGTTGGAATTGGCTGTATTAAATGCTAAATTGGCAACCGAAAAAATCGATGTTACTTTGGATAACGAGCCGAAAACTCGTGGAACAATACATCCGTTAACACAAACATTAAAAGAAATATCTGTGATTTTAGAAGGTTTAGGTTACACTTTGTGGACAGGCCCAGAAATAGAAGATGATTGGCATAATTTTACCGCATTAAATACCCCGGATTATCACCCTGCCCGCGATATGCAAGATACTTTCTTTTTGGAAAATGGTAATGTTATGCGTACACAAACGTCTGCTGTTCAGATTCGTGCGATGGAAAAATTGGGTGCACCAATTAAAATGTTTGCTATTGGTGCAACTTATCGCAGAGAAATGGATACAACACATTTACCATCGTTTCATCAAATAGAAGGTTTATATATTGATAAAAATATAAATATGTCTGATTTGGTTGGAAATTTGCGCACGCTGTTATCAAAATTTTTTGAACGTGATTTGGAATTACGCATTCGTCCATCTTATTTTCCATTTACAGAACCGTCTGTTGAATTTGATATAAAATGGGATAATGGCAAATGGCTTGAAATGGGTGGTGCCGGAATGGTACACCCAAACGTTTTACGTAATTGCAACATAGACCCAAATGAATACCAAGGCTTTGCATTTGGTTTTGGTTGGGACAGGTTAGCAATGTTGAAGTATGGTTTAAATGATTTACGTGCTTTTACTGACGGTGATATTCGTTGGTTGAAAAACACAGGTTTTTAACAAAGGGGTAAAAAATGAAATGGTCTTGTGAATGGTTAAAACAATATTTGAAAACAGATTTAACCCCAAAGCAAATTGCCGATAAATTAACAGCCATCGGGTTGGAAGTTGAAAGTATAGAAATACCGATTCTACCAATTGCCGCAAAAATTATTGAATGTGTTCCGCATCCAGACAGCGACCATTTGCATGTGTTAAAGGTTGATGATGGTTCTGGCACTTTGCGTCAGATTGTATGTGGTGCGCCAAATGCACGTGTTGGACTTGTTTCTGCACTGGCGTTACCAGGCTGTAAAATTGGCGATATGGTTATTCAAAATGGTAAATTACGTGGTGTTGAATCCAAGGGCATGATGTGCAGTGGTAAAGAATTGGGTATCAATGATGACCACAGCGGTATTATCGAATTGGATGAAAAGTCTGAGATAATTGGTCAACCAATATCCGCTTTATCCGATTCAGCATCTGCAATAATTGAAACATCAATTACACCAAATCGACCTGATTATTTGGCTGTACGTGGAATTGCGCTGGATTTAAGTGCATCTGGCGTTGGTGAGTATGTTAAAGATGAAATCAAAGAACTGGATTTAGTTGCGGGTGAAAGAAAAGTTAATTTATTGGCACCAAATGCATGTCCAACGTACAGATTTTGTGAAATACATGGTATTAAAAACGCACCGTCAAATAATGTAATTCAAAGGAGATTGCGTGCCGCAGGAATAAATCCAAAGAACGCACCAATTGATGCTACTAATTATATTTGTTATGATATGGCGCAACCTATGCATTGTTTTGATGCAGATAAAATCGTTGGCGATATTACTGTACGTATGGCAAATGAGGGCGAAAAATTTACAGATTTATTTGGAAACGAACACATATTAAGTGAAAAAGATTTAGTGATTTGTGATGATGCTGGAATACTTGCCTTGGCTGGTGTTGTTGGTGGCGCGCGTGCATCTACAACAGATGAAACCAAAAATATTATTTTGGAATCTGCATACTTTAATCCTGTATCAATTCGTAAATCATCAAAGAAAATTGGTTTGTCTACAGATTCTTCATACAGGTATGAACGTGGTATAGATCCAAGTGTATCAGCAAAAGCATTGGCGTATGCAGCAAAAATTATTATGGATACATGTGGTGGGAAAATTGTTAATGTATCTGTTGCTGGTCGTGCGTCCTATACACCAGAATCTGTGCGTTATAATCCATCATTGTTTGAACAAAAAACAGGTATCAAACTTGATGAAGAAATACAAAGAAAGATTTTAACCGATTTGCATTACGATATTAAAAATACTAAAAACAATGATTGGATGGTAACACCAATTTCATCACGTGTTGATGTCGTTATTCCAGAAAATATAGTTTCTGATTTAATTCGTATGTATGGTTATGACAAAGTCGGATTAAATTATGTTCATGAAAAAATAACCCCGGCAGAACACAATGATATGAACTTATTGTTAAAGGAAAAATTGGCTGGTCTCGGTTTAAATGAATCAATTTCATTTGGTTTTGGAAACAGTAAAATCGAACAAATTTTAACAGACAAACCGATTGTTAAAATTGCTAATCCTATTTTGATAGATATGGATACTGCACGTAATAATTTATTGGAAAATATATTGGTTGCGGTGGCAAATAATGAAAAACGTGGCTTTATGGACATGAATATGTTTGAAATGGGACCTGTGTTTGATGGTGATAAGCCAGGTGAACAACATACATCTATTTGTATAATTCGTACTGGTTCTACATCACCAAAACATTGGCAAAAACGCAATCGTCCAATAGATATCTTTGATGTAAAATCTGATTTAGTATCGTTGCTTGGTGCGCAGAAATATACCATAGATACAACAAATGCACCGTGTTGGGCGCATCCATACAGATATGGCGCGATTGTTCAAGGTAAAAAGGTTTTAGCGCAATTTGGACAATTACATCCGTCCATTGCTAAACAAATGCATATCAAAGGAAATGTGTATATCGGGTTGGTTGAAGATATTGAAAATCTGCCAAAAAATCCAAAGCATAAAAAAATACCAATAACTGATTTTATGCCGATAACACGTGATTTTGCATTTGTGGTCGATAATGACTTTGAATCTGGAAAAATAATATCAACAGCGCTTTCGACAGATTCGTGTGTTGCAGATGCCGTTGTTTTTGATTCGTTCGATATGGGAAATGGACAAAAGTCGGTTGCTTTTACAATCACAATTTATCCAGATCATAATATGAACGATGAAGAATTGTTAAAGGTTCAAGAAGCAATTATCAAAAATGTTGAATCAAAATGTAATGCAAAACTGCGTGCATAGTTGAACTGGGTATATCAGAAAATGAAATACAAAATAATCACATTATGTGGATCCAGTAAATTTGAACAAGAGTTTGCAAAAGTTCAATTTGATTTAACTTTACAGGGTAATATTGTTCTAAGTCTTCCGTTGTTTAGTCAATTTAATAACCAACAACTTACACAAGAACAATTATCTTTGTTATCTGATATGCATAAACAAAAGATTGATATGGCAGATGAAATATTTGTTGTCAATCCAAATGGTTATATTGGTACCGATACAGCAAAAGAAATTGAATATGCTAAAATGAAAAATAAACTTGTAAAATATTTAGTAGAGATTAAAAATGAGCAAAAGAGATAGATATAGTATATATGAAGATGATGGACCAATTGGTGATTTTTCTGATAACGGTCCAGATAACTTTATTGACAGACATTTTATGGAAGGTCTGTTTATTTTGGCGATAATTGGAACGATTATTGTAATGGCAACAGGCAATTCTAAATGTAGTAAAAATGAAAATACCAAATCTTCAAAATCGACATGTGAATACCAATCCATCGATGAACAATCAAAAAGTTCAAACATTAAAAGTCCTGCTGTGCAGGTAATAATAAAAGAAAAAACAAACAGTAGATAAAAACAATATTGGTGTTATATGTTTTTATCAATTGAATTGCACCATTTTGCAACGGGGCAATTTGCACAATTCGGTTTTATGGCTTTGCATGTATAACGACCATGTAACACCATCACATGATTTACAAATTCGTGATATTTTTTCGGAATAAATTTTAATAATTTTTTTTCTACTTTTTCCGGTGTATTATCACTTGCATTAACCCAACCAAATCTGTGTGATAAACGAAAAACATGTGTATCAACACCTATATTGGGTGCATGCCATAACACATTCATGATAACATTAGCAGTTTTTTGCCCTATTCCCGGTAATTTCATTAATTCATCACGATTATGATATTTAAGCGGAAATTTATAATTTATATCATCGTTATTTTTCAACTGTTGTGATAATTTAATGATATTTTCTGCTTTGTTATTAAAAAAAGAAATAACCCGAATATGTTTTTTTAAACCATTAATACCAAGTTTTAACATTTTATCTGGTGTTGGCGCAATTTTAAAAAGTTCAGGTGTTACTTCATTTACTTTTTTGTCTGTTGCTTGAGCAGATAAAATCACAGCCACAGCAAACGTAAATTCATTTATCGCATATAACTCTGACCGAATATCCATATTCAATGTTGGGCAAACATTTGTAAAATAGATATCTGGGGTCAAAGTTATATTTTTTATTTTCATTATGCTTTTTCAATATTGATTGATAAATTATAGCCCTCAATTTCAGTGCTGAATTGATTTGCTTCACCAAAATTCATTTCAACAATCAAAGCATCGTGCATAACTCGTTTCTTGTGTGATTCAATTGCGTTGTGCATAGCGATTTCTGTTGTATACGTCAATTTTATTCTGTCAGAAACATCAAAGCCAGCCGCCTTTCTTGAATCTTGTATAAAGCGCAATGCATCGTTTACCAAACCTTCGGCTATTAATTCTGAATTTGTTTCTGTATTCAAAACAACAACAGCCGTATTGTCTGGGACTGTGGTGCCAGTTATACCGTCCTTGACTGTTAAACGATTTTCAAATTCATCACTATTCAAAGTATATTCACCCACAATCAATTTGTCGCCTTTGATTTCATAATCACCACGTTTAACAGCGGGTATTATATCTTTCAGCGCGCCACCAAGTCTGCCACCGATTTTTGGTGTGATTAGATATACAAACGAATCTGCAACATTGTGAACATCAGCAACGAATTTAACATTTTTCACATTTAATTCGTCTTTGATAATATCTGCATATTCTGGCATATTTACACCAGCGATAGTGACATCATTTAACGGCAAACGATTGCGTAATTTATATTGTTCACGTAATTGTTTTCCAGTCGATACAATCATTTGAACGCGACGCATATCATTAACGATTTTATTATCTGTATCCGTTGCTGTTGGCCAGTCTTGTAAATGAACAGATTCTTCACCAGTTAAATTCTTGAATATATATTCAGAAATAAATGGTGCGAACGGTGCCAAACATATACAAAATGTTTTTAAAACATAATGCAATGTTTCAAATGCACTTTCGTCTTCATCCCAAAATCTGTCGCGATTTCGACGAATATACCAGTTGTTCAATATATCCAAGAAACGAACAAATTCTTTGATAGCAATATCCGGTTTGTATTCGTCCAAAGCAGATGTTGTGGTTCGAATCAATTCATTTAATTCAGCCAAAATATATTTATCCAATAAATTATCCGACGTTGGTTCTTGCTTTACGGTGATATCTGCGGCATTCGCATACAAAGTAAAGAAATGATATGCATTCCAAAGTGGTGTTAAAATGGTTTTTATTGTGTCATTAAATACATTACCATCTTTATCAACACCAACTGGTTCTGCTTTCATAAAATTACTGCCTTGGATAAACAAACGTATTGCATCTGCGCCATATTTTTCCAACTGTTCAGACGGTTCTACATAATTATGTAATGATTTAGAAAATTTTCTTTTTTGTTCATCACAAATCATACCGTTTGCAGATACAACCTTGAAAGCAGGTTTATCAAATAAAGCGACAGCCATAACCATCAAAGAATAAAACCAACCGCGGGTTTGATCTTGACCTTCGATAATATAATTGGCTGGGAAGGATTGTTCAAACTTATCTGTGTTTTCAAATGGATAATGTAACGATGCAAATGGCATAGACCCGCTTTCAAACCAACAATCTAAAACATCAGTTATACGCTTCCAACCATCTTTTTCTAATTTATCTAATGTTGGGCGATGTAAATCATCAATTTTCACATCAAAGAAATCTTCCATTTCTTTGATTGAACCAAAAATTTTATATTCACCATCTTTTTCCCAAATTGGTAATGGAACCCCCCAAAATCTGTTTCTGGAAATACCCCATGGACGTGCATTTTCAATCCATGCCATAAAACGATTGCCAGCAGATGTCCAATTTGTTTCATTTTTTGTTATTTCAACCAATCTGTCGCGAATTTTTGGAACATCAACATACCAAGCATCTGTTGCACGATAAATCAGTTTTTCTTTACTGCGTGGTCCATATGGATAACTGTGTTTATGTTGTTCTTTTTTAACCAAGATACCATTTTGTTTTAACCAATCTATGACCTTTGGGTTTGCGTCAAATATATTTTCACCGGCCCAATCTTTCACAGTATTATCAAAATTACCATAATCATCTACGTTCAAAATAACCGGGAATTTTGGGTCTAACGCTTTGGCAACTAAGTAATCATCTTCACCAAACGCCGGTGCAATATGAACGATACCAGTTCCGTCACCGTCAGATACATAATCGGCAGATATAACCTGATGCAACAACGGGTCTTGGTTTTCATAATAATCAAATATTGGTTTATAGTACAATCCAACCAATTCAGAACCCATAACTTCGCCAACTTTTTCAGATGTGGCAAAGATTTTTTCATATGCGTTCAAACGATTTTCTGCTAAAACATAAACATGACCATCGTCGTGTTTCATGCGAACATATTTCATATTTGGGTTTACAGCCAAAGCAGAATTCGCCGGCAACGTCCATGGGGTAGTTGTCCAAGCAATCGCCCTGTCCCCATTTTCCAGTTCAAACCAAACAGTTACAGTATCATCAACAACGTCTTGATATTCACTTGATGCTTCGGAATTTGATAAAACAGTTCCTAATTTCCAGTCAAAAGGATTGACTTTGAAATCTTTGTAAAGCAGACCCATATCATACAATTTTTTCAGCGCCCATATTACAGATTCCATATAATTTTTATCCATAGTGCGATAACCAAGTGTTTCGCCGCCATCAACCCAACGACCGATGCGTTCAATAAAGCGTAACCATTCAGTTGAATATGTCATAACATCGGTTTTGCACATATCACAGAAAGCATCAATTCCATCATTTGCAACAATATCTTTGGCTGTTCTACCCTGCTTTTTTTCAACAGAATTTTCGGCTGGTAATCCATGGCAATCCCAACCAAGTTCGCGAACAACATGTTTCCCGCGCATAGTTTGATAACGCGAAACCATATCTTTAATAGCAGATACCCCCAAATGTCCCCAATGTGGCAAACCATTTGCAAACGGTGGACCATCATAAAAATTAAACGGTTCGCCCATTTTGGTTTTATTTAAAGATTTGTGAAATGTATCATTTTCACACCAAAAATTCAATACTTCGTGTTCATACTTTGAAAAATCGGCTTTTGGTTCGGTTTTTTTGTATGCCATGGTTTCATAGTTCCTTTTGTTGTATAAAAAATGGCGCCCTATGCGCCCCAGTACAGTGCCAAAGCGCAGTGTCCCGTCATTTAATAATAATTATTGCTTTTTTGTTCATAAGCGAGTTTATACAATATTTTTTTGAAAAAATCAAGTTATAAAACTTGAAAAAAGATAATGTATTGGTTATACTTGACCAGTGTTAAGCCGGTTTAGCTCAGTTGGTAGAGCATCTCATTCGTAATGAGGGGGTCGTAGGTTCAAGTCCTATAACCGGCACCACCCTTCGCGTCTGTGACGTTTCGGGTGGCAGGAATAACAACAGTTATTCATAATATGAAAAACAGGCTTTAATTTACTTGGTTTTTTACATTACCTGATATACCAAGAATACATTCCAACCATTGATTAATGTTTTTTTGCATTGCTTCAACAGTATAATATGCCAATGGTGGTAAAGCCAAAATATTGCCAGTATAACCGGTTTCTGCTCTTTCAAATCCATATCCGCCAATTTTATTGGTTTTGGCTAGTTCTAACAGAAGATTGTGGTTATAAAGAAAGTTTCCTGTAATTTCACAAAAAATAGTATTTGGTTTCATAGATTTTAATAATTCATCTGTTATAATTTTTTCTGTATCTTTATTTTTTAATAATGCAGGAAATATAAAATCAGATTCAGCGAACAATTGTTGTATAGGTACAAATTCAAAATCTGAATTTTGACTGTGTGCAGACCAGTAAACAACCTTCATTCCTATACCTTTTAACAACTCACACAAACGTGTCCCAATATGACCAAGCCCAATGATACCGGCTGTTTTGCTGTGTAATTCTGTTCCGCGCATAGTTGCAAAGTTTATTTGCATATTGTTTTGTGTTAATAATGGTATTTTTCTTGCCAACATTAACGCCATTAAAATGCCTTGTTCTGCAACGGCATTTGTAGACCAATGTCGAACATTTGTGATGATTATATTTTTTGTTTTTGCGTATTCTAAATCAACCCAAGAGTATGATGTTGTATCTAAACAAATTGCTTTTAATCCATTTGTGTCTAATGCATAGTTTGGTATGTTCCAATCACAAAAATCGGGGTCAATAGCAAAAACCTTGTTTGTATCATCATTTATTTTTGGTAATTCGGAAAACCTCATAACCTTGTCAACAAAAATAATCTCGGAATATACCGTATATAATTTCTCCATTTGTGAATTTGAAAAATCATTTCCGTTTGGTGCAAGAATATATAAACGCATAATTTTACTCCTTTAATCTTTTTTTCCACATCTTAATCGGCGAAGCACAACCATTATTCCAGCCGGTGTCATACCAGGTATTCTGGACAGTGATGCGATTGTTTCGGGTCTTGTCTTGGTCATTTTTTCAATCAGTTCATTTGTTAAACCAGGTAAAGATTTATAATCGAAATCACGTGGAATTTTTAATTCTGCATCTTTTTTATAATTTGCAATTTCGCGTTCGTTTCGTGAAATATATCCAGCATAAAATTTATCGTTTTGTATTGCAGTTTCTTCACGTAATTTTTTGATTTTTTCATGTAAATCTTTTGTAATTAAATCCAGGGATTCTGCTGTATTACCTAATCTTAATATTGCATTATCTGCGCGTAAATTTAATCTGTATTCTGCACGCGAAGTAAACATGCGATATGGTTCATCAACCCCCAGTGTTGTTATGTCATCAATCAAAACACCAATCATAGAATTTGTTCTGTCTAAAATCAGTGGTTGTTTGTTTAATGCAAATGCAGCAGCATTTGCGCCTGCAACCAAACCCTGGGCGGCGGCTTCTTCGTATCCACTGGTCCCGTTGATTTGACCGGCAAAAAATAAACCAGTTATATCTTTTGATTCCAGTGTTGATTTCAAAGCACGTGCATCAATTGCATCATATTCGATTGCATATCCGTATCTTGCAATTTTTGCGTTCTCTAAACCTGGTATAGTGCGTATCCATTTTTCTTGAATATCACTTCCAAAACTGGTTGAAATACCGTTTGGATAAATTAAATCGCTGTTGAAACCTTCTGGTTCTAAAAATACATGATGTGTTTTATGTTCTGGAAAACGCATAACTTTGTCTTCCAATGATGGACAATAACGTGGCCCCAGACCGACAATGTCACCATTATACATTGGTGCATTTTTTATATTATCACGAATAATGTCATGAGTTGTTTCGGTTGTATGAGTAATAAAACATTTTTCGGCATATTTATTATTATCATTACCCAACCCAAACCAATCATGTGGATAATCACCGGGCTGTTCTTCGCACACAGAAAAATCAATAGAATTACGATATATGCGCGCAGGTGTTCCAGTTTTTAACCGCAATAAATCAAAACCAAATTTTTTCAACACGCTTGAAATATTGGTGTCGTTTTCTTGATATTCACCATTATCCATTAAACGACCAGATTGAATTTTTTCGCTTCCACGTGTAACAAGTCCACCCAAAAAAGTTCCAGTTGTTAAAACAATCGCTTTGGCAGAATATTTTTTATTTACAATTTTATTTTCAATATCCAAATCAAAAACAGATTCAAACACAACGGTCAGGTTTTCTGCCGTATGCAAAATATTCATAACTGCATCATGATAAAAATTTCTATCTATTTGTGCGCGTAATGCCTGGGTTGCCGCGCCATGTGTTGCATTTAATGTTCGCCAATGAATACCTGCTTTGTCCGCTGCAAACGGCATAACACCACCCATTGCCGCCATTTCGGCAACCATTTGTGATTTACCTGGTCCCCCAATAGACGGATTACAAGACATCGCACCAATATCGCTTTCGCGCATTGTGATTAACAATGTTTTTGCACCACGACGTGCAGATGCAGTTGCTGCTTCTATCCCTGCATGTCCACCCCCAATAACAATCACATCAAAATTTTGCATATCTATTTAGTATTTATTTTCGCATACAAAGCCATATTTTCACGCTTGTTCAATATTTTGTTAAATACCCAAGCGCGCATGACACCCTCGCGTTCAAAACCACATTTTTCAGCAGTTTTACAAGATGCTATGTTTTCTATGTTTGCGGTTATAACGATACGTTTAAAACCCATATTAGAAAACTCTTGTTCAATTGCATGAACAGCTTCGCTCATAAAACCTTGGCGTGCATATTTTGGGTTTAACCAATAACCTATTTCGCCACTCTCGTTTTCCCAATCAATTGCAAACATAGTACACACACCAACAAAATCGCCATTTTCACGCAGATATAAACCATACGTTGATTTCGAATTATTTTTCCAACCTTTTTCTGCACTACGTAAAAAATCAAATTCTTGTTCTGGTTGTTTTACATCAGCAAAAGGCATAAATTTAAAATATTCCCGATTTTTATCGATTATATCAAAAATTTGTTTTGCAAAATCAAATGTGGCAACCAACGGTTTCAAATCAAGGCGTACTGTTTGTAATGGTTTGAATTCTTGCGGTTTCATAATTAAAATCTCCCCATGCCGCCATTGACATGTATTGTTTGTCCGTTGATATATGATGCTTCATCACTTGCTAAAAATACGCAAGCATTTGCAACATCTTTTGGTTCACCAAAACGACCCGCTGGTATTTGTGATAAATAAGTTTTCTTTAAATCATCACTTAATACGTCTGTCATTGGTGTTTTTATAAAGCCCGGTGCGATACAATTCGCTGTGATACCACGTGATGCGACCTCTGTTGCGATAGATTTTGTTAAACCGATAATACCAGCCTTTGATGCAGCATAATTCGCCTGACCTGCACCACCAACAACACCAACGATAGAAGACATATTTATAATACGACCAAATTTTTGCTTTATCATCGGCATAATAGCAGCACGACACATTTTAAATGTTGCACGTAAATTAGTGTTTATAACATCATCAAATTGTTCATCATTCATACGCATTAATAATGTGTCTTTGGTAATACCAGCATTGTTGATTAAAATATCAATGCGACCTGTTTTTTCAATTGTGTCATTAATTAATTTTTCTGCTGCACCATCAACAGACAAATCAGACACGATTTTTATAAAATTATTACCAAAATCTTTGTTCAATTTTTCAGAATTGCGACCGGATACAACGACTGTTGCGCCAGCGTTTTTCATTTGTTTGGCGATTTCGCCACCAATACCACCCGTGGCGCCAGTAATCAAAACAACTTTGTTTGTTAAATCGAACATTTTTATATCTCCAATTTATGTGTGGTTATTTTATCTGTTATGCGTGAAACCAAACCAATCAATGCAGTCCCTGGTCCGATTTCTGTTAAATCTGTTATACCTAAATCAACCATATTCAATACAGATTCACGCCAGCGGACACCATGTGTGATTTGATAAATCAAAGATTCTTTTATTTCATTAATATCCGTCATAGGCTGACAGGTTTTATTTGAAATTAATGGAACACTTGGTGTTTTTATTTCTATATTATCTAATGCGATTTTCATTTTTTCTGCAACAGGTGCCATCAATCTTGAATGTGGCGGCACAGACAACGGCAATTTCATAGCACGTTTTGCACCCGCTTCTTTTGCCAATTCCATGGCACGTTCAATTGCATTTGTCGCACCAGATATCACAATTTGACCATCACAATTATCGTTTGCTATATCACATACACCATTGGTTTCTTGTTCTGCCTTTGCACAAATATCTTTTAATGTTTCTATGTTCATACCCAAAACAACAGCCATTGCGCCCTGACCCGCAGGTACCGCTTTCTGCATTTCTTTGCCACGCAGACGAACCAATTTAACCGCATCTTCCAAAGACAGCGCCCCAGCAACACAAAGTGCAGTATATTCCCCCAAAGAATGTCCAGCAACATAATCTGGTAATTGTAAATTCGATGCACGAAACATTGCGATTGATGTTGTTAAAATCGCAGGCTGAACATTTGCAGTCAAAGTCAAAGTTTCCATTGGGCCATTGAAAATAACATCTGATAATTTTTCACCCAATACCGCATCAGCCACATCGAACACTTCGCGTGCAGCGACATTGTTGTTATATAAATCTTGTCCCATACCAACGGCTTGTGAGCCTTGACCAGGGAAAACATATACAGATGACATAATCGTCCTTTTGTTTGTTTTGTATAAAATTATAGGAAATTAAAAGCAAAAATCAAATTATTAAATATTTATTTACGTATAGAAAATTCACAACCACAATATTTTTGACGATAAAAATCAGATTCGTGATTTATGGATTGACGTAATTTTTCGTTCCAATCGACCGGCAAATATTCTATTTCAGCGCAAGATTCTTTACCAGCATCGTCAACCTGAGCCTGATTTTTATACTTTGATACACCAAATACAGAGGTAATAGCATTAAAACCATGTTTTTTAGCATAATCACGTGCATAACAAAAACGATACGCAAAACATTTACTGCACCGTGCGCCGCGTTCTGGTTCGTTTTCAAGTCCAGCGATTTCTTTTTTCCATTTATCATGGTCATAATCGCCAATAACATATTTAACGCCAATTTTTTCACAGTATTTAATTTGTTCGTTTAATCTTTTTTGATATTCAGTTTCTGGAAAAATATTTGGGTTAAAAAACATAACGATAAAATCGTCTATACCGCATATTTCGCCGTTTACAAGTTGTTGAACAGCACCACATGAACATGGCGCACAACAAGACATCAAAATCAAACGAATACCACCCATTTTAACGATAATATTCTTTTTCTATTCTTTGTATGGCTAAAAGTGCGACATCCAGATAGTCGCATTCATCTGTATTAATAATATATGTTGATATCTTTGTGCCATGAATTTGCGCTTGTATGTCAAAGACACCAGATTTTATGATGGCATCGTCAATTTCACAGTGAGTACATTTTTGTTCTGGTTCAGAACAATATTTTTTATTTACACATTTATTGCATGAAAAATCAAATAACCAAACTTGGTGTGAATTATATATTTGAATATTACTGTATGCCGGTTTTGTAGATGATGGACTGAAAATTACATGTTCTTGTCTTCGCAAGGCGATATCTTGTTGTATAATGTTTTGTTGTATAATGTTTTTCATTTTAATACCTGTCCTGGTTTTTTATCGGTAATTTCATAAATATTTATGTCATCGTCTGACAAGTTTAATTCTGCGCCACTACAAAGCATACCTTTGGATTCAACGCCTGAAACCAAACGTTCTTTAATTGCCTTTCCTGTCTTTGGTAAAATTGCCCCGACTGGCGCAAACGCAGTCAACATATCTTTGTGAACGTTTGATGCACCACATACTATATCCTGGGTTGTATTACCATCATCAATTGTAACAATATGCAAATCTTCGCGATTTGGATGTTTTTTTACATCAATAACTTTTACAACTATTATTTTTGGTTGTTTGTTTACAGACGAATATTTTTCAACCAATTCTTTAACTTTGTCATCATCAATTCTTTCAAATAAATTATCTGGAATAATAAATTCTGTGCCACTTTTTATGCGGGCTTCAAATTGTTTTGGCCAAGATAAATCGTATTTAGTTGCAAAAATATTTTGCATTTTTTCTGCTGTGTCTGGTATAAACGGTGCAGATACGCGCGCATAAAAATCAATCAGTTGAAAACAAGTATTTAATACATGTTCTGCTTCAACCATTTTGCCGTCTTTGACCAAAGCCCAGGGTTCTTTGATTGTCATATATTCATTGCCAATCGCCCACAAAGAACGCAACGCGAATATTGCATCCCGAAATTCACATTTATCAAGTGCGTCTGTTAAATCATTTAATTTTTCATTTAATTGTTCGATTACATAAGAATCGATATCACCTGCACGTGGCACTGTATAGCCGAAATTTTTAGCACTTAATTTACATACACGTGAAACAAAATTTCCCAATATGCCATTTAAATCTTTGTTAACAATATCTGCAAAACGTTCAATTGTAAAATCTGTATCGTCTGTTTCTGGGGCAGATGCCATCAAAGTATAACGCCAACAATCACTTGGTGCAATGTTAATTGCTTTGTCCAAAAATATTCCGCGACCTTCGGATTTAGAAAATTTACCGCCAGCAAAATTAAGAAAATTCATAGATTTCAACATATCTACGGTTTTCCAATTATCATTCATAGCCAATTCTTGTTCTGGAAAATACACAGAATGAAATTTTACGTTATCTTTGCCCATAAATTGTGCATAAAAACAATCTGGATTTTTCCACCAAGTTGCCCAATCTTTGTTTGCGGCCTGAGATATAGAAACGTATCCCCATGGCGCATCAAACCAAACATAAAAAACTTTATTTTCATACCCAGGTTTATTTACAGAAATTCCCCAAGATAAATCGCGTGTAATAGATGTATCGCGCAAACCCTCGTTCGCCCAAGCCTTGGCAATAGATGATGCAGTTTTTGACCATTTTGGTGCATGTTCAGATAACCATTCTTTCCAGGCATTTTCAACATTTGATGCCAAGAAAAATAAATTCTTTGTTGGACGATTTTCAATGTTACTTGAACCAGAAACAGTAGATTTCGGATTTAACAATTCTGTTGCTTCGTATATAGAACCACATTTGTCGCATTGGTCGCCACGCGCTTTGTCATAACCGCATTTTGGGCATGTTCCAATCAATTGTCTGTCCGTTAAAAACATATTATCATCGATTGAAAAAGGTTGCACTGTTTCACGTTCTTCGATTAAGCCTTGTTCGTCAAGACGCGTAAACAAATCGTGAACCAATTTTTCTTGTAAATCTGTGTGTGTGCGACCATATAAATCAAAAGATAAATTGAAATCGGACACAGCGCGTAAATGCTTTTCATAATATTTATCATTATATTCTTTAACGGGTATATTTTCGCGTGCAGCCCCAACAATAGCCGGTGTCCCATGTTCATCTGCACCACAAACATATAACACATCACGACCCATGGCACGACAGAATCTTGCATATACATCGCTTGGTAACCAACAACCAACCAAATGTCCAAGGTGTAATTCACCGTTAACGTAAGGTAATGCAGATGTAATTAAATATTTTTGTGCCATTTGTAATCCTTTTTATAGAAAAACACCCAAAACGGGTGTTTCAAATTCCCGTAAAGTTTTTTATAAAGATTATTTATACATTCGCATAGTTATTGGTTTCTTTTTTTATGTTTTTTCATATTTTTGGTCCGCATTCGCAATTTTTAAAACTTGAAACTCGTTTCCAAGAATTTGCTGCGCTTCGGTGAAAATTTGTGGTGGACGGTATTGGGCTCGAACCAACGACCTCTACGATGTCAACGTAACGCTCTAGCCAACTGAGCTAACCGTCCGAAACAGAACAAATTATAACAACTTATTTTGGATTTGCAAATAAAAATACTGATATACACCCGTATTTTTTATTTAGTTTATCGGTTGTTTAGTATAATTGCGCCCTTTTTTACAAGCACATTACCATGCAAGGTATCCCACTTGTTTTTCAGTTTCTTCAAATCATCATAAGATAAAGCATAACCACGCAAAGGGATACGATTATTTGTATATCTGTAATAATTTTTATATATTTTTTTATAGCTAAGACCTAGTTTATGAAGTTTCCAACGAAGTTTACAAAATATTCCCAAACATTTCGGGTTGTGCTTACAATAATCACACGAAAAACTATGTATTGCTGCCCCGTCTTGTTCTATATCTATGATGTAATTTCTTTTGAATATCATATGCAACCCCTTTTTAATACATCGTTTGTAATACGTGTTTGTTTTTATCAATATTGGATAACATTTTACCACTGCCACATGCAACGCACGCCATTGGGTTGTCAACCAAAAATGCAGGAAGCCCAGTCGCTGCACGAATTGCCATATCCAGACCACGTAATAATGAACCGCCACCAGTCATAGCAATACCCAAATCAGCAATATCAGCAGATAATTCAGGTGGCGTAGATTCCAATGCCAAATGAACAGTATTTACAATCTTTGCAACTGTTTGTGCCAAAGCAGATGCGATTTGTGATTCCGTAACAATTGTTTCGCGCGGTGTTCCACTTAATAAATCGCGTCCTTTGATTTTCATACTTAATTCATTGTCTTTATCTTTTGGCATAATAGCAGTGCCAATTTTCTTTTTAATTTCTTCGGCTGTATTTTCGCCGATTAACAAATTTTTATTTTTGCGAACATATTCGATAATATCTTCGTCCATTTGGTCGCCCGCAGTTCTGACGGCATTAGAATAAACGATACCGCCCAAAGACATAACTGCCACTTCGGTTGTTCCGCCACCAATATCTAAAACCATAGAACCCAAAGGTTTATCAACTGGCAAGCCTGCACCAATAGCAGCAGCAGTGGATTCTTCGACAATATAGACCTTTCGTGCACCTGCTGCATCAGCGGCTTCTTGAATAGCACGACGTTCCACTTGGGTTGCACAAGACGGTACACAAATAATAATCAATGGCGCCGCCAAAGGATTTTTTTGATGCACTTTGCGAATAAAGTATTTAATCATTTCTTCTGCGACGTCATAGTCTGCGATAACCCCATCACGTAACGGGCGAACTGCCGTAATAGAACCAGGCGTTCTGCCAAACATTTGTTTTGCTTCTGCGCCAACCGCCAAAATTTCTTTACGCCCTTGCAAGCGGTTTTCTTGGACAGCAACCACAGAAGGTTCGTTTAACACAATCCCGCGACCCTTTACGTAAATCAAAGTATTCGCAGTTCCCAAATCAATAGCCATATCAGCAGAGAAAAATTTTAATAACCAATTATACATGCCGTTCTTCCTTTGGTCTGTTTTTTCGCATTATAGACCAGACATTCAAAAAATCAAGTGTTGGGAATAATTTTTACTTTTTTATTTGAAAACTAAGATATTTTGCTATTATTTGTAACATGAAACACAAAACAATACTTAATCATAAAGATTTTTTAACAACACCAGATGATTTAGTGGTGCATATGGGGTGTTTTGTTTTAAAAGCCAAATCTGCTAAATATGAAAACGATGGTAGATATGGTTTGGTTGCCGCCAAACGCACTTTTAAATTGGCTGTACATAGAAATCGTGCCAAGCGTTTATTACGTGATTGGTTGGCTTTTAACGAAGAATTAATGTTGCCAGATTTAGACTATATATTTATTGCACGGATAAACATTTTGAATTGCAATTGTGAGACTGGTCGTGCTCAAATGTATCAGGCTTTAAGTAAAATCGCGCAAATACATATTCACAATGAAAAATAAATACAACATATTTACCAATATTGGCTGTTTTATGGTGCGGATATATCAAAAATGTATATCCCCATTTATTGGTGGTGGTGCAGCATGCAGATTTATACCTACGTGCAGTGAATATACACGCCAAGCGCTGATTAAATATGGTTTTTTCCGGGGGGTATATATGGGTATAAAGCGTATTTCCAGATGTCGACCTGGGGGTGGGTGCGGATACGACCCTGTGCCTTGACATAGCAAATCAATATGATAAAATTAATCTAACGTAAAACATAAAAAGGATTTTTAATAATGACATCTTTTAGAGCGACTGTTGAAAATATGTCCAAATTGATGGATGAAATGGGCATAACAGAATTAGATATAGAACGACAGTTATTGTTGGGTTTATATCGTAAACATATACATTTATCTAAGCAACAAACTGTGGCGGCGCCTGTTGGTTTTGTTTCTGCTCAACAAAAATGTGACCAAAATAAAATATCTGGGCATGTTGTAAAATCACCGATGGTTGGTGTTGTTTATTTGGCACCTGAACCCGGCGCGAAACATTTTGTAGAAGTTGGTGATTCTGTCAAAGTTGGGGATACTATCGCATTGGTAGAGGCGATGAAGACATTTAACCCAATCAAATCTGATGTTGACGGTGTTGTCAAAGAAATTTTGGTTTCAGATACTGCGGCTGTTGAATTTGATTCACCAATTGCAATAATAGAATAGGTTTTCCATGCCACAAATAAAGAAAGTTTTAATTGCTAATCGTGGTGAAATTGCATTACGAATCATTCGAGCATGTCGTGATATGGGTATAAGAACTGTTGCTGTGTATTCAACGGCTGACAAAGATGCTATGCACGTTAAATTGGCGGATGAATCTGTGTGTATTGGACCGGCACCTTCATCAGAATCATATTTAAATGAATCTGCAATTTTAACCGCTGCGCTGTTAACCAATGCGGATGCTATACACCCGGGATACGGTTTTTTATCTGAACGTGCAGATTTTGTCGAGAAAGTTGAACAGCATGATTTAATTTGGATTGGACCCAGTGCAGATATGATTCGTAAAATGGGTGATAAAGTAAACGCGAAACAAACTGCGATAAAATGTGGGTTGCCTGTTGTACCGGGGTCTGATGGCGCTATAAATGCAATTGAAGATGCAATTATATGGGCCGATAAAATTGGGTATCCTGTGATGATAAAGGCTGCTGCTGGTGGTGGTGGTCGCGGAATGCGTGCGGTTCATAATGAAGAAGAATTACGTGAAGCGTTTCCATTAACCAAAGCGGAATCGAAGGCTGCGTTTGGAGATGATACTTTGTATATGGAAAAATTATTATTGCATCCACGTCATATTGAATTTCAGGTTTTGGGTGATGCGCATGGAAATGTTGTGATTTTTGGTGAACGTGATTGTTCTTTGCAACGTAAAAATCAAAAAGTTATGGAAGAATGCCCTGCGTCTGTGTTAACACAAAAGCAACGTGATGATATGATTGAAATTTGCAAGACCGCTGCTAAGAAAATGGGTTATACAAATGCCGGAACATTTGAGTTTATGTTCGAAGATGGCAAATTTTATTTCTTGGAAATGAATACCAGATTACAAGTTGAACATCCAGTAACTGAAATGGTTTATGGTGTTGATTTGGTACGTGAGCAAATCAGAATTGCCGCAGGTGAAAAGTTGGGTTATACACAATCTAATGTTGTTCCACATGGACATGCAATTGAATTTCGTATAAATGCAGAAGACCCAGAAAACTTTATTCCAAATCCTGGTAAAATAACATTGTATGCACCGTCTGGTGGATTGGGTGTACGTGTAGATTCTGCTGTATACAGCGGATATACTATACCATCAACATACGATTCAATGATTGCAAAATTGATTGTTCATGCGCAATCCAGAACTGCTTGCATTATGCGTGCAGAGCGTGCGCTGGATGAATTCGTGATTGAGGGTATTAAAACGACAATTCCTTTGCAGAAAAAATTACTGACTAATTCAGATGTTCGCCAATTAAAAACAGATAATCATTGGTTGGAACAATTTTTAGAATCTGAAAAATCAGAACAAAAAACATCAGAATAATATTGACAGAATAAGGATAAAAAATGAGTAATACAAGTCCCGGAGTACTTTCTTGGACAGCAGAACCCAAAGATTCTTTGGAAAAATCTATTAACAAAGTTATGGAATTTTGTAAAGACAATCATAAAAGTGTATTTGCAGATTTCAATGGGGTTAAGTTTATTGTTCCAAAAGATGCGACATACGACAAAGTTCAAAAATTATATAATAAATTCCTTATTGCTGGTTTTATGGACCCAAGTAATTTTTGCCCATGGGCAAGTAAAAAAGCAAAAGAAAAATAGATTTTACTTATTTTTCTTTTTTCTAAATTCATCCAAAGAAACAATTCGTTTGTCGTCTGGAACAGTGTTTTGTTTTTCTTCTAATGGTAATTCAATGTCATTATCTGCGTTCGCAGTAGATGGTTGTTTAGGATGAAAAGATAACATAAATTCAGTCGATGGGTCTTTGAATTCAACCAATGCAGAAAATGGAACACGAATAAAAAACGGACGGCCATCAAAAGTTAATTGAACACCAAATTCTTTATCTGAAACATTAAGATTATTATACGAATATTGCAACACAATCGTCATTATGTCTGGATAACGTATACGCAAAAAATCAGGTAATACAACACCCGGATCACGTGTTTTAAAAGTTATAAAAAATCCAGCATCATCACCAAGGCCATTGAATTGTGCATAAAGCAAGGCTTCTTTGACGACAGATTTCAACGCATCATCTAATAATTTTTGATAATCTATTTTGTGCATTTTTTATTCTCCGGATAATACTATATTACTAATACAGCCGTCTTGGCAAGTAACAAATAAAGCATTTGGTACATTTTGAAATATTGTTATATCTAAACCTGTCGCCCAGACCTGGGCATCAGATTGATTTAATTCGTTAAATAATTTTAATCGTGCCGTATTATCCAAATGAGCCGCGGCTTCGTCCAGTAAAATCAAAGGTTTTTTCCCAGTTTTTATATGAATTAATTTTGCGTGTGCCAAAATCAAATCTATCAATATAGATTTTTGTTGACCCGTACTGGTTATTTGGGCTGGCAAATTCAATTTTTTATTAAATACACCAAAATCAGATTTATGAACACCGTCAATAACCATTTTATCACCAATTAATTCGCGATTTTTTGTTAGATATTCGAAATAAATCTTTTCTGCATTTGTTGATGTGTTTTCTATTATCAATCGTTCAATCGTACCATCAACAGATACAGCCCCAGTTTCAAAAAAATAGTTAATTTCTGCTGCATAGCGGATACGCCCTGCCCCAACAGCAATAGAAGTTGCCGCAATTTGTGTGTCCAGTGCATTTAACCAATTTTCATCCGCGCCAGATTTTATTGCGCCAGCTCTTTCCGACATTAATTTATTTAATCTTGTAATACGACCAACGTGTGCAGGTTCAAAACTTGCAGCTAATCTGTCAAAGAAAGCGCGCCTATCAGATGCTGATTCAACAAAAATTCTATCTTCTTTTGGGGTTAACCAAACGATACGCAATTGTTTAGCCAAATCAGATAAAGCACAATTTTCGTTATCAATTTTGGCATGTCTGTTTGCATCACCAGAATTTAAAAAAACGCATATATCCGAATCATTATCGGTATTTGCAAATACAGAAAATCCACCATCTCCATTAAATCTTGGCAGCATTTGTATATCTGCGCCACGTAATCCACGTTCACCAGATAATAACGAAAGTGCTTCTAAGATTGCTGTTTTACCAGCCCCATTTAAACCTGTGATAATAATATTCTTACGGCCAAAAGTCGTTATTCTTGAACAAGTATGATTTCTAAAATTAGTAAGGGTAATCTGATTTATCATTTTAAAATGTGGAGGCCAGGGTCGGAATCGAACCGGCATAGAAGGATTTGCAGTCCTCTGCATAACCACTCTGCCACCTGGCCTTTTGTGTAAGGTTATATTACGCAAAAAATAAATCTATTTCAACATAAAAATATCAAAAAAATAAAAAAATAAGAAGAAATGTTTATGCCAAAAAACATATTGAAAAAAGGTTCGTATCTTGCAATAATGTCTTAACTGAGAGAGATTTTATATGAAAAAACTGGGTTTTTATCTGATTTTTGTTCCAATATGCGCTTTTGCAGAAGAAGATTGCGCAACGATGCGACATGTTCCAGACAAAGAAATGACATTACAAGAAGTGTTAAATATGGGTTTGTGCCGTAATCCTCAAACGGCCGCTGCGTATGCATCTTTGCAATCGTCAAAATATACTAAAAACAGTGCATATTCTAAATATTTGCCGTCTTTTAATGCCAGTGGTGGTGCGGGTCGTTTGCATACTGAACATGATGCATGGAAATATGATGCATCGCTTTCCGCATCGTATTTAATTTTTGATTTTGGTAAACGCGAATCTGATTTTGCTCAGGCGCTGGCAACGTATCGTGCCGCTGGTTTTGATTATGATGAAACGGTTCAAAATTATGTATATTCTGTGATTGGTGCGTATTATTCTTTGTTAAATGCTGATGCAAATGTAAAATCGGCTGTGTCCGCTTTGACTGTGGCACAGATCGCTAAAAATACGGCAGATAAAAAATTTAAATCTGGTGTTGTGGCCAAGGCTGATGTGTACAAAGCAGATACTACGTTGGCAAGTTCGCAATTATCATTGGAACGTGCAAAAAATAATCGTGAAATTGCAAAAGGAACACTGTTAAACGCATTATCTTTTCCGGCTGATCAAGATATAAAAATCAAAGATATGCCTGCCAGTTTTGGGTCTGATGCAGAATTGGAAAATATAGATGAATTGGTCGCTATTGCACAAAAACAACGTCCAGATTTATTAAGGGCAAATGCGCAAACAAGTGCAGCATGGCATAAACGTAATTCTGCATTCTTGAAAAATTTACCATCTGTATCGTTAACTGGCACTGCTGGATTAACCGCCGATTCTGCGGGTGGGTTATTTGAACATATGTCTGAACGTGTAAGTGGCAGATTTGGTGTATCTGTATCAATGCCAATATTCGCAGGATTTGCAAATATGTATAATGCTCGTTCTGCTGGTGCAGATTATGATAATGCAAAATATCGTGAACGTAATGTTTCGAATAATGCGATGTTGGACGTATTTACTGCGTATCAAAATTATAAAACTGCCAAAACAGTTTTGAATCAATCAGAAACATTGTTAAAATCTGCCACAGAAAGCGAACGTGTAACATCTGGTATGTACAAAGTTGGTCGCAGCACAATGTTAGATTGGCAAACTGCACAATCTGAATTGGTTGATGCACAAAAACAAAATAATGCTGCTAAATACGATTTGTTCATAAAGCGGGCCGCTGTTGCATTGGCAATTGGCGATATTAAATCTGGTTTAAAGGAAAACGAAAATGAAAAGTGAAGAAAAAAAGCCATCTTTTATAAGAAGATTTTTTGGTTGGATGTGGCGTAATAAATGGTGGATAATAATATTACTGTTAATTGCCGGTGGGCTTTGTTGGTGGCTTTGTCCAAAGGTTTCAAGCAAAAAGAAAGATTATGTAACCGTAGATATTGTTCGTGGCGATGTTATTCAAACTGTTACGGCAACCGGTGAAATTCAGCCTGTAAACACAGTTAGTGTTGGTTCCCAGGTTTCTGGAACAATAGAAGATATTTTTGTGGATTTTAATTCCAAAGTGAAAAAAGGTGATGTTTTGTTAACCATAGAACCGTCAGTTTTGCAATCATCGGTTGACGAAGCAAATGCATCTTTGAAATCTGCACAATCTCAATTGAAATATGCAAAAAGCGAATACAAGCGTAATCAGTCTTTGTACAAAGATGGATTTATATCACGTGCAGAGATGGAAAAATCTCAAACAACCTATGAACAAGCGGAACAGGCGGTAAAAAAAGCACAATATTCATATGATCGTGCAGTTACTAATTTGGGATATGCGACAATTACTTCACCTGTTGATGGAACTGTTATTTCAAGAAAGGTGGACAAAGGGCAAACCGTCGCTGCATCTTTCCAAACACCAGATTTATTTGAAATTGCCGAAGATTTATCAAAAATGCAAATAGAAACTGCTGTATCCGAAGCGGATATCGGCATGATTAAAAAGGGCTTACCAGTTACGTTTACAGTTGATGCTTATTCTGGTCAAACCTTTCAAGGCGATGTGCATCAAATTCGTTTATCCCCAACAACAGTATCCAATGTGGTTGTTTATACCGTTGTTATCAATGTAGATAATGCAGATTTGCGCCTTATGCCAGGAATGACCGCTTTCGTTACAATCGTTGTAGCAGAAGCCAAAGAGGCCTGGAAAACAAAAAATTCTGGTCTTTTAATAAGAACGTATAAAAATGTCATTGATGGTGTAACAGATGATATAACACCAAAAACACATCTTGCAATTGAACGTGACGGCAAAGCAATATTTGTGCCGTATAAACGTGGTTTGGTTACACCAACAGAAACACAATTAATTTCAGATGAAATCAAAAACAATGATAAATTGATTGTCGGTTTTGTTGGACAAAAATCTACAAACAAAAGCGAAATGCGCGGTGGACCAAGAATGTAGGATTAAATACATGAAAAAAGAACCGCCGATTATCGCATTAAACAAAGTCTGTAAAAGTTTTCCATTGGCAATTGGTGGACAACAGCAGGTATTGTTTGACGTTACGTTTACGGTTAAATCTGGCGAATTTGTTGCGATTATGGGTCCCAGTGGTTCCGGTAAATCTACGTGTATGAATATTGTTGGGGCGTTGGATTCTGCTACGTCTGGTACGTATGAATTATATGGCAAAGATATTACCACAATGACAGATGATGAATTGGCAACGATTCGAAACGAATATATTGGCTTTGTTTTTCAGAATTTTAATTTATTACCCAAAAGAACAATCTTGGATAATGTAATGTTACCATTAATGTACCGTGGATTGGTTATGGACGACAGAATCAGACGCGCGCGTGAAATGTTAAGGTTGGTTGGTTTGGAAAAATTTGAAACTTATTTTCCGACACAACTTTCTGGTGGTATGAAACAGCGTGTTGCAATTGCACGTGCTTTGGCTGGTAATCCAAAGTTAATTTTAGCAGACGAACCAACTGGGGCATTGGATTCAAAAATGGGTAATGAAATTCTACATTTCTTTAAAAAATTAAATAAAGATATGGGAATAACTATAATAATGATTACTCATGAATTTGAAATCGCAAAGTATGCCGACAGGGTTATTCACATATACGATGGACGTATAGTGTACGATGGTCCGGTGCCAGCCAGTGAAAATACTTTGTTAAAAGCGGAAAAAGGCCATAAAAAATGACTCTGTATGACATATTAAAAGAATCTTGGTTGTCTATAAGTGGAAATAAATTACGTTCGTTTCTGACGGTTCTGGGTATTATTATTGGTGTTATGGCTGTGGTGATAATGGTTGCGGTTGGTGAAACGGTTCAACAATCTATTACGGACCAATTTTCATCTTTGGGAACAAATACTATTGTAATTCGTGCTGGTGCGGCGCGTACTGGTGGTGTTCGAATGGGAAATCGTCAAACATTAACGTTAAGTGATGCAGAACAAATTGGTAAATTACCTGATGTTTCTGCTGTAACACCTGCACAAAATGCTGGGGCCCAGGTTATTTATGGAAATCAAAACTGGTCAACATCAATGGTTGGAGTTTATCCAGACTATGCTACCGTTCAAAACATAGAAATGGAGTATGGAACGTTTTTTGACAGAATGGCGGTAAAAAATGCATCAACGTATGCTGTTATCGGTCCAACGACGGCGAAAGAATTAGGAATGCCTGAAAACCCAGTTGGTGAAATAATTCGTATTCAAAATACCCCATTTGTAATAATTGGTATTATGAAAGAAAAAGGTGATTCTGCGATGGGGTCACAGGATGATATGGTTATTATACCGGTAACAACACTAAAAAAGCGGGTTCAGGGTTCACGTTTTCCCGATGCTGTATCAATGATTGCTTTGAAATTATATCAAGATGCTGATAATGCCGTTGTAACAGACCAAATAACATCTTTGTTACGCCAAAGGCATAAAATAAAAGAAAACGATGAAAATGATTTCCAGGTTACAGATATGAAACAAATTATGGAGACAATGAATACAGTAACAGGGTATATAAAGTTGCTTTTGGTGGCAATTGCGGCTGTATCATTATTGGTTGGTTCTATTGGTATTATGAATATGATGTTGGTATCTGTTGCAGAACGTACACGTGAAATTGGTGTACGAAAAGCCATCGGTGCGCGCGAACGTGTAATAATTATCCAATTTTTATCAGAATCTGTATTAATATCGTTTATTGGTTCAATGATTGGTCTTGTTATGGGGGTTGGGTTATCCCAAGGTGTTGGGCGGTTTATATTGCATTATAACGTACCGTTCAGTATTTGGCCGGTGATATTATCTGTTACAGTGGCGGTTGTTGTCGGTTTATCATCTGGTGTTATGCCTGCAATCAAAGCCGCTAAATTAAATCCAATTGACAGTTTAAGATACGAATAAAATATAAAAAAAACACCGGCATCCGTCTTCGCTTTGCTACGTCGCGATGAAAAATACTGGTGTTTTTAAACTATTTACGCAGACCCAATTTTTTAATAAGTTCTTCGTATTCAGCAACACTTTTATTTTTGATGTAAGCCAACAATTTTTTGCGGCGATTAACCATCAACAACAAACCACGTTTTGAATGTTCATCTTTGTGATTCGCTTTCATGTGTTGTGTTAAATTATTGATACGTTCTGTTAAAACTGCAACCTGAGATGCAGCAGAACCACCATTATCGCGTTCAGATGTCTTGAACGCAGCGACCAATTCGCTTTTCTTTTGTTTTGTTATGGACATTATATATTCCTTTGTTAAATTGTTCTTTGTGGACGAAGCAAACCATCAACAACGCGCCCTATTCCAACAAAAGTGTTATCATAATAAACGCGTCGCAAACCGTTTGGTTCATCGGTTTTTATGAATCCACCATTTCTATATAATTTGGTGTTTTCATCATTCAAATTGATTACCGGAATGTCCCCCAGCGCACAATCTGAATCCATCAAATATTCATTGATGTTTCCGTTATTATTAACCAGATTTTCTAAAAAATCAAGTTTTACAGCATTTTTTATGCAAAAACCATTTGTTTGTATTCTGCGAATATAAGTAGTTACAGCAACTGTATTGCAAAGTTGTGCGATATCGCGAACAATTGAACGGACGTATGTACCACGCGAACATAAAACGCGAAAATTGTATTCTGTGTCGGATTTACCATTATATTCTAATTCATGTATACAGACGTTTCTTGGCTTTATATCAATTTTTTGACCTTGACGTGCCAATTCATAGGCGCGTTTACCGTTTATATGAATGGCAGAAAATTTTGGTGGTATTTGTTCTGTGTTGCCAACAATTTTTTGAATTGCATTTTTTATATCTTGTTCATTTGGTATAATATCGCATGTTTTTACAATATTACCAGTGATATCCAGCGAGTCTGTTTCAATTCCAAATTTCAGACCAAATAAGTATTCTTTTATATTTGGACAGTTTTCTTCAATAAAAGGAATCATTTTGGTTGCATTTCCAATTGCAATTGGCAAAACACCATTGGCCATTGGGTCCAATGTTCCTATATGCCCAAATTTCTTTTCGTTAAATAGTTTTGCAACACGCCAACCGGCTGTTCTGCTGAACAGGCCGCTGTCTTTGTCCAAGATAATTATTCCGTCCATGTTTATTCAAATAATGATAATTGTGGTTTTTGTTTTGGCTCTTCTAATACGGGCTTTACAGATGGCTTTGGTGAATTCTGTACCTGATGATTATTATCTTTGATGTTTTCTAAATTTTCCAATACTTGTTCGGCGCGATTCAAAACTTTTTCTGGCATACCGGCCATTTTCGCCACAGCAATTCCATACGAACGATTTGCAACACCGCTTATAATTTTATGTAAAAATATTATGTCGTTATTATGTTCACGAACATCAATAGTTAAACACGAAACATTATTTAAATTTTCACTGTCCACTAATTGAGTTAATTCATGATAATGTGTAGCAAACAATGTACGCGGACTTAATTCATTTAAATATTCTAATACAGCCTGGGCAATAGCCATACCGTCAAACGTTGATGTGCCCCGCCCTATTTCATCAAAAATAATAAAAGATTCTTTTGTTGCGCGATTTAAAATATTCGCAGTTTCTACCATTTCAACCATGAACGTAGATTGACCCGCCGCCAAATTATCTGATGCGCCAACACGACTGAACAATTGATCACAAATACCAATTGTAGCACTGGTTGCTGGAACAAACGAGCCCAAATGCGCCAATACAATCAAAATGGCATTTTGACGTAAATACGTAGATTTACCAGCCATATTCGGACCTGTTAATAATGCGACAGGTTTGGTATTCAAATCACAATCATTTTTAACAAAATTATTTCCATTTTGACGCAAAACATATTCTATGACCGGATGTCGACCACCAACGATATTAAATTCGTTATTTGTAGTTATCGTTGGACGCACCCAAGAATACAAATCTGCACATTCAGCCAAAGATAACCAAACATCAACATCTGCGATTAAATCCGCTGTATCCATTAAATCAGTTTGTATACTTTGAATTTTGTTAATTAAATCTGTTATTATTTCCGATTCAATTGCAGTTGCTTTTTCAGAAGCGCTGCGAATATCATTATCCAAATCAATTAATTCTGGCGTTGTAAAACGCATATTACCGGCCATTGTCTGTCTGTGTATAAAGCCAGATTCTGGTGCCATCAATATATCTGCCTTAGAAGATGGAACCTCTATAAAATATCCCAGTATATTATTATATTTAATTTTTAAATTATTTACATTTGTTGTATTTATATATTTTGCCTGTAACTTCGCGATCGTTTCCATTGCGCCATTTGATAAATTACGCATATTGTCCAAAGCCAAATTAAATCCGGATTTAATTACATTTCCATCCCGGAAAAATGTTGGTAATTCATCAGCCAATGCAGACAATAATTCATTTGCGATATTATCATGTGTATCTATATTTTTGAATTGTTCTGATAAAGTTGAATCTAATTTTAAACCAAACATTTTAACAGAATCCAAAACACTTAAAAAATCACATATATTGCGCATATCGCGTGGTGTACCGCGTCCAGCCAATAATCTGCTTAATGCACGATTAACATCCGGTACACGCGATAAAACACCGTTTATTTCCGCCATCAAAGAATGGTTAATTAATAAATGCCCAATGTGTTCTTGACGAGATAAAATCATATCTTTACTAGATGGTAATGTTCGCAAATAAGAACGTAATTTTCGTGCGCCTGTGGCGGTCTTGGTTCTGTCAATAACATCTAATAAACAAGTGCCACCATCATTAATAGGTGCATCAATTTCCAAACTTTTCCATGTTGCAGAATCAATCAATAACTGATGCCCAGATTTAAAATCATAAGGTGTTCGAAAAGATACATTTGCACCACGTTGCGTATTAAACAGATATCCTGCCAATAATGTTGTTGCAGAAATATTGTTATCTTTGTCAGATTTAACGTTTCCGCCGAATACACGCGTAACAATCAAATTTATATCAGAACGTACATACAATTTTTCATATACAGGTGTTGTTTTGTATAATTCACGCAAAGTTTTTACAATCTGATTTTCTGCATCTTTTTCTGGATATATAATTTCTGCGGGATTTATACGAATCATATCATCAATTATATTTTGTGTATGACCAACAAACATCTCGCCAGTTGAAATATCACAACCTGCTAAATCAAATTTATCATCACCTAAATAAATAATCGAAACCAAAAAATTAGATTTTTTGGGCGTTAATAAATTTTCATCTGTCAATGTTCCGGGTGTTAAAACACGAACAACTTTGCGTTCAATATATTTATGTCCACGTTGCTTTGCTTGTTGTGGCGTTTCCATTTGTTCAACCAAAGCAAGTTTGTATCCAGATTTAACAAGACGCCCAAAATAATTATCTGCTGCATGCCAAGGAATTCCACACATTGGCACATTTTCACCAAACCCATCTGTGCCGCGATGTGTTAAAACCAAACTTAATGTTTCACTTACGGTTTTTGCGTCTTCAAAAAAAGCCTCGTAAAAATCACCCAGCCGAAACATCAATAATGCATCTGGGTTTTCTGCTTTCATATCAACATATTGTTGCATTACTGGTGAAAGTTTGTTTTTTTCTGCCATATTATTCGCCAGTGTTTGATACCTTTAAAGTTTCAATTTTTAATTCAGCCTCTTTTAATAACTGTTCACAATATGCCTTTAATTTTATGCCCTGTTCGTACGCAGCAACAGAATCAGCCAAAGGCATTTCGCCAGATTCCATTTTTTGCACCAGTTCAGTTAATTGTTTATAGGCTTCTTCAAAAGATAATTTTTCGGCATCCATTTTTTATCCTTTTTTAATGATGTTAAGATACAGCATAAAACGTCAATTTGCAACATTAATATTTGATAAAAAATACTGCCATACGGCAGCATTTCTATTTTGCGGGTGCGATAATAATCGACTTTGTTCGCTCTTCTGGTTTTGATTTAGATTCTAATGTTCCCTTGTCGCCAATTATTGCAATAATACGTTCAAACAACTGTGGAACAGCATCACGACTGCGTGCCAAAATTCTTTTGTCACCATGTGTCATTACCGCAATTTTTACTTTGTTACCCTGCCCCAGAAATTCAAAAACTTTCTTCATTTTTACATTGAAATCGTTTTCTTCAATCACCGGGGTAACCCATACTTCTCGTAACTCGATACTTTTTTGTTTTTTGCGTGCTTCGTTTGCACGTTTTTTCTGTTCGTATTTATATTTACCATAATCCATAATTTTTACCAATACAGGCGTTGCGTTTGCGTTTATTTCAACCAAATCCAACCCCACATCATAGGCCATATTCAAGGCTTCATTTATACCCATCGTACCAAGATTTTGACCATCTTGACTTATTACCTGGACAGATTTAGCAAATATTTTGTCATTTATACGTGGCCCCATATCGCGGGCTTTATTGTTGTTTACTGTGGTTTTAATTGTGTACTCCTTTGGTAATACAAAGGAATTATTAAATATTTTTAGCAATTTTTCAACAATTTTTGCGCATTTTGCAGTGCATCCCACACTTCGCGTTTTGCGCTAGGTTTTAATATTAGATAATTTGGATGATAAATAGGGATAATTGTATAACCTTTATCTGTTTGAATTTCTGCGCCATGTTTGTTCATTAAATTTGTGCCGGCAATTTCAGTTGCGGTTAATGTCCCCAATGTTAAAATTATTTTCGGTTTTATCATATCTATCATTTTATCAATAAACGGACGCACCAAATCTAATTCTTCACGGTTTGGTGTTCTGCCACCTGGGGTTCGCCAAAAAACAAGCGGTATAATAGATACTTCGTTTCTTGACATTTCAATAGCAGACAGCATTTTATCAATCAATTCGCCGGCATTCCCAGATAAAATATTACCTGATAAATCATCTTCTGTGCTTGGCATATCTGTAATTATCAATAATCCATTTGGATTTTGGGCTATGTTTGGTAACACTACATTAGTAGCCCCATTTCGTAGTGGATGATTAAATTCACAAATCATACGAATCAGTGAATTAATATCAGTTGGTCTTGTAACCATTGATTTTACTGTATCTAAACTAATCGGTGCACAAGGCGGTACAATAACAGGTTTTGATGTTTGGTGATTCGTGATATCAGCAAAATTTTGTTGCACTAAAGGTTTCTTTGTGTTTGTTTTTGATGTGTTTTCCGTAAGTTCCCAGCGAACACCAGCCATATCCAAATCACGTAACATATAATTTCCCATGTTTTATCCTTGATTTTATCTATATTTTATTATACAATATAACCTGAGCAACAAAAACTCAAGGGAGTATTTTCATGAAAATAAAAAACTTTGCTTTGTTGGCTGGTGTTGCCGGACTTATGGCTGCATGCTCTGGTTGCGGTGTTGTTGAACCAGCTGATTTAAATAATCAACGTGTATTTTTTGCTTTTAATTCTGCTGAAATTTCAGACGAAGCAAAAGATAATTTGTTGGGACAATCTTTGTATATGAAAAATCACGAAGACACAAAAATCCAAATTGCTGGTAATTGCGACGAACGTGGTTCTGTTGAATACAACTTGGCTTTGGGCGCACGTCGTGCAAATGCAGCCAAAAAAGTATTGGTCGATGATGGTATAGATTCACGTCGTATCTCTACTATCTCTTACGGAAAAGAACGTCCATTGGTTTTGGGCACAGGCGAAGAAGTCTGGAAGTTCAACCGTAATGCTACAACAACAGTTAAATAATGTTGTAATTTTATTATAAAAACACCGGCATTTGCCGGTGTTTTTGTATGTTTTTTATTTTATTATTTTGACAGTTTATTGATTAATTCTTCCATTTGAATACGATTGGCAAAAGAAATAATAATTTCCCCTGCCCCGCCACGTCTTTCACGTAATTTGACATTAGTTTCCAGTATGTTTGATAATCTAGATTCTATTTTTGTTACATAGACCGAATCTAGTGTCTTTGTGTTAAATGAACGACTTGTTTTTTTACGTTCAGATTTTTTAACCTGTTTTTGTGCTTCTGCAACAGACAAGCCATTGTTTATTATTTGATGAGCCAATGTTTCCGGATCATCTGACACCGCGATTGTTCGTGCATGTGATGCAGATAATTCGCCACTGCGCACCATTTCTTTAACAGATTCGGGTAACGAATTTATACGCATAAGATTTCGAATATAACTCTCAGATTTTCCAATCAATTTTGATACATCATTTATAGAATATTCGCATTTTTCCATTAAATTTTTATAACCTTCGGCCTCTTCTATTGGGTTCAGATTTTCACGTTGTACATTTTCAATCAAAGCAATTTCCATCGCATTTTGATTTGTTAATGTTTTAACTAATGCAGGAATTTCACTTAATCCAGCCATTTGGGCGGCACGAAACCGTCTTTCGCCTGCGACTATTTCGTAAAGATAAGGTTTGTTTTGAACTGTGCGCAATATGATAGGAACCAAAACCCCTTTGTCTTTAATCGATTCGGATAATTCTTTTAATTCTTGTTCTTTGAATTGTTTGCGCGGTTGATCTGGATTTGGACTAATTTGCACCAATGGGATTGGTTTTACAACAACGCGTTCCAAACCTGTTAAAACAGAAATATCCGGTATTTGTCCCATTTCTTTGTTTAATTCAGCCAAACCTTTGCCAAGAAATTTTGATGTCATTTTGTATTCCTTTGTTCTAATGCATTAACAACTTCGGTTGCGACACGCAAATATGCCTGGGCTCCAGGTGATTTAAAGTCGTAAAATAAAGCCGGTTTTCCATGGCTTGGAGCCTCTGAGATACGAACATTTCGTGGAACCACTGTTTTGAAAACTTTATTTCCAAATGTGTTACGAACATCTTCTTCAACCGCTTTTGTTAATCCCAATTTTTTATCATACATAGTTAAAACCATGCCCAAGATTTCAAGTTTTGGGTTCCATTTTTGTTGAATAGCATTAATTGTTGATAATAATTGTTGTACACCTTCAAGTGCAAAAAATTCACATTGTAGCGGTATTATAATATAATCTGATGCACTTAATGCATTAATAGTTAACATACCAAGGGCAGGGGGGCAATCTATTAAAATATAATCATAATTATTTTCTATGGTTTTTATAGCATCTCTTAACCGATATTCACGATTTTCTAAATCAAGCATATCTAATTCGGCACCGGCTAATTTTGCGGATGCTGGCAAAAGATGCATGTTTGGAACAGCAGTTGTCAAAATGTTTTCTGCAATTGATGCAGTACCCATTAATACGCCGTATACGCTTTGTTTATGTGATGCTCGTACAAAACCAAGGCCTGTACCGGCATTTCCCTGCGAATCGATATCTATTAACAGAACACGTTTTTTTATAGTTGCTAATGATGTTGCAATATTTATGGCAGTCGTTGTCTTTCCAACCCCACCTTTTTGATTTGCAAATGATATAACTATCGCCATTTTTTACCCTTTCAATCCAAAATAAAGCATATTAAATAGCAAAAAAATAGTCAATACAAATATTAAATTGCGTAAAAACAATATGTTATTTATTGTTTCATGTGAAATAAGTCGTGTGTTTTATGGTTTTATGTATGTGATATATCCATCGCCAGTCTTTGATTGATATAATTTATAATCGAATTTATATTTCTTTTTTGCTTCGTTTATTTCTGATTCAATTTGCCGGCCTTTTAATAAAAAAAGCCGGCATTTTGTTTTAAATGTATAGTCTAAAATTTTAATAAGTGGCGCAAAAGCGCGTGCGGTGAATATAAAATTGCCGGTATTTACCGGTCTTTTTGAAAGAAAATTTTCTATTCTGTCGTTTATAATTGTTAAATTTGGTAAATCTAATTCTTGTTTCAGTGTTTCTAGAAATAAAGTTTTTTTTCTGACAGATTCGATACATGTAACGTTCCAACCTAAAATTGCGAGAACAACGCCTGGAAAACCAGCGCCACTGCCCAAATCGATTATTTTTACATCTTTGGGTATATAATCAGCCAATTGTGCGCTGTCCATAATGTGCCGATTGTAAATATCAAGCAAAGTGCTGGGTGCAACAAGGTTTATACGTGTTGACCAGTTTTTTAATAATTTTTCGTATTTAATAAATTTTTCTTTATTATTCATAAGATTTATTTTAACATGATTCTGCTATGAAAGAAAATAAAAGTTTTTGGAAAATTATTTTTGGCGGGGTGATGGTTTTTTGCCTTTGCTGCTTTGTTGGTATTGTATTGCATAATTTAAATATTAACAACAGGACCCAAAGTATGTCTGTAACAGACACTGATTTTGGGAATTTTTTGGCGGCTCAACATGCTTTGTATGTCAATGATTTTGATTCTGCTGCTTTGATGATAAAAGATGTCAAAGCAGATGTGCCAGTTGTTAATAATGCAAAGGACATAGTTGATTTCTTTGGTGGTCAAATACCAGGAAATGTCAAATCTATGAAGAATGACAAAGATGTAACGCGGCGTTTAATTTATGATTCTTATTTGGTACAACAAGATGATTGGAAAGAAATATACAAAAGACACGGAAAAGATAATTCTTTGTTTTTTGCACCATTACGAATAATATCTTCAGTTAATCAGGGTAAAAGTAAAGAAGCATTATCATTTATAGATTCTTTGAAAGTAAATAAATCATGGAAAGCGTTTATGCGGGGGCAGGTGGCTGTTTTACAAAATGATGTTGATGGTGCTGCCAAGGAATTTGCTGATGTTCATCCTGATTTTATGAATATAAACGATTATTTGTATCTGATGTCTTTTTACAAAGAAAATAACATGACCGAAGATATGGATATTTTGCGTAATGATTTCTTGGCTAAACCGACGGGTATGTTTATACTGAATTACAAAGATATTCCAGATTGGGATAATTATTCTGGCTTTAAAAATAATTTAGCATTCAGTTTGATTCAATCTATATCACACACCCAAATTGTGATTTTTACAGATTTATCGTTATTAATGTTGCGATTTGCCAGTGTTGTTTCAAATGATGTTATTTCAGATGCAGTAAATTATTACCTGGGACAATATTATTTTTATAATAACGGTGATTACGAAAAATCTTTTAACAAGATATCGAAACATAATCCGCTTTATTTGTTTGGACAGATGAAAATTGCAGAAAAGGCCGGTAATTTTCAAGATATTGAAAAAATAGCATATAAAAATCCGTTGTTTATTTCTGCTGTGGGTAATGTCGTTTCGCATAATATTAAAAATGGCAAAGAGCATTCTGCATTAAGATTAATAAACCGCGCTTTGCGACACAAAGATTTAACAGATACAGGGCGTATTTATTTCCTTAAACAGCGTGCAAATGTTTACTTGATGTTTAATCGACCAGAACGCGCCCAGAAAGATTTAAAATCTATCCAAGAAATAGACGACAGGCTTTTGCCCGATATATTGGCATTACAGGCGCGTATATGGGTACAACAAGACCGTAATTTAGAAGATGCTTATGATTATGCTATGATGTTGGTCAAAAGAAATACTTCTGATGTCTCTGCTTGGGATATATTGGGGGTCATAGTTGATAAACGTGAAGGGGTAGATGCAGCATTGGAATTAATAGAACGTGTTGGCGAAGTTTCTGTTACAACGTCATCTTTGTATGAACATTTGGGTGATTTTTATGTAAAGAAGGGCGAAAAGGAAAAAGCCATAAAATCTTATTTACGTGCAATTGATTTATCAGATGATGGTTTGGTTGTGGTTCCTTTTGTTCAAAAGAAAATAAGGCTGTTGAAATGAAAATAGGTGTTTTTGGTGCAGGTGCTTGGGGAACTGCGCTGGCGTTTGTGTGTGCAAAATCTGGTAATGATGTAATTCATTGGGGATTTGATAATATTTTTGATGGTCTATCAGATTTAACCCCGCCAGATTCGATAACCAGAACATCAAATGTATCTGATTTATCGGACTGTGAATATTGGTTAATTGTTACACCGGCGGCTTTTTTTCGTGAAACAGTTCAAAAAATGCGTAGCGTATACAGCAATCAACCAATTCTAATCTGTACCAAAGGTATGGAAAGCAATAGTGGTATGTTTATGTCTGAAATTTTGGCACAAGAATTACCAGAATGTAAAAATATTGGTGTATTATCTGGTCCTCAATTTGCTCGTGAAGTTGCGATTGGTGTTCCGACAGGTTCTACATTAGCGGGTAACGAAACAGTAAGAGCAGGGGGGCATATCGCATTATCTGCAATTTATTTACAAGACACTGATGATATAATTGGCACACAGATTTGTGGTGTCGGCAAAAACGCAGAATCTTTGATATCTGGTTTTTTAACTGTTAAATCAGGTGGTGAAAACGAACGCGCATTGATATTTACGCGTGCGTGGAATGAAATTGTTGATATTGCAGTAAAAATGGGCGCAAATTGCGGGACATTTCATGGTCTGTGTGGTGTAGGGGATTTGTTTTTATCTGCAACATCGCCAACAAGTCGTAATTTTTCAGCGGGTATATCGATAGCCAAAGGTGAAGAATATTCGGGAACTGTGGAGGGTATATTTGCTTTGCGCGGTTTAATAAATCGTGCCGAAAAATTGAACTTACAAACACCGGTTCTTTGTGAAATGAAAGAAAAAATGGGGTTATAAAAACTAATTCTTCTTTTTCTTTTCTATTATACGAGAATAACCTCCCTCCCGGCTGCGCCGTACTCCACCCCAAGGGGAGAACTGGTGCCAGGAATAATCCCAGAAATCTGCGGGGTTGGACGGGCAGTATAAAGTTTTAATGTACCTTTAATTCAACATATTTTTTTATACTTTTATATTTTTTAATGATTTTTGACATTAATTCTTTGAGCCCCGCAGATTTGTTGAATTACAGCAGTTTTTATTACTTATATTTTATTGACAATTTTTTGTTTTGAATGTAAAAATTAAAGGTACCTTTAATTTATAATGTTGTTGAAAGGAAAAAATGCCGGAAAAATGCGCCTTGGACGGTTAAAAGGAAGGATATAATCATGAAAAAATTTATGCAACAAATGTTGTTTTTTATCGTTTTTGTTGTGTTGCCTTTGTCTGTATTTGGTATAACGTACCCAACTGATACATATACGATTCATTACAATCTTAATGGTGGGGAAATGTCCAACCCGGCGGACAAAAAACAAGAGTATTATTGGGATAATTATTGCAAGTATGTTTACAGATATCAATATTATGATGATACAACAAATGATTTAACTTGGTCTGATTATGTAACTGTTAATCAACCGTACATGTGTCGCATGGGCTTGGGGACGGCGAACAACAAGGATTCTTTTGGTTGGGTTGGTTGGTGTGTATATAATTCTGAACAAGCTGACGTTGACATTGCGACTAATGACACCAATTGCCCAAATCCAGTTTTTGATTTGACGGTTTCTGATGCGGGCGATAAATGGGTTTATGCAAAATATGTTCCGATAAACACGTTGCATTATAATTTGAATGGCGGACGCTTTATTGCTTCGTATATAACGCAATATTATTGGTATACAAACGATAAATATAAATACAAATTTTCGACAGATGATGTTAATGCCGATTTTAGTGTAAGGGTTGTTTCTGCAAATAGTATAGTGTTGGATTCGCTACAGGCTTCCGGGTATGGTGTCACTTTTCGGGGTTGGTGTGCATATGATTCTGAACAGCCGGACCCGATAGAGGCAGCAAAATGTAACAATCCGATTTTTTCTTTATCGCGTCAGGATGCCGGTAAAAACTGGTTGTATGCAACATGGACGGCAACATGTGATGCAGGTTATTATGCAAGAATGGAAACTGCAACCAACATGTTGTATTGTTCATATTGTGAGAAAAATTACTATTGCCCGGGTGATAACGGAAATTCCAGAACATATTCTTATGATGATATAACAGAAAAGCAAGTTAATAATAAAACACAAATGGCTGCGGGTATTGTATCTTGCGCTGAAAATAATCCAAACAGACCGTACAGTGATTCTGGTGCATCATCTGTAAATAAATGTTCTATTTGTCCGGTTACTGGGGAAAATACGGGGCATTTTGGTTCGGCATGGTTTGATTTAAATGGTGATGGACAGGAAAGTATAACCGAGTGTATCAGTATGTATTGGGATATAGAGGATGAAGAAGAATATAATCGATGTTATATGCAATTAGTTTATGGTGATGAATCAGAAGCAACATTGCGTGAATGGTTTGGTGATGATTATGATTATTATTTTGGCACGCCATGCGATTATTCAAAAATCGGGGTATCTTATATGACTTGCAGATATAATGCGGAAACATATCATGATACTCAATGGCATCACTATACAGATTGTTCCAGTGTAATAAGGGATTGTGTTGGTAATGATGCGGTTACCATAATAAATGCTGAGTATAATACTTATTCAGCAGATGTTTTTCCTGTTGAATTGACGGCAAAGAATATAGATCAAAACAATTTAAATAATATTGATTGGGATGAATATTTTTATCAACATCTTGAACGATATCAACAAGATATATATAATCCGTCTAATTTGGAACATTACGAGAATGCGTGTTATACAACATGGACACATTCAATTAACTATCATAATTTATCGGGCGCAACAAACAATAATCCGATATCTTATACGGCATCTTTGTTGCCAATGGAATTAAGCGGATTATCACGTGATAGATATACGTTTATGGGTTGGTGTTCATCGGTAATATCTGGTGATGATGTTGAATGTCCGGCTGGCGATCTTGTAACAGAAATTCCAGTTGGTTCAATAACAGACATAGATTTATACGCCACATGGAGAACCTCATACGAATTCTTTATTGATACAACAAAGGATACTGTTGGCGAATTTACTTTATATATATCTGCGGCTGGAAGATTTTTCATAGATTGGGGTGACGACAGTCCAACAGAAGTTATAAACAAGTCAGATACGGATTCTTTTCTGCCAATAACACATACGTACGAAACCCAAAAATCATATACTATCAGTATTGGTGGAACCGCCACTGATTATTCCGAAGAAGATGGTGTATTATATATTAATTATGACAACGGAAGAGAGTTTGTTGCGGCATTGCGTGGGTCTTTGGGACATGTATTTCCAACAATACGTAATTCGAATGATCAAATAATTGCACAACCAAAATTTAAGAATGCATTTTCCGATTGTACATCGTTGGAATCAATTTCTGCAGATTTGTTTGACGATGTAACTGGTGCAACATCGCAAATGTTCTATAATACATTTGCTTATACACCGATAGCATCTATTCACTCCACTTTGTTCAGTGGTATAACTGGCGCAGCAGCAGAAATGTTTGCTGGAACTTTTGCAGGTACATCAATAACATCTATTCCTGCAACTTTGTTCAGTGGCATAACTGGCGCAGCAACAGAAATGTTTGCTGGAACTTTTGCAGAGACCCAAATAACATTTATCCCCGCTGGTTTGTTCAATGGTGTAACCGGTGCGGCAGAAGGTATGTTTTCTGGGACATTTGCGGAATGTACGGAATTGGGTGCAGATCCGAAAATAACTAACCCAATTCCTGCAACTTTGTTTGAACACGTAACCGGTGCGGCGGATTATATGTATTCGTATACATTTTTAAATTGTACATCGTTGCAATCGATTCCAGAAAACTTGTTTTCAGGGGTGGGTGATGTAACAGGGGTTAATGATATGTTTTTGACTACTTTTTATGGATGTACGTCGTTGACGCATTTACCAAACAGTTTATTCCCAAATATTACGGGTACACTGGGGGAATATATTTTTTACGGTATGTTTTATGGTGACACCGATTTGTCCGGATATGTGCCACCAACATTGTTTGCAAATTTAACGGCACCGAATCCATATCCTGATACAGGCGACGACCCAATGGAATATATATTTGAAGGAACCAATCTTGATACATCGTGTACTGCGCCGTTGATTCAATACACAACCGGTTTTGAATCCGATTGGTCTGGCAAGGTTTCATGTATTCCTGGTGACAACTTTATAATATGTGGTACTGGACAAAAGGCAGAAGGTGCATTTCAATGTGTTTCCTGTTCTGGTGAACCACATTGTCCAAATCAATCAACACTATGGATGTTTGAAACAAATGATTCAACATGGTGTGAATATGATTTGAATACTGATGGATGTGTAGTCTATCCTGTGAATCAATCAGAGTGTACAGAAATGACGGTTATGGGCGCGACGATGTGTTTGATTGATGGTTTACCGGGTGTCAATACCAAGGCTTTGATTGCACGCAAGGACGGTCAGACATATCACATGTTGCTATCGCAAACCGCGCATACAATAACGTCAATTTCGCCAAACCAGTTGGTGATTATTGATTCAGGTGGCACTTGGTACGCTCACGATGAATCGGTAAAATAAAGTGTATTTTACCGACGACGTTGATTCGACTTGTTCATTTGCCTTATCATGTTTCTTATACGGTAAGCCTCGCTTTCAGCATTATCGCGTGCATTTGAATAAACTTTATTTGGAATAGTCTTAAAAGCATTATCGTAATTAATTTTGGCTTTGTGATACTGCTCTTCGGCTTTGCTGAAATTTTTATTAGTAGCATAATGTTTTGCCAAACCTTCGCGTGCCAATCCTGCGTTAAAAGATAAATATGCGCTTGTATTAATATCTGGATTTGATCTAAGACCCAATCTAGCATTTTTACAAGATGCTTCGTAATATTTAGTTTTTTCTGCGGATGTTTTGCTGTTTTCTGCCAATTTTATATATGCCAAAGTTAAATCGCTATATGCTTCGGAATTATTTTTATCTTTTGCAATAATCGCTTCGTATTTACTAGTTGCTTCTTTATATTTTTTATCTTTCAAAGATTTATGAGCATCCGCCATCATCGCTTTTACTTGACCTGCCCTTATATCCACTGATTTAGCAGTCTTATCTACGCCCTTTGTAACTTTTGTTTTTTGACTTTGGTCAAAGTTTTTCATATGGTTAGTGATTGTTTCTGCCTTAACTTTTTTAACTATTTGGATATTTTTTTTGATTGTTTCATCATCAACTTTGAATTTACATCCCATAGTGCCATTATACCACGTTTCAGATTTGTTTACGACATAGTGTTGTATACCAAGTTCCGAAAATCCATCAATTGGAAAACTGTTTAATTGTTTTATCGTTACTTTGCCAGCAGCCAAAAGCCCTAACCAATAACGACGGTCCCATGAACCCCTTAAAAGTCTTCTTTGTGAACCAAAATATGAAAAAGCATTGGCTTTGTCTTGGATTGTCTGTGCCGTTTTGAATTTTGGCAAAATAGCATCATAATCATCCCTTTGATATCCCGCGATTAATAATGCCCACAACACATTTTTTGGTAGTTTTTCAGGCGCAGGTAATCCATATCTGGCCAGTTTATTTCTTAATATTGGTAAAGTTTCCAGCATCAAGTGTAATTTTGCTTGATACATAAACCAATTTTTATCGTTATTTTTATAGTGTGCTTTTATTTCGGGTGCCATTGGGCTGTCTGGGCGTCCTTTGGAACTGTGGTCTTGACATTCATATTGATAAAACACATTGTTGCCAGCCGGTAAAAAAGTATACGTATTTCCATAACCAATGGTGCAACGGCTTTCTCCGGAACTGTATTTAAGTCTTCCGCTGTCAGTTAACCCAAAAAATGATTCAAAGCCCGGAATCATGCCAGAATATTCTGGCCAAGTGTCGTTTATAAGTCTTTCATTTCTTGGGTCAAGATTCTTTATGTATTTTTTGTCCTTTGGTTTGTTTTTGGCGGGGTCTGTTAAAAATTTTGGGATTCCTTGATTATTACTTGTACCATCAATTTGTGCGATGGATACTTTTTTCCCTTGGTTATTTTTGTTTTTATCGTCTTCTTTGGTTTTACCTTGTGCCCCAAACGATAATGTGGCAACGCCAGTAGCAACAAGGATTGCTTTTTTTGCTGCTTCTTTAAGTTTTGTTAATTTATCTGACATATTTTTCTCCTGTATTGTTTTCTGTATACTTTGTACTTTATCATAAATTTTAAGCAGATATTACTAGTTTTTTATCTAATATTAATGAGATTAACAAGGCTTTTTTGTTGCAAATGGATAAATATGATATATAATTCTAGTCCGAAAGTGCAGGGGATGAAATTGTTCTTTCTTGTATTTGTGCAAAGAATACAAAAACGAATAATTTATCTCCGCATAATAAGAAACAAACTAAAAATGGAGATATAAAAATGTTTGGTTTATTTAACAAAAGTGAAAAACATGTATTGAATAATCCAGTTGCTGTTGAATTTCAATATGGTGATGAAACGGTTAGATTGGAAACGGGTCGTTATGCAAAACAGGCGACTGGTGCTGTTATGGCAACTATGGGTGGCACGATGGTTTTGGCAACTGTGTGTGCCGAAAAGACCGCAGTAGAAGGGCAAGATTTCTTTCCTTTGACAGTTGATTATCAGGAAAAATTTGCATCTGCTGGTCGTATTCCTGGTTCGCGCGACAGACGTGAGGGCAAAGCTAGTGTAAGTGAAACTTTGATTGCTCGTCTTATCGACAGACCTATTCGTCCTTTGTTCCCAGAAACTTTTAAAAACAAAGTTCAAATAATTGCCCAGGTGTTTTCTTATGACAAGAAAAATCAACCTGATATTTTGGCTATGATTGCGTCCAGTGCAGCATTAGTTTTATCTGGTGTTCCTTTTTCGGGTCCAATTGGTGCGGCACGCGTTGGCTATAAAGATGGTCAATATCTGTTAAATCCGTCCAAGAAAGAAGTTGAAGATTCTGAAATGGATTTGGTTGTTGCTGCGACCAAAGATGGTGTGTTGATGGTTGAATCTGAAATCGGTGAATTAGATGAAAAGACAACTTTGGGTGCTGTGAAATTTGGGTTTGATGCTCAACAGACTGTAATTAAAGCAATTAACGAACTTAAAGACAAAGCCGGTAAAGATGCTTGGGCTGTGCCTGAAAAAACACCTGAATATATCGCTATGGAACAGGATTTTAAACAATATGCTGGCGATATTGAAAAAGCATTACAGATTAAAGAAAAATTGGTTCGTCTGGATACTTTGGCACAAATACATGCAACTGCAAAAACTCGTATTCCAGAATTGTTCCCAGATACAACAACTGCCACATCAACTTTGGAATCTTGGGCAGATGAAATTGTTGAAAATATAACTGCGCGTATTATGCGTGGAAATATATTGGCGGGTAAACCCCGTATTGATGGTCGTGATACCAAAACTGTTCGTCCAATTGAAATTGAATTGGGTATATTGCCACGCGCACATGGTTCTGCATTGTTCACACGTGGTGAAACCCAGGCATTGGTATCTTTGACACTAGGTGGTGGCAAAGATGCTTTGCCAATGGAATCTTTGGATGGTGATGAAGAGCGTGATTTTATTTTGAATTATAATTTCCCGGGCTATGCAGTTGGTGAAGTTAAGGGTTTAAAATCACCGGGTCGTCGTGAATTGGGACATGGAAACCTGGCATGGCGTGCGGTTCATCCTATGGTTCCAACTCGTTCAGAGTTTGATTACGTAATTCGTGTTTGTTCTGATATTTTGGAATCAAACGGCTCGTCTTCTATGGCGACAACATGTGGCGCAACATTGGCTATGATGGACGGTGGTGTTCCAATGAAAAGACCTGTTGCTGGTATCGCGATGGGGTTGATTAAAGAAGGCGATGATTATGCAATCTTGACAGATATTTTGGGTGACGAAGACCATTTGGGCGATATGGATTTCAAAGTAACTGGTACAGACCGCGGTATTACTGCATTACAGATGGATATTAAAATCACATCTATTACATTTGAAATCATGGAACGCGCATTGGCTCAGGCAAAAGATGGTCGTATGCACATTTTGGGCAAAATTGAAAAGGCTATCAAGGCACCACGCAAACAATTGTCTGAATTTGCGCCACAGTCTTATACAATGAAAATCAATCCAGACAAAGTGCGCGATGTTATTGGCAAAGGTGGCTCTGTGATTCAGGCTTTGACACGTGATACAAATACTCAGATTGAATTAGAAGATGATGGAACAATTAAAATCATGGCATCCAGTCAAGAAGACGCAGATGCTGCGATGAATCGTATCAAAGATATTGTTGCAGAACCAGAAGTTGGCGAAATATACCAAGGAACTATTTCTGGTATCAAAGACTTTGGTTTGTTCGTAAAGATTTTGAAAGGCTTTGAATCTATGGTTCATATTTCTGAAATCACAGGTGAAAGACTGGAAAAAATCGAAGATTCTAAATTAAAGGTCGGTGACACTGTTTATGTAAGATATTTGGGTGCTGACAAGCGTGGTAAAACACGTATGTCAATGGTCGGTATTGATCAAAAAACAGGTAAAGAAAAATAATGAAACATAGGGCGGATTTTTCCGCCCATTTTTAACATAATCAAAGGAAGAACAATGAATATGGAATCATTGATGGCCCAGGCTCAATCATTGCAAAGCCAAATATCAGCAGCCCAAGACGCACTTGCAACCATGCACGTCAAGGGCGTTTCTGGAAATGGAATGGTTGTTGTTGATATGACCGGTAAATACGATGTTATAGATGTCAAAATTGATAAAAATGCTTTGTCTACTGGGTCGGAGAATTTATCTGAATTGGTTACATTGGCATATAAGGATGCAAAAACCAAGGCTGATATTTTGATTGATAAAAAAATGTCTGAAATAACGGGCGCGACATCAGAATAATAAAAAAAACTGGACAATACAAAAAAAACAGATTATTATAAGCCTGCTTTGCTTGGATGTTTAGCTCAGTTGGCTAGAGCATCTGCTTTACACGCAGAGGGTCAGGGGTTCGAGTCCCTTAACATCCACCATCCGTCTTCGCTTCGCTCCGTCGCGATTAGTATAATCGAGCGGAGCGAATGTGATTTTGTTTTACCCACATCAAAATTAATTTTAAAAAGATATTAATTTTTGCTTTTTATCGGGGTGCTTTTATGGTATAATACCCATAAGTATCAAAGTAGGAGATTTACTATGAAAACTAAAATTTTGTTGGTTTCTGGCATGTTTGCCGGTGTTTGTTGTACTGCGAATGCTGCATTGGTTGTGAATAATTCTAATGCTGATCCGTATGGTTCTTATGGACCTGCATATCCAGAATTGACAATGGAAGATGCGCGCAACATTCAGATTTTGGAAAACGACATTCGTATATTGGATTCTGAAATTAAAAAGTGCGAAAAAAGCAAGAAAGGTTGGATTGCTGGTACTGTGATTGGTGGTGCTGGTGTGTTGGCAACTGGTATCGCCGCTATTGCACAAGGGGTTCAGATAAGCAATAAGAAAAGTGAGTTAAAGGACGTCAAAGCCAAAACTAAAGATTTGAAAGAAAAAAATGAAAGTACAGCAAAAGAATTAAAAGGAAATGAATAATACCAGATTATTTTAACCAGATTATTTTAAAAGGACTGCGACCATGAAAAAAGCAATTATATCCAGTTTGATAATATCGTTAATACCGGGGCTTTGTGCGGCTGAACATCCGCGTGTTGCCCAGTTGATTGCTGAAAAGCAACAAAAGATGAAAAAACTGGAAGATTGCAAGGGTACCACCAAGGCTTTGAAAATTGCTGGTATATCCACGTTGGGTTTAACTGCGGTTGGTGTTGCGGGTAATATTGCCGAAGCGGTGGTGTTAAGCAATGCCAAAGACGATGTTAAAAAGGCTAAATCTGAATTAAAGAAACAGGAAGAAAGACAAGAAGAATTGCAGTCCCAAAAAGAAGAACAAGAAGCCAAAGCCGCCGAGGCAGAAGCAAAAGCAAAATATGGTTCTAAATGTATTAATTTAACAAAAGACGGTCAAACTGCAAGTTTTGTAGACAGTGTTTGTCGTATAACATCTTCTACTGAATTAAAAATAAAAGAAAATGCGCAAAGTGAAATAAGCAAAATTGTGGGTGGTGTTTGTGAAAATGTTCGTGAAACCAGCACCAGCAATACATTTGATGCAAAATGTGATGGTATGTCTGTACGTGTTCAGTTTGGTGGTACATCTATAACACAATCTGAAAAAAATAAACTTGATGCCAAGAAAAAATTGATTAAAGTGTGTAATAGCGATTGGTCTGGTAACTATAACGAAGCCGAAGATGTTTGTATTATTGACAAAACTAATATAACTGTTGCTATCAATGAAATTTACAACGAAGTTCAGGGATATGTTAACAACGCATCGTGCAAAAGGTCGACTTCTTATTCAAATACCACATACGACACAGAATGCAGTGGTATGCATGTTCGTGTTGTATTTGAAGAAATTCAAACACCAAATAGAAAATATTGTGAATCATTGGGGGGAACACAGCCAGATGGTCAAGCTTGTCAAATGGAGTTTGATGAGGCGTTGTCCGTCGCCGAAGGTCAAAAGGCTTTGACTGCTGTTGTTAGAAGAGTTGAAGAGCGTATAACAGACGAAACAGATTTTGACAGAATAAATTGTTATTCTGGACATTTTGTTCAAGATTTAACAACATCTGAAAAGACAAGATTTACGATTGGTTGTGGTGAACAAGCCAAAAAGAATGTTATGTATGTTACATTTCGTGGTGTAGAATGCCAGGGCGATGAAAGAAAATGGGATTCAAAAAAAGGTGAATGTATAAAAACAACAGGGAACAAAAATAATGAATTACCAAAAGCAAACCAAAACAGCGAACAAGGCAATGGTAATGTAATACCCAAAACTTGGGATATGAGTGGCGTGTATGATTCTGAAGGTCAGGCAATAGAGGCGGCACAAGCGCGAGTGGTAGTAGAGCTTTTAAAATATAAATATAAGGATGTTGAGTGTGAAAGTGCAGGGAAGGGAAAATTGAAGTGCACCGTGTATGATGATGATTATGATGAAGTTGCAACCATAATTGTTAATTGGAATAACAAGGATACTTTGAATGCATCTGGATCTGGTGTACAAGGTGCAGAAGAGGCAAAAATAGTACAAGATGCAGAAGAGAAAAAAATAGTAACAAAAGAGGAAAAACTACAAAATATCAAAGGTGGCAATGATCTTGTCACAGATTCTACAGAATGGTTATCAAAACAAACCGCTAAAACTTGTGATGATGCCGTAAATTTTGTAAAACAAGCGAACAAAAAAGCTCCAGAATTGGGTTTAACTGATTGTGAGTGTGATGGATTAGATACAGATTCCGAATGGAGTGTTAGTTGCAATAGTAAACACACATCTGCTCAAGATGGCAGGTTGAGTTTCTACGTGAAAAAAGGGACAGAAACAAAAGCGGCGGGTATACCTGGACGTTCTTTGCCAAAAACATACGAAAAAAAGGTTTTTGATGGTGAAACTTATGAAACAGGTGATATCAACGGTGTTAAATCCAAGATAAAAGAGTATTTTAAAGGTAAAGGATTTAGTGATAAGCAGTACAAATGTCCATCAAATATTAAAGAGAAAGAGGAAGTGACTTGTACAGATATTAATAATGATAAACATATTTTGTTTTTTGAAAAAATCACTTCTGCAAAGTCTGAACCCAAAGGCGTATATAATCAACGGTTTTCGAAAACTTTTGATGATGCAGTATATGAAACAAAGAAAGGTAATAGGCTTACTGTTGGAGACAAAATAGTGGAATTTATAAAAGGAAAGGGTATCCCTGAAGAAACCGCAAAATATATATTTTTGAGCGGTTGCAGGCCATCGTCGGGTCCTGATAGAACGTGTACAGATGACTATGGAAACGAGTATAAGTTCAAGTTTACCAATATTCAAAAAGAATAACCTGTAGATCAAGAGGTTTTTAAGGTTCAGAAGGTAAAATTAAATCCACGACCATCAATTAATACAATTAAGTATAACAAAAAGGTATACCAGTATGAAAAAATATTTAACATTTGGATTGATATTAAGTTTGGTTTCTGGCGCATGTTTTGCGGAACATCCGCGTGTTGCCCAGTTGATTGCTGAAAAGCAACAAAAGATGAAAAAACTGGAAGATTGCAAGGGCACCACCAAGGCTTTGAAAATTGCTGGTATATCCACGTTGGGATTAACTGCGGTTGGTGTTGCGGGTAATATTGCAGAGGCTGTGGTTTTAAATAACGCCAAGGAAGATGTTAATAAGGCGAAAAAAGCATTAAAGACAGAGGAAGACAGACAAGAAAAACTGCAAGCGGAACAGGACAAAAGAGTTGAAGAAAAACGCAAGGAAGAAGCAGCACAAAAAGCAGCGGAACAGTTTGCACAAGAGTTTGCACAAATATGTAAAGATGCCCAAGGAACACCGAACGATAAAACTTGTGCTGTTAATGATGTTGATAAAAATCAATTAGACAAAGCACACAAAATGTTTTCTGAATTGTTGAATATGACATGTTCGGGTGGTGACGATAGTTTTGAATGTACCAAAGACGATTACAAGGCAACTGGTAAAGTAAAGGCGGAAGTTCCGGCGGAAACTAAAAAAGAAGAATCCAAGCCACAACCAGATGCGCCAGTGGAACAACCCAAAGCAGAAACAAAACCAGAAGTACAACCAGAAAAAACAGAGCCAACAAAACCTGCACCGACTGGTGAAGACGAAAAAGCAAAAATTGATGCTGCATTCTTGGCGGCATGCACTGGTAAACCAACCAAGGGTGATGCAGAAAATTCTTGTACGATTCATGTTGCCGATAAAACAAAAACCGAAGATATGGACAGTGTTGCAGTAAGTAAAAAATTAGGCGATGATGTTTGTCCGGATAATACTGTCAAAAAACATGATGATAAAACCAAAGTGTTTAATTGCAAAACTGGCACAAAACCAAATCGTCTGTATGTAAAATTTGACGACATAGATGATGGTGATGTTAAGAAAGGGGATGGTGATAATAATCCAACAAACCCAGAAGATAAAAATGTACCAGTTCAGGAAAAGCCTCAACAACCAAATGAAGAACCAGGTAAAAACACAGAGCCCCAAAATAGCATATTTACCTTTAACAAAGGCGTTGTAAAATCGGATTTTAGTTTAGATAATGCTATATTTGAGCCTGTACAGGACAAAGAGTGTTACCTTCATAACGGGGAAAATCCCAGAAAATATTATAAATCTGGTACAAAATATACTTATGAAATTGAGTGTACAGATGGTACGTATCATATTAATTTCTCTGATATTACTTGTTCAGATGGATGGTTATACAACCCAACACGTGGCGCTTGTTTCAATCCGATAGAAACAATAACCGAACTCGGTAAAATTCAGGTTAAACCTCTTATGGGGATACAAATGGCCAAAGATTGGTTACAAAGGTATCGTAGTGAAGAGATAGGGAGAGCAACAGTTAATTGTGATTCCAAATACGAAACAAGAGACAACGATGATTGGTTAACATGTAAATACAGAAATGATATAGGTCAAGAACTAAAATATATATTCAAATTTGACGATTTGGATGAAGTGGTTGACACCGAAAGAAGAACAGGTGTGTTGAGATATGCGTGTGAAAATGTTGTAAATGGTGATTATAGTTATACATTTTCCTCTTGCGGTGGTATTACTGAAAAACAATGTAACACCATAAATGATTTTATGAAAAAAATTAAGGACGATTTTAATAATAAATCATATAAAGTGAAATGGTTTAATGGCGATTGTATCATTGATGTGAATTATTAATCGCAATGTTAAAAAGTATAAAAAATCACCCCAAAGATTTAAATCTTCGGGGTGATTTTTTATCTCTTTGCGTTTTTTAATCTTAACTGACCACATGCAGAACCAATGTCTGCACCACGTTCACGTCTTATTCGTGTGTGTACACCGTTTTTTATTAAAATATCTTGAAATCTGTGAACTGCGTTGCCGGAAATAGATGCAAAATCACGTTCATCAACTGCGTTCCAAGGAATCAAATTCACCATTACATTGTGTCCACGCATTAAATTCGATAACTTTTCAGCATGTTCTGGCGATGAATTAAACAATTCTATTTCACCGTCTGCATTCTTTTTACCTAATAATATATATTCAATCATTAACTGACGATTATGGGTGTCCGAAAACCGAAATGCAGCATCTAAAACTTCGGCTATCTTGTATCGATTATTTATGGGCATTATTTGCGTGCGTAAATCGTCGTCTGGCGCGTGTAATGATATTGCCAGGTTGATTGGTCGTCCCCATGTGTTTAACGCGTCTATGCCCGAAACTATGCCACAGGTTGATACTGTGATTCGACGCCAAGAAATATTTAATTCATTGTTTGCACGTTCTAAAAATCCAATTACATTTTCAGTGTTTTGTAATGGTTCGCCCGTTCCCATAACGACAATATGCGAAACATCGTTATTATTTGCATCACCGTTCGGACGTGTGTCGTTTAATTTATCGCCCCGTAATTCCCACTGTGCAACCAAAACCTGGGCAAACATTTCATTTATTGTTAAATTACGCTTTAAACCTAATAATGTGCTGGCACAAAATTTACATCCCATGGCACAACCAGCCTGGGAACTGACGCAAACACTGTTACCGTATGTTGTGCGCATCAAAACACATTCTATTTGTTCACAATCATTCAATTCCAATAAAAATTTGGTTGTCTGGTTATCTTTACTTTCCAATTTTTGTACAATTTTAACCGGCAAAGTTTCGGCAACCTGATTTAATTTTTCACGTAAATCAATTGGCAAATTCTTCATCACAGAAAAATCAGGCGCACCACGATTCAACCATTCACGTATTTGTTTTGCACGAAAACGTGGCAAACCCATATCAATTACAAATTGATTTAATTCGCCGTCTGTCAAATTAAAAAGAACTTTTTTCATAATTTATATCTGTCATCGTTTATAATTATAACCGCTTTGCGACGCAATTGTTTAAGATTTTGATCTGCTATTTGTGATGCCTTTTTAAATTTTGCATTTTGTTTTATAATATCATCAATGTCTTTGTATTCTTTGGTTTTAGATTCTTTGCAAACCAACACAATGGAATTATCAACAATATTAGACCATGTTAAAAGTGGCAAATCTGCGATTCTGTTGCGCATATCAGCAGATAATTCATATTGCAAAGCAGTTATTTTTTGTGGATATCCACCCATGTCTTCCACCATTTTTTCTGCGGCATCGCAATTTTTAGGTTTACTTAATTTACTTTTTATGTCGTTTGGGACATCAACCAGACGTATCATGGTTATTTCAATTGGTAAACCACGCTCACGAATTAAATCTGATTTTTCAGATGCAATGTCAGAATCAGATATGTCAACATTTTGCATAATTGTTCGTGCCATCACAATTTGCCATGCCATATCTGAACGCATTGCTAAGCGCGCCATTGAACGCATAGTATCATCTATATTTCCCAAATTCATACGTTTTAATTCTTGGTCTGCATCTTTATCAGTTGGACGAACACCAAAATTATTTGCGTAATCCAATTTAACATAATCATCAATGATGTTTTGTAATGCCTGGCGACGATTTGTTGTTGATGTTTTTCCTTGTTTTGCCATCAATGCAACACGCGCAGTGATATCTGAATCTGTAATCGGGTTTCCATTTACTGTACCGACAACTGTGGCGCAAATTCCACTACACAAAGACGATAATAAAAACACAAATCCAGCAAATAATTTTTTCATATTTTATCCTTTAATAATGTTTTCCATCAATACTTATACCGAATTTAAACTGAAATGTCGTTCCGCCGATATAATCCGCACGAACTGAATTGTCACGAGTATATTCCAAAGATAAATAATAACATGGATGATTATAAAATATTCCACCAGAATGTTGTTGAAGAAAATGTTCATAAATATCGTATATAAGATTTCCACGTATACTGATGCGATTCGTAATTTGTAACCCAACACCAGCCATGATTTCATGTGTATCTTGATCTGTCAAAGAATATATGTCAATAGGTGTTGAATCCCATATATGTCCAACCGTTAGATAATTTGCGCCATGATATAAATAAACAGAATTTTCTATGTGTCGCAAATCCATATCTTTGCGGTCAATGCGAAAATGCGTGGATAATTGTATGTTTTTATTATTACTGTATGCCATACGACCAACATAGTCAGAAAAACCATTTCTGAATCCATTGTCATTAAAATCTCGGTCTTCTTGGTTATGTTTTTTAAAGTCGTATGTTTGACCAACAAATATTTCAATATTATTATTTTTATTAAAACCAATCCACTGAACACCATAATCATTAAAATTACCATTTTCCCAGACGTCAAATCCAGCATATCTGTTATTAGAAAATAATGTGGTGTCTGATAAAAAACGTCCCGCAGAATCATTGTTAACTGTGAATACAGATTTAGAATCAGAATGTTCCATAATTGTTAGTCTGGCACGTGGTTCCAATATGTATGTCCAATCACCTTGAACATTGAATAACGGCAATCCCCATTCAATATAGCCATTTGGTAAGAATCTTGTTTTTGCGCCAGAATAAGAATCATCAATGCCGTCTGGATAATATGGATCGTAAACAGCCGTATGTTTAAAATTGTATATATCATATCTGGTGGCGGCACTTAATGTCAGCCGATTACCACCCCACAATGTCCATGGGGAAACTATGCGACCTTCGCCAATAATGCGTTGATTAGATACATTCTTGCCATAAACACTTAATAAATCGCCAGTAAAACTTAAATATGTTTCGGCAAATAATGGTTTGGTTTGATATACACCGCGCACATTTGGCAATATATTGCCAGATACATAAGTATCACGCAATTCTTGGAAAATATGAGCATCTGCAACAATATAACTGGTCTGACCAAATATTTCCAGTTTGCCACCAGAATCTAAATATGGTTGATAATCATAAAAACCATATTTTTGTAGAAATGTACTGTCCGAAGCACGTTGAACATAAATAAATGCACGTGCGTTTTCGCCAAGTTCTATGTTATCGTTGTTATACAAATACCAACGATTTTCACCGTCTTTGTTATGAGTATATGCACCGTTTGTACGAAATTCTGCGCGATCTAAATTTAACCGATGTTCCAATTGAAACATTGGATTTTCTTTTGTCAAAAAAGAAAACGTTGGTGTCAAATCATGTCTGTCAGATATATTTATATACACAGGCACATTTATTTGCATACCCATATTGTTAGTAGAACTTAGGTTGGGCATCAACAAACCAGATTTATATTTCACAGTTGGGTCTGGTACTGCATAATACGGTAACCAAAATATTGGTATATTGTCATTATATACCCAAAATATCGCGTTATGAAAATAAAGCATTTTTTCAGATTTATCATGAATAATTGTATTTCCAGATATTTCCCATGCATTTCCAAAAGAATCACATTTATCACAGGCTGTAAATATAGCATGTCGTGCAATAGTTTCATCTGTTTTCTTTGTAATTTCGTCTGCCCGAACATAAACGTTTTTACCCAACCATAATTCTATATCGTGTGCAGACATAAAATCATCTTGTTTTGATATAGATGCTTGGTTTAATTTTATTGTTTGACCAGATTGATTTGTTATTTCTGTATTTCCAGATGCCTGCATTTCTTGTGATTTTACGTCGTATTCTATTTTGTCTGATTTAATGGTTTTGGGTTCGTTAAGATTTACACCTAACGCAAATGCGTTTGTAATAAAAAACAAATACCAAAAAGATAAAATTAAATATTTCATTTTTTTATCAATAAACCAGTTAAAATCAACAATAACACAAATACACCAAGTGCCACACAAACTAAACCTGTTATACTGGTTATCATATTAGAAACAGACATATATATCGCCATAATACATGCCATAGATAATACTGCTGCTGCGGGTGCAAAACTTGCTTTGCGACGTAACAAAGAAGATTTTAATAAAATCAACACACATACTATGGCCAAAACCAAATTCATAAAAGGATTTACAAAACGTGTGCATAATTCAACCAAGGTTTTTTTATGTCTGCGCAGATCTTCTTGGGTTATAAGGTTGTTCAATAAATCTTTGGTTGGTATTCTACGCACACGAAAAGAAACATCTGTATCATTATCATTTAAATTTAAATCCATATCAAAACTATCAAATGTTCCGGTTGTAAACCCATTTTTACCAAACATTTGCAATGATCCGTTATCTGTTATTATAGATAATCCATGTACAGTGGACACTAATTTCCCACGTTCTGCAAAAATCAACATTTGGTTATTTGCATCACGCATATCAGATAACATAACTTGATTTAAATCTTGACCAGAAACATTATCAACATAAACAACCAACCCATTTGCCATTTTTGTAAAAGCAGATTCTTGCAATTTTAAATGCGCCAAACCATAACGCAGATTCCATTGAGTGCTGTAAAACATCGCCTGACTGGTTGGAACAATCCAAATACTTAAAACAAAATGTATAATTGTTAAAAAAATCGCCATTTTTATCGCAGGCCTTGCTAATTGCCATGGTGATAATCCAGATGCCGCCATCACAGTAATTTCATTTTCAGTAATCATTTTATTATAAATGAATATAATCGCGATAAACGTAACGAATGGCAATATGATAGATACGATAAATGGTATCATCAGTGATGTTAAATACACAAAACTTGAAAATTTTATGCCATAATTTATTAAAAATTTCATCATAGACATAATTTGCATCATCCATGCCAAGCCCGTTAAAATTAACAACAGCATGACAAAGACACCTGTCAATTGATGCCTAAAATATCGGTTTATAATCTTCATACTGTGAAGTATAAAACCCAAAAGCCCCACCGTCAAGCAACAATAAAAAGTATTGTGCACCAGCGAATTTAATTTTTTCTTGATTTTTGGCGATTCGGGATAGATAATAAGTATGTTCTTAAAAAATAAGTTTTAAGGGCGGGGTTGAAAGACCCCGCTCTTTCAATAAAAAAAAACGAACAATATAAAAAACATATCAAGGAGAATAAAATATGTCTTTTGAATCTATGCCACGTCAAGACTTGTTATTAGCGATTGATTCTTTGGCTCAAGAAAAAATGATAGACAAAGAAACTGTAATTGAATCATTAGAAGCCGCTATTGCAAAAATTGCTAAACATAAATATGGCGAAGAATTTAATATTGTTGCAAATATAGACCGTAAAAATGGTTCGATACATGTTAAACGTTTGTTTGATGTTATTCAATCACCTGAATCTGCTGGTGATGATTATAATCCAAATACGATGTTAACGGTTGCTCAGGCAAAAAAGTATGCAACAAATCCAACTGTGGGCGATGTTGTAGAAGATATTTTACCAGAACCTGAATTTGGTCGTATGGCATTTCAAACAGCGCGTCAAATTATGACAGCACGTGTTCGTGATGCTGAAAAAGGTCGTCAATTCGAAGAATTCAAAGATAATATTGGTGATATTGTTAATGGTGTTGTCAAACGTATTGAATTTGGTAACATTTTTGTTGATATTAATGGCAAAGCAGAAGGTTATATTAAAAATACAGAATTGATACCTGGTGAACGCTTGGCTGTGGGTGATCGTGTCCGTGCTTTGATTATGGATGTTGCGCGTTCTAATTCTGGTCCACAAATCTTTTTGACTAGAACACATCCGATGTTTATGGAAAAATTATTTACTCAGGAAGTGCCAGAAATTTACGAAGGCATAATTAAAATTAAATCTGTATCACGTGCACCTGGTTCGCATGCTAAAATAGCAGTTGAAACCCAAGATCCATCTATTGATGCAGTTGGTATGACTGTTGGTATCAAAGGAACTCGTATACAGCCTGTGATAAATGAATGTCATGGTGAAAAAATTGACGTTATTTTATATTCAGAAGATCCTGCTGTGTTCATAGTAAACGCAATGCAACCGGCAAAAGTTGCAAAAATTATCGTGGATGAAGATACACATACTGCCGCTGTGGTTGTAACAGAAGACCAACAATCTTTGGCGATTGGTCGTCGTGGTCAAAATGTTCGCCTTGCTTCCCAATTAACAGGTTGGAATATTGACGTAATGAGCGAAGCCGAAGAACAAGAACGTCGTGCAAAAGAATTCAAAGAAAAAACAGAATTGTTTACAACTGCATTGGATGTTGATGAAACTATTGCTCAACTGCTGATTACAGAAGGTTTCAGAACAATTGAAGAAATTGCGTATGTTGAACAATCTGAATTGGAATCTATCGAAGGCTTTAACCAAGAATTGGCAACAGAATTGCAAAATCGTGCAAAGAAATATCTTGAAAAATTAGAACAAGATTATTTCGACAAAGGTCATCAAATGGGCATGAAAGATGATTTATTAAACTTCGATTTTATCAAACGTCCAATTATTATGAAACTTGGTGAATCTGACGTTAAATCTTTGTCTGATTTGGCTGACTTGGCATCTGACGAATTGGTTGAAATATTAGGTGAAGATACAATGTCATCTCGTTTAGCAGAACGTGTTGTTATGAAAGCACGTGAATTAGCATACGGCATTAAACAAGACGAAGATGAAGAATAAAAATAATTTAACCAAAGGTTAAAATATGGCAACATTGACACTTGGAAAATCGGTAACAATTGATGCAGTACACAGCAAAAAAGGGGACGCGGTGTTCGTAGAACGCCGCCGTCGCATTGTTGCGCCTGGTAACAAGGAATTACGTGAAGAACCTAAAAAAGTTGAAACACCACGTAGTGTGGCTGATGAAAAATTACGTGCAGTATTAGAGGCTGCCAAAGCGCGTGATGAAGAACGCAGAAAACGTGAAGCCGAAGAGGAAGCGGCACGCAAAGCACGCGAAGCCGAAATTGAACGTGAAAATCGCGAATATGAACACGTCAAAGAACAATTGGCGCAACGTGAAAATGAAATCGATGTTCAACCAGACGAAGTGATCAATGTTCCTGTGCGTGAAAATACTCATGAGTCCAGAAAAAATGCTTCTTTCACAAATTATAATAATCGTCGCGGCAACGAAGACGAAGATATGCGCCCAAATAAACAAAGTCGTTTCAAAAAAGATTTTAAAAAAGGTGGCAAAATATCTATACACGATATTGTTATTGGTGGTGAAGATGATGACGAAGATGAAATCGGATTACGTGGCGCCAATCGTCGCAGAAGTGAGGCATCTTTAAAACGTTTTCGTGAAAAAGCGCGCGCTGTTTTTTCTGCCCCACAAAAAGTTGAACATGTTGTTACATTGGGCGACACAATAACAGTCAAAGATTTGGCTGTTGCTATGGCGGAAAAAGTTGGAAATGTTATCAAAAAATTGATGGAAATGGGTATGATGGCATCTCAGAATCAATCTATTGATGCTGATACTGCCGAATTAATAGCAACTGAATTTGGCGCAACTGTTAAACGTGTTGATGTAAAGCCATATGCCAATATCTTGGAACAACAACCAAATCCGGACAGATTACAACATCGTGCACCTGTTGTAACGGTTGTAGGGCACGTTGACCATGGTAAAACTTCGTTGTTGGACGCATTTCGTAATTCTAATGTAACCGCTGGCGAAGCAGGTGGAATTACTCAACATATATCTTCTTATGAAGTAAAAACAAAATCTGGCGAAATAATTACGTTTTTGGATACGCCGGGTCACGAAACATTTACCGCTATGCGTGCACGTGGTGCGCAAATTGCAGATATTGTGGTGTTGGTTGTTGCGGCAAATGATTCTATTATGCCACAAACTATCGAAGCGATAAATCACATTCGTGCGGCTAAGGTACCTTTTATCGTTGCTATTAACAAATGCGATTTACCAGAAGCAGATCCACAACGTGTTAAAACAGATTTGTTACAACAAGAAGTTCAGGTTGAAGAAATGGGTGGCGATGTTCAATGTGTTGAAATATCCGCTAAAACAAAAATGGGTTTGGATAAATTAGAAGAAGCAATTTTATTACAAGCCGCAATGATGGATTTAAAGGCTGACCCAGAAATGTTGGCATCTGCTTATGTAGTAGAAGCAAAAATGGAAAAAGGTTTGGGTGCCGTCGCTACTGTCTTAATTCGCCAAGGAACTTTATCTGTTGGTGATGTATTTGTTGTTGGTGAAACATTCGGTCGTGTGCGTGGTTTGGTAAATTCTGCTGGTGTGCGTGTAAAAAGTGTAAAGCCTGGTCAGCCTGTTATGGTGTTAGGATTGGAATCTGTCCCCAGTGCAGGTGACGAATTACACGTAATGGAAAACGAAGCACAAACACGCGAAGTTGCGGCCTATCGTGTTCAAAAAGCAAAAGATAAAGCAAATGCAGTTAAACGTTCTTCGTTGGAAGAATTATTTGCAAAACGTGATGAAACCAAGAAATTAACTTTGCCTGTTATTTTACGTGCTGACGTTCAGGGTTCTGTGGAAGCAATTTCAGATATGTTGCGCGGATTTAATTCTGACAAGGCTGGTGTTGAATTATTATCAGCAGGTGTCGGTCAAATCACAGAAGGTGATATAAGATTGGCAACTGCATCAGGTGCAGTTATAATTGCGTTTAATGTTCGTGCGGACAGTGCTGTACGTGATATGGCGCGCAATAACGGTATAGATATCCGCTATCACAGTGTTGTTTATCGTATTACAGATGAGATCAAAGAAATATTGTCCGGAAAATTAGCACCGGAAAAACACGAAAAGTTCATTGGATATGCAGATGTTATTGCTTTGTTCACTGTGGGCAAGGGTATCAAAGTTGCTGGTTGCCGTGTTAGCGAAGGTGTAATTAAAAAATCTGCATTCGTTCGTTTGTTGCGCGATAACGTTGTTATTTATGATGGCAAAATTGGCGAATTACGTCGTGAAAAGAATGAAGTCAGTGAAGTTACAGTCGGTGTTGAATTTGGTATGAGTTTCGATAAATATAACGACTTAAAAGAAGGTGACAGGGTCGAATGTTACGAAATTCAAGAAGTAAGAGCCGAATTATAAGAATTAATAAAGGGGTATATTGATGAAAATAGTTAAAGCCAAAATTAAACCAATAACAAGAATAAATGGTAATAAGATGCTGTTAGAGATAGCAAATATTGCAAGAACTTGTTATAAAACCCCAAAATCAAATGATATCGAAGCGGCAAAAAGAACAGTACAAAGGCTTATCCAATCTGGCCATACATCTATGCTAGAATTTGTGCACATTACGATGCAATACCTTTCTGATATTGCCGCATACAAGGATTTAACAAGACACAGAATGGTTACTTTTGCAATAGAATCAACCAGATATGCTAATTACAGCAAAGATAAGTTTAATAATGAATTAAAGTTTCTTGAACCTGTCGAAATACAAAAGGGTAGCCAAGAATACAAAATTTGGAAACAGAATATGCAGACAGTTGAAAATCATTATATGGAAATGGCTAAAATGGGGGCGAAGCCCGATCAACTTGGTTTGATACTTAACCAGTCAACAGCGGCAGAATTTAATATATGTGCTAATTTAAGAGAATGGCGCCATATTTTTTCGCTTCGTTCATCAATTGCGTCTACTGGACCTGTGCGTCCTTGTGTTACCCAAATAATAGATCCAACACTGGAATTATTTTATAGTAAAATACCAGTAATATTTGATGATTTGTTTGAAATATATAAACAAAAGAAACAACAAATCCATTAAAAAAACCGCCATCTTGGCGGTTTTTATTTTACAGTTTTATTTTTAAAAACCTTTTGGTGTTGCCATTTTTACAGATGACACTTTTTTGTTCAAAGATTTAATAACTTCATCTGTAATATCCAAACCTTCTACATCTTTGCCAACACGCGCCATACGGCCATCAATTACCAAAGATAATTTTTTCTTTGCAATAATACCTTCTATAACAGGGTCTAAATGTTTCTTTTGAATTGTGGTCAATGCATCTTGGTATGATGCTTCAACAGATTGCGCTTTTTCTGCCAAATCACGTTGGAAATTATTTATACGACGTTGATATTCAACAACACGACGTTGTAATGCTTCTTGGGACAAAACATCTTGTGATTTTTCAATATCAGTTTTTTCTTTTTCTATTGCTTTTTGTTCTTTTTCCAATTTTGCTTTTAATTTCTTTTCAAAAGATTCGCGTTGTTTATGTAAATCTTTTAATACCGCGGAATCCATTTGAATTTTATCCATACTTACAACAGCAACGCGTAAATCAGATAATGTTGGCGCTTTTTCTGATACTTCGGACAAAGAATCATTCAACGATGCACCATTATCAGAACGTGAAAATCCCCAAATGCACAATGCCGCAACAAGAACAGCAATACCTGCGATTAAACCAGTTTTTTTATATTTTTGAATTATTGTATTTGTTTTCATTTTGAACCTTCCTTTGTTTGTTCCACTGCTTATTTTGCAAAGTGGAATTGATTAATCATAGTGAATATAGCAACATTTCCAGAAAAACGCAAGTCTTTCAAAATATGAAAAAATTTTTATCTGGCTGGATTAATTTTAATTTCAACACGACGGTTTGTTAAACGACCAGTATCGTTTTGACCAGCAATTGGGCGCGCAGAACCACGTCCAACAATAAACATACGCGATGTAGATATATTATGTTGCGCCAAATAAACCCCAACACGTTCCGCCATATCCAACGAAAATGCGTATGCAGCATTTTTATCTTTCATAGAATCTGTATATCCTGCAATCTCTATAAACGTAGCACCGTATTTTTTTAATATCTTGGTAATAGTATTCAATGTATCTGCACCATCTGCCGAAATATCTGCAATATTCATTTCCATAATTGCATCACGAACCAAAATTACAACAACGTCAGTTCCAGCGCGCTGAACAGATATTCCAGGTTTACGTAAACTGTCATATAATTCATATTCTAATCCTGACATATAATTTAATAATGTTACATTATCTATATTGTTTTTATCACCATATTGCATATTGGGTGATAATTCCCCTGTTGCGGTTACAATTTTTCCACCATGTCCCATGTATACAGGCAATTTAGCGGTTTTTGCTGTTTCTGTCATATCCATAAAACTGGCACCAGATAAATATTTTTGCCATGTATTACGACTTGGGCTGTGATATTGTTGACATCCCATCAAAACAAAGCATATCAAAGATAAAATAATTGTTTTTAATTTCATTTTTTTTATTTTACAACAAAAGATATTCTGTTATCACCCGTTTTTAAACAAAAAGAACCAGTGTTTGAATCGTATCCGTTTATTTCTATGCGTAACGCCCAACTAAATTTTTTCGTTGAAAAATACGCACAATCTTCAAAAGGTACATCAACCAAATTAATCGAAAATTCTGTACCATCTATGGAAGATGTAACAGACCAATCTTGTCCACCCATCGGTTGTTTATCATTTACCAGTGCGCCAGATTCAATTAGAAAATCAACAGATACAGGTTGATATCCAGAATATTCCAACAAAGTTTTTGTCTTGGTTGCAATATCGCGTAAATTTTCTGTGGCGATTAATCTTTTTTGTCTTTGATTTGAAGTATGATACATGCTGAATGCAGCAGATACCATAATTGCACCCAATGCCAATACACCAATAATTTCTATTAATGAACGTCCTGATTGCTCTCTCATATTTTTACCCCTGGTTTGTTTATTTAGATATACTTACAATCTCTGCATCTTCAAATAATCCCATCGCGTTGGCGACCATAGGGTCAGATTCTATTTCAGATTTAGTATGTTCTACGACGGTTTGTTGATGAGGCGATTCTGATACAGTTTCTAATTCCCACGTTTGGCCCGTATTATCTTTTAACCAAATAGCCAATTTTTGTGAAAAATCTTTATCGCCTTTGCGGTCAAAATATTTTATTTTTCCAATATCAAAATTGATAATTTCAAGATTATTAGCATAGTAAGAATACAATAATAATTCACGTGCATGTTGTAAAGCAGATGCCAATTCATCAGACGTTTTTATATCAATATGCTTGGTTTGTTCGGCAACTTTAATCTCTGGTTGTTTTTGAGGTGTTGTATTGTTGTCTTGCTGTTTTAATAATTCTGGAATTGATGGCATATCTGCGATATGCATTAATCGTACAACCAACATATCAAAACATTGTTTTTGATTGTTTGATGCCTGTAATTCTGGAACAGCCGCAACCATAACTTGCCATATTCTGGACAAAGTGTTCAAAGATATATTTTCATTGATATTTTTTATTGTTTCGCGTTGGTCGGCGGTATATGGGGACGAAGTTGAATCTTGCAAGCGTAATGATGGATACATGCGTGTTGCCCAATGCGTCCATTCCATCATATCGTTTAATAACATAGTTAAATCTGCGCCGTTGTTATATATTTCGTCCAGTTTATTCAATGCGACACTAACATCGCCAGATAAAATGGTTTTCATAAACCCAACAACAGTACCACGATCTGTTCTTTTTAACATGTCTAAAACAGCGGTTTCATCAACATGACCACCAGTTTGTGCAATTGCTTGATCCAACAAAGATAACCCATCGCGCACAGAACCATCAGCGGCACGTGCCAACAATTCGTTTGCACCATCAGATAATTCGATGTTTTCTTGACCAGCAATATAAGCGAAATGTTTTTTCAATGTTTCAACAGGAACACGAGCCAAATCAAATCTTTGACAGCGCGACAGAATTGTTACAGGAACTTTTCTAATTTCGGTTGTTGCCAATATAAATATAACATGTGCAGGTGGTTCTTCTAATGTTTTTAATAATGCATTAAATGCGCTGGTTGATAACATATGAACTTCGTCAATAATATACACTTTGTATCTGGCATTTGTAGGACGATATTGAGCGGCATCCAAAATATCGCGCATATTATCAACCCCAGTATGTGATGCAGCATCAATTTCCATAACATCAATATGTTGTCCTGCGGCTATGGCGCGACAGTTTTCACATTTTCCACATGGTTTTGATGTTGCTGTTTCAGAAGATAAACAATTTAACGCCTTGGCCAATATACGCGCAGTACTGGTTTTTCCGGTTCCACGAATACCAGTAAATATATATGCATGTGCAATACGTCCCGTATTAATAGCGGTTGTCAAAGTTTTAACCAACACATCTTGACCAATCAAAGATTCAAAATCTTGACTGCGATATTTACGTGCCAGAACAGTATAATTATTTTCCATAATGCTTCCTTTGTGCAAAGCATAGCAAATAAATACCCGATTTCAATAAAAAACAAATTTATTTTTACTGTAAATTAGTAATAAAATCTGGAAAGCCGATTTCGTCGTCTTCATTTGATTCAGCAGATTCAGTATTTTCAGAAGATTCGTTTGTTTCTTCTTGGATTGGTGCTTTGTCTTTGGGGTCGCGTTGAGAATCTATTTTAACCTGTTCTTCGTTAACAATTCTGCCGTAATGTTCAGCAGTTTGTAACAAACGTTCGCGTTCAATTTCATCACTGGTTTGACGAGCCAAATCAATATATTGTTTTCTTTTTTGGCGCCATTTATGACAACGCTGAATCATCTGACCAACAGTTGTTTGATTTTTTTTATTTTGCATTTCTTTACTTCATGTTTTTTTTAAGGGAATATTTTTAACAGTAATCCCATTACTGTTTCGTTCAACAGGTTGATTGTAAAACATCTTAAAACTGATTGCAATAATTTTTTTCAATTGCTATGATTTCTTTTGTAGGGGGGAGTTTTTTTGTACAAACAAAGCGGAAGTTTTTTATTACAGGCGTTATTGGCATTGACATTAGTTTTTGCTTTTATACCATTTTTTGCAGGAAAAATTTCTGCACGTGATAATGCTGCGCAAATGTATGCTGTAACAGAACAGATTGAAGTGGCTCATAACACAGCGCGGGTTTATATGCGCGAAATGAAAGATAAATTGCAATACAAAAAAACAGAATTATTAGGTGATAAATTTATACATGATTTGACAGATTACGGACTGCCATACGGATTTAATCCAAAAACTGTATTTGAACAAGATATATCTTTGTTCATAGATAAAAATGAAGATGGTATAATAAGTTATATTAAAATTACCAAAGGCAACCTATCTAAAATGCAAGTTGCAGAATTGGCTCGCAGAATTGGTTTTTATGCAGAGATTGTAGACGGTAATATTTACGTACATATTCCATTAGATACTATGTATTCAGATATTGTTAATAAAAAAGAAACTGACGAAAATATTGGGTTTTTATCTGAATTAGATATGGGTGATAACAGCATAGATAAAATAAATATTTTGTTTGCACGTAATGGCGATTTTGAATCTGTCCAATTTGGAACATTGACGTTATACGGAATAGAATCTGGTCGCCAAGATAAAAATAAAATCTCAGATTTATTTGCAAATAAAACTGTATTTCAAAGTGCAGATGGTGGTTCGGCTTTGTCTTTGAATCGTGGCGAATTGAATGTAGGGGATGTTTTTTTACGCACAATTGCTAAATTTGGAACAACTGGTTCTTTTGAATCAAATGTTGCATCAGTTTATGATTTTTCAATGGCAGAAGGCAAAACCAGTTTTACTGGTCCAGCAAATTGGTTGGTCCGTGGTAATGTACGCGCAGATAATTTCAGTTTCACGGTTGAACGTTTGGATGTTGGTGCATATATTGATGCTTCACGCGGGCAAGATGTTTATGTTGACCCAGAAAGTTTTGAATATAATACAAAATCTGGCATAAATGTTAAAACAATTTCGGCGGCAAATATAACTTTGCGCGATCAAACTTCGTATGGTTTGTTAAATGGACAAAGCGGACCTGTGTTAATAGACATAAGACCTGCGGGAACTTCTTTGTTACCAGATGCATACATAGATAACATTAATAACGATTCGTTTGAAATTATTGCAGATGTCAAAGATATAGATGGAAAAACCGTTTCGTGTAAAAATATTATTGAATCATTAAATGGCAATTATAACAGTAAATCTTTGGCGCAAAATATAATCTGTCAGTATGTGTTTTGGCAAAGATTAGAAAACAGAATAGATATAAAACAATGTTTGATGAATGGCGGAAATGAGTGTATGTAAAAAACATTTTTACAATATGTTGTCTTGTGCAGAACGTGGTGCTTCTGTATTAGAGGTTTTATTGGCAATTACCGTAGTTATTGCGATATCGCCTTTTATGTATAATCAAATAATGGATATTTCTGGTGATGTGCGTGATATAGCAACGGCAAATAAAATTGTTAAATCAAAAGATTCGGTAATTAATTTTTTACGTATCAATCAAACACAATGGCCAGATACAGTTGAAATTCAGTTAACAGATGATGAAATAAATAAAATTGCGCCATTAGCATATGCTGGTTTCATAGACAAATATAAAGTTAATGGTGCATCAATCACAGACGTATATTTGGCATTTGATATGAATAATAATTTATATCATTCTGTGAACGTAGCAAAACACATAGGTATAGATGCTGCAATTGTTAGTGATGACGATGTTGCGTATGGGCAAACTTGGGCTGTGTCTGCGCCAGAAGTATTTAATCCTGGTGACTTAGTATTCAGAATATCTCGTGATTTTCAAGGTGAAGACACATCTAGATTTTTACATCGTGGTACAATGGGTGAAGATGGATTAAATCAAATGCAACGCGATTTAAACATGAATAATTTTAATTTATTTGATGTTGGTAATATTTTATCTTTGTCTGCAAAAATAACGGATGTGGACGGTGTGTTTTTAACTTCAGATGTTGTTGATGCGGACGTGTTATATTTTTCTTCTGGCGCAAATTTAGATTCGACAGATATTAAAATTGGTTCTATGCGTGTAACAGGTGATACAAATGGATTCAGTAAAATTTTTGCAGACAGATTAAATGGTGACAAATATGTTACAAATGGGCGTTTGATTGTAGACAGTGCAAGCATAGCAGATTCAGTTAATGTTGCAAATAATTTGATTTTAAAATCTGACAGTGCACGGTCAATAACTGGATTTACTGGTATTTCAACCAGTAAACTTTTGACACCGTACATATCTGCAACAGAAATGGTTTTTGGTGATGGATTTGGGGTAACAGTGTCGGGTGAATTATTGTTATCTGGGGCGGGACCATTACAAATAGGTTCTTGGGTATTTCCAACAAATACACCGCCATCGTTTTCAAAATTGATATTAACACGCGCATCTGTGCCTTCTGTCCCAGATGTACAAGAATTTAAAAACATAACGTCGGCAAATTGGCATATAAAATGAAAACACACAAAAAATATTTTTTTAATCTACCTGATCAGCATGGTGGCATGTTGATTGAATTGATGATGACAATTTGTTTGGCTGCTATTGTTATTCCATTTATATTCAGATATCAACAAAACGCGGTATTGCGTGCCAGAAATATTGTCATAGCAAATCAGTTGGAAATTGTTCAAAATGCTTTGGAGCATTATATTTTGGAAAACAAATCTTTGTTGATGAAACCTGTGGGCAAGAAGATATTTAATGTTAAAATTTCAGATTTAGTAAACTATGGTTTGCCAGATAATATTGCAAATTCTTATAAAGATGATTATCAATTAAGAATATTAAAATCATCAGATATAAACAACAAATCAACTTTGCAGGGTATAGTTATTTTAAATGATAAAAGTATTAGCCCTTTACGTACACGTGAAATTGTAAATCTTGGTGGTGGTAAATTTGGGTTCATAGAATCCAATCAAACATACGGTGGTTTTGGTGTATTTCATACTAATGCCAGTGATTTTGGTATTACAAAAAATAAAGGCATTGTTGGTACAACATCTGTGAAACGTGGTAACATAGAATATTTGTGGCGATTGCCATCTGAACGGGCAAGTGATGCCACCATGTTATCGTCATTAAATCTTGATGGACACGACATAATTAATGCAAGATTTATTGATGCAAACAAAGCGCAATTTGAAGAAAAAATTAATTCTGGCAAATTAGCAACAAATTCATTAGTTTTCGCAAATAGAACAAAATTGGATTCAGTGTATGCCACAAATAATGCTGTCGTAAATGGTGCGTTAACCGCCGATTCCAAACAGATGAATGTCGCGGGATTATTATCTTTGGCAGATTCGGGAAAATTTTCTTCGTTTAAAACAAATGATTTATATGTAAATAATTTGACGTTAAGCGGATTTTCTGTAAATGCATCATCTGGCAAAGAGTCGATATTAAAAGTAATTGGCGACATGGATTTGGTTTTGGGACACGTAGATGTTGGTTATGTAACTGTTGGTTATACGGGTTCTGTAACACCAAAATTAATTGTTAGTGATAAAATTCAAGATGCCAAAGATTCCAGTTATTATTGGGATATAACAAATAAAAAGGCGCGTTTTGCAGACGTTTCTTTTCCTGAATTATCACGTTTGGCGACAAGTGCTGTTGCGATTGAATCAAAATCGGGGACAGTATCAACAATTTTATTTGGTGGTGTTACATCAAATATGAATGCAACAGTTGGCGATTTTCTGAATGCTTTACATGAAATTCAAACACGAGTTCGTCAAAAATATCAAATGTTGAATTTAGAATAAATTGTGCTATAAATTTTATAAATCAAAGGTGTACAATGAAAATAATTTGTGATTTTTGTAAAACAGAATATACATTGAACCGCACGCCGAATAAACCTGTGAAATGTGCGATATGTGGACACGTGTGGTTACCACGTTCATCATTTACTTGGAATCGGACATGGTTAAAATTTTGCGTTGTGTTATGTGCTTTGATTGCGGCATGTATATTTTCGTTTGTTGCGATTGTAAAGTTTCAGAATAATTCTGCGAACAATAAACCATTAATTGCGCGCATAGATGAAAAAAATGTTCGCCTTGTTTTGGATAAAAATGGTCGGCAAAGTATTTTTGTTTCAGGTGATATTAAAAATAATACCGATGAAATATATGGATTACCAAACGTTATAATAGTATCTTATGATATAAATAATAATGTATTATCGCGTCAAACTTTTATGCCACCGGCTACATTTTTGGAACCTAAAAACACAGTGACATTTAATCATATATTGTCAGTAGAGCCAACAAACGTAAAGCGTGTATCTGTTGAATTAAAGGAATATAAATGAAGAAATTAATTTCGTTGTTTTTTATTTTTATGATAACTTGCGCATTTGCGGATACAGTGCCTGTTGCACCACGTGTTAGCATATTTTCTACAACTGTTGATTGGGCGGCAGTTACTGGTAAATCATGGAAACAATTTTCCGGAACAATTATTGGAAAAAACAAGTCTTTTGTAAAAAAAGGTTTGGTTTTGTATTATCTGGATGCTTTTCCTTGTTATGGTGAAGCGGACAGTGTTCGCGTTTGGGTGTCACCAAATGGAAAAATGACGGGGCATTTAAGGTTGGTTTGTGTATATAAACCCGAAACAATATCTTTTGCATGGCGAAATGCAGATGAACAGGCATTAGATTCTGTTACAACTGGTATTTTAACATGTCCTGTGGATGGCGACCGTAATTTTACAATTGATATTTCACAGTGTGAAATTGGCAAAGATTGGAAAGAGATTAAATAATGTCTGATACCCGCATTTTCAAAGTAGATGATCAAAATATTGGTATTCGTGTTGATAAATTTTTGTCTTTGCAAATGCCGGAATTTTCTCGCAGTGAAATTCAACAGTTTGAAATATGTCGTGTTAATGGCGGTGGGGTGAAATTATCCGATAAAACAAAAATTGGTGATGAATTTACGGTTAAAATTGCGGAACGCAAAACAGATATCGCGTACGATAACATTTCCAAAGATTTTGATTTAGATATTTTATACGAAGACGATGATATAATAGTGATAAACAAGCCACGCGGGGTTGTGATGTACCCATCTGCGGGCAATAAAACTGGTACATTGGTACAAAATTTACTGGCGCATACGCATTTATCTGCGCTGGGTGGTCAAACACGACCGGGTGTGGTTCATCGCTTGGACAAAGATACAAGTGGGGTTATGGTTTTTGCCAAAAGCGATATAGCGTATCGTGAATTAGTAAAAATGTTTTCCACACATGATTTAACGCGAAAATATGTTGCCTTTGTATGGGGTGTCCCGCTTTGGGGTGGGGCAGATATTACCGGTAACATAGCGCGTTCATCACGCAATCGTCAAAAGATGTCTTTGGTAAAAACGGGTGGAAAACCGGCACATACCGTTGTGAATGTTGCAGATGTTTGGACAAAAAGTGGTATATCATTGTTTCGCTGTACGTTGTTGACGGGGCGAACACATCAAATTCGTGTCCATTTGTCATCTCATGGGTTTCCTGTTTTGTGTGACCCATTGTACGGACGCGAAAAATCCCATATTGGCAGTGTCAAAGACTTAGATTTATTGGATTTTTTACAAAATCATACCGGACAAATGTTGCATGCCGAAGTATTGGAATTTAGACATCCGGTATCTGGCGAACAGATGCATTTTAAAACTAAAATGCCGAACGATATGTTGGAATTGAAAGAAATATTGGATAACGAATAAAATTTTTTATAAACTGGTGTTTGTGTGAACACCGAAAAAATAATTAAAATATTGTTATTTTTTTCTTTTATTATTTTTGAAACTATGATAAAATAAAGACAAAGTAAAATGGAGAAAGGGGATGAAATATCTTGTCAAAACCGTTAGTTTAATTGCAATTATGTCCGCGGCTTCTGGGGCTTTTGCGGCGACTGCGCGGGGCAGTATGGTTTCTGGTTCTGCGGCATCACGTTTGCCATCTGTGTCGGGTTATATGAATCCGAAATTGGTTGTTGCTGGTGGCGTGGTCAGCGGTGTTGGTAAAACGACGGCATCATCTTTGATGAATAATCGTGAATGTATAGATGCGTATACGTCTTGTATCAAGGCTAATGATGCGTGCGGTCCAAATTTCGAAGAATGTACGACAAATGTTTTATTCCATGGTCAAATGCCCAAATGTTTAAGCATTTTATCACAATGTACATCATCTGGTATTAATGATTTGTTTGGAACATCTTCTGTGGCTAATTTTTCGAATGTCAAAGAATATAATGGTTATAACGAAGTTTCGCGCTATACATACCCCACAGACGGCAGTGTTTTGGGGCAAATGATATTGGGGGCAGAGATTTCAAATCGATATGATTTACAACAGTGTATCAAGAAAACTGAATCTTGTTTAAAGAAAGAAAGTGTTTGTGGTGCTGATTTTGAATTGTGCACCAGTGATGAAGAATTTAAAAAACAATCTTTGTTGTGTGCATCAACGATTGCCCGGTGTGGTGGTGATGGTTTAATGGAATTATATGGACATACAAATATGTCTATGGCGCCAACGGGGGTATCTGGTGGAAAATCCAGATTACGTAAATTGATTGATGACGGTGCTGAATTGGCGGCATTGAATGCTGTTTCCACTTGTTACAAGGTTGCTGACCAATGTATATTAAGTGCGTGTGGAACCAATCCGGCAAGATGTATGACCGATGTGTCTCGGGTTCAGGCGGAAATAATAGATTCTATTAATAACGGAACTGCTGCACCATCTGAAGATGAAATGCGGGCATTGTTGGGTTTAACCGACACGTCAACCGAACAGACAACCAAAAAAGATGTTAATTCTTATATCCGTAATATGTGTACGGAAACAATTGGTGGTAATAAATATTGTTATATGACTGCTAATGATGGCAAGGTTCCAACATCCAAAGATTTAATGGAAGATCCGGAAAGCGTATTTGAAGATATTTATTCAACACGTATGAATTCCGCGATGAATCAACGTTTGACTGATATATTGAATAAATTTGATACCAAGGCCAAAGATAAATGCGTTGAAACATTTAAAACATGTGCAATGCGTTCGTGTGGTGGTGGTATTGGTTCTGCATGTTATGCCTTGGTTTTTGATAAGAGTGGTGAAGGCGAAAATACAATTAATGGTAAAAACACATACGACAGTATCAGATTGGGATGTGAAGCATCGGTAAATACGGATGCAAATTGCAAATACGCATTGGCATCAAATAACAAGAATATTTATACATATGCGTATACAGATAACACTACGTTTAGTACGTTATTCCCAATATACGATGGGTCAAATTCTGATCCAATAAGTGTTGTTGCGACATTGAACAAGATATTGACCGATTCTTATAATGATGCTGCGATTGCGGAAATGAAAACGCAGTGTTCCAGAACAGCTACCGGTTGTGTAAAATCTATGTGCGGTGCAGATTACGAAAAATGCTATCGCAACAGAACGGATATTGTTTTGGATGTATATAATACCGACAATGCAGATTTTAACAAAAGTATGAACAAAGTTGGGGGCGTTTTGGATTATAACGTTGTAATCGGATTATGTTTGAATACGATTACAAATTCAAAGGTTTGCGACGAACATTTGAAAATAGAAGCAGCCAAAGTTTCAACTAAGTTTGGAGACTCAACAAAAGATTCTTTGGGTGACAACACGAGTGTACGTGAGACTTGGTTGGGGGCTGCTGGGGGCGTTCAAGCAACTGATACCGTTGTTGGGTGCAGTAATGAGTATTCAGAATGTGCAAAAACACAAACCTTGTCATGTAGCAGAATTAATGAATTGAAGGCAGCACAGACCGTTAGCAAGGCGGACGATACGCTGAACCGTTTGTGGCCAAGTTCGGGTTGTACGTGTGATTATGTTGATAATCAAGGGTGTGTTTATGACCAGCCTGTGACAAAGGACGTTGCAACCTACTCGTATGAGGCTGGTGCAGAAAATTTATTGCGAGATGTTTTGGCAAATGTTGAACGTGAAGCCCAGGCAAAATATACTGCTGAATTAAACAGACAACAAAACGTTTGTTTGAAAAATAACGAAGGTGGTATCAGGTCTGGTCGTGATAACGGTTCAACATATATGTGGGTTAAATTGAAAAACAAAATTGTACCTCCGGAGTACGGAACAAGGGGATTACAACCATCTCAATTTACGGCAACTGGTGATGTGTATGGTGGTTTCTGTCGTGTAAAGGTTACAATGACATCCGATAAACCAGAAGCACAGACTGTACTGAAAAGTTTAACTGATGACAAAACAACAACCTATTTTGCTGTTGGTGACAGATTTACATGTGGTTCATGGTTGGATGACGGGGATTTACAAAAAATTACCGATGCTATAAAGGAAAAGGCTGGTAAGGGTGAAGGAGTTAATTCATTCAAGGGTAAAATGGCAATGGTATGGAGTGGTATCGGTGGTGCAGCCCTTGGTGGTATTGGTGGTGGATTATTGGGTGAATATTTGGGATCCGGCAAAGTTGGTGGTTTAGGCAAAAGTGACGCCAAAGTTCAAACGGATAAAAGCACTAATTCTGGCAGTTGTGTGAATAATGCACAAAAATGTCGGGATAAGTTGGATAGCGAAGATGTAAAATGGTCTGATGTTGGTTCTTGTTCTTCCGCTGTAACTGATGCATCCAATGCTGGTTTGAGTAAAAGCAATGATGGTTATAAAAACGCGAAAGAGTTGCTTTCCGAGATTCGAAAAGAAACGTCAACACAGAAAAAAACAGAAAAGTTACAAGAGAAGAGAGAAGATTTGATATCTGCTATGAACGATTTGGAACTTGAATGTGAAAAACAGTATGACAAGAAAGTAAATAATGGTGCTTTGGGTGCCGGTTTGGGTGCAACATTGGGTGGATTGGCTGGTGCTGGTTTGGGTGTTGGTATTGCGGCCAGTGTATTAGAAGCCAAGAAAAACACCAAAATGAATGCCGCCGAAAAGGAATGGATGGATACGATTGGTCAACATATACATTGCTATGTTGGTGGGACGCGTGTTGGCGGTATGTATGACACAGTAAGCTTCAATTTTGATGAATAAAGATTGAAACAATAAATAAAAATGTCCCGAATCCGGGACATTTTTGTTTGTGCCAAATTTACCCCCCCATTCTCACCTGAGACTAGTTCCCCCAAAGGGGGGAATGGGCCCTTGTATGATAAAGGTGTAACAAATTTTCAAATTGCTTTTTATACATAATGTTTTTATAATTACCGAAACAAAAAGGATTTATCATGAAAAGATTACTGCAAATGTTATTTGGTCCACGTGGGAATAAAACTACTGCTGGTGAATTGGCTGCTAAATTCGGATTGGAATTGCGCGGTGATGCCAAGGCGATTGTTACCGGTGTCGCACCAATTGCAGATGCGCGTCCTGGACAATTGGCTTTCTATTCAACCGAACGTAATACAACTGCTTTTAAAATATTGCCAATATCTGTTCTGCAAAATACAAAAGCATCAGTTATTTTGTTACAGCCTGAACAAATCAATGATGCGCCAAGTGGTGCTACGCTTTTGATTACAAACACACCACGTGGAAACATTGTAAAAATTTTGGGTGAAATATATCGTGAAAAACCTCGTTTTGGAATTAGTTATTTTGCGCATGTGTCACGCGGTGTATTTTTCCGCAAAAAACGGTCTGTTTATATCGGGCAATTTGCAACAGTAGAACGTGGTGCAGTATTGGAAGCAGGGGTAAAAATATATCCTGGCGCTTTCATTGGTCGTAACGTTGTTTTGGGACCAAATACTGTTGTTTGTTCTGGCGCACACATAGAAAACGCTACAATTGGCGCAGAATGCGTGATAAATGCAAATGCGGTAATTGGTAAAGATGGTTTTGGTTATACGCGTCAGAATGGCAAAAATGTGTTTATACCGCATGCTGGACGTGTTGTGTTGGGTAATCGTGTGTCTGTTGGGGCTAATTCTTGTATCGACAGGGGGGCTATGACGGACACAATGGTTGGTGATGGAACCAAGATTGATAATTTATGCCAAATTGCACATGGTGTTGTAATCGGTCAAGAATGTTTCTTGGCATCTGGTTGCGGATTGGCTGGCGGTGTTGTCGTTGGCGACAGGGCTATGTTGGGTGGTCATGTCGGTGTTGCTAATGGTATTCATATTGGCAAAGATGCAGAAGTTGGTGCAAAAAGTGGTGTTTTCCGTAATATTCCAGATGGTGAAAGATGGATGGGATATCCTGCGTCATCCGGTACAGAATTTTTCCGTCATTATTCGTGGGTAAAACGCAATATGGAAAATGATAAATCAAATAAATAAAAATGCCCGTTTGGGCATTTTTTTTTATACATTTTAATCTGGACAGGCGTTTAATGTGTCGATTGCGTTTTGAACATCTTGGTTTACAGACACTGTAATATCGCGTTTTAAACTATCGGTATAATCATATTGGAATTGTGCAGACACAAATTCAGGTACGCGATTATAAACGTCCACAAATGGCGATAATAATGCATTAAACCATTTACGATTTTTGCATAAACATGCATTACGAACATCGCTTACCATATCCCCAGTTACACCGTTGGAATACTTTTCTGATAAATCGTAATCGCCCATAACCAAACAATGTGTGCCAACCGCAAAATAATTAGCATCATCTTTTAAAAATTGATAAATTTGTTTATCAGATGCATTTCTTGCACGCAACTTATATAAAATCCCATCTGTACAACATGCTTTAGATGCGCGCATCAACATTTGATATCGCTCAATCAATGGTGCAAACACAGCCTCATTTGCTGATGCATTTACATTCATGTTCAAAGCATAAATAATATCGTCAATCTTCATCGTGTTTATATGTGGCTCGCGTGGATTTACAGCCTGTTTATAAACCGGTTTGTCGCGCCATATCGCGCATTCTTCTTCGGATTCAAATGGGCAAACATAGGTGGGGGCGCTTTCACATTCTGCCTTAGATTCTGTTTTTATGGATTCAGATTGTTCTTTGGTATCTGTTGCCCATACAGATTCATTAAATTCACGCGGTTCCAGAACGTCCGGTGTTTCGGAAACTTCGGTTTCTTCAATTTCTTCGGTTACAATCACTGGTGACAATTCACAATCATTATCAATACACTCTGATGCGTTGGTGTAATTCACGCCAAATACACTAACCAATATGACTAAAAAAGATATTTTTTTTCTCATGCCTTGTATTTTATCACAAAAATAAGTCTTATTAAATAAAAATTTTTATTGAACATTTTGTTGTGAATAAATTATACTGTGAATATATTCATAAAAGGAAAGGATAAAATATGAAAAAAATCTCAATAATATCGTTAATTGCGGCTTTTGTTGCACCTGCGTTTGCTGAAGAATCTATGGCTGAAATGCCCGATAATGATACGGAAGTTATCGCTGAGCAACCTTTGTCAGAACCAGACACCACACCAGCGGAGGCGATAACATCGTCTAATCCAAAGATACGTTTTCCGCATGGTATGCAAATTGGTGTTGGGGTTTCTGTTTCATCTGGATTAAACGGTTTTATTGGTTATAACAATAAAAATTTTGATTCTTTCTGGGCAAAGCGATTCGGGGTTCGATTCGATTTCGCATCTATTTCGCCAATCAAAACAAAGTTAAATTCAAAGATAAATGATTGGGTTGGTAACGAAGGTATTGAAATTGATGACGATTTGAATATTAACAATATTTCTTTGTCAGCCAAACATTTTGGTGCTTTGATTGATTTTTATCCTTTTGGTGATACTTGGTTCTTGGGTGGATTACGTTTGTCTGGTGGTTATATGACTGGTAAAATGGACATAAGCGCTGATATTTATGGCACACTAAAAAATGGTAACATCGAATTCGAATTGGGAAATCGTAAATATTACTATGAAGGTAATACAATGTATGGCAAAGCGGATTTAAATTGGAAATACAGCGGACCATACCTTGGCGCCGGTTTTGATTTGGGGTTGTTTTTGGGATTTAAAATTTATATGGATGCTGGTGTAGTGTTTGCTGGTAATGGCGCCACTATTGATTTAGATGTTCCACTGGATGGCTTGAAAGATATTACTGATGGTATACCACAAAGTGTAACAAATACAGAATTAAAAGAAAAATTTGAAAAGGCAAAACGCGATGCTTTAAGCGAAGCCCAAGATGAATTGAACAATGTTGATTTTTATCCTTTGATTAAACTTGGGTTTATGTATCGTTTTTAATTTTGAATCATTAAAATGTTGTTTTATTTGACCGATTCGTGTATTGCGAATCGGTTTTTTGTAATAATACGAATCATTTTTATGTTTTTTTGTACATAAAATAAGGAATAAAATTCGTACCAAGAAAAAAATAAGATGGGAATAAAGTGCCTGATTTCTGGGATTTTGTGCTTTTAAAGATCTTTTTGTAAATTATTTTTGAAAAAAAACTTGACTTTTTGGCAGTTCAAACACATAATATGCGGGCTTTCAAGTTGAGATTAAATGGATTTTTGGTTTCAACCCCTGAAATTTGGCGAGTAGATCGCAACATTGTTAATAAAAGCAGCTCATCAATATATGATTTTTGAAATTCAAAAATCTGTTCAAGAAGAGATATGCAGACAGTTGAATTTGGAAATATCCAAACTTTGACTAAGTCAAATGTGCATATCCTAGACAGGTAATAGGTTAATATTAACCTCGTTAAAACTTGTCTTGCGAATATATATAATATGTAAAGACGAACTGATTTATGTCAGCTTTGTTAAATGCACAGGACTTAAATTACAAGTTTTTTTAGAACTTGAGAGTTTGATCCTGGCTCAGAACGAACGCTGGCGGCAAGCTTAACACATGCAAGTTGAACGGGAATTGTTTGTAGCTTGCTATAAGCAATGAG
>DBYN01000008.1:253-62154 GCA_002310415.1 Alphaproteobacteria bacterium UBA1185 | reverse complement strand
ATAACCGAGATACCATTAGATAGTTTATGTAAACTGGGATTATACTTCATTTCTGCACCTCTTATGATTTTTGTGAATTGTAAATAATATCTTATTGTTTTTCAACAATAATTGACTCACATCTTGCCTGCAACACTCCTCAACCAAAAATTAAAACCACCCATTTTGGTGGTTTTTGTTATTGTTCGTCTTGTTTTACTATTATCTGCATCCATTGGATTTACTAATATCAATCCCATTATTATAAAACAAAGAGATAAGTCCACGTACACCATCTATTTTTTTGTTTCCAACCATAAAATCTGGTAATTTCATATAGGTTTTATTTGCCAATACTCTTATTGCTGGATCAAGACTAGCTCCGTAATAAATAACCAAAGACACTTTTTTAACATTTGAATCTGGGTTCGCTTTTGCAAATTCATATACTGCATTAAAAATTAATTGTGCAGATTGTTCTTGGGTCAAATTACCAATGATGCCTGTTCCAAGTTCTGGCACAGCAATATTTTGCAAATTCTTGTCGTTCGCAAATTTTAATGTATTAAAAACCGCTTTGACAACAGCAACCGGTTGTTCTTGTGCACTAGCACTTACCGTCGCAACATGAGCCAACGCTACACCACGTTTACCAGATTTTGTAATCATCACATCACCACAATTAAATGGTTTTTTCTGGGCTGCTTTGTTATACAAATCCAAACCCGCTTGCATTCCAGCATTGATAATAGCCCAACCAACACCACCACCAGATGCAGAACTGTTAAATTCTGGAACCACTATTAAATCAGCCTTTTCTTCCGCAATATTGCCATTTTTTATAACTATATCTATATTTTCAATGTTATTCATATTTAATCCTTTGTATTGCTATTTCCGCACAAGATAACACAAACACAAATAAATGTCAATTTTTTACTTGTAAACAACACTATGGTTTAATACAATATGCGCAAACCAAGGAGAAATCACAGATGGCAAATATCGAATATATTAAAAATGCTGTTCATGAATTATTAAGCAACAATAAACGCGGACACGACGACAGGCACGTTTTACGTGTTTATAAAAGGGCTATGAAAATTTGTGATGAAATACCAATGGCAGACCGAGAATTGGTTGCTGTTGCCGCCCTGCTTCATGATTGTGATGATTATAAATTATTTGGTGAAGAATCTGAAAGATTACAAATTAACACCAGACGCATATTGGCTGGTTCTGGGTTTAGCGCTGAATTTTGTGATAAATGTATAGATATTATACAGCATATGGGATATAGCAAACGATTACGTGGTATTCAACCAACATGTACAGAAGGCGAAATTGTTTCTGATGCAGATATGTGTGACGCATCTGGATTGATATGTGTTACTCGCGCTATGGAATGTCGCGCAGGAATTCCTTTTTTTGATCCAGATTGTTTACCAACTGATGATATGACAGCAGAAAGTTACAGACAAGATTTTCAAAGCCCTGTTATTCATCATTTCTTTCAAAAAGTATTGCGATTACGCGATTTGGCTTTGACAGAACCCGGTCGTAAATGTTTGGAAGACAAACACAAAACAATCGTACATTTTTTGGAAACTTATTTTAAAGAAGTTGATGCACCACAAGTATGGTTTGATTTGTTAAACAAATACAAATAACATTACAATTCTTTAATTATTTATTTCATCGTCTTTTTGATAATGTACATTTGCAATATGCTAAATATGTTTGATACTGTCCAATACAAAACCAATCCAGCCGGCATCCATGCAAACATAACCGTAAATAATATCGGCATCCATTTCATAGCCTTTTGAGTTGATGCCATCGCATCATTACTGTCCGATTTTGTTTTTGGCCCCTGTAAATATTGTTGCAACATCATTGTTGCACCCATTAAAATTGGCAATATAAAGTATGGATCCATCGCCGCTAAATCAGATATCCATAAAAACCTTGCACTGCGCATTGGTACAGATATTAATAATGCTTTGTACAATGCAAAGAATATAGGTATTTGAATTAACATTGGTAAACAACCTGCCATAGGAGAAGTTTTGTGAGATTGATAAACCTTCATCATTTCCATTTGCAAGCGTGCTTTGTCATTTGCGTATAATTTTTGAACACGTTGCAATTCTGGTTGCATTTGTTGCATTTTCATTGTCGAAGCATACGATTTACGTGTCAAAGGCCACATCAACAATCTTAAAATCAATGTCATCAAAATAATTGCAATTCCATAATTACCAACCATTGCAAATAACCAATTTATCATCCATAACATTGGCTGTGCAAAAAACCAGAACCAACCATAATCCATTGTTTTGGATAAATGTGGAATATTGGTAGACGCATTATCTAATATTTTACTAATACGTGGACCAGCAAATACATAAGTATCAACTGTTGCAGTTTGTCCCGCACCAATTTTTACGGGCGACACATTACCATCTGCAAAATAAGAATCACCATTTTTCTTTAAACTGATTGTCTGGTCATTTGCATCGACGGATACGATTGTTTCCCAATACTGTTCAGCAAAACCAAAATATCCACGCACTGTTGAGTATGCATAAGATTTTTTATTTAATTTTGCCCAATTTGCATAGTCTAAATTTGAATTAGCATAAACCACACCACCTGTTTCGACCGCAACAGATGCTTTGTCTGATACATTTTGAACAATTCGCGCATACGGTGAAACATTTATTTCTTGTTTGGAATTATTTTTTATTGTATCAGATATTCTTATCACATAATCTGCAATTGAAATATCACGATTGAATTTAATTTTGGATTTATTATTCCAAGCCATATTATTATTGGCATCTAAATTCCATTTTGTATTTATATTTGGTGTTTGTGTATCTGCGGAAACAAAACCTATTTCAATAAAATCGTTTTCGCCATTTAATAACGATACAGGTTCCGTTTTATCTGCGGATTTATAATGTTCTTTTAATAAAATATTTGAAATACGCAAGCCTTGGATATCAACAGAAACTTTGTCTGAATCAATCACTTTTTTTTCAACAGATGATTTTTCTATGGTAATCGGTTGAGTATTTGCGTTTGTTGTTTTCTTTGGCTGAATAAACAAACCTATCACCCACCAAGCCAAAAATATTGTAACAAACCAACCAAATATCCCCATAGACTTTGGCTTTTGTTTATTAGATTGTGTGGCGTTCCATTGATTAAAACCACTGTTATTATTCAAATATTGAACCATTTATTTACCCCTTAGATTCTTTATATTGTTCATACAACGTCTTCTATGTATAAACATGTTTATTAAATACAAAATCACACCAAAGGTTATAAAAACGTCGCCCACATTAAATATTGCAGGAAAGCGCCACAACCCACCAATATGCCACTGAATAAAATCAGCAACCGCGCCAAAACGAATTCTGTCCACCAAATTTCCCAACGCACCACCAACAATCATAGCAATTGGCAAACGTTCATACACAAAAGATTTTTTAAACATATAATACAACAGATAAGCAATAATTATCGCCATAATACAACTTAATATAATTGGCATTACATTATTAAATGCAGAAAAAGATATGCCACGATTCCAAACAAACTGTATATTAAATAAATTGGAAATTCCATAATCGCCACCCAATATATATTTCCATGATACAAATATGCCCTCTATATTACACTTGGCGCATATTTTATTTGCATCATACACCATATCACCATATTTAGCCGCCAAAAATCCCAACAACCAATTTTTCGAGAAAAAATCCGCGCAAAATGCAAATAATATAACTGCTATGTATTTAATAAACCTTTTCATTTTTCATCCTTGATGTGGGTAATATAGCAATTAAGTATTATAAAAGCAAATAATATATCTATTTTGTTTCTGTATTACCAATACGCTGTTTAACAACCGCATAATCATCAGCCCGCATATCATCAACCACACTATTTATTTTAGCACGCGACACGCCCAATCCAGCCATAAGATTTTCACCCAACATAAATGAAGATTCTATGATTTCTGGCATCGCAAATTTTACACCCATTTTTAACAAATCATTTGCTGATTTCAAATTATGCGCACGTGCAAATATTTTTATACGAGGAAGCATAGAATGCATAGTTTCTACTATGTCTCTGGCTATGACTTCGTTATTTACAGTAATTACCATAGCGCGTGTTTTTCTTGGTTTAAACCCCGCGGCTAATAAAATACTTTTCTTTTTAGAATCGCCGTAAATTACGTTATATCCAGATTCTCGTCCCATTACTACTTCATCCACATTTAAATCTATTGCGACATAAGGTATCTTGGCATTTTCTAACATTTGTGCAATAATTTGTCCCATACGACCAAAACCAGAAATAATGACCTGTGGTGTTTCTTGTGTTAAGGATTCTGATAATTTTTTATCTGATGCACTATTGAATATTTTACCATGTTTTACTAACCAATCATAAATGAACAATAATACCGGTGTAATCATTAACGAAATTATAATGATAGCGGTCAAAATTTCTTGGTGTTCAGCAGGAATCGCCTTGATATTATTTGCCTTCATAGTTTGCAAAATCAACAAGGCAAATTCCCCACCTTGAGCCAATATCAAAGACATCAAAGTTGCGTCTTTGTTTGACACATGACGAACACGCGCCACAATATACAAAGCAAAGAATTTTATCAATACCAATCCAACAACACCAATTAAAACCATACCGTAATGTTTTGTCAAAAATGGAATATCCAAGCCCATTCCTAGTACAATAAAAAAGAATGCTAAAAACAAGGTAGCATACGGTTCCACAGATGCGGTTACTTGATGTCTGTAAACAGTTTCAGACATTAACATTCCCGCCAAAAATGCACCTAATGCAGGTGGCAAACCTATTTTTTGTAATACAATTGCCCAAACAACAATATTTACCATTATCGCCAAAACAAAAACCTCTTGAGATTTTACTTTGGCAACAACGTGCATCAAAGGATTTATAATAAATTTAGATACAATAATAACCCCCAGAATCAAACCAAATGACATAACCAAAATATCAATTGCAGAAGCACCCAAATTGATTGATTTTCCCGTCATCACAGGTAACATCGCCAATAATGGAATAGATAATAAATCTTGGAATAATAATATTGAAAAAGTTTGATGCCCCATAGGTGTTTGCAATTGATTTTTTTCAATCAAAATTTGCATATCTTCTGATGTGCTGGACATAGCCAATATTAATGCCACCATTATTGTACCCATCAAAGACCAAGATGTAATTCCAACAAGTATCGGAAACAACATTACAGCAACCATTAAAACCTGAGATGCACCAAGTCCGAAAATAGTTCTGCGTAATTGCCATAAACGCTTCATATTTATTTGTAATCCGATATTGAACCATAAAAATATAATTCCCAAATCACCAAGAAATGTCCAAGCACCCGATAACTCAAACAAACCAAAAACATGTTGTCCTGCCAAGACACCTGTTATCAAAAAAGCAAGCAATGTTCCCATTTTAAATAACCGCATAAAAAATACTACCCCAAATGCGATTGCAAAAAATATAACTGTTGATAATGACATGTTTTTTTCTCTCTCTGTTTTTACTTTTGTATTATAACAAATTTGAATCTATATTACCCGATATTTTTAAAAATAATTCTGGGAAAATATTTTCTGCGCGTTCCATACCAGTTAATCCAAATTGTGTCCAATCAATTTTCAAAATACCTCGAATCATTTTGCGTCTTTGTCCAAACAATTTAGCAGTCAGTTTTTCAACAACTGTCAGATTATGAATTTTTTTGATTTTATTTTTGTTTGGTATTATTTGAACAACAGCAGATTGTACCTTTGGACGCGGTACAAATGCAGTGTTTGGAACATCAAATAAAATTTTCGTATCGGCAATCAAATTAGACAAAACCGACAAACGACCATACTGTTTATCACCAGGCGTTGCAACTATACGTTGCGCTACTTCCTTTTGAAACATCAAAGTCAAAGATTTTATATTTTGTCCCATCACAATTTGATGTAACCAATGTACCAATAATTCAGTGCCAACATTATACGGCAAATTGGAACAAATTGCAAAACCTTCCGGATTTAAATCACTTAAATCTGTATTTAATGCATCATCAAAAATCACATTCAAAGTACCATTTGATGCATCCACAATTTTTGACAATATTGGTTCTGTAGTTTTATCTTTTTCAATAGCGATAACCTGTTTTGCGCCAGCCATCAATAACGCACGTGTTAATCCGCCAGGCCCAGGTCCAATTTCCACAACAACCATTTTTTTTATATCTGGAACACATCGTGCAATCTTGCCAGTTAAATTCAAATCAAATAAAAAATTCTGCCCGAATTGTTTTTTGGGTTCTAATCCGAACTCTCGCATCATATCTGAAACAGGGGGTAAAGATGTAATTTTATTCATCATAATTTTTTGCGCCCCCAAAAAGCTAATGTCAATGTTCCATCATCTATATAATCCAAATCCCCCCCCAACGGTACACCTGATGCCAATTCAGAAAACGAAACATTTGGGTTATTTATGGCTGATATAATATATTGTTGAGTCGTTTTGCCTTCCACTGTATTTGGCAATGCAAAAATAATTTCCGTAATTTGTTCAGATATAATTCTTGATGGAATACTTGAAATATTCAAATCATCTGGGGTAATACCTGCAACGCCAGATAAATTGCCACCCAATACATGATAACGCCCATGAAAAACACCAGATTTTTCCAATACAACAACATCAGACAAATCGCGCACAATACATAACTGACCGTTTTGTCGTGTTATATCACAACAATATTCACATTTATCTTGGTCTGTTAAAACACCACAAATTGAACAAGGATGAATAGTCTTTGCCGCATCTAACAGTGCTGTTGCCAAAGATTCTGCGCGTCCAGTTTTATCTTGCAATAAATTTAACACTATACGTGTAGCAGCACGTGTTCCAACACGTGGAAGTTTTGCAAATTGTTTAACAAGTTTTTCTATTTTTATATTCATTTTGTTTGTGCTTTAATGAAATATATAACAATCTATACCATTATTAAAAGCATTATTTTTTGCATTTTGCGCCACAGAATCAGAAACGCCATTTATTCGCACACGATATAAACCACTGTCGTTTCTTTCGATAACAGCCTTTAATCCAGTTGCTTGGTTCACTCGTTTAATTTGTGCGTTTGCAGAATCATACGATGCAAAAGCACCACATTGAACCCCAGCATTACCAGAAGAATATTGTTGTTTATATTCTTTGATATCAGATTGCATATTATTATATTTTGGTGCATCTTGTGCATATTTTACCACAGGATTATTTGTATTCACAGAAACAGAATTTTCGCGTTTTTGATATGTATAATTTGAATTATCTTGACCGATACGTTCAAACCCAAGGTTTAACATTTTCATTGCGGTGTTCGCACGCACATCTTTGTTATCTGCCCCCAAAACAACAGCAATTAAATGTTTATTATTTCGTTTAGCCGTCGCAACCAAAGAATACTTTGATTTATTTGTAAAACCTGTTTTCATACCATCACAACCAGGATACTCGGTTAATAGCCTATTACCGTTAGTATAAGTTTTGCCATTATAAGTCCAAGATTTTATACCAAAATATTTCCAATATTGTGGGAAATGTTTATAAACAGCCATAGATAACAATGCAATATCGCGTGCAGTTGATAAATGGTCATCGTTCGGCAATCCAGATGAATTTTCAAAATTTGTTTGTTGTAAACCAATTTCGTTTGCAACACGCGTCATTAAATTTGCAAAGTTACCTTCTTTACCACCCTGTAAATTTTCAGCCAATACACGTGCAACATCATTTGCAGAATGCACCGCAACTGCCTTGATTGCATCTTCTACAGATATTTTACTGCCCGCTTTTAACCCCAAAACCACAGGTTGTGCATTCGCGGCAGATTGTGAAACTATTAAATAATCGTCCAAACGCAATCTTTTGTGTTCCAGTGCATCAAATGTTAAATACAAAGTCATTATTTTTGTTAAACTGGCGGGATAATTTAATTGATTTGCATTTTCTTGATACAAAACGCGCCCAGAATCTATATCAGCAACCAATGCAGCGCGATATTCTTTGGCATACACAGAGCCAAAAAATATTGATATCCCGGTGATAAAAAACAACACTCTCTTCATAATGAAAGATAATAGTAAAAATACTATTACAAGGTCAATAACAAAAAATAATCACAAGATTTTAATCCAATGTTCGTAAACTGATTTTATCATCATCAACAATAACTAACTTCCCAGTTCTGATTCCGAATGCGGCAGCCGCACCAAATGCATCACGTTGTCCGAACAAATACCTGTCGCACACAGGAAATACGCCACGTGATAAACATAATTGATTTGCAATAACATCATCGCTACATATCGCTATGATTGGAATATCTGGCCGACGACAAGAAATTTGCGTTGCAGAATCTGTATCACGTGCAAAAACAACTATGGCTGACGCTTTGTTCAAAAACGCCATTGATGAAACAGAACGCGACCAATCATTTTCAGGTATGTTTTCAATATTGCACCAATCATACGGATGTTCAATTGAATCTTTGTCTGAATATGCCAATATCTTATTCATTGTTTCGATAACATTGATTGGATTGTCACCGATTGTTGTTTCTTCAGAAGTCATGGCAGAATCTGCACGTAAATATGCAGTATTTGCAACATCTGATATTTCTGCACGCGTTGGAAATTCAGTATGCACCATAGAAGACAGCATTTGTGTTGCCATAATAACGGGTTTATTTAATTTTCTACATTCACGCAAAATACGTCTGGAAACCGCAGGCACTTGTTCAAAAGGCAATTCAACCGCCAAATCACCACGAGCAATCATAATTCCATCTGATGCATTTGCAATATCAACAATTCTTTTAACTGCGTTTGGTCTTTCTATCTTGGCAATTATTTTGATTGGATGTGCAGTACGCTGTGTTATAAAATCACGAACATTTGCGATATCTTCGCCACGTTGCACGAAAGAAACCGCAATAAAGTCGGGTTCTTTGGTTATTGCATATTCCAAATCAGATTTATCTTTGTCTGTCAATATATCTGTATCAATATCAGTGTCTGGCAAATTAAAACCGCGACGCGACCAAATTTCATCACCACGCATAACAGTTGTTTCAACTGCATCATCAAATACAGCATCAACACGTAATTCTATTTTGCCATCATTTAGTAATATTCTGTCACCAATATTCAATGAATGAATTACATCCAAATCTGGCAATTGAACACGCGTTTCATCGCCAGGGGTTGAATCAGAATCCAATATAAATTTTTGACCAATTTTTAATGGATAATGTTTTTCGGATTCAAAATCACCAATTCTGTGTTTTGGGCCTTGGATATCTATCATTATTGCAACTGGCACACCCAGATTTTTTGCCACAGAACGTATCATATCTATCTTGGCACCTTGAACATCATTTGTATCATGGCTAAAATTCAAACGACAAACGTTGACACCCGCCTTTATCATTTGTGTCAAAGTATTTATATTTTCACAACTGGGGCCTATGGACGCTGTTATCTTGGTAAATCTGGTCATAATTTTTCTCTCCAATACAAACATTAAAAATATTTGATTTTTTCAATTGATAGTTTATCATATATTGCGTATTAAAAACAAGAGGAAGGATATGAAAAATTCAAATCATGGTTCTTTTGATAATGCTCAATTGACAAGTATTATTGAGCGCATTGAAAAATTAAACGAAGATTCTGCGGCAATTGCTGCTGATATCAAAGAAATTTATAACGAAGCAAAATCTGCTGGATACGATCCTAAATATATTCGTCAGATGATACGGTTAAGAAAACTGGACCCAGACGAATTGGACGAAGCAGACGAATTAACCAAAATGTATCGTGATGCTTTGGGTTTATAAATGAAAAAATTCACAAAACGTGTTGAAGATTTTGTTTGTGCCAATTGTGGCACACATATTTCGGGCAATGGATATACGAACCACTGCCCGAAATGTTTATATTCACGACATGTTGATAATAATCCGGGCGACAGATTATCAGATTGCGGTGGTATGATGCGACCAATATCCGTTGAAACAATCAAAGATGGTTATATCATAACGCACAAATGTGAAAAATGTGGCAAGACGATAAAACAACATTCGTCACCCAATGATGACATAGACACAATTATTGAAATATCGTCAAATCCAGACTTTATTTTTGGAAAATGACACGTGTGTACTGGTAATTTGCTGATAATTGATTAATATACAAAAATGCCAAATAAATACTTGCATAATTGTTTTAATTATTTCTATAATCTAAGCATCTAATCACAAAAGGAGAAAATATGAAAACATCAAAAATTATTTCGTTTGTATTTGGTTTTGCGGCCATAAGTGCTGCAAATGCCGCGGATATTACAATTTTTCATTCACCATCATGTCCACATTGTCGTCATGCGCGTGAATTCATCGAAAGCACATTGATATACGAATATGATAATTTAAAAGTTACAGAAATTAATGTTATGGAAACTGATAATCGTCAAGCGTTTATTGATACTTTGCAAAAATGCAATTATAAAAGTGGTGGCGTTCCGGTGATTGTTATCGGTGAAAAATGTTTCCAGGGCTATGCTGATTCTATGCAAAATGATTTGCGTACAGCAATTGAAATTGATTTGACCGATGACCAGAAAAAATCCGCTGCGGATAATAAATCTGAAATGGCAAAAGACAAAGACGCTTTCGTGAAATCTCATGAATCAAGAAAACAAGCAATCGTTTTTCAAGAAGGTAAAAAAAAATAGAAAAATCTCTTGATTCAACCGATATTATGCTGTTTTGCATACTTGGGTTGTTAATAATTGGATTGGGATTTGTAGTATTAAAAAAACAAAAACGGACTGAATAATGTTTGATTTAACATTTATGGATTATATTTATGTTATTGTCGTCATTGTATCAACGATATGGGCAACGATTCGTGGTGGTATTTATGAAACAATTGCTACTATGTCTTGGGTCGCGGCGGCAATAACTGCGCGTTTTGTTTCGCCATTTTTGGATAAATTATTACAGAACTGGTTCAGTGTATCTGGGTCAACTGTTGGCACATTGGTTGCATCTTATTTTATTGTTTTCTTTGTGATTTTAATCGCGGTTGGTTTTGTAAATCAAAAATTACGTGATAAAATTCAGGGAAGCATTTTATCTGTAACCGATAAAACTTTGGGCGTGATATTTGGCATAATTCGCAGTGTTGTTGTGATGGGATTTGTGTATTGGGGTGCTTTGTGGTATTATTCAGATACGCATCATTTGCCACATTGGGTTGCAGATGCAAAAACAAGACCTGTGATGCAATTGACCGCTGTTAAATTAGATGATTGGTTTTTCTTTGGTAATAATAAATTGTTAAAACGTGATATGACTGGTGCATCCGAGGCACAAAAAATCTTTGACAATTTGGTAAATCCAACGGTAAAAAAGAAAGATAGTGCCGGTGATGATAAGGCATCAACGGTTGAAACCGGGTATAAATCGTCTGAACGTGCCGCATTGGAAAATCAGTTATTACAGATAGAATCAGTTGCAAATGCGATTCAATCACATAACGAAAAGAACAAGCAAAAATAAAATAAAAATTTTTTCTCCCCTTGGGGGGAGAATGTTTTGTTTCGGAAAAGAATTTTAATGATGTGAAAAGAAATGCAAGATAATACCAATTATAAATATTACTGTTATTATTGTTAAAATAATTTTTTGTTTTTTATGTGCATTTTTTTCATTACAATCATTACAACATGGGCAATCACGTACCACCAACACCCATGACAAAACCAACATACACGCAGAAAACACAAATACCCATGGTTCCAACCATTCCGGCATAAAAGACGCATGAGATATTTCGGGTGCAAATAAACCAATCAAAGACAAAATAATCGGCAACACGCAACAAAACAAATGCGGTAATATCGATGCCACTATTCCAACTTTAACCGCTTTATTTTTCAATCTTTTCCCTTTTTTATTGTTTATATACATTACATTTATATGATGTACTAAGATCCAAACCAGGATTAGCCCCCATTACACTCACAACATCCGTACTCGACACTGTTTCTTTACTTACACTATACGTGGTAGCATCTGCGTTTGCACATGTGCTGGCGTCGCTCATCCACGTAATATACACGTAGTTATCGGTACAGTAATAGCCTGCATTGCTACCACTACGACATCCGGTAAAATCTGTTGGTTTTTTAACTGATCGTAAATATCCCGAAGTGCCTAAAGCAACTAAATTATCGTTTGTTAACTCCTTAGTATCACCTGTCTTCTTTGTTACCATCAGACTCCACCCTCCACCAGCATTAACACAACTATATTTTGTGGAATCACCAAAACTGATTGTTCCTGCATAATTCTGTGCCAATTCTTTACCGTCTGGGCATTTGCACATAGATGCCTGACCACCTTCTGACGTTGTACCAGCCGGACATGGTTTGCACCCAACTGTTGCAATTTGACTTGGTTGTCCAGAAGTAACATTAGCATAATTCACCTCTAAATACTCATTTTCTGGGCATTCTACGGTCTTGCTGGCTATCCAATTTGCCATTGCAGACAATGTTAATGTATATGCATCAGATGGATAATATCCTGTTACTGACATACATGTTGATATTTCACCACGACATGCACCAACGGCAATCTTGCTTGCCGTAGACGTTTCATCTGTTTCATCATAATTATTTGTTGCCAAACAAGAATAAACATCGTTCCAACAATCTTCGGCGTATTCAGACAATATTTCGTCCTGACGCAATTTAACCTTGGTCAAAGCCACTGCCAAATATTGACGGATAACTTCGTTATCAACTTTGTATTGTTTATTTGACGTTTGGTCTGTATAAGTATAATCTTGACATGATTTTAACACAGACGCACACATACCGTATGATTTATCTTCTTTGGCATCTATGTACCCGATACGACGTAATAAAAACGTTGCCATATCGTTATCTGTGTTGGTTGTTTTGTTATATTGTTTTTTCCAAGATTCAACCCTGTTGTTTATATATCCATTTAAATTTTCCCCATCTCCTGCGCCCCAGGCATTATATTCACTATTGTAATTCCATGTGGAATACAAACCATACATACCGCCAGACTTCCAATCTGCTAAACTTGCAGATGTGACAGGCGCTTGTGTCTTGGTGTTACCGCCGGGAATACCAGGTACACCACCCTTTACAATTTCGCCCTTGGCAATATATTTACCCGTTGGATCCAGACATAGTTCATAATCATCACCACAAACAAATTCGTCCTGCATACATTCGTCCAACGCAGCGACACAACCCTTTAAATCATAAGCATTTTTCTGTTGCACCAACATTAAACGCGCCTGTTGCAAGATATTTTGTGCGTTACGGACGTTGTTGCGCATTTCACTGTTTGCTTCGGTCAAACTGCGTTCATATTCAATACAATGTTTATCAATTTCCAAATCATACGCATTTGTAACCAAATTTGGGTCAACACCCTGTTCTATACAAGAATTTAATACAGAAACTTTACAACGAGATGCCCCCATTTTTAACAACGCAGCACCACGTTTTTCAGACGCCTTGTTATTCGTGGCATTTCCCATAAACGAATTCAAATCGAACATAGCCGAAAAATCTGTATTTAATACACCAGACATATCAAAAGAAAAACCGTCCAACAAGCCCATATTTGATGTAGTAGTAGTTTTACCATCCGAGACATCAACAATTTTCTTTTTTAATGTATCCAAACTGTTCTTTAAATTAGATGTATCAGAATTAGTTTTCATCGCCATTTCGGCTTCGGTCTCGGCAAAAAGTGCCTCTATCTGGGCGGCAGTCAAACCGATATAGCGAATTTTTTGAACAACATCTTGGTATTGTTCAGATATATCCATCAATGCCTTTTCTGTTTTTTCATAATTTTTTACATTATCAGAACACGAACAACGTCCCTGGTTATCATCAATAACATTACAATAATTATCCATACATTTCTGATATTGCTTTTTGCAATAGTCAGTTAATTCAGTCAAAGCATCAATATTTTCTTTGGTGGTTTCAACATCTTCCGCAGTAACAGTTGTTCTGGCTTTGCCACCCGAAGTCAATTTTGAACGTGATGACGAACGACGTGTAGCACGTACTGTGCTGCCTATTTGGGAATCTTCTTCGGTTACACCAGTACCCGCCGCAGCAGAATTTGGTATATATAACGCTTCGCCAGAATCACGCAACACATTCCGAGAATCAGAATCTGTACGAGTACCACTCATCACATTGCCAGTCGCACCAACACGCGCAGTCACAGGCTTTGTAGTATTTTGTGTTCGTGCAGAATTAGTCGCAGTATTACGCGATACCACCGTTGCACGTGAACGTGACACAGGTTGAGCGCGCGAAACAACATTTTGTGTTGTTGTTGTACGAGATACCGTTCCACGTTGGGTTGTTTGACGAGCATTTCGTGGCGACGATGCCACAGCACGAGTCGTTGTATTCGTCGCAGCAGTTGTATTTCCAGCAGATATTGCGCGTGATACGGAACGTCCCGCCACATTTCGTGGTGCAATATTTTGCTTTTGCACAACGGGCGTTGTTTCAGAATCTTCTTCTGGTTGTGAATCCGCTTCGTCCAGCATTTCATCTGTGTATTCGACAATTTCGTCATAATAAACAGGTGCAACCTCTGCAAAAGCGGGCAAAACCAACAATCCACTTAAAACTGCGATAAATCTTTTCACTGCAAAATCCTTCCTTATTCTTTAATTTTATCACAGTGGCATTTTTTTTACAAGCAGAAAAACGATATGGTTTGTTATTATTGCTGGTAAAATTTGTTTTGTGTTTGACCTCCCTCCCCAGCTATGCCGGTACTCCCCCAACCTCCCTCCCGTCCTTCGGACGTACTCCCCCCCAAGGGGAGAACAACATAGGGGGATTTTAATAAAATTAGTCTAAGGAATTATTATTGATTACTTTGCAAACCTAATTGAATAATCTGACCATTAGATTTATTTTTTAATTCGTCTATTTTATTGCTAACTTTAACATTCATAAGTTGCGCACATTTCTTTATATCTGCCTTTGATGTGCTTTTGCAAGCATCTGGTGCTGGATGCCCTTTATCCGTAATCTCCCACGCTTCCGCAGCCTCTAATGTGTCTGCCAACTGTTTACGAGCCTGATTAACATTTGTATCTGTGGCATTTATTATCAAATTTAAATTATTTTGAATACATGGATAAGCAGCACTTTTATTCATTTTATTCGTGCAATTATCGGCGCCGGCAAGATAGGTTTTATATCCACCACCAGACGAACCGCCAGAACTTTCGGATTTAGCGCCCGCCATTTCCAATTTGGCATTCAACACAGATTTTTGTAATTGTGTTTTTAATCTTTTTAATGTTGCGTTTAAATATTCATATTGTTTATACATCTGTTGTGAAATAACCGTAACCTTTAACCCAACCACTTCACGAATAAAATCACGTTCCGATGAATCTTCTGGATTTGTGTCATACCCGGCATTATACGCATGTGTATCACATATTCCAAATTCACTGGATATATAGGCACATTCATCCGATTTATCAGCCAAACTCCCCCCCACATCTGTAACACACAATTTATCAGGATTAACATATTTACTTGTCATTGCTTTATAAACAGGTAAATTGGGGTCTACTTCTATTCTCCCCTTTGTACTTATAACGCTTATTCTTTCTTTTATACAGTCTTCATATTTTGATTTGTTGGTTTCTGTAATTTTTTCGTAATCATTTTCTGATACTTCTATACGCTTGTTAGCTTTGTGTTTATCTGTCGCTTTCTCTATATTCACATTATCATCCCAAGATGTACTAATTTCTTGTAAGCACTTATATACCTCTTCCTCCACATAATACGTTACAGCGCCCACATGGCGTGATGATGCCAGTATAGCCAATATAAAAGTAAAAATAACTTTTGTTGTCTTCATCTTTTTTTATCCAAGCTTTTTGGGGCACAATACCCTAAACTTGTGTTATATTCGTTCTCTTTTTCAACGCTCATTCTTGGTGTGTTGGGTTCACGTTGGTTTATCCAGCGGTTTAATTGTTCCATATCAATCAGATTTGCACCACTTTTTGCCTTGGATTTGCGTGCAAATAATTTACTGCCAGACAATGCCTGAGACGCACAGGCAACAACCGTTTGATTTGATGTTGCATGATCTTCTATGTTTACCCATTTATCAAACACATCGTCACCTTTGTTTAATAACTTTACAAATGTACACGATTTTGAATATTGGTTTTGACAATTTTGAACACACAGGTCATAATCTTTTGAAGGATCATTCGGATTACATTGCGACGTTGTAACTCCTAAATTGACCAAGGGATTAGTGCAAGCGTTATACCTACCGCTATCCGTTACTACACGTGGCGCACCTTTTTGACCTTTTGCATCCGTTATATATACAATATCACCCGTTGGGCATAAATATTCACCCCACGAATTACAAGAATCATTTAACATCATATATATATCTGACAAATCAACACCAACAACCTGTGCCGTATTTAATGCGTCCCAAATCTTGTCAACAACAGTTTCGTATGGCGTTATAAATCCGGCCGCCAATTCACGCCATTTCTTTACACGTTTTGGACCTTCGCAATTATCACCACGATCATCACAACCGGCATATTTAAACGCAGATTCCATGGCAACACGAACTTCCTTTAATGCGTTTTCCGCATCTTCTATTTCTGTTAAAACCTGACCCGCTATTTTTTCACGTTCCAATATATCCGCAGAAACACCACGAGAAATTGCTTCTTCTTGTTTCTGACTTAATTCCATGCTTGATGTTACGGGGGCTGGCTGACTTTGTGCAACAGATTTCATATCTTCAATCGCAGCAGCCTGTTGCTGTTGACTTTGTGCCAAAGCATCAGCAATTTGCTGAGCCGATTGTGCATTCTGTTCCGCCATCTGCTGTTGCATTTGCATCATCTGCTGTTGCATTTGACTTTGCATTTCAGCCATTTGTTGTTGCTGTTGCACCAATGCTGCCTGGGTCGCAGCCTGCGCTTCGTTAGCCTGTTGCATTTGTTGTGCGGCAGCAGCCTGAGCCGCAGCCTGAGCCTGTTCAGCATTTGCAGCATTTATTTTTGCCTGGGAATTTGCAACCAACTGGGCAGACATATAATTTATTAAATCATCACCATACTGTTTGCACTTTGCATTCGATTTTACACACCCAGAAACTATCCCCGCAGCAATTGACAAATCACTGCAACCACCGTTTCCACATTTTGGTTGAGCACAACGCAAAACAATTGCATTACAATTACCAAAATCAGCCTTGGCAGAAGAAACGTTATCATTTCTAGGGTTACTCATTGATGCCCATTGATTATTATTCGCAGTACTGGGGTTAAACGCGGTCAAATTATCACCCGCATTTGTCGCAACAACAGCGACCGCGTCAAACACAAACAATGACGCAGAACACAGGCAAACAGAAAAAATACGTGATATATTTTTCATGCTCTCTCTGGGTTGATTCTATCATAAAAAAGATTATGTGTAAAGTTAAAACCGATTTAATTTTAATCAAATGTTTTTGTTGTTCAAATTATTCTCGTTTATTGATATAATTGAACGCAGAGGCTTGCGATGAATACACCCATAACAAAAAAGGACATATTTGAAAAAGCACATGCAAAAATAGCGCATGATATGCTGGTACAAATAATTGAAACACATAATAATGTTTACGAACAATGGTATTCTTCTGCATTGAATCTTTCAACTGCCCTTAATAAACATAATGTGCTGTTACCATATAAATTGTATTACAATTATAAATTCCCAAATAATATGACAAATATTGAAATGTATAATGACAAATTGTTATTAATAGCATTTTATATAGCATACAAAAACTTTTTTAGCAGATTTACCGAAACAAACATGATTGTCAACATGGCAGAATATGCCAGTCATCAAACTGATATGACAACATTTTTTAAATTTTGTACGCATTTGGGATTATCTGACATTAAACATTTGCAAACTTTGTGTGATACAACATATGAAAAATGTTACGAAACTATTTTAAAATTAGCGGATGATATATGGCGATTAAATCCTGAATTGCAACATATTAAAAATTATAAAAATATGGATTTTGTAAATGGGGCAATATATGGATTCGCACCAAATGAAATCGATTTCTTCATAAAAAACAGGGGAATTGATGTATGGCTTACCACCCAGCAAGACGTAACAAAAATAGAAGATTATATACAAGAACCTGTAACATACTGTTTGGCACCAACAACAATTCAAGATTTGTTAGTCGCAATAGATAAATCAAGACAACTTTTTGAAAAATCCATAAAATCTAGAATTTAATAATTGGCAAAAGTTCCGGTATTTCGGGTCCAACAAAATGCCCGCGTCCCGAAACTTCGTGCACGCGAATTCCCGGCAAATTTTGTGTGATTTTTTTGACACTGCTTAAAATATATGCCGAATCATCGTTTGAAAACAGTATATCCATACCATCTTTGGTACGCGATAGTATATTTGAATCAAAATCTATATCTTTGTAAAAACCAAGCGGTTGAACATTTTCTGCATCACACCACGGCGCAACCAAGATAACCTGTTTAACACGTAAATTTGGATGATTTGCAAAATATTTTAATACAAACCCACCGCCAGCCGAACCACCAATTAATACAGTATCTGGATTTATATCCTGGAAATCCATTATTTTTTCCCATTCATCATATCTCATAATCAAAGGATGAGCATGTGGAAATTTTGGCATTTGCATAATAACATCGTGTTGCGCTTCGACAACAAACTGTAACCAATCACGCCATTTTCGATTTGGATTGTATTCTTTGTTATTCCAATCTTTGTCTGGCGCCATAACACCATGACAATAAACTATATTCATTACAAGACCTCTTTTTTGTTCAATTATACACCATCTAATACGTTTTGCTATGTTTTTTTATAAAACAATCCAAGACTTGCAAAAACAATTTAAAAACGCTATAAATATCTGCATTATACAAAGGTAAATAAAAATATGACTTTTCACAACGAATTGGATATCTATCCAATAAACATAGTAAAAAATATTACAGTATCTAATCTATACGATGGACAACTGTTTATTGGATACCAAAACAAGATTCTTTTTTTAGACGGTCATTATCGTAAAAAAATTTATGATAAAAACGGACAAATTATGTCTGATATGAAATATTTTTCTGATGGCGGATTAAACACCGGCAATCTATATCAAAACGGCACATTGTACGAATATATTAAAATAACAAAAGATGACCGCGGATTTGTGCATGAAATTCACTTGGATGCAAAGAATAATGTTATTTCACATAAAAAATTCGATAGTGCAAATCGCTTTGTTGGCGGATGCGTTTATGAAAACGGTGTTTTACTGGGTACCAAAAGAATACAATATACCGAAAGTGGTGTTTATGAAACTGTATTTGACACAAATTACCATATATTATTGTCTAAAAAAATAGACCCAAAAATGTACTCGGACCCAAAACAGCCCCAAATACAAGAAATTGTTACAGAAACACACGAAATATCTGTGGATGAAACTGGCGCGATATATGAAACGGTATTCGATGCCAAACATCATATAATATCCGCACCAAAATTGCTACAAAAACCAAGACAAAACAACAGGTAACAAAATATTGCACCTCTGTATTGACATTTACTTTTTTTGTACTATAATTAGCTTAACAAAAACTAAAAGGAGTTGAACAATGACACAAAACAAAACAAATTCTACGAATAAAATCGTTGAAAAAATTCGCAAAAATTTTCTACCAGGCGCTTCTGCTGTCGGTTTAGGAATCGCTATGATATGGGTCACATATACGGCTTCTGACGCCTTACACGATATGACCAAAGATTCAGATATCAAAAAAGTATCTTTTGACGAACCAATTGCATCAAGCGAACAAAAACTTGTTTGGGACGAAAAAGAAAAATGCTTTCAAGTAATGCAATACAAAGACGCAAAAGTGCTGTTAGGCGAAGAAAAAAGTCGCAAATTACAAAACGCTTTTGAAGAAGATGCATCAGGTGAGAAATATTTAACCGTTTCTGCTTCTGAAACTTGTGCGATAAAAAAATACGAACCCCAAGAAGAAACTGGTTATATAGAAGCAGATGTTAGTGGTTACGACAACATAGTATCAGAATCGCAAGACGAAGACGATACAGAAGAACGCACACGCGCTTTGCGTGAAAGTTGTATCGTTGATTTAGACGGATTTAGTCGCGAATTACAAGACGTCGATCCAAATGATAAAAAGAAAATCGAATTGATAAACAAAAAAATTGAAAAAAGAATCCAAGAAATCTGCGGAAAACAACGCTAAATATAAAAAAGACGACACAAATGTGTCGTCTTTTTTAACACACAATAACTTGACAAATACAATTTTTCTACTATCCTGAATAATACACAGCCCAAGGATACGGCTATGAAAATAAAAAAACGTATTATTAACAAGTTACGCGACTTTGCAAAAAAATTGCGGATTATGTTGTTCCCAACAGCAACCGAACAAAAACGTAAATTGCAACAAGAAGCCGAACGCACAGATAGATACGAAAAATATATTCCCAATTATATGACGCAAGTATACACAACGATAGTTCTGTGGGGTGTTTTGGCATGTTTCGGGTATTTTATGATGTTTGGTATTTCTAAAAATATAGAAAACGATTTGGTTCGGATTGAATCCAGAAAAAAATATAAAGAGGTTTTAAAATCAACTCGTAATTTTGATGATGCCAACAACGCTGCCGCAGAATATATAAAACAACATCCTGTCAAAGTTGATTCCCAAATAGATACAGCATGGAATTATGTTATGAAACCATTAAATCTGGACAATGATGTGTATATAAATATATTAATATTGATTGCTGGTGCTGCCGTTGGGTTAAAACCAATTATTACTTTGGAACACCGCAAAAAAATTGTTGATAAAATGCATGCTGAAAAATGGAAATTTATAAACCCAATTGATAAAACAGATGACAAAATTATCCATGATATGTCCAAAGATACGCCAAATTATTTTTATCATTTAACACTGAGTTTGACTGGCCCGGACAAATTGCAAAAATACAAAAAAATCGCGATTCCTATTGTTCAAGGTTATGCAAAATCGCATCCAGAAGATAACAAAAGAACGATGGCAATATTAAAAGCATTTGGTAAAACAAAATAATTGAAAAAAGTAAAGTTTATATATACAATGTTCGCATATGGTCCCATCGTCTAGCGGTCAGGACATCAGATTCTCATTCTGGTAACATGGGTTCGATTCCCATTGGGACTGCCAAATTTCGTTATTGCGCGCAAGACAGTATTTTTTATTTGTTTTCTAATACTTTCACAAAAGTTCGTAAGTTAGGTATCAAAAACAGCCACCGTTTTACATATTTACAAACTCATATGTCATATATTGACTCCTAATACGGTAATATTTGACATATTGTGTATTTTTTGCTACTAATAACTCTCGTTATAAAAAGGTTAATTATGGCTAATAAAGTTGTTTTAGTGACAGGTGCGACATCTGGGATTGGTCGGGCAACAGTAACCGTTTTTGCGCAACACGGATATGATGTTATTATTAACTATATCAAAGAAAAAGATGCTGCTAACACATTAAAACAAGAATTGGAGAATAAATATAATATCAATGCTAGTGTGTATCAAGCTGATATTTCTGATGAATCCGCAGTAAACGCCATGATTGCGGGTATTGTGAAAAAATATGGCAAAATAGACGCATTAATAAATAATGCTGGTATAGTATACGATAGAGCCTTTGCAAATATAACTATTGATGAGTTTAAAGAAACTTTGAATGTTGATGTTTTGGGTGCGTTTATAGTATCCAGGGCAGCAGAACCGTATATGCTGGGGGGGGCAATTGTCAACGTTTCTTCTACAAACGGCACAACAACAGTATCACCAGAATGTTTAGATTATAATATTGCCAAGATTGGCTTACAAAGTCTTACACGCGATTTAGCTTTTCAATTTAAACCCAATATTCGTGTTAATGCTGTTGCCCCAAGTTGGGTCAATACAAGAATGAATTTCGATTTACCAAAAGATTACATTCAATCAGAGACAGAGCGAATATACCTCAAACGATTCGCTCAACCGGAAGAAATTGCACGAGTAATTTACTTTCTATGCAGTGATGATGCATCATATATCAACGGAACAGTTATAAACGTAGATGGCGGTTATTGTTAGTAGCACTGGAGAAAATTTTAAAAACTTTTCTACAAAAAAACTTAACATCTTTCCCAATCACAACAAATCATGCATATCATTAGTTTGTAAATTGCACAGTATGTCCTGCCACGAAAAATTGTTAGCCTACGCAGCACAGCGCGGGCTTAAAATTTTTCAGTGTCACGCCGCAGCATTGTTCGTAATTATAAAAATAATTTTTACATTTATTGGCAAAGGCGGATTAACACTATAAATTTCTGATTTTTTATTTATTGAAATCAAGCACCCACGCAGACCGATGCCATCCGCTTTTACTCACAAGCGAGATTCAAAAACAATTATTGCATATTGATTTTTTGTCGGTTTTGTGGTATAATGTTGCTTGATGATTTGAACGGCTTTACGCCGTTTTTTTGTTTTTCACCCCCAAGCTCAGCAAGGGGTGGAACCAGTCTCCCGAAGCCTTGGCGAAGGGGGATTTTTATTTTTAACCAAAAGGAGAATCAAATGGAACCTACATACATATCCGCCTTCCCAGGAATCGGCCTAAACAGAATGTTTGTTGGAAACGATGGAAATATTTATGAAGCCAGCGGCGGAAGCCGAGCCTGGCGCAACAATAACCCCGGCAATTTAGAATATGGAAGCTTTGCGCGTGATAATGGCGCCATAGGGACAGATGGCAGATTTGCTATATTTCCAGACACCACTACTGGTTTTAATGCTATGGCAGATTTATTATCAACAAGTTCATATCAAAAATTAACAATAGAAGGTGTTATAAATCGTTATGCGCCACCAAGCGAAAACAATGTTGAAAATTATTTAAAAGCCATAGAAAGACAAACTGGTTTTACCTGTTCAACACCAATGAATCAACTTTCAAAAGACAATTTATTAAATTTAGCAAAAGCAATGTCAAGACACGAAGGAAACATAGCTGGAAAAAAACGTTTTGTTTCTAAAAACGAAAAATACATTTGGGTAACAGTTGGTGATGACAAGGTTCGACCGAAACACAAAAGACTAGACGGCACAATCAGAACATGGTATGATTTTCCACGTCCAGGAGAGGAATACGGTTGCAGATGCCATGCTGAAAGTGTTAATTAGATATTTATTTATTGTATTTGTGTGTTCGGCTTGTAAAAACGCAACCGAATACACAGGTATTTTTTCTGATGGTCTGCCAGAACCAAACAAAACAGAAATTTTTGATTTATCTGACGAACAGTATGGCGTTGAACGCGTCGATACTTTTTATGTTGACATAAACAACAATCAAAAACCAGACACTATCACAAAGGGGCATTTTATAACAGGGACTGCGCACGCGTATACATTTTATAATATAACATTAGACGATGGAACAAAATTGGATGAATTGCGAACAATCGAGGGCGCAGATTGTGTTTTACAAGCATACAAGTTTTCTTTTAAGCCTTTTATGGTTATGAAAACATCTAGACAACTGGGTAATGATTACGTAGAGCCGACAAAGGCAAAATTAGAAACTTTCAAAATGAATACTAATAGGTTAGATAAAATATCGGAAAAAAATTACAATGCCGTTTGTGATGTCAGAAGTTTGTTATAATTTATTCCAAAAATGATTTTGCCTGGTGCAACATGGTTATTGCAACTTCCAAATCATCTTTGTCTTGGACAGACATTTGTGGTGCAGATTTGATTGATGGATTTTGCTGTTTTATATCTGCCATTTCTTCGCCAAATGTTCCATTATGCAAAATCTTTTTAACACCAGTTATTGTCATACCTTTGTCATATAACAAAGATTTTATCGTTTCTAATTTTTCAATTGTATCTTGGCGATAGTAACGACGTCCACCAGAACCAGTTGTTGGACGAATTGCACCAGCAAATTGCTTTTCCCAATAACGTAATGTATACGCAGGAATATCTAATCGTTTTGCTACTTCGTTTATGGGAACAAAATATTCAGTTTGATTTTCCATTTCTGCGCATCCATTTCTTATTCTGTAACATTGCTATCCGCCACAGATTCTGCTGTATTGACGATTTCTGTATCAATATTTTCTGATACAAAATTTTCTTCTTCGTCTTCTTTGGCGATTGCAATTGCAGATACAACTTTTTCATTTTCTGCCGTTCTGAATAATGTTACACCCGCGGTTGAACGACCAGCAATACGAACATCTATAACAGGTGTTCTTATAATTTTTCCACCGTTCGTCACCATCATAATATCTTGGTCATCTGTTACAGGGAACGAACCTGCAACTGCGGTATTTTTTCCACCTAATTTGATATTCGTAAAACCATTTCCACCACGATGTGTCAAACGATATTCATAAGAACTTGTGCGTTTTCCAAAACCATTTTCAGATACAGTCAAAATAAATTGTTCTGTTAACGCCATTTTCGCCATTTGTTCGTCATTCAACACCAATGTTGTATTTTCTTCTTCGGCGTCACTTTCTTCTTCTATGCCGGTTTGTGCGCGGCGCAAAGCCCTGCTTTGTTTTACATAAGCAGCACGAACCACAGAATCAGATTCACCATGATTCAACATCGCCATACCAATTACATAATCATCTTTTTGTAAAGATATTCCGCGAACACCAGTTGAATTACGTCCTGCAAAGATACGAATTTCCGGTACTGGGAATCTTATACAACGCCCACGATATGTTGATAAAAATACATCTTGGTCTTCGGTACAAGGTAATACAGAAATCAAAGAATCACCTTCGTCCAGTTTCATAGCAATCTTACCATTTGCACGAATTGAATCAAAATCAGACATACGATTACGGCGCACCGTTCCAGACGCAGTTGCGAACATCAAGAAATGCTCTTTACCCGACTCTTGAACACGTTTAACATCTTCATCAGATACAGGTAAAATTGCAGTAATCGTTTCGCCTTCTGTTAACGGCAATAAATTTACCAATGGACGACCCTTGCCCGCCGCAGATGCTTCTGGTAATTTATAGGTTTTTAATTTATAACACAACCCAGTAGACGAGAAGAACAACAATGGCGTATGTGTATTTGCAACGAACATATTTACAACATAATCATCTTCTTTTGTTGTCATTGCGTTGCGTCCCTTGCCACCACGTTTTTGTGCACGATATGTATCCAAAGATACTCGTTTGATATATCCTGTATTTGACACAGTTACAACCATATCTTCACGTGCAATTAAATCTTCGATATCTATATCAATTTCTGCATCAGATATTTCGGTACGTCTTGGTTGCGACCAATTATCACGCACAGCAGTCGTTTCTTCACGAATAATTTGCACTATGCGTTCATGACTGCCCAATATTGCCAACAAATCTTTGATAATCGCACCTAATTCAGTTAAATCATTATGAATTTTATCGCGTTCCAGTCCGGTTAATCTGTGCAATTGCAATTCCAAAATTGCTTTTGCCTGGTCTTCGGACATATAAAACATACCATCTTTGTATTCAGTATTTGGATCATCAATCAAACTTATATAAGATTCAATATCAGATGCAGGCCAACCACGTGAAATCAATGCAACACGCGCTTCGTCTGGATTAGCAGATTCTTTAATCAATTTAATTACTTCGTCCAAATTACCGCACGCAACAGATAATCCCAACAAAGTATGTGCACGATTACGCGCTTTGTTTAAATCAAAAATTGTTCTGCGACGAATGACTTCTTCACGAAATTCTATGAACGCATCTAATACAGTACGAACCGTGAATAACATTGGACGACCACGATTCAATGCCATCATATTCACAGGGAAATTAGATTGCATTTCTGTATCTTGGAACAAATGATTTAAAACAACATCAGGTATAGCATCACGTTTTAATTCAATAACTATGCGCAAACCTTCTTTTGACGATTCATCACGTATATCCGAAATTCCTTCGATGCGTTTGTCTTTGACCATTTCTGCAATTTTTATAATCAATTGAGATTTATTAACTTGGTACGGCAATTCATCAACAATAATTACAGGATGATCATGCATTGTTTCAAAATGCGTTTTAGAACGAACAATTATTGAACCACGACCCGTTGTATGCGCCTTGTAGGCACCAGCATGCCCCATAACAACACCACCAGTTGGAAAATCCGGTCCCGGTATAATTCCAAATAATTCGTCATCGGAAATATCTTTGTTATCCAATATAGCCAATATACCGTTGCAAACTTCGCCCAGATTATAAGTCGGAACATTAGTCGCCATACCAACAGCAATACCACTTCCCCCGTTTACAAGAAAATTTGGAAATTTAGTAGGCAATACAATTGGTTCTTGTAATGTACCATCAAAATTCGGTTGCCAATCAACAGTGTCTTTGTCCAAATCCTCCATCATTGTTGCACCCAATTTTGAAAGACGTGCTTCGGTATAACGCATAGCCGCAGGCTTATCACCATCACGTGAACCAAAGTTACCTTGACCCTGAACCAACATCTCACCCATAGAAAAGTCTTGCGCCATACGCGCCATTGCTTCATAAATAGAAGAATCACCATGCGGATGATAACGACCCATCACATCACCAACTATACGTGCAGATTTCACAGTTGACTTTGTTGCAGGCGCAACATCATTCATAACATATAAAATACGACGATGAACAGGTTTACAACCGTCTCGCACATCAGGTAATGCGCGATCCACAATAACAGACATTGCATAATCCAAGAAACTGGTTCGCATTTCATGTTCAATTGGTGATTGAGGTACATGAATTTCATTTATTTCGTTTATTTCAGACATACTTATTTCCCCTATTTTTCAATAATAGAAACATAGCAAAATTTTAGTGTTTTGGTCAAGAAATAAAGCAAAAAAATAGCAATAAAATATAATCGAAACAAACTTGACAAAAACATATTTTATTCTATAATAAACACAACTTAATAAAAAGGGCGAAAAATGAAAACAACTGGTGTATTTTTGCCATTTTGGAACTTGATTGGTTTGTTAATTGCATGGGAACTGTTACAAGAAGGCTTAAAGAAACTTGGTTTACTGGGAAACAGCAATACAAAAAAATAGTTGCATTTTTATAAAAATATGATTAAATATAGGGGCAAAAGGATTTAATTATGGCAACAAAAAGAACTTATCAACCATCTAAAACACGTCGTGTAAAGACACATGGCTTTCGTGAAAAGATGGCTACACGAAGCGGACGCGATGTTTTGAATCGTCGTCGCGCATGCGGTCGTAAACGTTTGGCCGTATCCGCAAAGAATTAAAAAATCGCCAATTGGCGATTTTTTTTACTCCCAATAACAAATTATCTTTGCATGTTCGGTTTCGTCGGTCATAATTTTATGGCGCGTTTCAAATTCGCCCATTGCAACTTCTATGCGCACAGTTGGTGTTGTTGGGTTGATTTCATGTTCAAAATATATTTCCATACCGCGTAACTTATGTTTATTACGAAATTCAAATCCGACTGATTCGGTTGCCCAAACTGCATATACCGCATTATTTATATGTTGATTTACATCTATATCATCGAAACGACATGCCATCACACAAGATTTTGTTGGAACAAAATCTGGACATTTAACGAATTCACGTTCCCAAACACGTTCGTCCAGACCATGCCAATCCGGCAACACTTCACTTATACGCACAGGACGTCTTGTATTTAAATCTATCAAAACCCATTGACTGATTGCACGAACCTTTAACGAACCGTCTTCACCACGAATTTCAAAATCACGTTCAGAACGCAATCCACCCGATACAGACGGCCATGTTTTATAAGTCAACAATTCATTTGCACGTGGTATATCTATGATATCAATGAAATAATGTGTAACAACCCATGCAACATTGTGTTCTGTGCAATATTTACGTCCAGCACCCAACATATCAGCATGTTTATCCGCCAAGCCTTGTAATTCATTCATCAACATGATTGGACGCATAAAACCATATCTGTCACATTGATAAGTTTTTAACCTGTGTTCTTCAATTAACTTAGTTATCATGCCATCTCTCCTTTGCAAAAACAAATTCTATTGTTGTGTATTTTGTGCAACAATAAAATCCAAATTATCACCAAACACAATTTCATTTGCACGCGCAGCAGATTTAATCAAACCATGCAAGATTTCTGGCGTATCATTTGGAATTATCAAATTTTCTAATTTTGCACCATTACCAATCTTGCGTTCTGTACGCATACCACGAACACGTCTTAAAATATCCAGCGCAATATTCATCTGTTCTACATCAGTATCGTATTCTTTGTGGATTTCTGGATATCTTGTTAAATGTAATGTTTGCGCATTTTCAAATTGTTTATAAATCTTTTGCCACAATTCTTCTGTGATAAAAGGAATAAAGGGTGCATACAAACCAATTATCGCACGCAACACCGTCCATAATGTCCATTGTGCAGACAATTTTGATTCCGCGCTATATTTTTCAGGCGACCAGAATCTGTCTTTGATAAATTCCAAATATTGATCACAAAACACTTCCCAAAAAAACGTATCTATTGCGCAACGCGCATTATATGTATCGTATTTATCAAGATTTTTTCGAACCTCCGCCACTGTTTTGTTCAATTCAGACAACACCCATCTGTCTTCTATGAATCTGTCATTTACAGGAATTTCTTTTGCCGTACCTGGTTCAAAATCAGATAAATTCATCAAAACATACTTTGATGCGTTCCATAATTTGGTCAAAAGTTTTGAACCACGTTTTATTTCATCATCACTGTATCTGATATTCGTTCCAATTGGTGCAGATGCAATAAAATAACGAAAAGCATCAACACCAAATTTATCAATCACTTCCAATGGATTGACACCGTTGCCTTTACTTTTAGACATCTTTTGCCCTTTGGCATCCGTAATTAACCCATGCAAATAAACTGTTTTAAATGGTACATCGCCCATAACATACAATCCCATCATTATCATACGCGCAACCCAGAAAAATATGATATCAACACCAGTTGCAAGATAATCCGTTGGATAATATTTTTTTAATTCCGGTGTACTTTCCGGCCAACCCAACGTTGAAAACGGCCACAAACCAGACGAAAACCATGTATCCAATGTATCTGGATCACGTGTCAATTTTTTACCACCAGATTGTTTAATCGCCTCAATTTCTGTTTCTGCAACATATACTTTGCCGTCTTCATCATACCATGCAGGTATACGGTGTCCCCACCACAATTGACGAGAAATTGTCCAAGGACGAATATTTTTCATCCATGCCATAAATAAATTATATCTGTGATCTGGCAAGAATTTAATTTTTCCTTCTTCCACTGCTTTGATTGCGGGTATCGCCAATTTTTGTGCATCAACAAACCACTGTGTTGTTAACATTGGTTCCACAGGAACCCCACCACGTTCAGAATATGGTGTTGGAATAACCTTGTCTTCTATTTTAACCATTAAACCAGCAGATTCGATATCTTCTATGATTGCTTTGCGTGCAACATATCTGTCCATGCCACGATATTTTTCCGGTATCACAGATTCATTATTTAATTTTGCATCTGGTGTTAAAATACAAAGCGGTTCCAAATTATGGCGCAAACCAACTTCATAATCATCAAAATCATGTGCAGGTGTAATTTTTACAGCACCTGTACCTTTTTCCGGGTCAGCATGTTCATCAGCCACAATTGGAATCTCGATATCAGTTAATGGGATAATTGCTTTTTTTCCAATTAAATGTTTTAATTTTTCGTTTTCTGGATGAATTGCAATTGCTTTGTCCCCAAACAAAGTTTCAGGACGAGTTGTCGCGATTTCAACAAAACCACCCCCAACCAATGGATAATTAAAATAATAAAACTTACCATGTTCTTCACGTGTATCTATTTCCAAATCAGAAACAGATGTTTGTTGTTTTGGACACCAATTCACAAGACGTTTATCACGATAAATTAAACCTTCGTTATACATACGAACAAACAGTTTAGTAACTGCATTGGACAAACCTTCGTCCATAGTAAACCTTTCACGACGCCACGCAGGTGTTGCACCCAAAATATGCATTTGTTTTATTATCTCGCCACCTTTGTCTTCTTTCCATTGCCATGCATAATCCAATTTTTCAGTCAAAGACAAAGTATGCGGATTTATACCACGTTTAGACAAATCTTTTTCAACCAACAATTGCGTTATAATCGCAGCATGGTCTGTGCCTGGTTGCCATAACACATCAAACCCATCCATACGTTTGTATCGGCATGTAATATCTTCCAAAACACAAGGCATTCCATGCCCCATATGTAAACTGCCTGTTACATTTGGTGGTGGCATCATAACACAAAACGATTTTTTATCAGAATTTACATCATTTTCCCAAAAATCATTAGCGTCCCAAAATTCTTGAATTTTGGTTTCTAAATCACGCGTGTTTATGTTTTTGCCTAAATCTATATTCATTTCGTTTGCCTTTGTATTCGTATAAACAGACAGATTTTACACGATAAAAAACGCAAAATCAAGTGATTGAACAACAAAAGATTCCTAGTGCAAATGGGTGATAAAAGCCGTATTATTATCACAATAAAAGGTTAAATTCATGAACAAAATTATAAAAACACTGATTACACGAAATATTAACAGCAATTTATTACGACACAAGAAAACCACCACCGGTGATAAATACACAGTTTTCAATTCTGAAAACAAAGAAGTTTTATCCGTAGATGATGGGTGGGCACGCAATCATTACAGTGTATCTGTAAACAAAAAACCTGCGTTGGCTGTGCGATGGGACGAAACAAACAGCAAACCTTTGACCCCCGAACAAAAAGACATGATTGATATTATAAATTCATGCAAAGAAAAAATTGATATGCAAGAAACAGTACAATCAATGACAGAATCTGAATTAGAAATGGCAAAATTTTTACAACATTCTTTGTGCAAAATTTAATATCAGATGGCATGCACAACACGACAAAATGAAACCGCGTACACAGCAGAAACACCTGCTTTGCGCAAGACGCGATTTAATTCATAAAATGTTGCGCCACTTGTCATAACATCATCAACCAACAAGATTTTTTTACCGCGAATTTTATCGGGATTTAAAATTTTAAACACCCCATGAACATTTTCACGTCTTTGTTTTGCATTTTTATGTCCCATATCTGGTTTATATTTTCTGGATAAAACATCTACATCTAATTTTGCATTAAAATATTTTGCAATTGGTCGCGCAAGAAGCGTTGCCTGATTATACCCACGTTTGAACAAACGCCGCCAAGCCAATGGCACAGGGATTACAATATCAACATCTAAATTCAAATCACGCAAAGCATTTATCATTGCACGCGACATTATTGTTTGGTATTTCAAAGCACTGGCATGTTTAAAAGGCAATATGATATTTTTGGAAAAATCATCATAAACACATGCTGATCTGATAAAATCTAAATCGTTTTCACCCGCCGCACAATGTGGACACATTGGATGTGACCCTAAATCTAAATCAGCCGGAAAAGGATAACCACATTTGAAACATTTTGGATTTGATATCCAATTAAAACCCGCCCAACACTTTGCACAAAGCGCACCATGTGATTCAACATCATCACCACATATCGGACAGGTCGGAGGAAAAAGAAAATTCAACAATTTACCAAACAATGTTACCACGACATACTTTTGTATGTTTTCTTTGAAATACTTTCACCAAACTGATTGCGTTTTTGCTTTGTCAAAGTCTCAAACATATCCCCAGAAATAATGCGTAATACAAATGCATCATCACTGCGTTGAGATAACACCGGTACAATACGTTGTTCGGAAACACCGGTATCACGTAATACTTGTTCAACAATTGCAAGACGACGCGCTGCCAATTTACGATCATCTTTGTCATGCGTTGCAGATTCCGGAATAGCAACCTGAATCGCACGTTTTGGATTATTTACAACAATAGCAGCATATTCACTTAACAAATTATAATTTTCACGAGATAATGCCGCATCACCATTAACAAAAGATATTTTTATTTCCAATGGACGAACACCGCCATTTGTTTCGGACAAATCACGTTTTGCATCAAATCCTTCGACAGATGTCGCAACATCACTTACTATGTCATAACGACTGTCCACTTGATATGTAGAAAGATGTTTATTTTCAGATAAATACGTTTTCTTGAACGCTTTTTTCAATTCACTTGGCGACATTTTTGACATTTCGCTAACACGCGCAACTGTTGGTTCAGATGTTTTTACTTCGCGCATAGCAATATCGCGATTTGTTTCCATAGGAACAATTTCACGACGAATATTCACATGACTTGTATTTTCAACCAACTTTGGTTCGTTTTTTACTTCAAATTTATCCAAGATTTCTGGACGAGCAATCACAGTGCGTTCTTTTGCTATTTTTTCATCTGTTTGTCTTTGTAACTGATTCAACCGTTCAATTTCAGAACGCAACGAATTCAATTCCGCAATCATTTCACGATTTGAAACGCGTGGTTCAACATCACGTTTTACCGGCGCAGATTCTTCAAAATTGGTTGCGACACGAACAGGTTTTATATCCAAATCTTCTTCTGGTAATAAATCATCTGTACGCATTACAGAAATTTCATCCATACGTGGCATACGCAATGGTTCTTCTATGTTACGAGCCCACAAATCAGAACTGGGACGCATTGGTTTTAAAACATCATTATTTGCAACAATTTGTGTATTTTTATCAGCAGATTTTTTCGCACTGCGCGCAACAACTTTCTTTGTATTTTTTTTCGGCATTGGCGCAACCGCAACAGATGCTGACGATATTATTTCTTCGCCGAATGCGGCACGTGCAGATATAGCACCATTTGACACATCAACAACCGGCAAATTTGCACCACCATAGGCATTCAAACATACCAAGCACACCAACAAAGATACAGAAAAACGCTGCATATTCCTTTCCTTCCTTAAATCAATCATAGAACAAATCGCAAAAGTCAAGCAAGTAAAAAATGCAATAAAATAAAAATAAATGTATTTTTTTGAATATTGTTTTTTATTTAACAAAAAACCGAGATTTTCCGATTATTTTAGAATATAATCGAAATATTTTTATTTATTTGTTAAACGTTTTATTGCCTTGTTAAAAGCATTCATAATTGCATCGACATCTTCTTTTAAGCCTTTATTTTGTTCTTCTACATTTTTTTCTTCATCAAAACCTTCTTCTTCATCACCAGAATCTTCTTCATCTAATTCTTCCGTATCTGACATTTTTTCCGAGTCTGTTAATTCACCAGTAATATGGATAAGTATCAGATCAGGATTCGTACACTCATATGTAAATTTTTTACCATCCACAGAACATTTACAATCTTTCAGATATTTCATATCTGATTTTTGCGTTTCTTTGACCATTTTGTTAATTTCACTACAGTCGTGGAAAGCGCCATTTTCCAACACACGTTCCAGACTTTCTTTGATTGATTGTTTTTTATCTGATTTGGTCAACGTACCCATAACACCCGTCTGCAAGTAACCATCAGAACAATTATAACTAAATTTGCCGTCGGTCGCATTCATTTCATCATCCCAATCTGTACACTTACATGTGAAATACTTTTTCATATCTTTTGATATCAAAGTTTTTGCTTGCTTTTCAACCGCATCACAATCTTTAAAAGTTTGCCCTTTCAAAGGTGCAATTTGTTTATCAATTTTTTTTATTCTTTGCTCGCTTAATTCTTTTTCGCTTAATTTTTTCTTGTTATCTTCTGGCAAAAATCCGGCAAACGTAATTTTAGTTGTAGATTTAGACGATTGTTCCTGACATAAATAGGTAGTAGAATCATTCAATTGTTCGCATTCATACTCTGCATCTGGCGCAATATGTTCCACATAAGTTTTTGCAATAAATGCAGCGCGTTGTTTTGCTTCGGATGGTTTAACCTGTTCGTCCATCGTATAAGATTCATTTGGCAAAGAATTTGATTTACCTTCTGCCGTTTTTGCCACCAAAGCATTTTCAAAACCAAGAAATATTCCCACACATACGGACAATACAGAAAAAAATCTTAGCAACGCTTTAGTTGTGTGTGTGTGTGTGTGTGTGTGTGTGTGTAGATTTCTGCGGGTTTGCATGATATGCATTCGTCATTCTCCCTTTCTATTTGTTTCCATTATAATTTATTTATTATATTTATGACAAGAGTTTTTTATTTTGTTATTGTTTCTGTGATTTTTTCTACTGCAACATTTGGCACGTATGATTTTTGCGCCATTTTATCCAAACGTGATTGATTATTAAATAAATTATCCAATGTAGACGATAACCATTTAACAGAAAACTTATCTTGCGATATTGCAAATCCACCACCCAATTTAGCAAATGATTCCGCATTTGCGGCTTGGTCTGGATTTATAGATAACGGAACCAAAATCGCAGGACGTCCGATTGTTTCCAATTCTATAACTGTACTGGCACCACTGCGTCCAATAACTATATCTGAATCAACAATCGCCGATGCCATATCATGAATAAAAGACAATACATTGGCACGTATTTTATTTTCTGCATAAAATTGTTGTAATTTTGCAACGTTTTCTGGTCTGGTCTGATGTGTTACAAATATTTTTTTATTTTTCATTTCACAAATTGCAATTGGAACAACATCATCCAATATTTGCGCCCCCAATGAACCACCTGTGACCAAAATTTTATTATCATGCTTTAATGGTGCATTTGCAGATGCCATAAAATCTTCGCGAACTGGCAATCCCGTATAAACAACATGTACCTTTGATTGTTTTGGCAGACCATCAACAGTATGAAAACTTGTCATCAAAGTTTTTACCCAGCGCAAAGCAAATTTATTTGCACGTCCAATCGCCGCATTTTGTTCATGTAAATATGTTGGAATTTTCCATATATGCGCCGCAAACACAGCCGGAACAGATGCATAACCACCAAATGCGACAACACGATCTGGTCGATTAAACATAAAACGTAACGTCAACATAACAGCAGAAACGCCAATCTTCATCAACGACATTATTTGTTTGATTTTTGATTTTGCGCCAACACCAGATGCCCATACAAAAACCATTTTTGATTTTTTGGGTTTGCCATCTTTGACCATTTTTAACACGCGCCAATCAGCTGAAATAGTTACCAAATGACCACGTTTAACCAATTCTGTGGCAACACTTAACGCAGGAAATACATGTCCACCCGTTCCACCTGTTGCAATCCATATTTTCATTTTTACCCCCATTATTTATTCCAAACATCTTCACGTATTAACGATAACATCATACCAAACAAAATACAGAAAGATATAAAAGAAACACCTCCATACGATATAAACGGCAAAGTCATTCCTTTGTTTAAAATTAAATGTAATGCCGTCATCAAATTAAAACAAATTTGCCCACCAAACAAAGCCATTGTGCCAGTCAAAGCATAAACAACAAATCTGTCTTTGGCAGTAATCGCATGATTAATCAAATTATTTATAACAAAAAACAACAACACAACCAAAGCACATGCAATTATTGCCCCCCAATCTTCTGCTATGGCAGCATATACACAGTCATTCGTTGCCTCTGGCAACGCATCTTTGACATAGGCTTTATCACCACTGCCAAACAAACCGCCATGCCGTATAGAATTTAATGAAAACCAGACCTGACTGCGCGGTTCAATATTAAATATATGCATTGCACGATTTCTTATATGCGAATTTGTCATAGCAGCAGCACCCAGCAATACTAATACACCACCCATCACAGGCAAAAACTTTAAAGGCAATCCCGCGACCAAAGCCATCACAAACAAAACGCACACATACAAAGTCGCAGTTCCTATGTCGGGATGTCTGAATATAATAAACGTACATATACCAAACAAAATCAAATATGGCCACCAACTTAGCCAATTAAATTTCCACGCTTGTTTATTTAAAAACATATTTTCACCAAACACACTGCGCATTTTTGCTAAAAACCAAGCAGTTAAAACGATAAAAGCAGGCTTTAAAACATCCGCGGGCATAAAACCAAAACGCCCAACATGCGCCCAACGTGCGCTGCCCTTCATAACAACAGGATGTACAACTGTTATCGCCAAACCAAGAAATGCAAACAATGCAATCGCTATTGAAACTTTTACAACTTTTTGTTTGTTTAACATACTGAATCCAAATAAACACCCCAAACCAATTACATACCATGGAATTGCTTTTTTAATAAAATAAAACCATGGTTGCTGGGGTCGCATATGCGCAGCCTGGGCGGCACCAGCAGTAAACATGGTTATAATACCAACCGCAACCAGCGCTAATATTAATAATAATAATTTTCGGTCTATTTCAAAATACCAACTGGTTAACTTACTGTCTTCACCGCGAGTAATTCTGAACATATTTAATCCCTGTGTTTATGCGAATTTTAACAAGATTAATGCCAAGCCAGCAAATAACAAAGATATAACAAAAAATCTGTCTACTATCTTGGTTTCTTGCCAACCTAATTCTTCAAAATGATGATGCAACGGTGCACGCAAAAATACGCGTCTGCCAGTACCTGTTATTTTACGTGTGATTTTAAAGCACATAGTTTGAATAAACGATGACAATAAAATCAAAACCATCATTCCAGCAGCAACCCCCATTATTATTTCAGATTTTAATAGCATTGCCACCGTTCCCATAAAACCACCCAAGGCAAGCGACCCAACATCCCCCATAAATATTGATGCAGGCTTGGCATTAAACCACAAAAATCCAAGAACCGCACCAAACGTTCCACCCAATAAAGCATACAATCCGTTAGTTTGAGGTAAAAACATAACAGCATCCATAAAACCTATTCTGGTTGAACCATATAATGCCACAACTAAAACTATTAAAACAGGCATATACAATTTCGCCAACATACCATCCAGACCATCAGTTATATTTGTTGCATTCGCAGAACCACAAATGACAAAATAAGCAAACACATAGTACAAAAATCCCAATGTCAAAGGTATACCAAACACATAACCGATTTGCCAATTATCTAATGGCAAAATAATGCTTGACCCCAATACTATTGATAAATTCGGTACATATCCAGGCATTGTTTTATTTATAAAATACGCCAACAATATTACCAACATACCTTCTAACCCCAATCTTAATGCCGGAGATAAACCATTTGACGCTTTCTTTGATTGGCTTTTAATTTTCTTGTAATCATCTGCAAAACCAATTGCACCAAAAGCGAGTAAAGAACTTAAAGCAATCCAAGCAGGCATATTGTAAATTGGCATAAACAACAAAGACGAAATTAAAATTGCTATTATTATCAAAATACCACCCATAGACGGTGTTCCCGCTTTCTTTTGGTGTTCTAAGGGAACATTTTCACTTATTGGTTGACCTTTGCCTTGCCATTTTCGCATCAACCGAATAAAACTGCGCCCAAAAAGCAACATTATACAAAATGCCAATCCAAAAGATGCGGCGAATTGCATCCAACCACTTGCAAAAAATTGAAAATTGTTATTTAACAAAAAACTTGTAAGCATATAAAAACTCCTTTTCCTTTGTCATTATGCATTTTATCACAAAAAATATCTTAAATAAACGAATATAACAAATTATATCAACATCTAAAATATACCACCAATCACAGGCTTTTCAGTTTGATTTCCGTTTATTCGTGGTTGATTTGGGGTTTGACCAGGTTTAAATACTTCGTTTATAATCATTCCATCTGAATCTTGGGATGCTGCAACCCCATTATTACGGTTTACACGTATAAAAGTCATACCATCAGGAACAGTAAAAGGTTGATTACTTTCATTTTGTAATGCTTTTGTCATAAAATCAGCAAACACCCGGGCAGCCATGTGCGAACCAGCACCCGCCCCCAAAGGTTTTGGAATATCATAACCAAGATAAACGCCTGCTATTAAATTTTTTGAAAAACCAACAAACCAAACGTCTTTAACTTGATTAGTAGTTCCCGTTTTCCCTGCAATTGTATGTCCATAAACGCGAGCCTGTTTTCCTGTACCACGTTCTACCGCACCTTGTAAGATAGACACAATTTGATATAAACTTTGCGGATCAGATAACGGTTCTTTTTTTTCTTCATCAACTGGTGGCAACAAAGATTCATTCCAATCAATTTGAACACTTGGTTTTCCATCAATAATATTTCCATATCGGTCTTCTATGTAATCAATCATCTTTGGTTCTATGACACGTCCACCATTTATAAACGCAGAATATCCCAACACCAATTTCTGCAAAGTTGTTTCGCCCGCCCCCAAAGCCAAAGATTCATTAAATTGATTTGAATTGATATTTTCTGGATAAATACCGAATCGCTGTGCAGTTTCAATTGCGTTTGGCACACCAATTTGTTCCACCAGGCGAACAGTCGGGACATTACGCGATGTTTCAAGCGAAAAACGTAACGGGATATTTCCTAAAAACTTTCTGTCATAATTTTCAGGTTTCCATTCTTTGTTATTTTCGCGCCAACCAACAATTGGTGCATCCAAAATCAAACTTTCTGGACTATACCCTTTTTCCAACGCCGCCAAATAAACAAATGGTTTTATTGTTGAACCAATTTGTCGATACGCTTGGGTTGCACGATTAAAAGAACTTTCACGAAAAGAACGACCACCAGACATCGCAACTATACGACCAGTATGCGGATTCATTGCTATGATTGCGCCCTGCAATTTTGGTGCATTTTCAGATTTATTTTTATTATAAGAATCTAATTCTTTTGCCAATGCAGCAGCAGCAGCACGTTGATATTCCGGAACAATAGTTGTTTTTATATACAAACCATCATTGTATAAAGTATCGCGTCCAATTTTGTCCAGTAATTTACGACGAACATCTTCTGCAAAATATTGAAAATCCATTTCCATCTGCGCTGTAAAGCCAGAATTTATATTTAACGGTTCTGACATAGCAATTTCTGCATCTTGTTTTGTAATGTATCCATCATCAACCATTCGACGTAAAACGTAATTTCTACGTTCTTCTGCACGATTTCTGTCATTTGGTGCCTTTGGTAAAGATGCCAAAAAAGCACATTCAGACAAAGTCAAATCTTTTACAGGCTTGTTAAAATACATTAATGCCGCAGAACCAACACCATACGCACGCGCGCCCAAGAAAATTTCATTTAAATATAATGTCATTATATGCTGCTTTGAAAAACTGCGTTCCAAACGCAAAGCAAGAATCGCCTCTTTCACTTTTCTAGAAATTGTTCTGTCCGAAGTTAAAAAGAAATTTTTTGCAACCTGTTGTGTTATTGTTGATGCGCCTGTAAATTTAGTATTAAATCCCATTAAACGCATCGCATTATTTACACTTGCACGAATTATACCTTGGATATCTATTCCAGGATGTGTCCAAAAATTTTGATCTTCGGCTGCAACGAAAGCATTTACCAATTGTTTTGGCATATCTTCAAAATCTATAAATACACGTCTTTCTTCGGCATATTCAATCAACAAAGAACCATCAGAAGCATATAACCGCGTTGCCACAGGTGGTGTATATGTTGCCAATTTTTTGTAATCTGGTAAATCATGTCCATATATTAAAACCAACACTGCCAACCCAGCAATTCCGGCGACAATGCACCAAAAAATAAAGTTAATAAAACGACGTAATATGTTTTTGTATCTCATAAACGTGATTTTATTGTAAATATAAAAAAAAGCAAGAAATGTTTAACACAAAAAAACGGCATATTGCCGTTTATCAAAATTTATAATTCTATCTTGCCATTGGTTGCGATAATATCAGCACCACCAATTGATATCTTTCCGCCCGCTTCGCGAACCAACAATTCACCAGCAGCAATTTCTGCAAAATCCAACGGATCAGATACAAAAGCATCAAATTTTCCAGATGCAACCCATGCCAAATCCAACGCAGGACAACCAGTTTCACGCGCATTACCAGCAATTATTGGCCGTATACCGGTGGTATTATAACCAATCGTTAAATCACCCTGTTCTTGTAAATTGGAAACATGAATTCTTTCAGAATGGTATGTAGAATAAACAAATGCACCAACATCTAATTCTGCATAATACAACCGTTCATCTATTGGTGAATAAACCAAAGCTATTTTTGTTTCTCCGTTCGTCCGCAGCGCCAAAGATATTGCAAAATGCGAATTACCACGCACAAAATTAGATGCCCCAGACAAGGCCAACACAAATTCATCACGCCCATCACCAGTCTTGGATACGTCTGGTGTCAACAACCCAGCCGATGGACGAACCAACTGCAAATCAGCCAATATGCTTTCTTCAATTCTTGCAGATGCCTTGGCAACAAAATCGCGCGCACCACGCAAAGATTGCTGAAGATTTTCAACTTCGCCAAAATCATGGCGCAAACCAGATGCAGTATTTTGCAGTGCTGCAAACATCTTGTTTAATTCTGTTGAACCTTTAATCAGCAAATCCATAATAAATCACCAATATTACAATTTAAATCCAGCGAATTTATTTTTGAAATCTGCAGCCCGTTTACCTTTGGCAGCATCATTGTTACGTTGACCAGTCCATGCAGGATGATTTAAATTATCCATAGACAAAACCAAATCTTTTTCTACAGAAGAATACATTTTTACGGTTTTCCCATCTGTTGTTGTAACATTGATTTCATAATATTCTGGATGAATACCTTTTTTCATCTTTGTGTCCTTTTATTTAGTAAAATTATTTACAGCCCGAGAATTATACCTGTTTTTTTATGAAAATCAAGATAAAGTTATTTATTTTAATACTGACCAATACAGCCCAAATAAGAATTTCCTGTCGATTCGATAATATTTATAAACCGATTCTGATTTTTGCCCGAAAACAATGCCAATATTGTTCCTGCATCTGTCGCCAACATATCAGCAACAGTGGCTATGGATGAATTCATTTTTTTGAAAAAACCACTGGACGGTCTGATTTCAGCAGCCAACAATTGATTATCACCATGCAATTTAGCCCCAGATTCCGGGACAATAACCATTAATTGGCATTCTGGTGAAACAATAATTTTATCCACAACAACACCATTTCCACCCAACAATTCGCCCCACCACCCCGTAGATTCGCAAAACACAGGATAATATATAACGGCATCTTCGTTTTTGTCAAAGATACCGGTTATATCCAAATCATCTGTAATCACATCAGGCATAATGCCTGTGGCAGTATTTATAACCTTGCGAGATAACTGGTAATCAGAATTACCAGTTGTTTCACGTGGCCAATAAAGAATCGGAAAACTTCTCATCACTGTGAATTATATCAGATTCGGTTTGTTCAAAAAAGACCACAATGTTAAATAAAGCACTTGATTTTTTATTTTTTTCTGGGGAAGCCTTGTTTTCCAGGGTTTTTTACATTAAAAATTTACCTTTTTGGACCGGCAATAAAATTACCTGCGCCTTTGTTATAATAAAGTTTCTTTTCTATTTGATCATACAAGCATGGTATACCATCTTTGTCAAGTACAGGCAAAAATGTACGAACATCGGTTCCGTTTTGCGAAATTCTGCAATAATAAAATCTACAAGAAATTTTTCTGGATGTCGGATTACCATATTCATTCAAACAAAATAAGAGTAAATTACAGGTTGCCTGGAACGTTTGAAACGGTACTTTCATATCACATATTGTATTATGCGAATCATCAAAGAACATTACTGATACATTTGTACCAGACCGTCGCATTTGTATGTTTATCTCGTTATACGACAAAGAACGCCCACAATCAATGCTGTTGTTGTTTGACCCCCATTCCGCATATACTGACGCAGAATCATTATTATGGAACAATTCTAATGCAAAAGAATTACTGTGGGCGACACTTCTTGCCCCAAACAAGAAAACCGCTGGATCAGATTTCAATTTTACCTTAAGATAAATTTCTGTATTAGAATCTGGTTGTATTTCCGTATCAATATATTGTGTTCCGGTTGTTTCAATGTATTTAAGCGGTGTTTTATGTGCACTTGCATCGTTTGTATTTGCAAAACCAAATATACCGCCATCACCAGACGAAGAATCGCTACTTGGTTTTGAAGAATCTGCTTTTTTGTTGCCCGGCAAAAATCTTTTAACCCCATTCCATAACAAATTTAAATCGTCTTTCGCTTTTTTATAATATTCATCTGATATCTGTATATTGAATATCATCTTGGTCAGTTGCGGAATCATAGTCATAAACATCGCTATGAATATACCTATTAAAACGATCAAAATTAAACTGCTGTTACGCAACAATAACCCATCCATCAATATCTTTGAATTATTTTGTGTTATGGCTTGTTGTAAAGTATTTACCCCATTCGCATTTTCAAACAATGCATTCATAAACATAATAGACAATGTTAAAAATACAACAGTCAAAGCAATTCCAACAATTGCTTTGATAACATCATCTATCATTTGACGAATCGTACGACCACCTTTTGGAAAAATTGCAAAACCGTCTTCATCAAACATCCACGCCATTAACATCAAAGGCAACATAACCAAATCCATTGATAATTTTATAAAAATTTCTAAAAAATACAGCGGTATTGGTAACAAAGCAAAAAAGTATAAAACTAATATTAATAAACCAACAAAAAACACAGGAACATTTGGAAATACAGGTATCTTTAAAACTTTGTGCATATATTGTGTATTAAAAGCCATATTTAACATGGTCCAACCAACTGTCATTCCCAAACCCGTTATTTGGTGAATATTAGCCAACTCACACGCCAATTGATGTCTTAGTTTTGGCGAAAAAGCGCCCTTGGATGCAATTTCTTGTGATTCTGTTGATGGGTCTGCCAATGCGGTTGCAACCATACATTCTGCAAATTTATTATTATCAGATACAACATAATCCAATGATGTACCAATAGTCAGTGCAGGTTCAACCAAAACACCCGTTATTATTTTTGGCAACGGCAATAAAAGCAAACAGATTAACACCGATAATTTTACAATGTATGTTCCAAAATTACCCAGCAATTTAAATCCATCTTCCATTTTCATATTAAAAAAACCAGACATTAATCGCCATGCAGTCAAAACAACCAATAATGTTGCGGACATTGGTATAACGATTCGTCCCAACGCACTGTACACCCCGGGTAACAAATCAGACATAGCAAGCATTACATCTGAAAATATTTGACACGTCCAACAAGATGAAAAAAAGTTTAATGCTTCACCTATATTCACAGGTGCAACAGTTCGCCAAATTGAAACACCAATTATCCCAACACCCAGTGCAACCCCACCAACAACCAATGGTGCAACCGCGCCCGCAGCAAATGGCATTGATGCAAGAAAAGCAATCCAAAATTTTTTTAACAATTTCATAATTTTAATTATATCATAATTTATTATAAATGTGATATAATTCAATATATAAAAAAATAATAAAGAGAGAATGAATAAATTAAAATCAAAATTGTGTAAATATCTAAATCACATCCCGTTATTGTTTGGGGCGTTTTTGCTATGTTTTTTATTTACTGAATCTGCATACGCCGAAACAAGTTTTCTGGATGCTTTTAATTTATCATATTTTATACCGTTAGTATTGGAAACTATGATGAATGTTGCTATATCGCTTTATAAATATTTTGTTGGTAACGGAAATGGTTTAGTATACTTATTCATTTACATTTTTCTTGGTGTATATCTGGGTTTGTATTTGTTCAAAATGTTTATACCATCTGATTGGTTGGGATTTATGGGTTTTTCTGGTGGTGGTGAAATGTGGGAAAACAAAGCTGATGGATGGTCTGTGATTGAAAATGTTTTAAAACCATGTTTTCGCGCAATTCTGGCGGGTGTTGTATTGTTACAAATTAAACCAGTTTATGTTACAGAATGGTTGGTTAATCCGTTTTTAGAATTTGGCTCGATTTATACTAACAGTATTTTACAAACAATAAACAATGCTGATATTGATGTTTCAAATGCCCCTGTATGCCCAGTGTCAATTAAAGAAAGCGGATGGATATCTGAAAAAAGTTGTGATTTTTTAATTCAGCCTGTGTACACAATATCCAAAGAAAATAATCGTGTCATCGCATACGGTTTTTCATTTTTATCCCAAGGCTTTGCACAACTTAGTATTTTATCTGTGGGCAAAAGTTTGTTAAATATTATTACTGGCGTTTTATTAATTGCTTCATTTGTGTCGTCTAATTTATTTATGGCTTTGCTTATAATTCAGGGAATTTTTGATTTTTGTTTTGCTTTAATTATGTATCCTTTTAAAGTGTTAACTTGGGTTGCAAAAAAATCTGATAAATGGTTTGATGTGTTACCTGCATTTGACCAAATAATAACCGCATTAAAAAAATTAGTTATTACAATGATTGCATGCGCGTTTATATTATGTATTAACGTTGCACTAGTGCGTGCTTTGTTTGATTTTTCTGTTATAGACGGTTCAACCACTGCAAATACAGCAGAAGGTTTTGGAAATCAATCATTATTATGGATATCTTCTATTTTAACATTTTTCTTGATGTATGCGATTTTCAAAATGACTCGCGAAAGGTTAAATTTGTATTCTGGCGTATCTTCTGATTTGTATAACAACGTAACAGCAACCAGCAAACGTGCATTCGAGAAAATAAAGAAAAGCCCCGAAACAGTTAAAACGATTGTAAAGAAAGCAAAAGAACGGTTACCTTCAAAAAAATCTACTTCATCTGAGACATAAAAAAGAATAAAAGCATGCAGGGATTAACGGATATTTTGATAAGGAATGGATTTCAATGTTGGACTTGTCCAATATTTGATTATCTGTTTGCTATTGTATCAAATGCTGCGGCGGCGATATATTCCAGATTAAGTGTGATTAGTGTTGTTCTTTTCAGTGTTCTATTTGGTTTTTATGTTTTAAATGCTGTTTGGCAAAATATGAAATCTGGAATGGAAGACCCATGGTTTCACAAATCTTTAAAACCCGTATTAATAAAATCACTAATGATATTATCTTTGTTGACTTTGGGTGTAACTGTACCCAGATTTATTTCTAAAATTACTTTTGAACCAGTTGCAGCAATCACGTTACAATTTTCCGAAGCGTTATTACCAGATAACACAAATGTCCCTGATAATTATTCAGCAATTAAATTAAATCCAGATGGTTTTTTTACATCAGAATTGCGTGATACGATTATTAAAATACTACAAACAAATGTTGCTAATTTCCAAGTGTATATAAAAGTTGGTATTGAAATAATGGAAGCAACATTTACACTACCTAAACTAACAGAAATCGGTATAGCATTTGTAATCAAACGTCTTTTGATATTTTTTGTTGGATTGTTTTTAACGTACAAGTTTGTTCAATGGTTTATAAAATATTCTTTCTGTTTTATGGATATAATTATGTCTATGGCTATGTTTGCATTCTTTTTTCCATTGTCTTTGATATTCTTTATATTCCGCGATGCATCTAGTGTTCCAGAATGGATGAAAAATATTGGAAAAAGTTTAGGTGGTAATCAAATTAAAAAAATTATCAATGCTATTGTTTCTGTTGTTACCACTATTTTTACTTATACAATTTTGATAATACTGGTGCATGGATATTTAAACGGGCATAGTGTTGATGTTAATTCTGCCACAAACATATCTGATTCCGTATTTAATTTTAATTTTGATAACCCAAATTCTGTGCAAATAACTTTTTTTGGTGCAATTGTTTTGCTTTTTGTTCTAAGTTATCTTATAGGACAAATACCGAACATCAAAAAAGAGATAATGGCTGCTTTTGGTGTATCCGAAGAAAATGAATATTCTAAACCAATGGGTGAAAATGCTTTGCATTTAACCAACCTTGTTGCAAATCAGGCAAAACAATTGGCAAAAAATATACACACCCGGATACAAACAAAAAAGAAAAATAATTAAAAAATATGTGGACGATTATAATATCTTGGATAATAAAAATTTTAACTGTGGTAACAGTGTTTGGTGTTGGTATTTGGTATCTGGATTCATCTATTGGCGGTGCATCTTTATCGTACACAAGTCTTAATACATTTATGCAACAAATTGGTGTGCAAGATGGTGATATCGCGTCTGCAAATGGATGTTTTTTATGTGGATACATTTCAGATTTATTTGATGTTATCGGTCGCGCTACAGAAATGTTTTGGAATGGTATCGTTCAAAATCTGTGGATATTAATGGCAATTGGATTTGGTATATTCATTATTTTACATACGATATCTTATTTATATGAACAAGCAACATCCAAAGATATAAAAGATTTATCGGGTAAAGAACCCAAATTAGATTTTTCAAAATGGTTTGACAAAGTATGGCGAACAGGTCTTCGTGTTATGATTGCAGGCGCATTGATTGGCGCATTAAATTGGGGTGGAACAGATGCATTAAAAACAATAACTAATATAACAGTTGCACCCGTTATGTACACAGGTTCTGCACTATCTATGGCAACAACAGAAGTTATCAGCAATGCGCATTGTGAAATTGAATTAGATGCAAAATCTTCTGAAAATGTTTTGACGTCTGTATTAAAACCATTTATGTGTGTTATGGGTAATTTAAATACTGTTATGTTGGCTGGTGCAGGCGGTGGATTCGCATTAATGAATTATTCTTGGTTAGGATTGGGTGGCGGGTTATTTACGTGGCTTGCGGGTTTTGCGTTGGTTCTTGCTTTTTTAATCATCGGATTTGATTTGGTATTCCAAGTATTAAATGTAATTTTTAAGTTGATATTTATAATTATATTTATGCCGTTTTTGTTGGCAGCCAGTGCTTTTGAACAAGTGTGGAAAACAGCCGCGGGTCTAACCAATAGTGCGATAAAAACTTTGGTAAATTCGGCGGTAAGTATAATTAAAATCAGTTTAAAAGTTTGTTTAGTATACGCAATTGTATATTTTTCTGCGGACAGTTTATATCCAGAGCCAATGGATGGATTTACAACTATTATGCCACCGCTTTTTGGACAAATAACGATTGAAAACAAAGACACACAAACGATGTCTGTTATGGCTGTATTTTCTGAATGCGAAAAAGTTTCGTTGATTAACAATGAAATGAACAAAGAAAAATTTGTTGCTTGTTTTAATGCGCAGAAATCAGTTATAACAAGAAAATATCCACATGCTTTTGATTTTATGGATAATGGTTTCGAATTTTTGGTCTTTATGATTGGAATCGCATTCTTATATTTTTGGATTATATCACCAGAAATAGATAAATTAATTGGTGATAAAACCAAAGAAGTATTTAATTATGGTGATTGGCTTAAAAGTTTTGGTAAAACTACTGTCAAAGCACCAGAAAAGATATTTAATTTCATCAAAGGTTCTTTACAAAAAACAAAGGGTAAATAAATGCGAATTATTAAATTCTTGTCACGATTATTGATTTGCATTTTATGCATATGTTGTATATGCAACCTATCTTTTGCAGATTCTGATGTATCAACTGTTATGTCTGAACCCAGTAGCTTTATTGTTCGAAAAAGCATAGATATATTTAATAATACTATTGCCACAGACGCACAAAAATTTGACCCAAAAATAAATGTAAATTCAACAACATTCGTACCCATAGAAGCAAGACTTGGTTTAATGCTGATGCAGGCTTTATCTACAATTGATATCGTTTTACAAATGTCTTTGGTTCGATTTACAATTTTATTTTTATTGGTTATGTATGCTTTTTGGGTTGGGTTGGAAGCATATAAATTTATGCGCGAATCTGGTGATTACAAGCAAGTTATATATAATATTTTTAAACAAGGAATTACTATTGGTATCTGGATTCTTGTTTTACAATACGGACCAGCCAAAATATTTTCTATGATTGTTTCACCGATATTGGCACTGGGGACATATTTATCCGATTTTATATTTGGTTCTGTTGCAGAACTTTATGATGTAAACATTCCTGACACTTGCCAAGCCATTCACAATTACGTTAACAATAATGATACGTCAAAATTATTGGTTGATGCAGATACTGCTGCAAATATCATGTGTTTACCATCCCGTATTTCTGTATTCTTTTACACTGCAACAAAAACTGGATTTCAATGGATTATACATGGATTTGGACACAGTATCACAATGGTTCTTGTTGGTATAGTTTCTATTTTCATATTTATCAAATGTATATTTAAATATGCTTTTATGACACTGGGTGTTGTTGTAAGTTTATTTTTGACTTTGTTAATGTTACCTTTTACAGCCTTGGCAGAAGCGATGCCAAAAAATTCAGAAAAAAATTATGTTGGTCAAATATTTGACGGATTTCTTGCAGTATTTAAAACGAAAAAATTATCAGCGGTGTTGGCTGTCTTTATAAATGCAACTATATATTTTGTTGGGCTGTCTGTTGTGATTGCCATTTGTGCGATATTGTTATCAACAATACTTGTAACAGATGCGAATAATCAATTTACATTGGGATCTATGATAACTACGTTGTTAACAGGTTGTTTAGTTTTATACCTGGCTGGTCAATCCGACAGTATGGCGAAAAAAATCGGTGGCGAAATAGACAATTCTTTTGGTAAAAAATTAGAAACAGAAGTTAAATTGTTAGCTAATAAAACAAAAAATGCCGCGATTACGGTCAAAGGTTGGTTTAAAAAATAAAATTAAATAAATTTTACAAAATCACGTACAACATTTTTGATGCCTTTGGATTTAAAAGCAACTGTCAATGTGTTACCATTTTCTGCGATGACAACACCGTTTCCCATTTCTGAATGAGAAACCATTTTTCCAATAATAGATTCTGGTTTATATTTATTTTTTTGTACATTACAAGAAATGGGTTTGTACGAATAATCGTGTCCTTGAATATTCATAAAACGTTTATCTATTTCATTAACAAACCGCGATTCAGATTGATACTGTCGTTGTCCAAATACAGACCGCACCATAGCACTTGTAATTATAACACGCACACGTGCGCGGGTTATTGCGACATATGCCAATCGACGTTCTTCTTCTAAATCACCTTCTTTGGTGGTTTTATCATTTGGGAAAACACCTTCTTCCCATGCTGGTAAAAATACAGTATTAAATTCCAATCCTTTGGCGGCATGGATTGTCATAATACTGACGACATTCTTGTCTTCGTTTTCATTATCATTATCATCAGTCATCATCAATGCGGCATGTTCCAAAAACGCCGGCAAAGTATCATATTTTGAAACAACACTATTTATCAATTCACGAATATGTTCTATACGTTCTTCGGCATCTGCATCTTTGGATTGACGCCACATATTCATATATCCTGAATTTTCTAATAATTGTGTTACAGCATCTTTTGGTGTCATATTTTGCCAATCAAAATCAAAAGCGTGCAAAAAATCGTCAGCGGTTAATCTTTGCGCAGCCGATAATTTAGCATTCTTTAAGCCATCCATTAAACTTGTCCCGCTTTCGCGTAATTTAATAATCGCAGCAGGTCCAATTTTTCTGCTGGGTTTAGAAATAATTCTTTCAAAAGAAATATCATCAAATGGATAAACCAATAATCTTATGTAAGCAATTGCATCACGAATTTCTGCCCTGTCATAAAACTTGGTTGCACCAATTAATTTATAAGGTAAATTACGCGAAGTAAATTCTTCTTCAAAAGTGCGCGACAAAGAACCTGCACGAATCAATATCGCAAAATCTGAAAAATTATTATTACCATATTTGATAACAGTATCTGCGATAAAGCGCGCTTCGTCCCATTCGTTTGGCAAAGATAAAAAATACACTGGTTCGCCGTCATTTTGATTTGATGAACATCTTAAATCTTTGCCCAAACGTCCAGTATTATGCTTTATCAATGAATTAGCCGCACCAAGTATATTTCCAGTGCTGCGATAATTGGTTTCCAAACGGATTATTTTCGCCCCAGGATATGTTTTTTCAAAATCCAAAATATTTCGTATTTCTGCACCACGCCACGAATATATAGATTGGTCATCATCACCCACACAACAAATATTTGGATTTTCGATATCCATAGTTAACATTTTTAACAACATCATTTGCGCAGCATTAGTATCTTGGAATTCATCAACCAAAATATATTTAAATTGAGATTGATATTTATGCAATATATCGGAATTTAACGCGAATAATTTTAAAACGTATAAAATTATATCACCAAAGTCAATTGCGTTCAGTCGGGTCAATTCTGCGTTATACGCGGACAATATTTTATGTGTAACAGCAGCCAAAGACATTTTCTCAAAATCATATATACCTTTGTCTTTGATTGAGGATATTTTTTCAACCCAATCAGAGGGATTAAATTCTTTGGTATCCAAGCCAAGATTATTTATAACGCGTTTTAATACAGATTTTTGGTCATCTTCACCATAAATCAAAAAATTACCCTGAAGACCGACATATGAATAATTATAACGCAAAATACGCAGACACACCGAATGAAAAGTCCCCATCCACAAATCGCCACATAAATGAGCAATTTCAGAATATTGTGCAATTCTGAACCGCATTTCGTTGGCGGCTTTGTTTGTAAAAGTCAATGCCAATATTTGCCATGGCAATGCCAATTTTTCACTTAAAATATGTACAATTCTGGATGTTAAAACACGTGTTTTGCCGGTTCCTGCCCCAGACAGCACCAAAAGTGGCCCAGATGTTGTTGTTACGGCTAATTTTTGTTCATCGTTAAGATTATCCATATAATGCATATTATTTTTCCAATTTTGTTTATTGTAATTTATAAAAGATTTCTATACAATCAATTTGTTTGATAAAATACGGATTGAATTATGGCACGAATAATTTGCTTTGATATAGAAACAACTGGTTTCGAATATATGCGTGGTGATCGTTGTATTGAAATCGGCGCTGTGGAATTGGTTGACGGCAAATTAACAGACAATACATTTCACGAATATATAAATCCAGAAGGCAAAATCATTCCACCAGAAACGTATATGGTGCATAAAATATCAAATGCTTTTTTGGAAGATAAACCCAAAATGTCTGTGGTTGCGCCAAAATTTTTGGAATTTATTGGTAATTCACAAATTGTTGCACATAATGGTCTGGATTTTGACTTTCCATTTATAAACTATGAATTGGAAAGATTGCATTTAAACCCAATTCCACGAACTCAGATGCTGGATTCCATCGTTATTGCCCGTAATCGTGTATTTGGCCCCAAGGCATACACTTTGGATGCATTGGCAAAATGGTTTGGGGTGTCTTTGACCGCACGTGCAGATGCGCATGGTGCATTAATTGACGCGGAAATATTGGCACATGTGTATCTGGAATTGGAAAACACCGCACCAGCGCAAGATATAAATGAACTTATGGACGAACAACACGCTGCATTTTTAAAACATCCGAAAATTGGTGTCGATTTTCCAAAACGCGAATTTCAGGTGCCTGCGGACGAATTGGAAATCCACGAACAATTTATGGATAAATTATTAAATCCAAAGAAATAAAGTATAAAGTTTATGAGATGTTTTTGCACTCAATAGCATCTTTATTGCTATTATCCTTACCTGTTTGGCCTTCTGGACATTGTTGACATTGACCATATTCATCACGATACCAAGTTTTTTCACATTGTGTCACACATTGCCCATTCCATACACTGAACCCATCGTTACATACACAATTGCTATTTACTGCCCCCTTATACGTTCTGTTAGCAAAACTGCTACTACTACTGACCCCATCTTTTTTAAACGACGAATTTGCTGGGCATAATAACGATTCAGCGAATAAAATGGATGTTTTGTTAATGGCAGCATTATCACGACAAGAATCGGTTATTGGGCTCGAACATGTATCAGAAGGAATTTCTTCGTCTTTTACCCCCAATGCGTATCCGCATGTTGTTGCGATACCGCGACATGCGCCACGCATAACATTGTAAATATTGTCCACATTTATTGTTGTTGTTCCCAAAGACGTAACCTGACCCACTTGGTCACTGTAACAATCGGACACATCTTCTAAACATTCGGCGGCATAATCATAAACTATCTTTGATTGTGCCGCTTTGATATTTGCCATTGCACGTTGGATATAATTTACAACAACATCATTATATGGTTCATATTTAGATGTCTTTTCGGTAGTCTTGTAAGTATAATTTTGACATCTGTCCAAAACCGGCCGACAAAGACCACCATCTTTAACCGTCGCGCCCGTCCCAATTTTAGCCAGCAAATAATTTATAATACAATTTGGTTCCTGACAATTCGTACTTCCAGATGAATACGCCGTTTTTAAACTGTCCGCGGTTATACTTGAAACATCTTTGTTTGCTAATGACATAACTTTGGTAATATTTTTGCCCAATACAACACTACCATTGTCATCTATGTATGTTTTTGATGGGTCCAGACATTTGACATAATCTTTGCCACAGACCATATCGTCCACCATGCATTTTTCCAGCGCACTTACACATCCGCGAGCGTCGTATTGATTTTTGTCTTGTAATACAGTTAATCGCGCCTTTTGCAACATTAAATTCGCACTGCGTACATTAGACACCAATGTTTTATTTAATTTGTCCAACCCTTTTTCATAAGCAATACAATCTTTGTCAATCGCCAAATCATAATTGCCAGTTATCTGTGTTTCTGTACCACCCGCTTCTTTGCAATTAGCCAAAACGGATTTACAACGTTTGGTTGCTTCTTTATATAAATCTTTACCACGTTTTTTTGCAATATCGCCCGCCGAAGAACCAAAATTCATATCCAAGCCAAAAATTTCCGTAGAATCTGAATTTGAATTAAAATCCAAATCTAAAATAGTCCCCAAACTGCTGTTACCCGCGTCACCAGATGACGTTGTCGCAGACGGATCTTTGATCATATCCGCAATTTCAGAAAGCAATAAACGATTTGCACTGGTATCTGTCGTCTTGTTCATTGCTTCTTCGGCTTCGGTTTCAGATAAAATTGCACGAATTTCATCCGCAGACAGACCAACATAACGTATCCGCTGTGCAACATCGTTTAATTCTGTGTTTGCCGCTTCGACCGCCTTTTGAACCTTTTCATATCGCGCGATATTAGCAGAACAACTGCATCTTTTTTGATTGTCATCGACAACAGCACAAAATTGGTCCATACATTCGTTGTATTGCTGTTGACACGTATTATTTAAATCCGCAGATTTTTCCAAAATATCTTTCGCAGTATTTAATGCATCCGCCGTAACAACCGGTGTAGTTTTACTTTTGTTTCTATTCAAAGACGATAACATAGATACACGACCATGAACACTTTTAACCTGTTCATCAACGTTAGAACCAGTTTGTCTATCTGTACCAATAATCTTGGCACGACCACCAACCTCTGCCGTTGTGGTGCGCAAAGTTAAACCCGCACGTCTTACCGCGGCAGTATTATTTATACCAGCCGCATCAACACGAGCATTTCGCCCAACCGTATTTACGCCATCTTCCAAAGTTGAACGGGTTGAATCATTTTTTTGCACATTTACTGCGCGAGAAATAACGTTTACAGACTTAGATTGATTTTTATTAACGGGTGTATCCGCCGACTTAGAAACCATACGTGTTGCACCACGCGTTGAAACAGACTTAGATTCCGCCGACATTCCAGTATTTACACGACGCGCAGCGCGATTCATAATATTTTTGTCGTTTTGTGCAACATCTGAATTTTCAATTAAACCGGTACTTTTACCCGGAATCACACGTGATATAGCAACATCACCCGCCGCCAAGATATCCGCAGCATACAAAGCGACCACAAAAAATGGCAATGCAATTTTTCTCATTTCCTTGCCCTATATTATAACATAAAAAAAATTGAAAACAAAGAACATATTGTATTTTTGGCATAATTAATTTCGGTTTTAAAATTAATTCTGCCCTTATTGGGAAGGAAATAAAAATTAAAAAACCGCCGATAAAATCGGCGGAAAAACGACAAATATTATCAAAAGGAAATGATAATCTTATTTTTCGTCTGGTAAAACAGAAACAGTTTTTCTGTCACCGTTTCCGCGCTTAAATGAAACGATACCAGCAATTTTTGCGAACAAAGTATGATCTTTGCCCATACCAACATTCAATCCAGGATGAACCGATGTTCCACGTTGACGAATGATGATATTTCCAGGTATGACGCGACTGCCGCCGCTTTTTTTCACACCCAATCTACGTCCGGCTGAATCACGTCCGTTTGTAGAAGCAGAACCAGCTTTCTTATGTGCCATAATTAAACTCCTTACTTTTTAGTGGTCTGTGATTAGGCCTTGATTGATTTAATTTTCAAAACAGTGATAAACTGACGATGACCGGCAGTTCTGCGGTAATTTTGGCGACGTTTTTTCTTGAACACCAAAACTTTACTATCACGTTTTTGTTCGACAACATCAGCAACAATTGATGCGCCATCAATAAATGGTGTACCAACTTTGTCGCCAGCCATTAAAACTTGGTCAAAAGTAACCGAACCAGTAGCATTCAGTTTTTCAACTTTGATAATATCGCCTTCTGTTACGCGATATTGTTTGCCCCCGGTTTGAAAGACAGCAGATATAGACATTGTTTCTTTCTCTTGTTTTTTTATATTTGTTCTTGTATTAAAATTCCGCATTTGACGAAACTTTTATGCAAATTGTATATAAAATATATCAAAAGTCAACACTTTTGTTTAAAAATTTATGCAAATCCGTATAACAAGTTTTATTTCAGCCCAGAACCATAAAAAAATCCCCCACCAAAAGGCGGGGAATCATTTTACTCTGCAGGTACACAAATGGGTTCACCATAGGCATCATAGATGGTTTTGATAGAAAGATCTCCACCGCCCAAAGGAATCGAATTTGGACAAACACACTTACCACTATCATTTGCGCTTACTTGTATTACACACCTTCTATTAAACGTATTATCTTCAATATCAAAGGTATGAGTAACACAATCACTAACACCAACCGGATTAGAGTCAGCAGTTATATACAAGAAAGCCTTTGTGCACCCATCAAAAAGCATATTACATCTAAGAGTATTATTGATATTGTAATCATTTTTGTTGTTGTTGTATATGGTGTTAAAATTTGTAAAATTCAGATGTATGAAATCTGTATTAGTTTTAAATTTGTATCGCCAACCATCAACATTGAAAGAAGTAGCCTCTGGGCATTTACAAACAGATAACCCGTCCTGTGTTGACTTATTAAGCGGAACCCCCGTAACAACTAGCGAAGAGTCTGTGTATTTTAATCCCACTTCGTTGCTCAAAACATTTTGCAACATATCGTAGTTTTTATAACCAACCTCACCAGCATTGTAAGGCACATACACAACACCATAACCACAATCCTCAGATTCAGGGCAAGCATTTAAGTTATTCCATGCAGGACATGTTGCTTCTGTATCAATCAAACCATCTAATTCAGTATAAGTACCGTTTGTAGAACACAAGAACTTATTATTATTACACGTAACAGCAACCTCTGGTTCACAAACAAACGTTTCATCACTTGTAATATGATAACCATATTCAGTAAATAACCGCTGTTGTTTCATTTGTGCATTTCCAAGTAAATGTATTACCGTACCGTTGGAATCTGTACATTTCCATGCCGATTTATCGGCAACAGTATTACACACACTTTGTACAGAATGGACTTTAGTAACATTAGATTGTAGATCAGCCATATCAACATTTTGTGTCTTTGCACCAATAACACCATCCGTTGAATTACACATATATGTAAGTTCTATTTCATAATTTTTGCATTTATACATATTGATACCTGCGGTTGTACAAACAGATGCTGAGTCTACGTCTACATATCTGCCATATCCACAATCATATGTTGCTGGATTACTTGTTATATATTCATCGCCACAAACATGCGGGACGCATTGATATCTAAGAACATCGCTTTCAATACATGGAACCGAAGTTAAATCAACATCATAACCAGCATCAGAACAAGGACCGCCGCCGGGTGCTGTTTGCCCAGAACACGTACGTGCCTTACATTCATATTTGGTACCCTCTGAGTTTGTACACGACTTATTCATATCCCTTACATAACCAAGGTCACAGTCAGAATCTGTCTTTGCAATATATGTAGGTCCACATGTATTTTCAGTGCAAGCATATTCCAAGCCGGACGGTCCTACACATGGATCTGATGAAGAATCTAAGTTATAACCATCAGGACAACCATTTGCCACTGTTGCCGTTATTCCAGAACACGTACGTGCCTTACACGCATATTTGGTACCTTCTGGGCTTGTACATGAACTATCATCATCCTTTACATAACCAGTAGCACACTCATCACCTGTTGTTGTCTTATATACATTGGCATCACATTGATGTGCTATACAAGATTTTCCGTCTTCTGCAATATCATATCCGACTTCGCATTCGGTAATATGTTGACACACATGCAATAACGATGTTTCCTTGTACCCCTTCTTTGCATTAGGAATCGAACTCAATTCTGCAGATGTACATTGGATATAATCAGCATTCTTCCATTCACGAATGGTTGTTGCGCCCGCTTGTCGCAAACATGCTTCACGAAGTTCGTAAGAATTAATATCCGCTTTATCATCATCAGAATAAATCAACGCATCATAAGCGCTTGCATTCATAACAGTGCTACCCGCACCATAAAGGATTTCAGATATAGTGGTGATATTCCGACAAGTATTTTTTCTGAAATTTTGAGAGAAAGTGCAATTTTTAGAATCAGCCTCGTCAATAACGGCCTGTAAACCACGGTTAGACGGAGAACAAATCATAGTTTCATAGCAATGTGGAACATTAGATTTTTGTGCACAATAAGTTTTAACCCTTGCAGTGGTCCAATCAGAATCAGCATTATAATAACAATCCCAGATTTCATCAAGACACGTAGAGAAATTAGTTGCATAAGTTTCCCAATTACTGCGTGTCGAGGTATCTTCTTCCTTTTTAAATTCTAAACGTTTTTGTTGCAATGCCTGTTGTGCGGCAACCTTTTGATAATTAATATTTTGTGCAGTTGTTTTTAATGCGTCGCCATACACATCACATGCGGCATTCGAATCCAATAAATATTTCTGCATAATAGAACGACGGGCATCCGCAACCGGGCCACGTAAATTCGCATATGGGTCAGTTGATGACGATGTTGAACGAGTTCCGGTTGATGTTGTTTTCGTACTGGAATATCCAAAACATGATGCAGATGTATATGCCGTCGTATTTGTCGTACTGCGTTCGTTTAATTCCACATCACCTTCGCTGTTAACACTGATATAACTGTTGAAATTAAATGGACACGATGTCGTTGCGCCATTTTGACATTTCGAATGCGTTACTTCGTCAGAATCTATAACAGTAATTGGGGTACCGCATGCTTCGTAAATACCATTAAAGCAAGAATCCAAAACGCGTCCGCATACATTATTGTGTGCATATTCAAATAATTTATAACCCCATTTATTTGCCAAATTATCCAATGACGATGTACTGGTTGATTCTGAATTATATATCAACGCATTAACACTGTTATCCAATCTTGTATATTGAGTCAACAAAGTACCATCATCGTTCACATACTGTTTCGCTAAATCTTTGGCATCAGCCCAAGATTTCAATTGCGCCAAAATGTCGGATGTTGATGATGTTTCTGAACCCAAATCTGCCAAATTAAACCCAAAATCATTACCACTTTCATAACAATAAGACGGGCCATGTTCGCTTCCTGCCGTTGTTTTGATACCGTCCAGACATTCGTTATTTTGGTAATCAAACAACAAATGATCTTTGCACCATTGTTTTAAATAATCATCATGAGATATGTTCTTGGTTGTGCCATCACTGGTCGAAACAGCGGTTGTCGAACCCGCAGTCGCAACAGCATCTTTCCATGATACACAATTCATAACCTTTTCAGCATCAGTTAACGAAAATGCCGCAATCAAATCTTCGCCTTTGCCCTTGGTAGAAATCAACAAAGACAATTGACCAGACAAAGTTATTAATTCTTCATTTGCACGTTGCAATGCTTCTTCACTGGACAAGAATTTTTCCGCACGTCCCGCACATGAACAACGACCCTTGGCCGCGTTACGCGCAGTACAAATTTCATCCATACATGTATAATACGCATCCATACAATTCGAATATGCCTCAGCCGATATCAAACCAGTTGTAGAATCAATAATATTTGAATAATTACCCGTATACAATCTACTGTTTAAATAAGATTGGTTTGCACCAACACTGGCACGACTGTTACCAGACATAACATTGCCCGTCGCACTTACACGCGCAACATTCGCACCACTGCGCGCACGAACCGCACGATTATTTGTTGTTCCACGTGTCGATTGTCCACGAGAAGATTGACTACGCGAAGAAACACCACGACTGACCACCGTCGCATTTGGACGTGTTGGTGTTATGGCACGCGACGTTGCAGCCCGACTAACACTGGCACGCGATACAGTTGAGCGCGTTGGTGTTACCGTCGCACCTGCCTTGGAACGTGACACAGTTGAACGAGAAATCGTACGATTAGATGTACGCGATGTAGAACGCGGACTTTGACGACCAGACTGAACACCCGTACCCGCCGGATTCGTTGGCGCAATTGGGTCTGCTAAAACAGAACGCATTGAAATAAATGTCGAACAAACGAAAAATGCAGTAGCCAATAAAAACACAGCACCCAGCGCATTTTTACATGAATTTGCATTTATACGAGCACTCATTTGAAATCTCCTGACTTTTTATTACACGCAACAAAGCCCAGATTTGCGGGGCTTACAGCACATAATATTCCTTCACTTAAAAAAATTATAACATTTTTAGACAACTGTGTAAACAATAAAAATTATATTTCGGGTATAAAATCAACTTTATTTTTATTGTTCGAATCGTTTTTTGTTTTTATCATACTTGATATGAAAAAATTTTTAATATCTTTGTTAACTTTGTTTGTTGTATATCCTGCAATCGCAGAATACAACGTTATGTTTGGCGATAAAATAAATTCTATGACTTTTTATGCCGCTCAAAGTGTTGGGTCTGGATCGTTATTAAAATTAATTCAACCCGGAATTTGGGATTTTAATCCACAGACTTTTATTATGTTGCAATACAGTCAACCAATAAAGTTCTTTCGTTTGGATTCCAGATTAAATTTAAACGTCGGTCAAAATTTTGCTTATCGTTCTAATTCTGGTTTATCTTTTATGGGAATTGGAATTTCTGTTGATACTGCTTTGTTACAATATGATGGTTGGTATTTAGGATTGGGTATTGGACCTTTTATGCGTAATTTCCGCGATTATTGGGTGGAAAGCCGTTTAGTATTCAAAGAAAAATTCTTTATTGGAAAAAATATATCTGATAATTGGCATGTAGAATTATTTACTGTTCATTTTTCAAACGGCAATTTTACACCACGTAACGAAGGTTTTAATTTTGCTGGCTTATCTGTTGGGTACAGATTTTAAGTTTTTTAAGAATTCATACTTATGGCAAAGCGCAGATAAATAATACATAATATGGATGTCTATGACACGGCAACTCCAAAGAAATTATTTCGACGGCGAGTTGAGTAGTAGACCATCAATGTCCCACTACCGTGGTTGGGGCGTTGCAAAAACCCCGATTGGCTTCAATCGGGGTTTAAATTTTGCTTTTTACATTAACAACCATGATTACATGTTGGTCTTACACGTGTATAAGTACCAGATGGAACATATTGAACAACTGGTTTATATTGTTGAACTGTTTCACGAACAAAGTATTCACGTTTAACAACTTCTTCTTTGGGTTCACATGTATTGCATGCATTGCATGTGTTACACTTTGGCTTTGGCATAGTTTTTGTTTTTACAACACCGTTTTCACATTCGATTATTGTAACCACAGAACGATTTGTATAAGCCGCCTTGTCCAATGCAGCACGCATTTGTGCTTCATCACAAGTATTTATTGTCGCCTTGTAATAATCTGATGCGAATGCAGACGCAGATGCAACAACAGCGCAAACAAACATTAATAACATCTTTTTCATTTTTCTAACCTTTTGTTTATTCTCTCTTGTTATTCATCATAGCCTATATTTTCAATAATGCAACAAAAAAGATTGACAAAACCAAATTCGTGTCTTACATTGATAATATAAAGACAAAAGGCTTTCTGTATGCAAGCGCAATCACATCATTTAAAACAAATTATTCAATACAATCCAAACCGTATGTATTTTGGTAATTGGTCTGGCGCTGCATTGGATGATTGTTATAACGAAGCATTACGAACGCATAAAGCACAAAAAATGTATGTTGGTGATTTGAATAATGATATTATATGTAATGCTTTGTGGTATGAAATGTCTTATAATCCGGTTAGATTCGGCACTAAATCGCCATTTATTTGGGCAAATAAAAACGATATTTTATATTTTGATTATACTTACAAGCAAAACCAATCCCATAAAACAAAAGATTTTTTACCTGATGAAATTGTAAATTTGACTTGGAATATAAGTGTATTTATAAAAAAATTGCAAAAAGCCGGCTGGTATGACAACTTTATGTTAAACGGCGAATTACCGCATTATTTTAATATAGTTGGCGGCAAGTCTTTAACAAATGATATTGTAAGTTTTGATCATGAACATAGCATTTTAAATTCACTAATTGGCGCAATCAACGCTATTACGAAGCAAAATTTCATTGATTTGTACAACCAAGATTATCATGACGAAATTATTCGCATGGTACAACAAAGACACCCAACATATAAACGTTCTGATATAAGTTATATGATGGTGAATGCCGAAAACATTTTAAAAGCAAACGAAAATCCCGGTCGGTAAAAAAATTTGAATTTGCTTATTCCACCGACTCATCGTATGCATACCAAGTTGTATTAGAACCAATAACCACCAACTTGTTAGACGAACCTTCATGTATCACCCGGTCTGTGGTTGATAGCATTATATGATATGTCTGATTATCACGTTTTGTTATTAACCCAACATCGTTGTTTTGAGGTAACCCCTTTTTTAAACACATAGGTGCATCTAAAACCGTAAATGTACCACCAGTTTCTGGATTACATACAAATACATTGGATGCAGTAACACAAGTACCGGTTTCAGCATCATATTCACCATCATAACACCAAACTTTATACTGCCCGCCCAACCCCGCAGATTTCCGGGATTATTTCAGATATCAATTCTCCCCTTAGGGGGGAGTACGGCGCAGCAGGGATGGGGGTTACCCACTTAGGTGGAGAGAATTATTTCTGAAATAAAACCAAAGTCTTGATATGGTATTTTTTTGACATAAAAAAAACACCCCACAAACAATCTGTGGGGCGTTCAAATTTCGGTTTTTATATCATCTGGATTTAATTCTGGCGACGACC
>DBYN01000008.1:0-173 GCA_002310415.1 Alphaproteobacteria bacterium UBA1185 | reverse complement strand
TAATCACCAGAATTAAATCCAGCGTTAACATCATAATCAAAAATCTTCCAATGTCAAGAATCTTTCAACGTTCTCTTCAAGCATTTCGTTTGATAAAATCAAACGATAAGATAAAAAGTCAATGGTTCGATTAGTAGTGGTAAGCTAAATCCCTCACAGGACTTACACCGCCA
>DBYN01000001.1 GCA_002310415.1 Alphaproteobacteria bacterium UBA1185 | reverse complement strand
AAAGAAAGGCTTTGTGTGAAGCAATGGATAATGATTTAGCTACTTCGCAGGATATATACAATATAGATTATTACGCATCTTCCACAAAACAATCTTTGGACATAGCAAAAGGGGCACTGTCGACAACGGCTATTTATCTTGCAGATAAGTATTTATGTAGAATAGAGTTTCTTATATCTTTTTCTGACTATGAAGGATATAGGACTAAGCAATGTGTCGATGAAGAATGTGATAACATTGTATATAGCGATGCTACTTCCACTGAGCAGAAAAGTGTTCTCCCTCCTGTTAACTATATTTATTATTATGATATGACAAATGTGACCTTAAAATGCCATATGCAGATTGAAGATGGTTTCTATATATATAACGATTGTCCGGCAGATATAGTATCAAGATAGGTTTTAATATAGTAGAACAAAAAATATTTTTTATTGTGCGGAAAAGTGGTATAATATATTCAGCGTAATTACGGAGAGAGTTTTAATGCATTATTTGTATGCGTGGTTGTTGGCTGTTCTTTGTTTTGTGCCGTCTGATGTGTTGGCTGCCAAGGCATCGCGTGTATCGGTTGTTTCCAATGGAACGAAAGTCTCCGCTGCTACTGTAAACACTATTGTTGATTCAGAATGTCAAGAATCTTATCTTAGTTGCATGGATTCTTTTTGTTTTATAGAAAATATCCCTGGTGGACGTTGTCAATGCAGTGATAAACATGCTGATTTATCGCAACGTTTACAGGATCTTATGGATTTTGAAGACAGGACCAAGTCTGCTTTGTCGGAAAGTTTGCATCGTATAGAATTGGGGCATGCTGCTGATAGTGTATTAAATAGTGCTAATCAGATAATTGAAAAATCTTCGTCTGTCAATAACAAGGTTAAAAAGATAGATGAAAAATCACAATTTACAAAACAACTTGATGCAGGTCAAAGAAAGATGTTCTCTTTGTTTGATAATGATGATGATTTTGAACATGATGATGAAGATGATCCAGATTTTATATTTGATGCTAATGATATTTCTAAGAAAACAGGCGATAAGTTATACAAGGCGGCGATGACTATGTGCATTAGGCAGACACCACAAAAATGTGAAGAATCGAAAGATATGTTAAAAATGATATATGTTCAGAAAATAAATTCTGATTGTGCAGCATTCGAAAATTCTTTGCAAAAACAGCATCAAGATAATTTTATAAAAGTTGTGGATGCAAAAAATACTGTGCGTGAAATGGCGTTACAGGAAGTTCAAAATGCAAACAAATATAATCTTGGTGAATGTGCCAAAGAATTTAAGAAATGTATGCAGGCTGAAAATATTTGTGGTGAAGATTGGGCAGGTTGTGTTAAATTGTCCGCTACGGAAAATTTGAAAAATACTGGGTCTGGTGCCAAAACAAAACAAGTTTTTGTTAAAGGGACTGTTTCCAAGATATCATTGTCTGCAACAAGTATTGATACATTATTGGCGAACAAACCATTATGCGAGCATATTACAAATCAATGTGTGCGTGAAAAAGATAATGTCTGGGATGTATTTATTAAAGATATTGCGCCAGCAATCAAAGTGGCAGAGTTAGAGGCTGAATCAAATCTGCGTTCAAATTGTTTGTTGGATGTATCTAATTGCTATATCAAAGCGTGCAAAGATAGTGTCGGTACGAAAAATGCGACCGATTCGTACGATATGTGTTTGTCGCATCCTGAAAATTATAAATCTTTTTGCAAAGTGCAATTGGAACCTTGTTTGATTGCTACGGGTGGTTCTTATGAACAACCAGAAAGGTCCAGTTTATGGCGCGCGATATCTGCAAGATTATCGGCTATGCGCGTTGATAAATGTACAATAGAATTCAAAGAATGTTTACAGGCAGATACTAGATGTGGCGAAGATTATTCAAAATGTATTGGTTTGGATAATAGTGTTATTGCGGATATGTGTCCAGATGATAAACTGACGGCTTGTTATAGAAAATATGGTAACAGCAGAGAGACTGTGCGTGAAACGTTGGCTCGTGCAGCCCAAGGTATTTTGTTGAATGTTGATAATGCTATGTTAACTGTATGTACCAAGGCGGTTGAAAAATCTATGGTTAATGTTTGTGGCGACACATCAAGTTGTTATGGGGTTTTAGAAGATGGTATTGGTGCAGGTAGTTTGAAATTACTGTATTGTAGTAATGATGACTCATCAGATTGCAGAAGTAGTGCGGATGGGATAAATGATGCTGATTTATACGATAAAAAAGGTTTTTCTGCCAAGATAGATGGTGTAATACAGTGGGATATTTTAAGCGCAGATGAAAATGGTATTTCGGGATTAGATAATTATAAATCACGTGCTACGAATTTATCTAGTATGACAAAACTGGGGGTTGGTAGGGTAGAATCAGAATTAACGGAACTGATTAATACAGTAAATAAAGCGATTGAAGATGTAGAATCTGACCCAAATGTGCAGGATTGTGTATCTGGTAGACAGGTTACAGTTTTGAATAGTGTTGGTGGTAAATCTGTTGTTGGTAATACTGATAATATCAGGCTGCCAAATATAACCAAGACATATCGTAGAATAATTGCTAATTCGTTGTTAAGTGAAGCACGTGAGAATTATTTGAAAAAATATGATGAATTGCAAAAGAAAACAGTTTCTGATGCTGAAGATTTAGACAAGAGAGCCGTAGATATGGTCAAATTGCAAGCAGAAATAGAATTAGATAAACATAATCCAGAAATCAAGGAATGATAATTATGCAACATAAAAGTAAATTTGTATTGGCTTTTGTACTTGTTTGTTTTGGAATGTTATCGATTGCAAGTGCTGCAACGCATACGGCAAAAAAGTCTGTGATTGATTTGGGCACCAAAGTAAATAATGCATTAGAAATGCAAAATTCTTCGTGTATGGAAAAGTACACAGCGTGTATGGATGCTGGTTGTATGATTGATAATGATTCTGGTGGTAGATGCCAATGCAGTAACAAAATCAGGGAATTAAATGAAGAATTGGAAAAATTAAGAAGCGAAGAATATAATATCAAAACGGTGGCTCAATCGAGTCAAGAAGCAATTGAGTTAGGAAAATATGCAGACAAACTATTACCAGAAGATTTTGCGGAAGATGCAGATGTTGAATTTGAAGATTTGTCTGTATCGGGTGCAATTGGCGATAAATTGCGTGCAAAAATGCACGAGATTTGTACAGAAAAAATGTCAGATTGCGAATCGGAATTTAAATTAATCACTAATTTATATTCTCAAAAAATAAAAGCAGATTGTGCGGCGTTTGAAAATGCTTTGGCTGTAAAAAGAAAGGAAAATAAAAATCATTTTGAAGAAACAAAAAAAATAGCTCGAGATGCTGCGCTGGAACAATATAAATCTGCAAATAAATACGATTTGGGTCAATGTATTGTTGAATTTACTTCATGTATGCAAGACAAAGCGGAATGTGGCGAAGATTGGACTGGGTGTATTGTTGGACTGGGGTTGGATAAAATGTTTGGTACGAATACAGGCAGTGTTGCTATTAAACGCGGAAATTCAACTGTATCAATTGCAAAATCTACAATGAACATTCTGGACAATAAGAAAATTATTTGTGAACATGTTATAAACCAATGTGTTGATGTCAAAGATCAAGTTTGGGATGCTTTTTTAAAAAATGTAGCACCGGATATTAAAACAGCAGAATTAAAAGTTGAATCTGATGCCAGAACATCTTGTTTAACAAATGTATCAAATTGTTTTGTAAAGGCGTGTAAAGACAAGATTGATCCATCTAATCCAAATTCTTATGATATGTGTTTAACACGCCCAGAATCTATTAAAAATTTTTGCAAAGTTGAATTAGAACCTTGTTTAGTTGCAACTGGTGGGAGTTTTGCAAATCCAGAAAAATCTACTTTGTGGACCGCTTTGGTTGCAAAATTGGCATCGTTGCGAGTTGATTCTTGTACAACCGAATTAAAAGAATGTTTACAACACGAAGACAGGTGTGGTGCAGATTATTCTCAGTGTGTGAATATTGATTCCGGGGATATTATGAGTATGTGTCCGTACGAAAAATTAGTGGGCTGTCAAAAAGTTTACGGTAAAGAAAAGATATTATCAAATAGCGAAAGTATCTATAATGATGTTATTCGTATTGCTCAGGGTATTATTTTAGATATTGATAATAAAAACCGGCAATTACGATACAAAAAACAACAAGCACAACCAAAAATGGAAAAATTGCGCGATATGCCGTTGTAAAATTTGACGGATTTATAATCAGAATTTTAATTCGTCTGGTCTGGTTATAACGATAATACCTTGGTCGTTAAGTTTTTCTTTTGTTCCGTCTAAATCCATAATGTTTGTGGTTTCAAAGTATATAACTGGGGTTATATGTTCGTTTTTTGCCATATCCAGCATTATTGGTACAGGTGAATCAATTTGTTTACCAGATGCGAACCAATTATCGTCATCGATTATCCAAAAATCTGAATCGTTATGAACATATATCAGATGCTTTTGTGTTATTATAAAATCGTTATAAGTTTCGTATTCTATGTTATTATTTTTCAGGTATTTTGTCATAGTATTTTCTTGTTCTGCGACAGTTGGTGCTGTATCGAAATTTACGTCTGTAAATGTTGGTACAAAGTTTTCGTTTGATTGGTTATCGTTGATATCAAAATCTGTTGGAATCGGGAATGATTCAGGTTGTGTGGACGTTTCGTTTGTGTTTTGTTGTTCTGGTTCTTGGGTTTTATATTGAATTGTTGACATGCTTGTACGTTCTTTGATGCGTTTGAACGGGATGCGCATTTCGGTGGGCAGATTATCTGGATATTCAAATTTTGGTTGTTCTGGTTCTGGTGTTGTTTCTTCGATAACAGGTTCTGCTTTTGTAGATATGAAAATATTTTTAATTTTTGTGTATATTGTATCAACCAAAGGTATTTTGATAATAGATTCTTTGGTGCGATAGATAACCATAACACTAGCAATATAAATTGGTATCATTGCATAGACTAATGCCCCAAATACAAAGCCAACAAATCCGCGTAAGTGGGCGTGAAAAAATTTCCACCAATATAAACGCGAAAACATATCAAACCCGAAAACATATTTCAAAATCAGCCAAACGGTCAAAAAATACCAAACTGTCCATTTGGCAATAATGAAATTAGTCTTGCAAAAGTTTAGTATTTTTTTCATACTGTTATTATAGACAACCATTATACTTTGTCAATAATTGATTTTTTATTTTTAAAAATGTGTAATTTTGTTTATAAAAAACTTTTTTTAATATGTTTTGTGTGGTATAATAAAGTATATTTAATGTGAGGGAATTACTATGCGTACATTTAATTTATTAGAAAAATCTATTGTTAGTGTGGCTGTGTTGTTGGTTGCTTATGATGCTTGCGCTGCGGGTGGCAGGCAAAGTATGATGCCGACAACGGTAACAAGTTCGTCTCGTATGCCGACTATGCCGACGGCTACGTTGACAACAATTGGAAATCCTGCGGTTACCAGCGTTAGCCAGCCTGTGGAAGTTACGCCAATACAAAAAGTTGTTGTACCGACCCCGTCACCAACACCAAAGCCAGATCCGAAACCTGACGATTCTGAAGAAAAACCAGAACCAAAACCTGTTCCGGAATGTCCAGATGGGGGGGTAAAAGATTCTGATTATACTGTTGATAATTGTATGGAAGATTTGAAACGGTGTGTAAATTCCGGCGCTTTGCAAGGTGGATTAAGTGATTTATTTAATGAAGATGTGCGAAATTCTATATTTACTGGTATGAAATTATGTCAATCAAATGTTGATAAGTGTATTGCGACTGTGCGTGTTGATTGTCGAAATGTTTATAATGAAAAAAATGATGTGTGGTTAGATTTTAATTCACGTGTTGTTCAACCTGAATATTATAATTTTGTTTTGCGCAAAACAGGTTTGACACCATTCCAGGCCGAAAATACTTGTCTGTTATTGGACAGAAATACATTCGGAAGTTCTTTTTCGTCTGTGTCTGATTTAGATTTAGTGCGTGCGGAGTATCAACAAAGTGTTGGTGCGTACAATTCCCAAAATTATGGTATGTTGGTCAAAGATAATCCATTGGGGGTTAATGTAAATACGTCTGGTTATGATGCGAAACGCGGTCATTACGCAAGATGGGATGCAACAAATGCAGAATGTTTATTGCGTGTTGGTGCGTACAATAAAAATACCGCTATTAAAAACAGTTGGTTATTTGGTGGTGTTGGTAATGATAATGTTGCAGAAGTATGGAAACCAGCGGGAACCAGATTTACCTGTGACAAAGACTTGTTTGGATTTTCTTTGTTAAATGACACAAAAACAGCGGCTGTTGTTGGTATCGTTGGTGGAACGGTTGTTGGTGCTGGCGTTGGCGCAGGTATTGGTGCGGCGGTTTATGATTCTAAAAAACATGCGGCAGACCAAGCATTGTCTGATCCTTGTGAAGATGAAAGTTATCGTCAAACATTGGGAAAACAAATTGAAAGTTTCTCTGACAGAGCGAGGTTGAATAATTATTTGTATACGGTTGCCGAATATAAAGAACAAGAAAAAAAGATAGTCGTGGAACCTTTGTTTGCCGAAGGTGATACGTATTACAATATGACACAAGAACAATGTCAATCAATTCATAATTTGTTTGGTAGGGTGAAGTTATATGAAGATGCTGTTGATAAGTGTGAAAAGAATGCGAATAATAAAGAAATTGCAAAACGTATCAAGGCGCAAAGTCTTATTGCTCATTCAAAAGTAAGAATTGGTGCTAATGATAATGGTAAAAATGTTGTTTTTGCTGGCGACATAGACTGTGGTGATGCAGGTAATTTAAAAGATAAAGATGCAGAACAATATAATACCGAATGTATGTTTATACCTTTACAGTTGGGCTTTAAGCGGGATGATAAAAAGTATAATCCAATATGTAATCATGATGGTTGGTGTATATCGTTGAATGAGATTAAACAAGAAATTAGCATGGCAAATAAATTGATAAAGGAAATAGAACCATCGGTTGATAAAAATGTTGTGAAAAACGCAAAAGGTGTAAAACAGCCCAGCAAAGCCGCAGAAATAGGTAAAGGAGCCGCAATTGGTGCTGCGACAGGTGCAGGTGTTGGTGGTTTAGCAACGGCGATAACCGCATTTGTTGAACGTAGCAATATTACGTGCAAAGTTGGGGACGGTTTGAATTCCGTTGCGTTGGGGAAATCGCATACAATTGATACTTTGAAAGAGTTTTATGTAAAATGGAATTTACAGTTACCAGATGCTATTTCGCCAACAGCCGAGGTTGTTGATGTAGATTCATGGGATCAAGCATGCGGTCAATTTAATAATAAATTGTATGATTGTCCAGATGTGCAAATCAACCTTAAAAGACATGGTAAATATAAATTGATACCATCTGCATGTAAGATATCTGGTAATTTGTGTATACGAAATTACGCGGTTTCAGCATCGCATGGAATAAGATAAAATAATAAATGCCCCAAAGATTAAATCTTTGGGGCATTTTTTTGTATTGATTAACGATTACTAAAAACTGTTAAAATCAACAAAATAATGAAAAATGAATGCTAATAATTGATGTGTGTTATTCTTGAAAAAATTAACCCCTGAATTGTTGTTCAGGGGTTTTTATATATAAACATATTGTATTATTTTTTGTTTTTATGATTATAAACTTTTTGCATTATCAAGAACATTATCGCATACGAATAAACGTTTATCGCGTATATCACTATATTGTTGTTCCATTTTTTTCATGTTATTATTTAATTTGTCCAATTTTTTAAGTAATTCATTATCTTGTTTTATAATTTCCGGTAATGCTGGTATTGTCGTTCCCAATTTTTTCAGATAATCAAGTCTATCCTGCATATCTTTTATTTGAGGGTACATTGGCAATTTTACCATATAATCTAATTTTACTGCTGGATTATATATAGCTGAAAGGCGAATAAGTTTTCTAAAAGCTTCGTAATTTTCTGTGTAGGGTCCATAGCCTTTTAGATAAGTTAATACATTAGGCTTTATCTTGTTCCAAATTGTACTGATGGTTTTATCAATTTGTTCGTATGAAATATTTTTAGGTAATGGTTTGCTTGGCCTTTCGTTGAAATGCGTTACCAAAGAATAATATAATATATTTAATTTATCATAGATAGTTGTAAATTCATTATTGAAAAATTGTGCGCATACCTCTGGTTCTGGTATATCTGTTGAGTGGAAACGGGCTTCGTATAATTTGTACCATTTATACTGTATTTCAGGAGAGAATTTAAATCTGGTACAAAAAATTGTATCATCAAAAAGTAATCTTTTGATTTCGCTCGTACGTTCTTGAGATATGTTTTTTTTGCCATCTAAGAACTGTTTTTCAACAAGATTATAGCAATCCATGCACTGGTCATCAGAGCTTAAATTAAAACGGTTAAAATATTTAAATTGGATGAGATAAGATATGAATTCTTTTTCTTTTTGATTGATGTGTTTTAAGAAATTGTGATAATACATTTTTGTAACCTTTTTGTTATTATGACTGGGGGTATTATGCGACAAACATGATACAATGTCAAAAGGATTTTCGCCGTCATTTATACATTAAACAAAAATATAAAATGTGGATTTTATAAGATATAAATTGTATCAAGCAGCTTTTTTCATATTGGATTTTATATCACGCAAGTATTTACGTAATTCATCAATTGCGACCAATGAACCATCGCGTTTTTCGGCGGACCAGTAATCCCAACCGTTAAAACTTACGCTGTTTTGCAATTTTGCTGCCATTACATGAATTGATGCTTTGCCGTAAAGCGTATGTAATAATTGTCCGTCATGCGTAATCATTACGCGTTCACCGCGTGGGCTGACCAATGTTTGTCCAACGTAAAGCAAACCGGCATCCAGTAGTTCGCGAAAAGCAACTTTAATCGCTTCGCGTTTTGGTGCAGTTACTTCTATGTCTGATAAATCAATTGGTTGTATGTTTGCAACACGTTCACGTGTGGCATTCACGTAAGTTTCTTCGCGATCTATACCAATAAATTGACGTCCTAATTCTTTTGCAACTGCGGCTGTTGTACCAGAACCGACAAAAGGATCCACGATTATATCGCCGACTTTGGTTGAAGCCAATATTACACGACGTAACAAATCCATTGGTTTTTGTGTGTTATGTAAACTTTTGCCGTTTTTACCTTTGATACGTTCTTCGCCCAAGCATATATTTATATCCCAATCAGAACGCATTTGTTTTCCGCCATTTAATTTTTTCATAGTTTCATAATTAAATGTATATTTACCGGTTTTGGTTGGTGTTGCCCAAATCAACGTTTCGTGTGCGTTTGTAAATCTGGTACCACGAAAATTAGGCATAGGGTTTGTTTTTACCCATACTATGTCATTTAATACCCAGAAACCCATGTCTTGTAAAATAGCACCAACACGAAATATGTTGTGATAAGAACCGATAACCCACATCGCACCGTCTGGTTTTAAAATTCGTTTACATTCTGCCATCCATTTACGTGTAAATTCGTCATAATCTGCATTTGATGCAAAGGCATCCCATTCATCACGAACTGCACGCGCGGCGGTTTGGTCTTCGGGTCTGTAAAGTGTTTTTTCGCCCAATTGTAAATTATATGGCGAATCAGCAAACACAGCATCAACCGATGCATCAGGAATTTTGCGCATAATTTCTATGCAATCTCCACATAAAATCTGATTTAGATATTTTTGCATGGTTGTTTTTTATCTCTCTCGCGTTTTTTGTCTTTGTCCAGTGTATTTTATCATATTTTGTTGCTATAAAAAAGTGTGTAGCGAATCGGTTTGAAAAAAAAACACTTGATTTTTATAAAAATGTGATTTTTTTAATGTAAATTATGCTTTACATATGAAAGATTTTTTTGCTACGCTTGTATATTATGAGATGTCCATATTGTAATTCTACAGACAGCAGAGTGGCGGATTCGCGCCCTGACATTGGTGATGCGGTTATTAAACGCAGACGTGTGTGTAACCAGTGTGGTGCCAAATTTACAACGGTTGAACGTATTCAAATGCGTGATTTAATGGTTCGTAAAAATAATGGCAAGATAGAACCATTTGATAGGGAAAAATTGTGTCGAAGTGTTAAATTGGCTTGTCGTAATCGCGATGTTCGTGATGAACAAATTGAACGTTTGGTGGCTTCTATTCAAAGACGTTTGGAAACAGAAACTGCTGATGATACTGTTACAAGTGTTCAGGTTGGACAAATGGTGGCTGATTCTTTGTTAAATTTAGACCCAATCGCATTTATAAGATTTGTTTCTGTGTATAAAAAATTCTCGAAAGTTGCAGATTTTAAAAAGATAATTAATCAAATTCCAGAGGCAGATGATGATGCGGTTGTGTGCGATTTGCCGAAAACATCATTGTTCTAAAAATGAAGAAAATAATCACATTTTTTGTTTCGCTTTTTTTACCGCTGTGTGCGGTGGCGGTGGATGATATTCATATTCTGTCCGATGAAGATGTATCAATTTATTCTCAAATATTTATTTTACAAGACAAAGAAAGAATAGAGTCTGCAAAAAAATTAGAAACTAAATTAAAAGATAAATCTTTGATGAACGAAGTTTTGTATCAACGCTATGTTTCAAAAACTTACCGCACACGTGGCACAGAATTACAAGATTGGATGAAAAAATATTATGATATGCCTGGCGCAGACAGGTTGGCAAAGATGGCGACTATTAAAAAAGCATCTGTACGTAAACCAGTTGTGCCAAGTATTGTGACTGGTAAAGATTATATTGAAACGGCGCAATCTGAAACATGGACTGCCAAGAATTATAATGATAAAATTACCAAGAATATAAATAAGTTTAAAAAAGCAATTCGTTCAGGCAGTTCAAAAACTGCACGTAATATTTTAGAAGATAAAAGTTTCAAGAAAAAGATATCTGAATCAGATTATGGACGATTGGCGGGGCGTTTGTCTTTTTTATATTATACAAATGGCGAACATGAATTGGCAAAAAAATGGGGGTTTGTTGCTGCGGATGCAAATTCAGAATACGGTTTATGGTCTATGGGGTTGATTTATTTTAAAGAACAAAAATATGCAGAAAGTCAAAAATATTTTAGCAAAATCTTAAATTTAACTCAGATTAATAATGCGCGTAAAACCGAAGCGGCTTTTTGGGCGGGACGTGCCGCAGATATAGTTGGTAATACTGATGCTGCTAAAAAATATTGGAAAATAGCGGCTGCATATCCAATGTCTTTTTATGGTGCTTTGGCATCGACTATGTTGGGGGATGTTCCAGCGTATGAATTTTTTGATCAAGATTGTGATGATGAAGATATTGAAGAATTACAACAAAGCAAATATGGACGTCATGCATTGGCTTTGATTCAAGTTGGTCGCAAGGACAGGGCAGAGCGTTATTTGAAATATCTGGTTACGTCCAAAGCATCAGATAAAACATTGCATGCTGTAAATGCTGTGTCTTCTTTGTATGGATTGCCCAGTGTATCTATTTTGGTGTCTGGTGTTATGCGGGACAGGGGAATATTAGAAATTAATGATGATATTATTTATTCGGCGCAATACCCATTACCAGATTGGGAACCAATGGGTGGTTGGTCTATTGACAGGGCGTTATTATTGGCGATTACTAAACAAGAAAGTGGTTTTAAACCAAATGCTAAATCTAATGCGGGGGCAAATGGTTTGATGCAAATTATGCCCAGTACCGCAAAGCGTGTTGCGCGCAAAAATGATGTTAAAATGTCTGATATAGATATGTCAAAGCCTGAACATAATATGTTTTTAGGACAGCAATATATTGTTGATTTGTTATCTCATCAGGTTATTAAAAATAATATCATAAAAATGTTGATCGCGTATAATGCAGGTATGGGCAATCTGGTGCAATTCGAAAAGATGTTTTCTACTTCTGACCCGTTGTTGTATATTGAAAGTTTTCCTGCTTATGAAACAAGAAATTATATAAAACGCGTTATGTCTAATTTATGGTTGTATCGTGCACGTTTGAATCAGCCGTTAACCGCATTACAAGAATTGGCCGATGGTAATTGGCCGTATTATAATAGCGAAGATGCTTTTGTGCGCTTATAAAATTCAAAGGGGGAACATGTGCGTAGCGTTCCAGATTTTTCAATTGAATTAAATTGTGGTAAGAAAATAATTGCTGGTGTTGATGAAGCAGGGCGCGGACCGCTTTGTGGGCCTGTTGTGGCGGGTGCTGTTATATTTATGAAACAAGATTTTAATGATATGCCGTTGATAACAGATTCTAAACAAATGAGTGCGCACCAACGGCAGATTGCATACGATTGGATAACCAATAACCCAGATATAATTTGGGCGGTTGGTCAATGCAGTGCAGTGGAAATTGATGAATTAAATATATTAAAAGCCTCATTAACTGCGATGAAGCGTGCAGTTAGTGCTTTGAAAGTTGTGCCTGAATATTGTCTTGTTGATGGTAATAAAATGCCTGATATGATGAATGGTCAATCGGTTGTCAAAGGAGATTCTGTTTCGTTGTCTATTGCGGCGGCATCAATTATTGCAAAACAAACGCGTGATAAGATTATGCAAGATTTGTCAAAACGATTTCCGCAATACGATTGGGACAAAAATGCCGGCTATCCAACGAAACAGCATTTGCAAGCGATTGATAAATATGGTATAAATGAACATTATCGGAAAACTTATCGTCCAGTCAAAGAAAGGTTAGAGAAAAATGAAATTGCGCAATCTTGATGGTGTAAACGTTCGTGGCAAATATGTTTTGTTGCGTACAGATTTTAATGTTCAAATTGTTGATGGACAAATTACAGATTCTTTTCGCATAGATTCTGTGATGAAAACGATTAAGCGTTTGCGTAATGCGGGGGCGCGTGTTGTTATTTGTTCGCATCTGGGACGTCCAAAGGGCAAAAAAGTTGATGATTTATCTTTGCGAATTGTGGCAGAATATTTGAATATACCATTTGTTGATGATTGTTTACGCAAAGATTTTTTATCGGGTATGAAAAACGGTGATGTGGTTTTATTGGAAAATTTGCGGTTTTATGGTGGCGAAGAAAACAATGAAAAATCGTTTGCGAAAAAATTGGCAGATGGTTTTGATATTTATGTAAATGATGCATTTGCTGTATCACACAGAAAGGCCGCTAGTATTGTGGCGATTACGAAATATTTACCGTCATATGCAGGTGATTTGTTGGAAAGTGAAGTGGAAAATTTATCTGCATTGTTAAAATCACCAAAACGTCCATTGGTTGCGTTTATTGGTGGTGCCAAAATAGATACAAAAATAAATGTATTAAAAAAGTTGGTTCGGGTTGCTGATAAAATCGTTATTGGTGGTGCAATGGGAACAACTTTTAATTTTGCGCTGGGGTTGCCAGTTGGAAATTCTTTGTGCGAATTTGATAAAACAAATGTTGTGATGAATATATTGAAATTGGCGCAAAAAAATAATTGTGAAATATTATTACCAATCGACAAAGGTGTCGGAAAAGTTTTTGATAAAAACGAAAAAAGAATAAATCGCGATGCAGGACAAATAGCAGACGATGATGTTATAATGGACGACGGCAAAAAGACCACACAACGAACCATAGATTTGTTGTATACGGCAAAAACTGTCGTATGGAACGGAACATTTGGTATGGCAGAGTGGGGTAAACGTTGGGGATATTCAACGTTTGAATTTGCAAAACATTTGGCGCATTTTTCAAAAACAAAAAAAATAAAATCGATTGTCGGTGGTGGTGATACAGTCGCTGCGCTGGATGCTTGTGGTGTGCGTAAAGATATGACTTTTGTTTCAACCGGCGGTGGCGCTTTTTTAGAGTTTATAGAGGGTAAAACATTACCGGGAATCAAAGTGTTGATGAAAAAGTAGTTTGTTTAGCAACTCTTTTTAGGCTTGATGTTTTTTTAATTTTTTTCTTGTAATATAAACGACAAATTTTCTATAATAAGAAAAACGGCAAAGGAAGGGATAAAAGTGCTGAAACCCGCAGAAATCTACACACACACACACACACACACACACACGAATAAAGCGTTGCCAAGATTTTTTGTGTAAACTGTGTTTATTTGCATTTTTAATTTTTACCCCAATTTTTTCATTTTCCGCAACTTTGCCGTCAGGGTACACAGAGTTGGAATATCTTACAGCTGATGCCAGTTCTTATATAGAAGATGTAAATTTTACAACAATTTCCAGTGGTAAAATAGAAATCAAAACTTCAAACTTACACATGATAAGTAGATTTGTGGGATGGGGCAGTAATAATAGTACAAGTGTGGTTTTGGCAACACCTGATTCAAAAACAAACTTTTTCCCATACTGTTATGGTTATAACTGGGTAAACAATACTGCTGCTTCATTAGATATTACAGGGTTAAATACAATAGTTTATGAATTTGAAAATGGAAACCAAAAATTATATATAAATGGAAATCTTGATAAAGAATCAACATTATCTGCATCATTAAATACTGATACTTTTAAATTGTTTAATGGTATGGGGTATAATAAATTAGTCACCATCTATTATTGTAAAGTCTATAATGGTAATGGTGATTTATTGCGTGAATATATACCAGCCAAAGATTCCAATAATGTTCTTGGAATGTATGAAACCCGGACTGGACGTTTTTTGACTAATGCGGGTAGTGGCACATTTACCGCTGGTCCAGAGGTTTTGCCAGATGAATATACGCGATTGGAATATATTGAATCAAACGGAAAACAGCGTATAGATACCGGCATTGTACCTGAAAACTCTTTGGTGTCGATAGATTTTGATGTACAGTATACAGATATTAGTAAAGAAAATTATTTTATTCAAATTAAGGATTTGGGTTATGTTGGAAGTGGCGTTGCTGTTGGTCTATATAATGGTAGTTGGTGCATGATTTTACCAGGTACTAATTGGAATACTTTTGCACCAGCATCACAAGATAGAATACAAGCGAATTGGACAATTGATGGTAATAATGGTACGGCTAGATTATCAGGTGATTTATCACATTCTTCTACTAGTTTATCTCACTTTGGCAATGATTTACCATGGAGAGATGATACAATATATTTGGTTGGACATCCAGGTACTACACATGCACAACTAAAATTTTACAGTACAAAGATTAGATTAGATAATAATTTGTTTTTTAACGGAATACCGGCTCAAAGAAAATCAGATTGTGCTGTTGGTGTGTATGATACCGTTTCAGGTACATTTTTTACGAGTGAAACTGCTCATGATTTTATTGCGCCATCGACAAATATATGTGTACCAAGTTGTGAAACAATAAGTATAATGGGAACAGAAATGTGTCCCGAAATCACAGCACCCGTGGAGCCATATTTAACCGCCCGGTATAATAACAATACATACTATATAAAATTATCAGAAAACGATTATCCGCTACATGTTGGTTCATCAAATAAATTACAAATAATAACAAACACTGGCACATATAATGCCCACGACGATTCAGTAACAGAATAAAATTCATCATTTGTGTACGATTATTTCAGAGAATCGTTTGCTACACGAAACCTTGGCGGAGTGTGGTCATTACTAACGAAAGCGACTGTGGGATCCTCCCTCCCGTCCTGCGGACGTACTCCCTCCAAAGGGAGAATACCCTTGTAAAATCGACAAAAATTCCTATTTATATACTATAAAGTTGGCGAATCGGATTATTGTGTGGTATAATTCGGTGTAAAAAAGAGGTTTTTTATTATGTCATTGGTACCTATTGTTATTGAAGAATCGCCACGTGGCGAACGTTCTTTTGATATTTATTCTCGTCTTTTGCGTGACAGAATTGTTATGGTTTCCGGCCCAATTGAAACGAATATGGCGAATACAATTGTGGCTCAGTTATTGTTTTTGGAATCTGAAAATCCAAATGCTGATATTTCGTTATATATAAATTCGCCTGGGGGTGAAGTATATGCTGGTTTGGCCATAATGAATACTATGCAATATATTAAACCAAATGTAACGACTATCGGTATGGGGTTGGTTGCATCTATGGGGTCTGTGTTATTGGCTGCGGGAACCAAAGGAAAACGTTTTGTTTTACCTGATACTGCGGTAATGATTCACCAACCGTCTGCGGGAACCCAGGGTATGGTTACAGATATGGAAATATCTTTGCGTGAAACGCAACGTGTTAAACAGTTGATGATTAAACATATGGCTGCGTTTACTGGTCGTAAAGAAAAAGAAGTTTTTGATGCAATGGAACGTGATAATTGGATGGATGCGGATGCAGCAAAAAAATTCGGTCTTATCGACGGGGTATTAAATCGTAAATAATTTTATAATTTGGGGTTTATAAAAATGAGCGACGAAAAAACACAAAATACACAAGATAACTCACAGCAGTTTTGCAGTTTTTGCGGTAAGTCTGTGTATGAAGTAAAAAAATTAGTAAGTGGTCGTAATGTATGTATCTGTGATGAATGTATCAATTTATGTAATGACATCATGGCGGATGACAAGAAAAATAAAATTGACAGCGATGCCGAAAAATTACCAACTCCGTCCCAAATTTATAATTATTTGAACGAATATGTAATTGGGCAAGATTATGCAAAACGTACACTGTCTGTTGCAGTATATAATCATTATAAACGTAACAGCGCCGCAATCGCATCCAATGTAGAAATTCAAAAATCAAACATTTTGATGGTTGGTTCAACAGGAACTGGTAAAACTTTGTTTGCACAAACTTTGGCGCGCGTTTTGGATGTTCCTTTTGCGATTGCAGATGCAACCACTTTGACCGAGGCCGGTTATGTTGGTGATGACGTTGAATCTGTGTTAACCAGATTATTACAAAATGCAAATTTTGATGTAGAACGCGCTCAAAAAGGTATTATTTATATCGATGAAATAGATAAAATTTCCAGAAAATCTGAAAATCCGTCTTTGACACGCGATGTGTCCGGTGAAGGTGTTCAACAGGCTTTGTTGAAATTAATCGAGGGTACAGTAGCAAATGTTCCGGCTGGTGGTGGTGGTCGTAAGCACCCTGGTGAAGCAACTGTGCAATTGGATACAAGTAAGATTTTGTTTATCTGTGGCGGTGCTTTTGATGGCTTGAACAAAATTATAGCGAACAGAACATCGGCGCGTGCAGGTATTGGATTTGGTGCAGATGTGGTCGATAAAAAAGAACGTGAAGAAAAAAATAGATTATCAGATGTTCAATCCGGTGATTTGGTTAAATTTGGTATTATTCCTGAATTGATTGGACGTTTGCCAATTGTAACTACGTTGGATGAATTAGATGAATCTGCTTTGGTAAAGATTTTGACTGAACCGAAAAATGCAATTGTTAAACAGTATGCCGCTATGTTGGAAATGGACGGAATAAAATTAACTGTAACCAAAGACGGACTGTCAGCAATTGCAAAAACCGCAGTTGAAAGGAAAACTGGTGCGCGTGGTTTACGTTCTATTTTGGAAAAGATTTTATTACAGCCTATGTTCGAAGCGCCAGATAAAACCGGATTGCAAGAAATTGTTATCGATGCAGATGTTGTAAACGGTAAAAAAACACCAATCGAAATATATGCCGAAACCAAGAAAGTTGCGTAATTTTTATACTATCATAACGACAAATTATTTTGGTTTGCAATATCCCCATAATTTATTTGCGTTGGTTGCTGTGTAGAATACACGTAAAAATTCGTCACCCGTTACATCGTGCAGATTATCGCGGTTGTCGTCTTGCCATGGTATTTCAACCCATATACCATTATATCGTTCGCAATCTGTGGATAATTCTTTGATTAATGCCTGTCTTACAGTATCCATGGCGCTTTGCACATCGTTAGATAAATATTCGGGTAATCCCCATTTCTCTTCGTTGTCTTTTGTTGTAGCACGAGCGCAATTTTGAATTGCATAACGAACCAACGATTGATAAAGACTGCCGATATAAGTTGTTCCACATTCGTGTTCATATATACGATTATCATTGGTCATGTTTATAGGTTGTGCTTCTGCACCTGGACACATATATCCTTGTACACATGGACAACATATTTTTATCTTGGTACCAGTTGTGGGTAGTGCATTAGTTATATTTGTCGCGTTTACATCTGGACATCCGCCATTTTCGTTATCAGCCACGTATTTTGCTAAAAAATAATTTGGATTACATTTTGTATAGTTTTTTATTGAATCATCAGTTTTTCCTGGACAATTCGAATAAGTGCCACGTTTTGTAACTGCTGTTGCAGCAGAATATTCAAATCCATCATAAGGATTATTCAAATTTGAGTTACACTTTGCCATAGTAGCGTATTGTGCTTCACCAGGGGCATACATACGACACCCATAAGGGTAACTATGAATAGAATCATTTGCCGATACCGCACAAATTTGTTCCAAATAGTTTTCCAGTAACGCAGGACATTCTTGGGCTATGTTTAACTCTGTTACCTTTGACATTGTTGATATTAATAATGACATACCTTCTGGACCACCGCCGTATAAATTTGCGCATGTGTTTAATTCTTTTTGGCACATTTGTTCGGCTGCTTCAAAAGAATATGGTGTCATATTGTCGGCCACATCACCTGCATATTCGGTTAAATCTTTGTGTTTTGATGCATAGCATTGATTTACAACGTTTAAGCATTTGTCTTTGACTTGTTTAATGCGGGCACTTTGATTTTGATAGATTTCAACGATTGCTTGGCGTAAAAATTCTGTCCAAACATCGTCCGCAACATCACGACAAGAATCCAAAGTAGTTTCTGCCAAAACTCTTTTGCCATTTAATATCTTTACCAAAGAGGCATTTTGTGCGTTTTTCAAAATGTCGCCAGATAAAGATAATTGATTTTCTAATTCATAAAATTGTGGTGAATATATTGGTTCCCCTGTTGTTTTATTCAAATAAAGTCCTGTGATGTCCAGACAATGAATATAATCAGCCCCACAAGCAGCGGCACTTTCTTTGGTAATATCAGCGCGAACTTGTTTAACACAGTCGTTTAATGACAATGAATTGTGGGCGTTATAATTTTCCAGACGTGTATCTTGCATTTTATGACGTGTTGCACGGATATCTGCATTTGCATCAACAACCTTGGAATGCACAGCAGATTCCAATACCGCGCAATCGTTTTCAATATACATGCCGTATGCCGATATAACCATTTTTAAATCGGACGTAGATGCACATTGTGATTTAATCAAAGATGAACATTGTGGATGTACCGCGTTATATAACTGTTCACCAGATAATTCAATTATATCGGCACCATGAATTAAATCAGTTGTTTCCCATATTGTTTGAACATTACCAATAACATTGGATTTATCTTCGGAATCTAATACATTTTGTTTGACGTTGTATAAAACGTCTTTGATACTGTTTAATGTCAAAGCACTGTTTGATTTGTCTTGTTTTATGGATTGTTCACCTTCGGTGGCATTTTGCATCGCCATAATTTCTTCGGCAGTTTTTGGAATAGCGTCTATGTTATAATCGTAAAAATCTTGCAAACTGGTCGCAGTTTGTGATAAAAGACTTTGTTGTTGTTTTATTTCTTGTATTTTTGCAGAACATATACAGCGACGATAAGTTTCATCCTTGCCCGCACAAAATTGATCCATACATGTAAAGTACGCATCACGACAAGTTTCATAATCAGCGCTGAACGTGCGGGTCGTAACATTTTGGGTTGTTGTTGCGGCGCGTGAAAAACGTTTTTGAGATGTGGCGATCCGCGCTTTGGTTATTTTCTGTGGCGCAGAACGTGCCGACACCGTTTTTACAGCAGAACGCCCAGACGTGTTTTTTTGTGCAGATGCGGTTTTTCTTGAATCTGTGGAACGATTTATAACATTAGATTTTGAACGGTTAGTTGTCTGGCGAACGATGGTATTTTTAGTTTCTGTTCGTGTGATTGTATTCGCAGACCTACCAGTTGCACCAAACACATTTGTGCACAAAAACAAGCCAATAAAAATCAGATAAACCTTTCTCATTCCTTACTTGGTTTGATGATAGCAAAAATAAATTGTTCTTAGCAAGTGTATTTTATAAAAATTGACACAAAAAAATCACACATTGAACGTGTGATTCTAAAAAATTTGTTATTTGTGGTTTGGGACATTATCAGGTGCGGCATGACCTCTTTCAACAAAAGTTATGCGACCTTTGTCCAAATCATAAGGGGTCATTTCAACGTGTACCTTTTCACCAACATTAACCCAGATACGCGCTTTACGCATTTTTCCGCATACAGTAGCCAATATTACATGATTATTTTCCAAGCGAACCCGAAACATAGTGTTTGGTAATCTTTCTTCAACTGTGCCAGAAAATACAATTACATCGTCTTTTGCCATGTTTTAAAACCCCGATTTGTTTTCTTTTACCGATGAACATATTATGATAATAAGCATTTGAATGCAAGAATTTTTTTATTTATATACTTGCAAGTATAGGTGTTTTTTGATAGAATAAAATACAAAATGTAGGGGTTTTTCTATGAAAATATTTAAGATTTTAGTGTTGTTGTTGGTTTTACCAGTGTGCGCATGGGGTGCAGGACGTGGCGATGTAAAGCGTTCTGGTGGTGCAAATGCGGGTACACCAAATACCAGAATGTCTATTACTTCTATGGTGCCAAAGGTGGATACTGTCAAAAAGATAGATGTTGAAGACAAAGGAAATAGCAAGGCTGGTGGTGAATCAAAACAGAACAAAGATGGTGACAAAGACCAAACCAAAGAAGCCGATGGTTCTGCTGCTTGTCGCGATTCGTATCGTGAGTGCATGGATAATTTCTGTTTGTTGGATGAAAATCAGGGTGAACGTTGTGCGTGTTCTGATAATATAAATCGTGCCAAAGATAAATTACAGGAAGTATTAGATATTCAGGCCGAGGCAGATAAATTATTTTCCGAAGGTGTGGAAAGCGAGATGTTGGGGGCCAAGGCTCGTTTGGTGTTTGTTAAGGAAAGTGCAACTGAATCAAAAACTAATAATGATACACGTAAAGCGTTTATGAATTGGTTAAATGGTTCAAAGACCGAGGGTGGTGATGTTGGTGAAGACGAAGATATTGGCAGTAATTTGCTTGCTATGGCTGAGGATTATTGTGCCGATGAATTAAAAGCGTGTGGCAGTAAAGCAGAAATGGAAGAATCTTTGTATGAACGTATGGTAACGCAAGATTGTAAAAATTATGAAGCATATTTAAAAGATCAAAAAGCAAATGCAGAATCAAACAAAAGAATGGCAGAAGCTGCTGTGCGTAAGGCGCGTTTGGAAATGTTAGATACTACAAATAAATATAAAGATCCTGGTACGTGTTTATTGGCGTATCGTTCTTGTGTTGCAGACACAGGTGGGTGTGGTGTAAATTTTGAAAATTGCTTGGATGCAAAACTGTTACAGCGTCGTGCAAGCGCGTGTGGACATATATTGGATCAATGTATGGCTGTAAGAGACGAGGTGTTAAAAGATTGGGAAGAGGAATCTAAAATGATTTTGGCGGATGCACAAAAATATGCTGAATCCAGGGTGGGGGTAATTTGTAAAGCAAAGGTTACAAATTGTTTGGAAGAGGTATGTGCTACGTCAACAGATTCTGCATGTTTATCAAATGTAGATTTGGCGGCAGAAATGTGTCCTGTTATCAAAGAATGTGATGAAAAAATAGAAGGGTATATGGATTCTATCAAAGATAGATTGGCGGAAATGCGTACAAAGTTCTGTCAAAATGATGTTAACAAATGTTTACAGGATAAATGTGGTATTGATTATACGGCACCAGAATGTTTGGGAAAATCACCACGTGAAATTGCTACCACTATGTGTCCACAGAAAATGTTTGTATCGTGTAAGAATGAAACTTTCTTTGAAAGTATTTTAAGTGCGGCGCTTATGAAAATGGATTATCAGCAAGTGAATGGTTGTGTGAATTATTTTGATTCACAGTTAAGTAAAGTTTGTGGAACGGATATGGCGTGTTTACCAATTGTATCATCTGCGGAAAATTTTGAGACACGCCCATCAGATATAGATGACCAAAAAGCGAAAGTTATCCAAGAATCTAAAGCGAAGGTAGATGAATTCTTTCAACAGTTTGAAAATGATTTAACGGTGGATGCTTGTAAAACTTTGCAGGGTAATTTGGCGGACAAAGTTTTTGCCAGTGCAAAACAAATAGCAGAAATATCAGCGGAAAATCGTAATTTGCGCGCTTTGGATGCAAAATTGGCTGAATTATCACGCAAAGAAGATGTTGCAAAAGCAGAAAAGAATTGTTATGACGGTAATAAAGTGGAAACACCTGATAAATCAAAAAGTAATTATATGTATATCAAAAGTGTACATTTCGAACCAAATCTAAGAAATTGTCATGTTTGTCGTGTACAACAAGTTTGTGAAGAAGGCGGCGAATCCAAGGCGACATCTGCGTTGAAATCTGCTGCTGGTGGTTTGGCTGGTGGTGCTGGTGCTGGTGCAACTGCTGGTGGTTGGGGTGCATTGATTGGTGGTGTTGTTGGTGCTGCTGGTGGTGCTGCGTTGGGTGCTGCTTCGGGTGGTAAAAAGAAATTCTGTCAGGAAATAGAATCTTGTGAGGACATAAATTATTAAGAAATTAAAAGGTGTGTAAATGCGTAAGTTTCTGAAACTTGGTTTGTTGATTGGCGGTGTTTTGGCGCTGTTGGGTGGCGGGGATGTTGTGGCTGCCGCAAAAAGTGCCAGTAAAAAACAGGCTGCTATTCAATTTGGTACCAATGTTAGGACGCGTGTTGAAGCCACTGGTGTTTACGACCAGGAATGTTATGATAAATATTATGGCTGTATGGATCAATTTTGTATTGTTGATAATGAACTGGGGGGCTCTTGTAATTGCAGTGATGATATATATCAATATGAAACTGCTTTGGACGAAATAAGTAAAATGTTAGAAGAGGCAGAGCGTATAAAATTGGAAGAAGTCGAACGAGTCAAAGTAGGTGCAAATGCTGATATTATTTTTGGGGATGGTATACGTCGATATGATGAAAAAGGTAATGTTATAAGAAGTAAAAGAAAAACAGATACAGACAAGAAAGTTGATGATGTTAAAAAATCAACAGATTCTTTCTGGACTTCTTTGTATGAAGAAGATGATGAAGACGAAGAAGGGGAAATTTTCGACAAGACTGGTAAAGAATTGTACAAGGCTGCGCATGACATATGTAAACGAGATGTGGGAATTGAGTGCGAGAAAGATATGGCTTTGTTAACAAAAATTTATTCACGGCAGATTACTTTTGATTGTAAAGGTTTGGCAAACAGTATCGATGAGAAACGTAAAGAAGCAAAAACACAATTGGCATCTGCAAATGCTAGTGTTCGTTCCGCATTGAAAGAAAGTTTAGATAATGCTAATAAATATGATCGCGGAACGTGTATGGTTGAATATAAAAAATGTATGCAATCAGAAGATGCTTGTGGTCCAACTTGGGAAAATTGTGTGTTTACAATTGCTGCCGAAAATATGCAAAATGAAAAGGCCAAAAGTGTCAAAAATACCAAAGTTAAAACTGTTGTAAAATATAATATTACCCCGTCCACCCAAGAAAGATTAGATGCAAAAAAATTTGTCTGTGAAAAAGTTTTGGATCAATGTATGGCTGTGCGTGATTATGTTTGGGATGATTTTTTGAAAGATATTGCGCCAACAATAAGATTGGCGGAACAAAAGGCTGAATCTAATAAACGTCAATCTTGTTTATCCACTATTTCTAACTGTATACAAAAGGCTTGTAAGGACGACATAGTTGGTAAAGGTGAAGCAACAATGGATGCGTGTTTAGCACGACCATCTATGGCGCGTTCGTTCTGTAAAGTTGAAATAGAACCTTGTGAGCGTATGGAACCACAGATTTGGGAATATGTCGAAAGTAAATTGGCCGCTATGCGTGTTGATGCCTGTACCCAGGAAGTCAAAGATTGTTTAACTTCGGATGACAGATGTGGTGCGGATTATTCTAATTGCATAGGTATGGATTACGAATTTGTATTTAATTTATGCCCTGTTGAAAAATTGGTTGTTTGTAACAAGGCTAATTCTAGGTTTAACAGACAAGATGTTGAACGCATAGCGCGCGGATTGTTTATGAATGTCGACAATAAACTGTTATCCGAATGTGAAAACGTGGTTGAACAAAAGATGATGGAAGTATGCGGTTCTACTACGGATTGTAATGCGTTGGCAACGGATGAATCTTTTGGAACTGGCAGTTTGCGTGCGCAAAAAACTGGTTCAACATATCGTATAACAGGGTTGATTTCTTTTGGTAATATACCGGTTGCGGGTTTGGGTGATACAGTGAACGATAAAAGTATAAACATTGAAGGATTAACTGATTTTACTGACACGATTAAGAAAGGTTCCAGATTGGGTAAGAAAGCTGAGGTAAAATTTGGGGATTTGTTGGTTGGTAAATATGTTGATATATTGAATAACGAAGCGCCTTATATACCAAATAAAAATGCAATAATTGGGAATATTGAATCAGAATTAAAAAATATTACAACGTCTATAAATAATACTATTGCGGTAATAGAATCTGATCAGCGTGTTCAATATTGTATCAAGGGACGTAGTAAAAAGCAAATTACAGGTGAAGATGCATCAACAGAAGCCAGATTTCCCAATTTAATGAATCAATATCGTGTTATGATTGCGATGGCGGGACTGCGCAAAGCACAAACCAATTATAATAAAAAATTGGAACAAATGATAGAAGATGCGTCCAAAGATGCCTCGGCAGATGTAGCACAATATTTGTGTCAAAAGATGGCAAACATAGGACAGGGATTTACAGGTAGTAAAGAGATAAAGCAGACTGAATTAACCACACCCAACGCGATTTATTTTGATGTTGCAGCCGGTGTAACTGATAAGAATTTAGCTAGTGTTGGTGGCTCAAATACAGTTGGGAGTGTGAGCAGTTCAGGAACGTTTATGGAACGGTATTCTGTATTTGACAGAAACACCAGAACATGCAAAGTCTGTACAACCACGACTACACAGAATTGTAAGTATGACTCTAGTCATAGTTTTAGTCTGTTAACAGTCAGTATTAAAAGTAATGATACAGAAGAATGCGAAACTAATGGTGGGGAACAGGTTTGTAAAGATTTCCAAATGTAATGTTTGTGGTATCTGATTATTTCAGAAACTAATTCTTCGATCGTATGCTATTATTTATAAATATATTGGCATTTTGTTCCTAGATATTTTCATTTGTTTTTTTGGTATACTGTGGTTATGCAAAACCACTCTTCGCCAAGGCTTTGGGTGATAAGCAAAACAACACCGTATTGGTGTGTCCCACGAAGCCCAAGCGAAGTGGGAAAAACAAAAGAAAGGAGAAAACAAATGAAAAAAATATCTGTGTTTGCGTTGTTAGCAATAATGCCTGTTGTCGGTGCAATGGCTGAATCAAACAAAAATATGCAAAAACAACCAACATATTGGTCTGTAACCGAAGTTGTTGAAATGCCAGACAATACGCCGGTTGTAATGCGTGGTCGTATAAGACAAAATATGGGTGAACAAATGTACTTGTTCGAAGACAGTTCAGGTACAATTATGTTGGAAATAGACGAAGAGGATTGGAATGGTAATACTGTTCGGGTTGATGATTATGTAACTATTTATGGTAATGTCGATAAAAGTGGCAGAGTTGCAGAAATAGATGTTACATCTGTTGAAAAATAATTGTGTTTTATGAATAAAAAGTGTCCAATTGGACACTTTTTTATTTTTTGTTCTTTGTTTAATGTGTTTTTTGTGATATCATACATGATGTTATGAAAGTAAAAAAATATGTTTTTTCGTTGTTGATGTGTATGATGGTTGGCACCGCTTTTGCTGGCTGGCAAAATGATGGTTATTATGTTGATGACGGGTATTATGTTGATGATGGTTCTCGTTTTGTTATAGGATTTCGTGGTGGTTTGTCTTTGGCAAATGCCAAGATGAAAAATAAAATTGGTAATCTAGAGGCTAATTATTTCGAAGATACAGAAAGCCATACTGTGATAACTGAATTGGCAGCGGAAAATTTAGGGGTTGATGTATCAAATCCTGAACTTTATGGTTATCAATATATTGGTGTTGGTGATGTTGCATCATTGCCTGTTAAAAAGGATTTTTCAAAAATGGCTTTCACTGCGGGTGGCAGTATTGGTTTTACAATTCCGTATCATCCATGGTGGCGTATAGAGGCTGGTTTTGACCACATATCAGAAACAGATTATAATGAAACCCCGTTTTTAGAGGGCGATTTAATAACTTCTGACGGTCTTTCTGCACATGTGTTCAGCAGTGGGGTAACCAGTACTGTTACTACTGATGTTATTTCTGTTATGGCTTTTTATGATTTCTTTGACGGTAATCAAAAACAGTTTAATAAATTTATTCCGTATATTGGTTTGGGATTAGGGTATGCAAGTTCCAAGACTACATTGAAGTTGGTTGATGTTTACGGTGATTTATCCAAAGATTCTGATTTGATAAATTATGGAACATTGGAAAATGGGGTAATTCAGTTTGTTGATCCAACAAGTAATGATGCACCTGTGTCTTCTAATATCGCGTTTCTGGGATCTGTTGGGGTATCGTATGAAATAGCAAAATATACATTTCTAGATTTCAATTTCCGCGCTATGTATATTCCACAGATTACTTGGCAGTTGGTTAACAGTTCTTTGCATCGTGATTGGTTCACTGCAGAGAATATGTTATATACTAATTTTATGATTGGTTTAAGGTTTGAATTTTAATCTTTATGGTTCATTAAATAAATTATATGGATCAACAGATTTATCACCACGACGAACTTCCAAATACATTTCAGGTTTATTTTCGTTCATGCGTCCAATTGGTTCACCAGCCAAAACTTCCTGACCAACCAAGGCATCAATAGACCCCATATTTGTCATAACAGTATTATAGCCGTTTTTGTGGGACATTATTATTACTTTGCCAAAACCACGAAAACTGTCTGCGAATTTGATTATCCCATCTGCAGGTGCCATGACCAAAGAATTTCCATTTGTTCGAATTCGCCATCCGTCTGATTTTAATCCCAGTGCGGTCTTTTCGCCGTACCGAACAATTAATTTACCACGTACAGGTATGTTTAATTTACGTTTCGAAAAACGTTTGTCCGAAGACATCTCTGATGAACCAACGCCCGCAGATAATTCAGATATATTTTTTGCGCGCATAGATAATTGCTTTAATTTATCTTGGATAGCGATTTGTTGGCTTTTTAATTTTTCGTTTTGTGCAGAGCGTGTTTTTAATAATTTATCTAATTCGTTTTTTTCAGATGAATATTTTTTTGCACTGCGATCCAATTTTTCTTTTTCAATTGCGCGTTCGTTACGGATCTTATCTAATTCTTGTATTTTCTTTGTTGCATCCATAATTTGATTGTCGAATCGGTCTGCGGCAGAAGATAATACAACAGATGTTAAAACATAATCGTGCATAGTTTTTGCATCAAAATTTGGGTTGGATGCAATAAATAAAATACTGCCCAACGAATCAGAAATACCGGCGTGGCTTTGCGCTAATTCTGTGTTGATTTTGTCGCGTTGTTTGTCTAATTCGGCAATACGCTTTGATAACTTGGTTCGTTGTTCTTCTAAATCACTGACTTTGTCAGCAGTTTTAACCAATTGTTTTTTTGTTTTTTCTACATCTTTAGCAGAGTTTTGAATTTGTTGTTCAATTTGTTTGTTTTGTTGTTCCGTTTGTTTTATTTGGCTTTGGATTTTTGCTAATTCGTTGTCTGCATTGGCGGGCAGTATAATCAAGCCTAATAAAATCCCAATAAAAATAAATCTTGTGTTGTTCATAAGACCTATTTTATCAAAACATATTATGATTGTAAATTATGTATTTTGTGTTTTAAAAAACTTGACATAATAAAAATATAGTCTATAATATACGGTATGGCAGATACATTCAGTGCGCATGGGCGCGAAACTTTTGTTGTAGATTATGGTGATGAGTTCGTTATTAAACGTCCATTGCTTGCTTGTTCGTTGGATAAAAAGAAAAAATGGTTAAAAAAACAACATACTACTCAGAAAGTAATTACGAAAATTAAAGAAAAACACAATCCTTTGTACAATGTTCCAGAGATGGTACATATCAAAGATGAAGAGTTTCAAGTATTAGAAGAAAGGGCGCCTGGTAAGCCATTAACTGGGGATTTATATCGCTCTTTGTCTGTGCGTCAACAAGTTGAAATAAGAAATTCTATTGTGTCTTTTCTTATGGATATGCAGAATTTAGAAGATGTTAAGCCTGCTGCGTCGTATAAGATATCCCAAGAATTAAAAATGGAAAAATTTGGTAATATTATTGAAACTAAAATGCCGAAATGGTTTTCGGATGATAATATTGCTTTTGCACAAAAACTGTATTCTTATATAGGTTCTGTAGAATATATCGCGCCAAAGGTTTGGTCACATGGTGATTTGTCTTCGGGAAATGTGTTGTATGATGCCCAAACCAGTGTTTTGTCTTTTATAGATTTTGCAGATGCCACATATCACATAGTGGACCACGATATTATTTCGCCTTTGACTGTTGATTTGGGAATATACAGTGGTGTGTATAGCACGTATATAAAATCTCATGATAAAAAAAGTTATGATTTATATGGAATTAAACCGTCTGATATGTTGCAAATTACTAAAAATCGTCTGTTTGTTATTTGGTTGAAACGTTTTATTCAGGCGGGTGATGATTTGCATGTGAATTCCAAAAACGAAAGCAATAATGCCAGTAAAGTTTCCTTTATGAATAAAATCATAGAAAATCTGCGCAGGTACGATAAAAAATATTCTAGATAAAAAATCGTGTTGCAGAACTTTTGTTTTTTTTGTATGCTGTGGCGTGAAAATAAACAAAAGGAAGAATTTATGTTGAAAAAAATCGCATTATTGTTGGCTTTGGTTGCACCGTTTGTGGCAAATGGCGCGCAAAAGAAAGAAAAACAAGAACCAATCGTTCATTTAACCGATGCCCAAATTTATGAAGAATTGAAAAAATTGGCTTTGGTGTTTGAAACTGCCCGTGATAAATTTGTAGAAGAAGCCGATGAACGCAAAATGTTAGAAGGTGCGATGAACGGTATGTTGGCGGCATTGGACCCACATTCTTCATATTTATCCAAAGAAGATTTCAAAGAATTTACAGACAAATCACATGGTGAATTTGGTGGTTTGGGTATTCAGATAACCAGTGATAAGGGTGCTATTCGTGTTATTTCACCAATTGATGATACACCTGCGGCCAAGGCGGGTATTCAGGCTGGTGATTATATTACACACATTGATGGTGAACAGGTTTTTGATATGAATTTGAATCAGGCTGTTAAAAAAATGAAGGGAAAACCCGGAACCAAGGTTAAATTAACAATTGCACGTTCTGGTGAAGACACAAAGGAAATAACATTAAAACGTGCGATTATAAAGGTTAAATCTGTAAAGTTTTCTGAAAAATCGGATACTGCGGCGACTGATGATGATAAATTGGCAAAAATAGGGTATGTGCGTATTTCTGATTTCGGGGCAACAACAACCAAAGAATTGCATAATGCGTTAAAGGAATTAGAAAAGAAAAAGGTTGTCGGATATGTTTTGGATTTGCGCAATAATCCCGGTGGATATTTAAATGCGGCGGTGGATGTTTCTGATACATTTTTAGATGGTGGTGAAATTGTTTCTACGCGTGGCAAAGAAAAGACAGATATAGAACGTATGTTTGCAAAATCTGGTGATATGATAAATGGCAAACCGATTGTTGTGTTGATAAATCATGGGTCTGCATCTGCGTCTGAAATTGTTGCTGGTGCTTTGCAAGATAACGGACGTGGTATTGTTATGGGTTCACAAAGTTTCGGCAAAGGCAGTGTTCAACAACAAAAACCATTGGGTGATGGTTCTGCGATACATATAACAATTGCGCGTTATTATACACCAAGTGGAAAATCTATTCAAAACGAAGGTATTACACCGGATGTAGAAGTTTTACAAAGCAAAATTGAAACTTTGGAAAAGAAAGAATCTTTGTTTACCGAGGCAACATTTAAAAATTCTTTGAAAAATGATGCATCGAAAAAGAAAGACAAAGCCAATAAAAAAGATTCCAAGAAATCTGATAAGTCAGATGACGAAGAAGATTTCTTGAATTTGACTGATGAAGAAAAAGATGCTCGTGATTATCAATTACAGCGTGCGATGGATATGGTGCGCGCTTTGTCCAAGGTTGGCAAAAAGAATTTAGAAAAAGTTGATGAAGCGAAAGACGAAAAATCAAATTCCAAAAAAGAATCTAAAACAGAGTCAAAAAAAGACGACAAGAAAATAGAAAAATCTGATGATAAAAAATCGTCTGATGTTAAAAAAGATTCTAAAAAGAAATAAAATCCGCGATCATAGGTCTTTTTTAAGACCAGGTTTCTTGGCTCGGTATGGAAAAGCACCGAAGATAACGGGGGCTATTCTGGTGTGTTCTTTTGGTTGAACGTTTGGAACAATAGTTTGTTCAATATATATTTACGAAATTTGTTTCATGTTTGGATTTTTTTACCTCCCTCCCGGCTGCGCTGTACTCCCCCCAAGGGGAGAACTGGTGCCAGGAATAATCCCGGAAACCTGCGGGGTTGAGCGGGCAGTATAAAGTTTTAATGTACCTTAGATTTTTACGTTCAAAACAAAAAATTGTCAATAAAATATAAGTAATAAAAACTGCTGTAATTCAACAAATCTGCGGGGTTCAAAGAATTAATGTCAAAAATCAGTAAAAAATGTAAAAGTATAAAAAAATATGTTGAATTAAAGGTACCTTTTTGCTTTAATGTTTGTGAAGTGAATATAATCCGCGGATTTCCGGGAAAAGGGGAAGGACATGTTTCATAATATAAAGTCATATTTATTCAGTATTTTTGTATTTATGACATCAATAACATCATCATTTGGTATCGTATGTACTGCACCATGGGTTGCACGTGTTACAACTAATGGGGAGAGATGTGTTTGTGATACTACTTCATCTATATTATATACAGGTGCTAATACTTCTGAGTGTGTAGAATCTAAATTTGAAATTACAACTACAAATAGAGATATTACAACTGTGAATACAACCGTAATGTTTTTTGTGTTTCGTATTACTGCCAAAGGAACTTATTATATTGACTGGGGGGATGGCTCCGTTGACAAAGTGGTAAAAACCAGCACAAATACGAATAACAGTTTTTCGCAGTCAGATGTGATTTCACACCAATATGGGTCGGGGCCTAGAACGATTCGTATTGGTGGTGGCGCAACTGGTGGTTACAATGGTCTTGGTTATCTGCCTGCAATTACTTTTGCAAATATCGATGGTGTAGGAACACCGCAAAATATATATAAGATCAAAGGATCTTTGGGGGCTTTATTCCCGACAAGCAATAACGTTGGTACGAATGAAGTTGCCAACCCAAGATTCAATCAAACATTTTTTGGATGTGAACTTATGGCTGATACAGATGAACCAGATCCAAATAATCCGGGTAAATATTATGCAATTCCGCCAACTTTGTTTACCGGTATAACCGGTGTTTCTGCCCTTATGTTTGATTCCACATTTGCAGGGTGCAATGAGTTAAGAGGTACTATCCCGGGTGATTTGTTCGGACGTGTTGTTAATGGTGAGTATTCTGGTATTGATGGTGTGGCGTTTTCTATGTTTAGTGAAACTTTTAGTGGTGATAACAATTTAACTGGTTCAATTCCAGAAACTTTGTTTGGGCGTTATGTTAATGGAACGTATTATGGTGTCAAAGGCTCACCAACCAATAATCTGTTTGATGGAACTTTTTGGAATTGTTCTGGATTGACCGGATCTATTCCAGAAAATTTATTTGCTGGCATAAATGGTGATGCAAAAGAAAGTATGTTTGCGAAGACTTTTGCGAATTGTTCGGGCTTATCAGGATCAATACCGGGAAACTTGTTTGGTCGGGTTATTAATGGTACATATCACGGTATTAAAGGCACCCCACAACCGTCTATGTTTGAGATGACATTTGAAGCGTGTGAAAATTTAACTGGTAATATCCCTGGTACTTTGTTTGGACGTAAAATTAATGGCACGTATTATGGCATTTCTGGTGACCCCGCAGAATACATGTTTGCATATACGTTTGATAATTGTTGGAATTTAACGGGAACTGTGCCACCGGATTTATTTGCGGGTATTAATAATGATCCCGTAAAATCGGCAAAATATCAGATGTCGGATGTATTTGAAAATTCTGGTGTGGATATGTGTCCACCAACGTCTATATCGTACGAAACAGGTTTTGAAGAGTGGTTTTCAGGCAGAGAGGCTTGTACGGCATGTCCAAATGGTAAAGTTGCTAATTCTGCGTACACCGAATGTGTAGATCGACCAAATAATTTTCCATTTACATTAACGGTAACCACGAATGACGAACCAAATGAAGATGGGGTGTATGGTAGAGTTTGTTTTGATGTAGGTGCCGCCGGGGAATTCTTTTTTGATTGTGGTGATGTTGGTGGTTTATGGGCCGATTATTACCAAGGTTATTTCGCAAGATTGGATGCAGATGAAAATATAAGTAGCGTTTGTTGTCACTATTGGAATTCGGGACAGCACACCATCAGTATTACCGGTTTGGCAACTGGGTATCCAACTAGTGAGTTTGTATTAAACGATATTCCACCGTCTGCAATCAGATTTGATTCAGACATTGTTACCGGTATACATGGTTCATTGGGGGCTATATTCCCAACTTTGTCGGATAATACGGCAAATTTAACTGGTACAGATTTATTAGAAGTACAGCCACGATTTATTTTTACATTTTATGGGTTGCCAAATCTGACTGGAACAATACCGGATAATTTGTTTACCGGTATTTATGGCAATCCTGCCCCCAACATGTTTGCATATACATTTAATAACAACCAAAATTTGTATGGGCCAATACCAGATCATTTATTTGGTAATTTAAGTGGTACAGAAGTAGATGGTTCAATTTTTGAAAAAACGTTTACAGGCGATACGAATCTTGGTAAAAATGCGGTTAATGGCAGCAGTACATATTATATACCGGCCAGCATATTTGATAACATGACATTTGACCAAGAAGTCGAAAATTATGCCAATAATGACACATTTCGTAATACGGGGTTGTTGGAATCGTGTCCGTCAAATACCTTTCAATATAATCCAGAATATGATTTAAATGGCAAAGTTTCATGTGAAGCCATTCCACAATACGAATTCTTTATTGATACAACAAGTGATACAGTTGGTGAATTTACTTTATATATATCTGCGGCTGGAAAATTTTTCATAGATTGGGGTGACAACAGTCCGGTAGAGTTTATACCCACATCAAAAGATTCTGGACTTTCAATAACACATACGTACGAGACTCAGCAATCGTATACTATCAGTATTGGTGGAACCGCCACTGATTATTCCGAAGTAGAAGGTGTATTATATTATGAAAACGGAAGAGAGTTTGTTGCGGCATTGCGTGGGTCTTTGGGACATGTATTTCCAACAATACGTAATTCAAATAACCAAATAATTGCTCAACCTTTATTTTTTAATACATTTTATGGTTGTACATCGTTGAAATCAATTTCTGCAAATTTGTTTGACGGTGTAACCGGTGCGGCAGAAGGTATGTTTTCTGGGACATTTGCTTATACACCGATAACATCTATTCCTGAAACTTTGTTTGAACATGTAACCGGTGGGGCAGAAGGTATGTTTTATATGACTTTTGCTTATACACCGATAACATCTATTCCTGAAACTTTGTTTGAACATGTAACCGGTGGGGCAGAATATATGTTTTATATGACTTTTGCAGAGACCCAAATAACATTTATCCCAGCGGGCTTATTCAATGGTATTACAAATGCAGCAGACTTCATGTTTTGGGGTACATTCGAAGGATGTACGGAATTGGGTGCAGATCCGAAAATAACTAACCCAATTCCTGCAACTTTGTTTGAACACGTAACCGGTGCGGCGGATGGTATGTATTCGTATACATTTTTTAATTGTACATCGTTGCAATCAATACCGGAAAACCTGTTCCCCGGGGTGGGTGATGTAACAGGGGTTCAGAGTATGTTTGGGGCTACTTTTTATGGGTGTACGTCGTTGACACAACTGCCGAACAGTTTATTCCCGAATATTACCGGTACACCGGCAGAAGGTATGTTTTATGGTATGTTTATGGATGCGACCAATTTGTCCGGATATGTGCCACCAACATTGTTTGCAAATTTAACGGCACCAAATCCGTATCCTGATACAGGCGACGACCCAATGGAATATATATTTGAAGGAACCAATCTTGATACATCGTGTACTGCGCCGTTGATTCAATACACAACCGGTTTTGAATCCGATTGGTCTGGCAAGGTTTCGTGTATTCCTGCTAATACCTCTGTTGTGTGTGGTGCCGGACAAAAGCCAGAAATATCTGGGCAATGTGAGTCTTGTTCTGGTGAACCGAATTGTCCAAATCAACCAACATTATGGTTGGTATACACTGATGTCGAAACAGGTGATGAAATAATTTGCATATATGATGCACAAACTGGTGGATGCCTTGTTCAATCAGAACCTGCATCCAATTGTACAGAAATGGCGGTTATGGGCGCGACGATGTGTTTGATTGATGGTTTGCCGGGTGTCAATACCAAGGCTTTGATTGCACGCAAGGACGGTCAGACATATCACATGTTATTGTCACAAACTGTACACACAATAACGTCTGAATCAGATAATCAGTTGGTAATTATTGATTCTGGTGGAACATGGTATGCACATGATGAATCAGTAGAATAAAACTTGCTTTCATTTGCCAAAAGCGGTAAGATTTGTGCCAGATAAATATGTGTTCGAAAGCAAAGGTTTTTTTAATATGGCAAAATTGATAGTTGATGGAAACTGGGCGGCGGCTGATGTTGCATACAGATGTGTTGATTGTGCTGCGATTTATCCAATAACCCCCAGCAGTACAATGGGTGAATTGTCTGACGAATGGTCTTTTCAACATAAAAAAAATATTTGGGGGGTAATACCTGATATAATCGAAATGCAATCAGAAGCCGGTGCAGCGGGTGCTTTGCATGGTGTTTTACAAATGGGTTCCATTGCAACAACTTTTACTGCATCCCAGGGTTTGTTGTTGATGATTCCAAATATGTACAAGATAGCAGGTGAACAGACACCTTGTGTCATACATGTTGCGGCGCGTGCGTTGGCTACACATGCATTATCTATTTTTGGTGATCACAGTGATGTTATGGCTGTACGTCAAACTGGTTTTGCTTTGTTATCTTCGCATAATGTGCAACAGGCACATGATATGGCGGCAATTGCGCATATGGCTACATTGCGGACACGTGTTCCGTTTTTGCATTTCTTTGATGGATTCAGAACAAGTCATGAAGAATCTGCGCTGGTTCGTATAGAAGATGATGTTTTACGTAAATTGATTCCAGATGACCTGGTTGCACAAAATCGTGCGCGCGGTATGAATCCTGAAAAACCAAAAATTCGGGGAACTGCTCAAAATCCAGATGTTTATTTCCAAAGTCGAGAGGCTGCTAATTCGCTATATGATAATGTTCCAGATATTGTTCAAAATTGCATGGATGAATTTGCCAAATTAACAGGTCGTAAATATGGATTGGTGCATTATGTAGGTGATAAAAACGCAAAGTATGTGATTGTTGCAATGGGGTCAAGTTGTGAAACAATTGAAGAGACTTTGAATTTTTTACCAGCAGGGGTTGGGTTAATGCGAATTCATTTATTCAATCCATTTCCTGTCAAAGCGTTTTTAAAGGCTTTGCCACATTCAGTACAACAAATTGCTGTATTGGACAGAACAAAAGAGGCGGGTTCAATAGGTGAGCCGCTATATCAAAATGTTCGGGCAATTGTTGATTCAAAAATTGCTGTATTTGGTGGACGTTATGGTTTGGGGTCAAAAGAATTTAAACCGCGTGATGTCAAAGCAATCGTTGAATATATGATGCGTGGTGAATTACATCATAATTTTACTGTGGGTATAGATGACGATTTAACGCATTTGTCTTTGAATACTGACAAATCTTTTACAATTGAAAACCCAGATGTCAAAACAGCGATTTTATATGGAATTGGCAGTGATGGGACGGTCGGTGCGGTTAAAAATATTGTTAAAATTGTCGGGGAAAATTCTGATTTATATCCGCAATCTTATGCGGTGTACGATTCCAAGAAATCTGGTGGGGTAACGCAGTCTCATATCAGATTTTCGCACAAGCCAATAAAAAGTGAGTATTTAGTGGAATCTGCCGATTTTATTTGTGTTTCTAATTTTATGATTGCACAAAGATTTGATGTGTTTAGTGCTTTGCGTCCAGGTGGAACGGTTATGATAAATACGTCTATGAATCCAGATGAGGCATTCATAAATTTGCCCAAATCTGCCCAAGAGCATCTGATTCGTATGCGAGCAAATTTATATTTTCTGGATGCTAATCGGGCGGCAAATGAATTGGGGTTGGGTAATCGAATAAATACTTTCATTATGTTAAATTTCTTTAATTTAACAAATGTCATAGATGTGAATGTTGCAAAAGATGCCGCAAAATCTGCAATAGAAAAAACGTACAAAAAGAAAGGTATGGATGTTGTTCAAGCAAACTGGGATGCAGTGGACAGGGCAGACACTTATTTAACAAAATATGATTTTCCATCTTCTGTTTCTGAATTGGCACCTGATTTTATACCGGCTATGACATTGGATACACCCACTGAAATTGCTGGCACTTTGGGTGAAATGGCGGCTGGACGTGGCGATGATATACCTGTATCCAGGTTTAAAATTGATGGAAATTTTGGGGCAGGACAATATCCTGTTGGAACCGCTAAATATGAAAAACGTGCGCTGGCAACACGTGTCGCAAATTGTGATTTAAGCAAATGTATTCAGTGTGGAAAATGTTCTATGCTTTGCCCGCATGGTGCAATTCGTATCAAGGTTATGAATAAAACAGATATGGAAAAGGCACAAAAAAATGGTATTGTGGTTGTTCCTATGAAAACGCCTGAATTGGGTGCTGATTTATTTTATACTTTAAACATATCGCCGTCCGATTGTACTGGATGCGGTTTATGTATGAAGAATTGTCCAGTAGAGGCGATTTCTTTGATACCTATGAAAGATGGAATTAAAAATCAGAAGCCTTTTGATTTGGCTTTAAAAATTCCGGATATAGATAAACAAAAATTAAATTTAAATATTCCAAAGCATGTTGAATTGTTGCCACATTATTTTGAATTTCCAGGTGCGTGTTCGGGATGTGGCGAAACGCCGTATATTCGTTTGATGGCGCAATTGTTTGGTGACAAAATGGTTGTTGCAAATGCGACTGGTTGTTCATCTATTTATGGTGGAAATTTGCCAACTACACCATGGACATGTGATGAAAATGGGCGCGGACCAGCATGGTCTAATTCTTTGTTCGAAGATAATGCAGAATATGGTTTAGGTATGCGAATCGCTTTGAACCAAAAGCGTTCTGCATTAAGAAGTGTTTTGTTTGAATTGAATATTTCAAATGTAGAATCTTTGTTTGCAGAAAAGAATGTCGGTAACCAACGCCAGATTATGCGGGATTTACAGAAACAATTATCACAAATATCCGATAATCGTGCCAGGTATGCAGAAAGTTTATTAGATGCAATTGTTGATAAATCTGTATGGATTGTTGGGGGTGATGGTTGGGCATACGATATTGGTTATGGTGGTTTGGATCATATTTTGCACAGTGGTGAAAATGTTAATATTTTGGTATTGGATACAGAAGGGTATTCAAATACTGGTGGTCAGCAATCTAAATCTACGCCGTTTGGTGCATCTATGAAATTTGCGATTGGTGGCAAAACGCATGCTAAAAAAGATTTGGGGTTGATTGCGATGATGTCTGGGGCATATGTGGCGCAAATTGCATTGGGGGCAAACCAGGCACAGGCAATACGTGCATTTAAAGAAGCGGAAGAGTTTGACGGTCCATCTATTATTTTGGCGTATGCGCCATGTATAGCACATGGATTTGCATTGCAGAATGCAGTTGAACATCAAATAAATTTAGTTAATACGGGGGCATGGCCGTTGTTCAGATTTAATCCATCTGTTATAAGTGATGGGAAAAATCCTTTGACGATGGATTCGTGTGTTGATACACCATTCCCATTGGAAGAATTTATGAAATCTGAAACACGATTTGCTGCTGCTCGGTCTGTGAACCCGAATTTTGACAAGTTGGTGGAACAAGCAAAATCTAACAATTTATACAAAGTGGAATTAAAACAACATATTGCTAATTTTGCAGTCAAAGTAAAAAAAGATAATGGGGAGGGTTGATTTATGCAAACACATGATGCTTTGCGAGACTATATAAAAGAATCTGAATATCGTGTGATTATTGACGGGGTGTTTTGTGCGCGTATGTCATCTGATATCGCAAAGAATTTTGATGCGGGGCGCTATGATATACAAATTGCAGAGCATAAAAAATGCATTAACGAATTGAACAAGATGCAAATAAGATATCCTGCAAACGCAAAACCTATATTTTATTTGTATATTGTTCCAGATGAAAATTTTGCAGAATTGTTGCGGTATCCATATAAAGATAGAAAAGGTGGGGGCAGACCTGTGGATTGCTATGATATGGACGGATTTAATACCGCGTATGGTTCAAGTCAAAATTTGTTGATTTCGGATAGACCAATTAGTATGGAACAGCACATAAACAACATACATGAATATGCGCATTTAATACAACACTTGTTTGGTTCAGATGCTCAAATGTTTGGGGAAGGTTTTGCGGAATTGGTTCCATGGTATGTTATGGAATATGATAAAAAAAATCCGATTCATGTTGGTGCTATGCGTTCAATGAATAAAATATATACTGCAAATGAATTATTAAGCAGCATTGAGTTTTCTGATAGTGTTCCACATATGACGTGTTCTTTTCAGCCATCATATATGTCATCTTATTTGTGGGTTAGGGCGGTTGTTGAACACATTCGGTTAACATCCAATTTATCACGCGTTTCTGCAACACAAAAATTTTTAGAATTATACCGTAATATTAAATTTGGTAAACAATGGTTTGTCAAAGAATTAGCGAAAGAAATTGGTATGGATGCGGATAAGTTACTAAATTCAACAGAATATCAAAGTAATGTACTGAAACAAATAGAAACAGAAAATGTTCTTAAATGTATGAATGCAAAGGATAAAGAAAAATGAAAAAAATTTTATTATTTGTGTTGTTGGTTTTGTGTGCCTGTCAAACGAAGCATCGTGGGTATGTTTTCCCAGATGATTTAGATGATAAATTGGTGGCTATAAAGACAACTACTCAATTGCAAGATTCTATTGGTGACCCACAAGTCAAAACTGTTCATGGCGATGAAGTTTGGGTATATTACGGGGCGGATGAAACTATGCGTGGGCCTTTGCCGGTAAAATATGACAATAAAACTGCACTGTTGGTGTGGGTAAAAGGTAATCAAATTGTAAAAACTCAGGTTTTACATGATGATGATTTGAAAGATATTAAAATGGCAAAAGGCGAAACTGATATACCTGCGGCCATAGAGTTAAATGCTTTGGAAGAATTGTTTAATAATATTGGACGTTTTTCGCCAGCGGGACTTGGACAATAATTTTGTGTCAAATATTTGTTTTTTCAATTTTTTGTGTTATAATCAGTATCATGAGAGAATGGCAACAGATAAGAGTTGTAAGATATGCCGACAAAAAAAATGGATTTTAAATCTGGTCAGTATGTTGTTTATCCAACCCAAGGTGTTGGTAAATTGCTTCGTATAGAAGAACAAACAATTGGTGGCCAGAAAATAAAAATGATGGTCATTGATTTTGATAGAAATCATATGACATTACGTGTTCCGTTGGAACGTGCTGAATTATCTGGATTACGTCCGCTGTCTAGTGTCAAAAAAATGGATGAAGCAATTGCTTCCGCAAAGGGTAAAGCAGGTGCCAAACGTATGATTTGGGCGCGTCGTGCCGCACAGTATGAAGAAAATATTAATTCTGGTGACCCAATGAAATTGGCAGAGGTTGTGCGTGACCTGCAAAGGCGGACAGCAACTGATACGATGACGTTTTCTGCACGTCAGTTATATTTGCGTGCGTTGGAACGTATGGCACAAGAATTTGCGGTTTTACATAAAATGGATTTAGATGCGGCATCCGAAAAAATCGAAGATATTTTGGGTGTGCCAAAGGAAATTGATTTAAATGCGGTTGAAGAAGATGAAGATGTTGAAGAAACAGAAGACGAAGAAGAATAATTTTTAACGCATCGTTTTTGATGCGTTTTTTTCTTGTGTTTATATCTTTTTTTCGCAATCATTTGATTATGGTCTAACAAAGGAAGTAAAAAATGGCAGGCAGTATAAACAAAGTAATATTAGTCGGAAATATTGGTCAGGAACCACAGGTGCGTACGATGCAAAGTGGTCAAAAAGTTGTAACTTTTTCATTGGCTACGTCGGACAGATGGCGCGACAGGCAGACAGGTGAACAAAAGGAACAGACAGAATGGCATCGCGTTGTGATTTTTAACCCAAGTTTAGTGGATGTTGCGGAACGTATGTTACAAAAGGGTACTAAATTATATTTGGAAGGTTCTTTGCGTACCCGTAAATGGCAAAATCAGCAAGGGGTTGATACTTTTACAACAGAAGTCGTATTGAATCCTTATTCTGGTCAAATGGTTATTTTGTCTGGTGCAAAGGCGATGGATGGTGGCACAGATTCAAACGCAACTGCATCGCAACCACGTGAAGAGGTTCATATAGAAGATATTGCTGACGATATTCCGTTTTAGTTTTTAATATTACTAAGAGCAAAATGCCCAGACTTTGTATGACGAGGTCTGGGTGTTTTTTGTACAGATTTTTTTTGTAGAACCTATTGACATTTATTTTTTTTGTGTTATATTGTTTGTGTCGATAGAGGGGTAACGCCCTGAAAATAACAAAATAAACTAAAGGTAAAAAAATGAAAAATCAAGAAAAATCGAAAAATGCTGGACTTGGTTGTGCCGGTATGGGATTGTTCCTTCTTTTGATTATTTGTGTGGTTATTTGTGATCGTTGTGATGATTCAGATGTAGAGCGTGGTGATACCTGGGTCGAAGATTTAGGAATGTACGCATGGGAACGTGATATGGAGGAAAGAAAAGAGCTTGAAGAGGAAGAAAAATTTTTAGCTAGTTCGGACAATCCATGCAATAATCAGTATTTAGTAGAATCGCTGAAACAATTGGGTAAAAAATGCAATCCATATAAAAAGTATGATATATTACGCGAAATGAAGGCAAGTGGCATTTGGTGCGATAACCCAGAAGATGATAACAGAATGGTTAGATGCGACAAGCTTAAAAACTTGAAAGATATTTGTTTGGATTTAGGCGCTAAGTTTAAAAATGGCAAATGCGAATTCTCAGTCAAAAAAGAACCGATATACGGTCGTGCTGGCTTGGAAAGGAAGTTTCCTAGTTGCCAAATAGACAAAATTATCGCTGGTAAAGGCAATACCGCAACAGTGCGCGCGGTATGCAATAGTGTTCCATCGATAATTAACGTTAAAAGATATTATCAACAAAAAGGTAAATTTAGTCGTTAATATAAACGACATACCAAAAAAACACCGCCAATTTGGCGGTGTTTTTTTGTTATTTGTTTGTTAATTGCAATTCTATACGACGGTTTTTCTGTAAATCTGCGGGATCATCACCCAAAGCAATCGGGTGCAATTCACCAAATCCAGATGGAACCAAGCGTCTTTTCGATACACCGTTTTTAACCAATTCGTTTGTAACAGCAGTTGCACGTAATAATGATAATTGCATGTTATCTTTGTACCCCGGTGTGCCGGCAACAACAGCCTTGTTATCAGTATGTCCGTCAACGCGAATTATCCAATCAATATCAGTTGGAATTTTTTCTTCAAATTCTTTGATTATGTTCGCCAACAATTTCAACTGTTTTTTACCATCTGCTGATATTTTGTACGAACCACTGGGGAATAAAATATCGCTGGATACGATAAATCTGTCGCCTTCTTGTTTGATTGTTGTTCTGTCACCCAGTGCATCTTTGACCTGTTTATAGAATGCAGATTGATACTGTGCCATTGTGTTTAATTCTGCGATTTTATCAGCTAATGCTTTGTTTAACCGATTCGACATTTCGACATATTCTACGTCCTGCTGTTTGGCTAATTGTTCGGCCTTGTCCAATTTAGCGGTTAATTCGTTAATTTGATTGTTTAATTCGGTCTTTTCAGCCAACAATTTATCGGTCATATCATGGCGTTCTGCCTCCATTTTCTCCAATTCGCTTTTGGAAATTGTGGCTTGTTCCAATTGTTGCTTTAATTCTGCAATTTCATCAGACATTGCTTGTTGTGTCGCAGTTAATTCTGCAATTTGATTTTCATAATCTTTTGCAATATCAACCTTTTGACCTTCTAATTCAGAAAGTTGTTGTTCATAAGCATTGGCAATATCTTCCTTTTGTTTTTCAAAAGTGTCAGCCATTTGTGCTTTTTCTGCCTCTTGATTTTCCAATGCATCACGTGCCTGTAATAAAAGTTGTGTGGCAGTTTCGTCATCCGCTTGCATTTGAACAATTTGTTCCGCTTGTTCTTGTGTTGCTTGTTCCAATGCGGCAACTTTTTGGGCGTCAGAATGCTTATTAAATACACTGGTCGTTGTCCATAAAAATACAAACACAATTAATAAGAAAATCAAAATAATAACCAGATTTGAAAACAAATCTACAAAGCCCGGCCATGCATTTGTTTTTTCACGAAAGCGTATATTCATCATTGTCTCTCTCCTTTAAATATTTATTTATTTGGTTTAAACAAGTATTCAATTGCTATGCGAATGTATTCAGCATACGCATCAAATGTTTCCCAATCTTGTTTTGTTTGTGGGCGAACGTTTTTGTGTTGTTCCATGTATTTGCGCATTGTTCCAGCGGAAACAAAATGCATAATATTGTCATCGACAGTTTCTTTGTTTCCTGATATGCATAATATTTTAGTGTTTATTTTGATTCCTTCCAGTGTATCTGCAAAACACAATTCGATTCGTTTTAACGTGTTTTTCAATGTTTCGTTATCAACACCCGTTGTTCCGATGAACAAGGTTTCATTATTGCCCAATGCAACGACCGCGGGATGTTTTCCATCAATTCGTATTAAATCACATATTTCATACCCGTTATTCGTGAATATGTCGTATATGTTGGATATTTTTTCGTATATCCCTTCTGTTACGGGGGCTTTTTCTGATAACTCCATTGCTTTTTCACCCATATCTGGACGTTTTAAAACATACTTTGACATTAAATCGGTTAAATCTTGAAAAATAGTATTTTGTGCAAATTGTAACTGCAGACCCAAAAATCCAACAACCAAACTGCCCGCAAGACCAAGTAAGGAACTCGTAAATGCGGTTGCCATACCAGCTAATGGTTTCGCCATTCCCATTTGCATATTATTCAAAACCGCAGAATCATCAAAATCCAAGTGCATTAACAAATCTGCAAATCCACCAACTGTTAAAATCAATCCCCAAAATGTGCCAAGCAATCCCAAAAAAATCAATGTATTGGTAACATATCTTACAGAATCACGTTCGTCTTCAATTCGTATAGAAACCAAATCTAATAATTCTGTTAAATTGGTTGTAGTAATATGCACGTGTCTGTTGTGTAAAGCCAAGGCAATAGGACGCAATAATTTTGGTATAAAACCAGAATCTGCGCGTCCGTCAAAATATGCATGTAACCATTTATATTCGGGTAATAAATTAAAAATGTTTACAAAACACAACCCGATGCCGAAAATCGTTGTGCCGATAATAATGCCATTTAACAAGATATTAGATATAGCGATATTCATAAACGTGTGCCAAAACAGCAAAATACCAACCAACAATAATGCTGTGAAAATGGACATTATATTAAGATTTCTGTGAAATTTCTTCATCATTAAATCCCTCATTCAATGAAATGGTAGTAAAATTTAAAGGTTTATGTCAATAGAGATTTAATACATATTTGTAAAAAAACTTGCATTTTTATAAAAAATCTGCATAATGTGGTTTGTTCCTGCTGATGGCATGGGGTCATTGGCTGTTATAAACCAAAGGAAATAAAATGGCTTATTATGAAAGTGTCTTGGTTTTTCGCCAAGATTTGACTGAACCGCAAGTAAAAGACAAGGCGGCAAAGTTTACAGAAATTATCAAAGAATTGGGTGGCGATGTAAAATCCACAGAATTTTGGGGATTGAAAAATCTGGCTTATGTAATTCGCAAGAATCGCAAAGCACATTATGTGATGTTGAATGTTGAATTGCCTGGTTCTCAAATTACTGAATTGGAACGTCGTTCCAGAATTGATGAAGATGTTATTCGTTTCTTGAACGTTCGTGTTGAAGAATTATCTAAAACACCGTCCATTATGATGAAGAAAAATACAGAAGAAGAGGTGGCATAATGGCAGTTCGTGCAGCAATTTATCGTAAAAAATCTAATCCGTTAAAGGGCAAGGTTATTGATTACAAAGATGTAAAATTATTGTCTCACTATATTACAGAACGTGGAAAAATCGTTCCATCTCGTATTTCTGGGGTATCTCAGAAAGATCAACGTGCATTGGCAAAAGCCATCAAACGTGCACGTCATTTGGGATTAATGCCGTTCGTTCGCAATAATCTGGGTTAATGCGATTGGCGGATTTTTATATCCCTAACTTTAATAAAATAAAGGACAGATAAAATGAAAGTTATTTTGACAGAAAAGATTACAAAATTGGGTAACATCGGCGATACAGTCGAAGTTAAAACCGGTTATGCCCGTAATTATTTGTTGCCAAACAACAAGGCTATGCGTTTTACAAAAGAAAATGTTGCTTTGTTCGAAGCGCAAAAGGCTGAATTGATTGCTCGTCATGAAAAAGCCAAAGCAGATGCACAAAGCAAGGTTGATGTTGTTAAAAATGCAAAATTGCATATGATTCGTCAAGCTGGTGACACAGGTCAATTGTACGGTTCCGTATCTTCTCGTGATATCGCTGTTGCGTTGAAAGAAATCGCGGGTGTTAATGTCGGTTCTGCTCAGGTTATGTTGGGTTCTCCAATTAAATCTGTGGGTGTGTTCGACACAAAAATTGCTTTGCATCCAGATGTTATCGTTGATGTAAAGGTTTATGTTGCACAATCTCAAGATGAAATTGATGCGTTGGTTGCGGGTAAAAAATTGACTTTTGGAACCAAAAAAGTTGAAGGACCAGTGGAAGAGGTTGTTGAAGAAAAAGCAACAGAAAAAACTGAATCTGTGGAAGCAGAATCAAAACAAGAAACTGTTGCAGAATAATTTAGTAACAGTGAACAATTTCACAACACCGCATTTTTTGCGGTGTTTTTTATTATTAAGTCAACAATTGGGGCTTGAAATGTGTTTTTTTTGAATTATATTTCCTGCATAGCAAAGGAGTTGTTATTATGTTTAAACCATTGCATAATTATGTCCTGCTGACAAGAATAGAAGAAGAAAATAAAACAGCGGGTGGTATTATTATTCCAGATACAGCAAAAGAAAAACCTGTTCGTGGTCGCGTTATTGTGGTTGGCGATGGGGTTTTTGAAAACGGTCAAAAAATACCAATGTCGGTCAAACCTGGCGATATGGTTTTGTTTGCTAAATGGGCTGCATCTGCGAATGAAGTTAAAATTGATGGAACAGATTATGTTCTAATTAAAGAATCTGATATTTTAGGTATTTTATAAAAGGATGATATTATGGCAAAAGATATTGTTTTTAATACAGATAAATTAGCATCTGGTATTGATAAATTGGCAAATGCCGTAAAAATTACTATGGGGCCCAAGGGACGTACGGTTGTTATTGAACGCCCATATGGTGCGCCAATCGCTACCAAAGATGGTGTAACTGTGGCCAAGGAAGTGTCTTTGAAAGACCCCGCTGAAAACATAGGCGCAAAAATGATTCAGGAAGTAGCCAAACGTGCGGGCGACAGTGCAGGGGACGGAACAACGACCGCGACCGTGTTGGCACAAAATATTTTCCGCGAAGGCAGACGTGTTATTGCTGCGGGTATGAATCCTATGGATATTAAACGTGGTATTGACATCGCGGTTAATGCTGTTGTGGCGGATATAGAAAAGCACGCTCGTCCTGTTAAAGATTCTTCTGAAATAGCACAAGTTGCGACAATTTCTGCAAACAGTGATTCAGAAATTGGACAAAAGATTGCTGATGCTATGGACAAAGTTGGTAAAGAAGGTGTTATCACTGTTCAGGAAGCCAAAGGTTTAAATACAGAAATTGATATTGTTGAAGGTATGCAATTTGACCAAGGTTTTATGTCACCTTATTTTGTAACAAACAGTGAGAAAATGTTGGCAGAATTGGAAAATGCTCAAATTTTGGTTTCTGAAAAGAAAATTACGGGTCTGCAAGCATTATTGCCAATATTGGAACCAGTTGCTCAATCTGGTCGTCCTTTGTTGATAATTGCAGATGATGTTGAAAGTGAAGCGTTGGCGACTTTGGTGTTAAACCGTTTGCGTGGCGGATTAAAAGTATGTGCTGTCAAAGCACCAGGTTTTGGCGATAGACGTAAAGAAATGTTGAAAGATATCGCAATTGTTACAGGTGCAACGGTTATATCCGATGATATGGGAATGACGTTTGATAATATCACACCTGCTGTGTTGGGTGGTGCGAAACGTGTTGTTGTTTCCAAAGATAAAACTTTGTTAGTTAATGGCAATGGTGATAAAGAAGCAATTGCAAATCGTGCAGATGAAATTCGCCAAACATTATCTAACGCAACCAGTGAATATGATAAAGAAAAATTGGCTGAACGTTTGGCTAAATTGGTTGGTGGTGTCGCAGTAATTCATGTTGGGGGCATGACGGAAGTGGAAGTTAAAGAAAAGAAAGACCGTGTTGACGATGCTTTGGCTGCTACTCGTGCTGCGGTGGAAGATGGCATTGTTGCGGGTGGTGGTGTTGCTTTGGTGCGTGCTGTTAGTGCACTTGCGGATATCAAAGGTGATAACACAGATCAAAATGTCGGCATTGATATTGTTCGCAAAGCAATTGTTGCGCCATGTATGCAGATTGCTGAAAACGCAGGTGTATCTGGTGAAATCGTTGTTGGAAAAATCATGGAAAACAAAGAATATAACTTTGGATATAACGCTCAAACAGATGAATATGTTGATATGATGAAATCTGGAATTATCGATCCGGCAAAGGTTGTAAAAACCGCAATTCAGGCCGCTGCGTCGACCGCTGGGTTGTTATTGACAACGGGGGCAGTTATGAATGAAATCCCAGAAGAAAAACCTGTGTCACCACAGAGTGGTGGTATGCCAGGAATGATGTAAGGTTATATTTGTAGATAAATTAAAGAACAGCATGTTATGTGTTTGCATAATCTGCTGTTCTTGCATTTTAAGGTTTTTATTGATAATATGTCATTGTTATGAAAAAAATATTCAAAAGAATTTGGAAAAAATTTTGGCGACCAATTTTACGTAGCCCGGTTATTCAATGGGTTTTGATGGGGTTGGTTGCATTGATGATATGGTTTATATTTTTTACATCAAAGCATCGTTTTACAAATGTTAAATCTTTAAAGCAGTATCGTAAAAAGCCTGTTATTTTTGTGTTTTTTCATGGTCGAACTGTAATGTTGTCACCGACCATTAAATGTGCGGGTGTACCGGCATATTGTGTTACTTCGCGGCATAAAGATGGTCGAATGATGGCGCAGTTACAGAAGTTTTTCGGTTTGCGCCCGATTTATGGCAGTACATCCGAAGGTGCTGTTTCTGTTTTACGTGAAGGTGTGCGTGTTATTCGTGAAAAAAAACGGTCAGTTTGTATATCTGTTGATGGGCCAAGTGGACCTGCTTTGCATGTTCAAAATGGTGCTTTGTATTTTGCGCGTATGACTGGGGCACCGATTGTTCCGTGTTGTTTTTCTGCATCGCGTGCGCATCTTCTTAATCGTTGGGACAGGTTATTAATTCCAAAATTATTTGGAACAATAACTGTTAATATTGGTGCACCCATTTATGTTGATGCATCTTTGCATGGTGAAGCACTGGAAAAAAAACGTCAAGAAATTGAAGATATAATGGTTAAACAATTACGCGATATGGATAGCGAATTCAATTTGTTTCATGTAGAAAGTGGAATAACTGCAAATGAATTCAAAGAATTACATAGAAAAAAATAACAATGTGATATTTATCTACTTTTGTTTCTGGGGGTAAAAAAATATTTGCAGATTTTTTGCATAATTCTTTTCAAGATAACTTTATTGATGTAATTGTTACCGATCCACCTTGGGGGTATTTTCAAAATATAGATGATAACTTTTATGATTTAATATTTGCGGAATTGTTACGTGTTATAAAACCAAAAGGTAGATTGGTATTGTTGACCGCCCAGAAAGAAAAAATGCAAAATATTCCAAGCGCTTTTGGGTTAATTGCAAAATATGATATTTTATTATCAGGTCAAAAGGCTGCTATATTTGTTTTTGAAAAAAATCCGCTGAATTAAAATTCAGCGGATTTGTCTTTATAAAATCAAAATTATATTAAAATAATTTGAATTTATAATTTGTACCTGCGCGGAACGAAAAATCCGAATTAGAAATTCCGGCACCGGCATTTACAGACCAGTTGTTAGACAAGCCCATTGCTGCACCAAATGCCATTGCGGATTGACCGTTATATAATCCGTAACCTGCACCGACGGATACTTCGCCTTTTTGAACATTTGATACAGATACAGAAGATAAAGCAACAGAACTGGCGATACCAGCAGACAAATCTTTGTCTAATTTTTGAATACGTTCATCTGTATAAGATTTGGCCGCCTGCAAGTTCAATGCATTAATGTTATCTGCATATGCTTTTGCTTGGTTTAAAGTCAAAGCATCAGCAGCTGCAAAATCTGAACGGATAGATGCTTCTTCTGCTGTTGCACGTGCAATTTCTGCATCTAAATCGTCATTCAAAGATTGCAGGTTTTCAACAACGGAAACAGATTTAGACACATGATTACCGTTCAAGGTTCTTCTGTCACCGATTGAATCATCTAATGCTAATAAATGGTCTTCAACTGTTGTACCAACTGCCAAGTTGCCATTGTATTTTTTACCATTAGATGTTGTAGGTGCGTTTGCGTTTCCAACCAATCCATGGATTGTACCCATTGTTGCATCAACACGTGCTGCTTCGACCGATACAGCCGTATCTGTATAACCATTTGCAGCAGTTAATGTCGCAGTATCCGCAGTCGCAAAATCCGAACGAATAGATGCTTCTTCTGCTGTTGCACGTGCGGTTTCTGTGGCAGATGTTCCGGCAGCATCATAATTAGATGCCAAATTGTCTGCGTAATCTTTGGCATTTTGTTCAGCAGTATTTGCAGAACCCGCTGCATCATAATTAGATGCTAAATTGTCTGCGTAATCTTTGGCGTTTTGTTCAGCAGTATTTGCAGAACCTGCTGCATCATAATTAGATGCCAAATTGTCCGCGTAATCTTTGGCATTTTGTTCTACACTTGCTAATGTCGTTTCAATTGATGAATTATACAAATCGCGTGCAGCGGTTTGATAGGCAATATTTTCTGTATTTGCTTCAACAGCATCTGCTTTTGCTGAATTTGCTGCATCCAATGCGCTTAATGCATCGGTGTATTCTGTATAATATCCATTCAATGTGTTAATTTTATTTGAATCGGTATTAAATATTGTATCAGCGGTCCCCCATGCTGTTGTTTCATCGGCGGCCCAGTCACCGGTTTGTGTTCTCAAATTGTTGATTGCAGAGACATCTGAAGTGTATGCATTTTGTAAAGCAGTTAATTCTGAACTTATATCTGGAAAATCTGCAATATTAACAATACTGCCGTCGCTGACTTTTCTGATTTCAGTTCCGTCTTCGTTCAGTCTGTAATCATTGTTATTAGATGCATGTAAAATATAGTGTGTACCATCCAAAGTGTTATCTGGTGTGCCATCTGTGACATCAACAGAGGTGATATAATTATCAGCCAATGCGATAGTATAATCGTTAGAAATTGGTAAACCTGTTAATAAATTGTATGATTCTGTGAAAGATTGTTTAGCGTCACCCAATACAACAGTATTACCTTTACCATTTACGTATGTATAATTTGCTCTATCTGCGGTTTCGCCTGCTGCTATTGTTTGTGTTGTTATTACATCACCTGTTGCGGCACTGTCTGCATTAAAATCAGATTGTGTCAAACCAGTTCCAGATGATAAATTAGCGGTAATACCATCTTTGTTTGTATATGTAAAATATGTTAAATTTGGGTCTTCATCATATGCTGCGGTCGCATTGGAACCATCAGTTTTAGTATAGGTATATGTGGTGTCGCCAACATTTGTGCTGACGTTTGCTTCTGTCCCATCTGGCAATAAATATTTACCACCAAAAGTTACATCTGTATTTGCAATTGCAGCATTGGTTGCCATAATTGCAAGCAAGGATGTTAAACATAAAGTTTTTTTCATTTTGTTTTCCTTTGTTTTTAATTAATTAAAAAGTAAACGAATTATCGTTACAAAAATAATTGTTGCACAAAGGTACGTTTGTGTAACAAACGCTAGTATATGTTGACATGAAGTTTATAAAGATTCAAAAAAAGCCGGTTTTCTGGTTTTTTTGTATGTAAAATAAAAAATGAAAAAAAAATTAAAAAATATGTTGATTTAAACGTACTATTAAAATACAAGAAAAAATATCAAAAAAAATCTTTAATATCAAGGAGTTATAAAATGTCGATTATTGGATATATTCGTGTATCATCAAATAAACAAACTGTTGAACATCAGCGATTTGAAATACAACAATTTGCTAAACGGAATAATATTAAAATAGATATGTGGGTCAAAGAAACTATTTCTTCGCGACAGCCGTTACATAAACGACAACTGGGGCAATTATTAAATGAATTACAGGCAAACGATATTTTAATATCGGCCGAAATATCTCGGTTGGGACGTTCTTTGTTGGAAGTTATGCGTATATTAGAAAATTGTTTGAATAAAAATTGTCAGGTTTGGACCATCAAAGAAAGTTACAAATTAGGCGATGATATACAATCAAAAGTTATGGCTTTCGCATTTGGTATATCGGCAGAAATTGAAAGGCAACTTATCAGTCAACGTACAAAATCGTCATTAGATAATATTCGTGCTGCTGGTAAGCATTTGGGGCGGCCGTTGTCTGCGCAATCAAAAAAATTAAAAATGACCGATAATGCTTTAAAAGTGCGCAGGTTATTAGATTCTGGTATGTCTGCATATAAAATTGCCAAGGTCATGAATGTTCAATATACTACGGTTATCAGATTTATAAAACGTATGGAATGGTAAATTAAAAAATTATTTCATGACTTGATTTTTTCTTTATTTTGATTGTATTATTTAGTTGTAAAACAAAGGTGTGTATAATGTATGATAAAAATAATGTCTTTGCCAAAATTTTACGTGGTGAAATCCCAAATAAAACTGTTTACAGTGATGATAATGTATTGGCTTTCTATGATGTGTCACCACGTGCGCGTGTGCATGTGTTGGTAATACCGCGTGGCGAATATACTGATATCATGGATTTTACAAAAAATGCATCTGTCACAGAACAAACAGCATTCTGGAAAGGCTTTCGTAATACTGTTGAAAAATTAAATTTGAATAATAATTTCAGAACTGTTGCAAATACTGGGCGTGGGTCAGGGCAATCTGTTATGCATTTTCATATCCATATTATGAGCGATGAACGATTCCAAGAAGATTTTTAATATACGTGTAATTCCCCATGCAAAGCAAAACAAAGTTGTTTTAGATGGCGATGTTTTACGTGTGTATACTACGACCGCCCCTGAAAATGGTCGTGCCAACAGGGCGGTTATTGATTTATTATCTGAATATTTGTCAATTGCAAAGTCGCGAATTGTGATTTCAAAGGGTGCGACAAGTCGTAACAAGATTGTCGTCATCCAATAATTTCCGTATCAATTCTTCGGGGGTGTTTGCAACAATTATGTTGTAATCGTCCATGCTTTCAATGAAACCTTCGTGATCCATATGTGTCATTACTTGTCCCAAAAAATCCCAATATTTTGCGGTGTTCATAAATATAATAGGTTTACAAGATTCGCCAACTTGTTGTTTGGTCAGTATATCTGTCAATTCATTCAACGTCCCGATTCCGCCCGGCAAAATGATAAAAGCATCGGATAAATCAAACATTTCTTCTTTGCGGGCACTTATTCCGTCGACTATTTTTGTGTCTATACCTTCAAGAACGGGTTCTTGTTTTGACATTACGTGTGGTGTTGATATACCAATTACTTCACCGCCGTTTTGTAATGCGGATTCCGCGGCGGCGCCCATTAAACCCACGTTTCCCCCACCAAATACAAAAGTGATTTTATTTCGTGCCAATAATTCGCCAATTTTGCGTGCATCGCGTGCATATTCTGGGTTGTTACCGTCTTCGTGTCCACAATAGACTGCTACTGATTTGATTTTATGAGCCATTTTGTCTTTTTCCTTTATTTTTCGAAATTATACCATAAAATATGTTTACTATGAATACAAAATTTAAAGATTTTATGCGTAAATATCAAGGCAAAAAAATGGCTGTTGGTGTCAGTGGTGGCGTTGATTCTGTGTGTTTACTTTATTGGTTACATGAAGTTGGGGCGGATATTGTTTGTTTACATGTTAACCATAAATTGCGACCAGAAGCCGATACGGAAACAAGTTATGTTCAAGATATTTGTAAAAAATTAAATATTCCTTGTCATGTTTTTATATGGGACGGGGATAAACCAAAATCAGGTCTGGAAGCGGCTGCACGTGAAAATCGTTATAGAATGATGACAGATTTTTGTGCACAAAATGGAATAGAATATTTGTTGACTGCACATCAAAGTGATGATCAAATTGAGACATTTTTAATGAATTTATCTAGGGGCAGTGGTTTATATGGTTTATCTGGTATGATGCAAGAATCTTTGCGCAATGGGATTAAAATCTTACGCCCATTGTTGGATGTATCTCGTGAAGAAATACAACAATATTGTGATGATAATCATATTAAATATTTTGTTGATTCAATGAACAGTGATGAACATTATACCAGGGTAAAAATTCGTAAAAACAGACAGTTGTTAAATGATAATTTGGGTATAAGTGATTCCAGAATACTGTTAGCAATTCAAAATTTGGGGCGAACACGTCAATGGATGGATAAATACATCACAAACCGATTGGAAATTATTTTACGACCATGGGGGACGATGTTCGCGGAATCTTTTTTGTTTGACGAAGCGGACGAAATTAGATTAAAGTTATTGGGATTGGCAATTCAAAAGATTGGTGGTGATGATTATTTACCGCGCTTGAATTCTTTACAGCAAGCACTATGTAAATTACAAAGTGATTGTCAATTCACGTTGGGGCATTGTACGATTCGCAGATTTAACAATCGAATTTTGATTGTTCCCGAAGGAAAAAGAACAACTTTTAGGAAAAGATATGAAAAACGGAAAAAGCAATAGTTTTAACACAAATAAGAAAGATGGTTCAAAGTTTTATTTGATGGTATTTGTTGCCCTTTTTATTGCGTTGATTGCGCGGGTTTTGTTTGTTGGGGAAATGAAAACAAATGATATTGATGGCAAAACCATCAAGGCACCAATCGAATTATCTTTTTCAGATGTATTACGCAAAGCATCAGATATTAAAACAATGGAAATTAATCGTGATAATGTTGCAACAGGCAGATTATCAGATGGTACCCCATATAGGGCTACGATTACTTATAATCCTGAATTGTTGGAAAAGATTTCTAAAAATGGTGCAACTGTATCAATCAGTAATCGAGATTCTTTATTTGATGTAATTGCCAGATGGGTACCGATTGTAGTTGGGGTTTTATTTTTTGTCTGGTTGTTGCGTTTAATGCGTGGCGGGGCCGCTGGTGGTAGTGGCGGCATTACACGTAGTTTGATTGGTCAAAACCCAACAAAAATTACCACAGGAAAAACGAAAACGACTTTCAAAGATGTTGCAGGTATAGATTCTGAAAAACAAGAATTGATGGAAGTTGTTGATTTTTTGAAAAATCAAGCCAAATTCAAAGCACTTGGGGCTCGTGTTCCACGTGGTATATTGTTGTCTGGTGAACCAGGAACGGGTAAAACTTTGTTGGCACGTGCGGTTGCTGGTGAAGCAAATGTTCCGTTCTTTGCCACATCAGGCAGTGATTTTTCGGGGATAATTGTTGGTTTAGGTGTCGCAAAAATCAAAGAGATTTTTGAATTGGCAAAACGTAATGCGCCTTGTATTTTATTTATTGATGAAATTGATGCGATTGGCCAAAGCAGAAGTAAACATTCGTTAAACGATAATGACCGCGAACAAACTTTGAACCAATTGTTGATTGAAATGGATGGTTTTGCGAATGATACAGGTATAATTGTTATTGCTGCAACAAATCGTCCTGATATGTTGGATGCCGCATTGTTGCGTCCTGGTCGTTTTGACAGACAGATAAACATAGAATTACCTAATCTGGAAGGTCGTCGTGAAATTTTAGATTTGCATGCGAAAAAATTTAAAATTGGTGAATCTGTAAATATGATGGATGTTGCGCGTGGTACAACGGGCTTTTCTGGTGCAGATTTGGAAAATCTGCTGAACGAGGCGGCGTTGCATGCGGTACGCAGCGAACACAAGGTTGTGGAGCAAAGTGATGTAGAAGAAGCGCGCGATAAAATTTTAATGGGACCAAAAAAGAACCGCAAGATGCGCCCAGAAGATATTAAATTGACCGCTTATCACGAAGCAGGGCATGCGTTCGTTAGTCTGCATTACAAAGATATAACAGATCCAATTCACAAGGCGACAATTATACCGCGTGGTCGCGCTTTGGGTATGGTGCAACATTTACCGATTGATGACAAAGTATCTATGACTTTGGATGAAGTACAGGCAAATCTGGCTGTGGCGTTGGCGGGACGTGCATCAGAAGAAATATTCTTTGGTGCAAATAAAATAACAACTGGTGCGGAAAGTGATATTGCGATGGCTACGCGTTTGGCTCGTTATTCAATAACAACTGCTGGTTTGTCAAATAAAATTGGTTTGGTTGCTGTCAATCAAGCAAATACTTTTGGTCAAAGAATTGCATTGGAAAATGCTTCTGAAAAGACAGCAGAAATTGTTGATAATGAAATTCGCGATTGGTTAGATAATGCACACAAAGATGCCAAATCTATATTGACCAAAGGTAAAGCAGTTGTTGATAAATTGGCACAGGCATTATTGGACAAAGAAACTTTGTCTGGTGAAGAAATCAAAGAAATTGTTTTTGGTAAAAAGGCAACAGTCAAAAAGACAGCTACAAAATCCGCATCTAAAAAAACAAATGCCAAAAAATAATGCTGTAAAATTTGAACTTTTGCGTATGCCACCTGAAAATACCGTTTCTGTGTTGGTATCTGTTGGTGATGATGCTGTGATTTTTGATGCGTGGGGTCGGGCATTTGATTGGGAAAATGTTTTATCGGAACGTGGGTTAAAATTACGTGCGATATATGCGACACATGGACATCCTGACCATATAGCCGCCGCTCCGGCATTGTCACGCGAATTTAATGTTGATTGGTTTTTAAATGAAAAAGATAATTTTTTAATTGGTTGGGGAAATGGACTATTAGATATGTTTAATATTCCACAAATTGCACCAGATTATAAAAAACCAAAAAATATACCATTTGGGACAATTGAAATTTTGCCTGGTATGGATATGGAAGTAATGGAAAGCCCGGGTCATACACCTGGTGGTTTAATGTTTTATTTTCCAAAATATAACATTTTACTGGTTGGTGATACTTTATTCCAAGAAAGTTATGGTAATACCGCTTTTCCGGGTGGCGATGAAAAACAATTATTTGAATCTATTGGCAAATTATACAAAAAAGATTTGCCAAATGGAACATGGGTTATTCATGGACATGGTATGGAAACATCAATTGATTGGTTAAAGAAACGCAATAAATTTTTCAAAGCATAAAAACCAATACACGATTAAGGCCTGCTAAATCTTTTTCTGTTCTCTCAAACTTCCAGCCAAAATAATTGAATATTTTTATAACCTGATTTGCCATACCTATACCAATTTCCAGATATATTTTGCCATCTTGTTTTAATAAATTTGGTGCGTTTTTTGCAATTTGTTCATAAGCGTATAAACCATCATTTTTGGCATATAGTGCAATTTTTGGATCGTGTTGTGCACCCCTGTTAACTCGTGTATCACCGTATTTTATATATGGTGGATTAGAAACAATTATGTCGAATTTTTCTGTTGATTTAAATGTGCCAAAATCAGCATGTATGGCTTTTATTTTATCACGTAAAGATAATTGTTTGATATTTCTTTTTGCGATGTGCAGGGCAGGTCTTGATTTATCAATCGCAATTCCAGAAAGTCCATTAATATTTTTACAAAGTGCGCATATTATACAACCCGTCCCAGTTCCCATATCTAATATTTTACGTTCTTTGGTTTCGCGACAATCATTTATAACCGCGGATACCAATGTTTCTGTATCTGGTCGTGGGTCCAATGTGTGTTTGTTGGTATAAAATTCCAGTCCGTAAAACCATTTTGAATGAATAATTTTTGCAACTGGCATACCGCGACGCAATTTATGTGCATAATGTATCACTCTGAAAAAAGACATTTTTTTATACTTTTCAGTAATTATACGTGCGGCGCGAACCCCACCAGATTTTTGTAAAATTGTGAATGCTTGATTTATATTCATATTTTTATTATAATAGCCCCTATGAAAAAAGCAAAATATATTATAAGAAAGATGACTGTCGGTTTGACAAAATCTTGTAAGAAAGTTGGTGATGTAAAAGTTCTATCTCGCATTATTTTATGGTGCGCTGGTTTGATGGTTCTTGTGGCTTTGGGTGTGGTATTGTTTTATAAACCTGTCAGAGATGCTGTTTTTATACCTCCTGAGGTCAAGACGGTGGTAGAGGTTAAATCTGGTGATACTTTGTCTAAAATCTTGGGGGGCAAAGGTTTTTCTATGCGGGATATAGATACAATTTCCAAGACATTAAAAAAAGATGCGGATTTTGTAACTTTGCGACCAGGACGCGATAAATTTGAATTTGTGCAGAAAGATGAAAATCAGCCGATTTCAAAAATTGTGATTAAAAATGGTCCGTGGCGTCAGATGGAATTAAGTTGTGGTGAAACGGGGACTTGGGAATGTCAAAAAATTGATATCCAGCGGGATACTCGTGTCACTTATAAAACAGGTGAAATTTTGGACGGGGACAGTTTTTATTTGGCTGGTATGCGTGCGGGAATACCTGCGGGAATATTGGCAGACGTTTATGATTTATTGGCTTTTGAAATGGACTTTGAACGTGATGTTCGGGCGGGTCAGCATTTCTATGTTTTGTATGAAGAAAATTATGCATCTGAAAAAATGGTGGATACAGGGCATGTTTTAGCAGTTTCTTTTGAAGCATTGCGTGGTAATGTTCAAATGTATCGTTTTGTAAAATCAGATGGTGGAGTTGGTTATTATGATGAACACGGAAATGGCGCAATTAAATCTTTGAAACGTACACCGATAAATAATGCAAAAATTACGTCCAGTTTTTCTGGTCGCAGAAAACACCCAGTGCTGGGTTTTACCCGCGCGCACAAAGGTGTCGATTTCCGCGCACCAACGGGAACTCCAATTCCAGCAGCTGGGGCAGGGCGCGTAGTTGCACGCAGTTTTAATCGTGGACATGGTAATTTTGTGAAAATACGACATAATGGAACATTCGAAACATTATATGCACATATGTCGCGTTTTGCCAAAGGTGTCAATGTTGGTACGGTTGTTCGTCAGGGGCAAATAATCGGATATTCTGGTTCAACTGGATTATCAACAGGACCACATTTGCATTATGAAATTATTAAAAATGGTCAGCATGTAAATCCGATGACTGTTAAATTGCCGGCGATAAATAATTTGGATGCAGCAAACAAAAAGACATTTATGGAATATAAACAGCAATTGGATAATACTATAAATTCTTTAAAAGAAAATCCAACCCAAATTATGCGATTGTAAAATCGTACAAAGGAAAGGGGGCTTGCATGGCTGTAATAAATCTTTTGGAAGAAAAATCATTAAACAGATATTTGCAAGATTTGGTTTATGATGGTGGCGCCCCAACGATTATCCGGGTTGAAAACGTTGAAATAGCACGTGAAAATATAGATGCAATTGCTCGTAATATCTTATTTCAATATGTTAAACGCAGAGTGCGTGATTACAGTATTTCGCGCACAGAATTACCATGTTTTGTAAAAGTGGACAAAACGCGTTCTGGTTTACCAGAATGGACCAAAACTACTTTTGCACGTGGTGAAGATATTTATGAATTTGATGCTGGCAAAGTTCCAAATGAATTTCGTAATGAATTATTGGAAATTCGTGATTATTTATATTCTGTGGCGGTGGATTATATTAAAAAAGAATTAAAAGATGTCGAATTATCAAATGGTAAAAAACAATTACGTATAGAATATGATTATTTAAAGAAAAATGCTAAATACCAGACTATTGACAATGTTGTTCAACAGGCTCGTGATTGGCACAATGAATTGTCAAATAATGCAAAAAATGCCATGACCCTGGAACAAAAAGAAAAAGCAGATACTGGTACAAAATTTGTAATGGATTTGGGCAATGGGTTATCTGTTTTTCAATTAATAACACCAGAAGCATTGGATTACGAGGGTAATGCAATGGGGGTGTGTATTGGAGATGGTGTATATGATGAAGGTGTCAAAAAAGGTGCATCACAAATATACTCTGTACGTAACAGTAATGGTTCTCATGCCACAATAGAGGTCAGAAGAAATGTTGTGCATCAGATTAAAGGTAAAGCCAATGGACCGGTAAATGGTAAATATATCAAACAAGTTCGTGAATTTTTAAAAAATTATTTAAACTGTGCTTTCCCAAATGAGTTTACAGCGGAAGAACGTGCAAGAATTACTAATAAAGACTTGGTGGAAAGGAACGAAGATGGTACTTTCAGACAGGCTTATCGCTATCCAAAGGAAAATCCAGATAATAAACGTCTAATAGTTGATACAGAAAACATAGGCTTTGTTGAAGATGTACATGGTGGTGTTGTTGATATGTTTGATTTACCGCAAGATGTAGAATTGAAAAGTGTTCCATATAATCTACTGTTTACCCGGGGAATAGATATAAAAAAAATAAAATCAATACATGAATTGTGGGCACGAAATGAATCTGTACAAGCAATAGATTTCAAAGGTATGGATGTCAAAGAACTTGTTTTGTACAAATGTAAATTTCCTGACCCGGAATACGATTTCAATAATGTAGATGCGTTATATTTATATGAAGATGATTGGGGTTTACTTACGGTTGATAGCAAACAATTTAAAATTAACCCGCATGCAACAAAGATAGGTTTGCAAAACGTATTGATGGTGGGTAACTATGATTTTAGTGATGTAAAAGATATTGTTTTTGAAAAAAACGTATGGGTCAAAGATAATATAATTATTGGACCACAGACCAAAGTAACAGAATATGGTTGGGAATATGATAATGCTTACATATATAGAAAAAACGGTGGTACAAATGCAAGTAAAATAAAAATATTCGGTGAAATTTCAACATTAGATGTGTTTAAAAATGCGGTTTTGGCAATAAAAGATAAAATAAGCACAGCAAGTGAAAAATTAAAAAATAATGTATTGCAAGGACACAATCGTTCTGATAATGAAAAGATGTAAATGTAGTATAGTGTTCAAATGTTTTAGCCTTGATTTTCTGGGAATGTATGTCTACAATGACGGTCGTTGTGCATAAATAAAAAAACAATAAAGGGTAATAAATGATAAAGAAAACTTATGTTGGAATGGTAGATTACAAAGGAATAGATTGGGCAAGAATTGCTGGTGCTGATGTATCTAAAATGACTGGTGTCAAAGGTGTAAAGTGGCTGGTTTTAGAAAATGTTACAGGATTAAATGGCGTTGTAGATTTTCGTGAAGTTAAAACCGTTGAATGTATAAATTCAGACGTTTCTGGTATTAAAGCGATTTTGTGTAAAATGGATTTTGATATAAAAATAAAGGATGAACAAAACAACAGTAAATTGTCTAGTTTGATGGTTTATGAACCTGTAAATCCTGTACAAATGAATGCTAAATTAATCAGGGATTATATGTATCCATATACAAAATAAATACTTCTTATAAAAATGTCCCTTTTGACGGGACATTTTTTTATTTTTTTGACGATACAAATAATGCAAAAAGCCAGCCGATGATTGACCAGCCGAACATCCAACTACCCATTCTTGTTCGCATTAAATCATAAGCCGAACGGTTGTTTGCACATGCGATATAAACGGGCGCAAATATAATGCATACGAAAATAAATATAATCGCAGCATATTTAACAAGCACCAATATGTTTATACCGTATATCATTTTCACAATACATCAAATGCCATATTTTGCATCTGTTCCCAGTTCTTCTTCGATACGAATCAATTGGTTATATTTTGCCATGCGATCTGTGCGCGACATAGAACCTGTTTTTATTTGCCCCGCATTCGTCGCGACTGCTAAATCAGCGATAGTTGTATCTTCTGTTTCACCACTGCGGTGAGAAATAACAACGCCGTAGTTTGCATCTTGTGCCAGTTTGATTGCGCGTAATGTTTCAGTTAATGAACCAATCTGATTCACTTTGATAAGTATCGCATTTGCAACACCATTGTCAATACCTTTCTTTAAACGAATCGGATTTGTTACGAACAAATCATCACCAACCAATTGGCATTTGTTTCCAATTTTTTCTGTTAATTTTTTCCATCCGGCCCAATCCTCTTCGGCTAATCCGTCTTCAATAGAAATTACAGGATATTTATCAATCAATTTTTCATAAAATTCAATCATTTCATCAGATGTATAATCTTTGCCTTCAAAGTGATAAATTCCATTATCAAAAAATTCAGATGATGCAACATCCAGTCCAATTGATACTTGTTCACCAGGTTTATATCCAGCAGCACGAATCGCATCAACAATCGTATCCAATGCTTCATCACATGTATTAAAGTTTGGTGCAAAACCGCCTTCGTCACCAACATTTGTGCTGTGTTTAGATTTTTTCAGAATAGATTTTAAATTGTGAAATATTTCGGACCCCATACGAATCGCTTCGACTTCATTTTTTGCGCCATTTGGGATAATCATAAATTCTTGGGCATCAAGACCATTATCTGCGTGTGCGCCACCGTTTATAATGTTCATCATTGGACGTGGCAAAACACATGGATCTGGATTACCGAATATATTTGCAATATGGTCATATAATGGAATATGTTTCGCGTTTGCCACCGCATGTGCAACTGCTAATGATACAGACAATATTGCATTAGCACCCAATTTATCTTTGTTTGGGGTTCCATCCAAAGCCAACATCTTTTCATCAATTTCAACTTGATTTTCTGCATCCATACCAATTAGGGCAGGGGCAATAATTTCGTTTACGTTTTTTACAGCCTGTGAAACGCCTTTGCCCATATATGTATTGCCACCATCGCGCAATTCCAATGCTTCAAAAGAACCTGTTGATGCGCCAGACGGTACAGAAGCACGTCCAAAGGCACCACCTGTCAAAGTTACATCACATTCAATTGTTGGATTTCCACGACTGTCCATAATTTGACGCGCATGTATGTTTTCAATAGCAAACATTTCTTTGTTCTCCTTCGTTTGGTTATGTGAAAAAATGATATTTTTACATAGTGAAATTTTCACCAAGATATACTTTTTTAACCATCTCGTCTTGGACAATTTCGTCTGTCGTTCCATGTTTTAGAATTTTTCCATCATGTAAAACGTAACTTCTATCTGTAATCCCAAGTGTTTCACGAACATTATGGTCGGTAATTATAACGCCCAACCCCCGGTGTTTTAACTGAGACACTAATTCACGAATTTCGTTTACAGCAATTGGGTCAATTCCGGCAAAAGGTTCATCTAAAAGTATGAATTTTGGGTCATTGGCTAATGCACGTGCAATTTCAACACGACGCCGTTCACCACCAGAAAGAGATGTTGCGGGACTTTTGCGTAAAAATGCAATCGCAAATTCGTCCAATAATGAATCTAGTTTAGCCTGTCTTTTATCCCGATTCGGTTCAACGACTTCCAGTATAGCCATAATATTATCTTCAACAGATAAACCACGAAATACGCTGTTTTCTTGGGGTAAATATCCAATATGCAGGCGTGAGCGTTGGTAAAATGGTAAATGAGTAATATCTTGGGAATTTAAAAATATCTGTCCACTGGTCGCTGCTAACTGTCCGGTGATGCAATAAAATGCAGTTGTTTTTCCAGCGCCATTTGGGCCAAGCAATCCAACCGATTCGCCCTGATTAGCAATCATAGAAATATCGCGCAATACAACACGTTTTCCGTAATTTTTTGAAAGATGTTCAATTTTTAGTACAGATTTTGTTATCATAATTTTATCACCATTTCGTCTGTTAATATTTTATCACCATTACTTGAATTTACACGCACTTTACCGTTTAATTTCAGTGTTTTTTCTTTGTGGTTAAACTGCCCGCGCATTGCAGAGATGTTATCTGTTACTTTGCCAGTTGGGGTGTTGCGAACAACTGTTCCAGATGGCTTTTCTAAAAAAACAATATCTGGTTTATCATATTCTTGGTTGCCAGATACGGCTTTTATTTTAAAAGGATTATTGTCTTTATCTGTACCAACAAATGTTGCGTTTGTCATCTTGAATTGATTATGAACAACATCTTTCATATTTATCGCAGTTATAGGGGTCCATAAAATCTGCTTGGTAAACAAAGATGCCGCAACCAAAACAGCCAGCATAACCAATCCCCAACCAGTAAAGAAAAACTGCCACAATCTGGTTAATCGTTTGTGTTTTGATATTATTATAAGGTTACGCTGATTTTGTTTCATGCTTTCAGTTTAATATTTTGTAAATAAAAATGCAATTTTTATATTTCTATAATATTTTTTTTGTGATATAATGGTATCCAAGAGAGAATGAAAAGATTACTGTCTGTCTTTATTAGTTTATGTATTTTGGCACCATCTGTGTCGTTGGGTGCGATTGTTGTTCAAAAACAATCGGCTGTTAAGAAGGCTGCACCTGTTGCCAGTGAATCGTCTGGTGGCTTGGCGGGCGGATTGCAAAGTGCGACTGGTGTACTGGGCAGTGTTATGGGATTGGTCCAAGGTATTCAGAAATTAAAAAAAGACCAACATGAATTAAGTGCTGGATGTGCTCCATCATCTAGTGATAAGGAAGTAGTTAATAATTTGGTCAAAGAATGGGCAAAGATTGGTGATACCAGTGCCGCTGGTGCACGCGACAGCGTTGGTGGTCAAAATGTTGAAGATGGTGATTATAGTAGTTATGAAAATTGTATGGCTGATGCCGACAAAGACGGTTGTTATGAGAAATTTAAAGACAATAAAGGACCGGATCAATATTATATCTGGGCTGGATATCCAAAGGCAAGTAGTGGAAAACTGGATAATAAAAAAGATATTTCAAATATATATATAGTATTGGGCAAGATACCGTTTGGTCCCGAAGATTATACGGAATCAGAGTTGTCAAAAGTGCGTGGTTTGTTAGAAAAAGCAGAAAGATGTGCGCCGGATACTATCAGTAAAAAGAAACGTGAATTGTGGGGAAATTTCTTGGTTGGTACAATCAGTAGCGTGGGCAGTTCAACCGGGGCTGCGGGTGTGTCTGATGTTGTTGGTATGGCTCAATCGCTGGGTGCGACCAGTGGCGCTGGTGGAATTTCAACGGTGTTGTCTTCGTTTGGTGGCCAGGCTTTACAATCATTCAATAAATAAATATGTTGGTTGTGTTTTTTTGCTTTACTAAATGATGAAAAAAGTATATAATCATCATAGATTTAATAAGGAAAGGAATCTGGTATGAAAAACAAGAGTTCTGTGTCAGTGTTGGCATTGTTGTCGGTGTTCGTATTGGCTGGTTGTGTTAATACAACTGATAAACAGGGGGATGTTGTGGAACATGAAACACCAACTGTTGATTATGTTGAAAGTTTAAATGTTAATGATGCGCCACACCAGGATTCTTTTTTAAATCAGTTGGCTATGAATTATCGGTCTTATGCGATTTATAATGCTCGTACCAGTGGGTACCCGATGGTTGGTGAATTGTTTGCTCAAAAAGCAGTTAGCGCGTTTTCTGGTGAAACACCGTTTCCTGAAACTTTGGATAATTGGAATATAACTGATGATAATGAAAGGTTTGAAATTTATACTGCTTATAACGATTTGCTGAACGAATTTAAAAATGATGCTGTGGATGCACAACCAAAATTGTCGGCAGAGGCCCAGGCAAAATTTGATTGTTGGTTGTCTGCCGCAGCCAGTGGACAACAATCTACTGCGCGCGAATGCAGACAACGTTTTATTGATACTTTGCAGGCAATAAAAGATTGCAGAGATGGTAAAATGGTTGCTGCAACCAAAGAAGTTGAACAAGTCGTTGAAAATGTTGAGCAAAGCACAGAAGTTGAAAAATATTATCCGGAAACCCGTCGTTTGAATGCTATGGCTGGAGAAACGCGGACACGTGATGGTGTGATAATTGTGAATAATGTTAATATCCCATCTAATTTGGTGCAACCGGTTCCTGTATCTGTTAATGTTCATAATCAACAGCAGCCGGTTCCTGTCGCTGTACCGCAACCAACCCAGCAACCGTTTGTATTTAACCAGAATATTTATGGTGGTGAAGAAAATGCTACTAATAATGGCGGGGCAGATACTGATGATGAGTATGTATCGCGTGATGAATTTATTGAAATGATGATGTCTATGCGTGCCGAGTTGGCAAATATAAACAAACGTTTGGATGAAATGGGTAATTCTGGCGATAAGACGGTTATCAAAGTACAACAAATCCCATTAGAACCAAAACAACACGTTATGGAAGAAGTTTTTGAAATTAGATTCGACTTTAACAAGGCAACAATAAAGCCTGAATACGAAGAATTAATCAGAAAATTGGCTTCTACAACCCAAGCGAATAAAAATATCAAGGTTTCTGTGGTTGGGCATACCGATACGGCTGGTTCAAGTTCTTATAATTATGCGCTTGGTGGTCGTCGTGCAGAGGCTGTTCAAAAAATGCTGATTGAATATGGTATACCTGCTTCGCAAATTATCGCTGTGTCAGCGGGCGAAGAGGATTTAAAAATACCTACACCAAACAATACACCAAATGCTGAGAATCGGCGGGTTCGTGTTGTGAAAGAGGTACATTATACTGAACCAGCCAAGGCGGCCCCGATTATGGTTGAAGAATATTCTGAAACTGACGATTGTGAAGATTGTGAAGAAAACTTGTAGAAATGTAATTTTGTTATTGACAAAAATATTACTTGGTGTATTATAGTAACGAACGATATTATTTAGAGGTGCTAAAATGGACATGAAAGACTCTTTTAATAAAGGAAAAGCTAAGGCTGCACGTCTTAACGAGGACAAGCCAAAATACAATTTGGTTAAAAAATTTGCAGAATTTGGAATTGATGTTACTAAAATGTAATTGTTGGCTGAATGCAGGTAAAGATTAAGTGGTCGTTTGTGGCCACTTTTTTGATGACTTGACTTTTGTGTTGATTTGAATTATAATTAACAGCAATAAAGCAACGGAATTCTCTGGTTGCGTTTCCAAAAGGTTTTTTTATGCATGTAAATGAATTAAAGACAAAGTCACCTCAACAATTGTTGAAGATGGCGGAAGATATGGGAATTGAAAATCCATCACAATTGAATGTTCAGCAACTGCGTTTTGCTGTGATGCGCGTTTATGCTGCTGATAAATCTATTACTTTAATCGGGGATGGCGTTCTGGAACGTATGCAGGACGGCTTTGGTTTTTTACGGGCTCCGGAAAGTAATTATTTGGCGGGGCCAGATGATTTGTATGTTTCGCCAAATTTAATTAAAAAATATGGTTTAAAAACTGGTGATTATGTCGAAGGTCAAATTCAGGCACCCCAAAATGAATCTGAACGTTATTTTGCTTTGGAGACGATAGAGCGCGTTAATGGTGGCGATCCCGAAAATTTACGTCATCGTATTTCGTTTGATGATATGACACCTCTTTATCCAGATGAACAATTAAAAATGGAAGTTGTTGATGATACCGACAAAGGACGTAATTTATCTGCGCGTGTTATCGATTTGATTTCCCCAACAGGTAAGGGGCAACGTTCGTTAATTGTTGCGCCACCAAGAACTGGTAAAACTGTTATGTTGCAGAATATTGCACATTCTATTGCGACCAATTATCCGGATGTTAAATTAATAGTTTTATTGATTGATGAACGTCCAGAAGAAGTTACAGATATGCAACGCAGTGTTCGTGGTGAAGTGATATCTTCTACATTTGATGAACCTGCAACACGTCATATCCAGGTCGCAGAAATGGTTATTGAAAAGGCAAAACGTTTGGTTGAAGCGGGTCAAGATGTTGTCATTTTATTGGATTCTATTACACGATTGGGGCGTGCATACAATACGGTCGTCCCGTCCAGTGGTAAAGTTTTGACCGGTGGTGTTGATGCGTATGCATTACAACGTCCAAAGCGTTTCTTTGGGGCAGCGCGTAATATCGAAGGTGGCGGTTCATTGACAATTATCGCAACTGCTTTGATAGATACGGGTTCCAAGATGGACGAAGTTGTTTTTGAAGAATTTAAAGGGACGGGTAACAGCGAAATTATTTTAGACAGAAAATTGTCTGATAAACGTGTATATCCCGCTATTGATATTACAAAATCTGGTACCAGAAAGGAAGATTTGTTGGTTTCCAAAGATACTTTGTCGAAAATGTATGTTTTGCGTCGCATAATCAATCCAATGGGAACATTGGAGGCAATGGAATTTTTATTAGATAAATTGCGTTTAACGAAAACAAACGATGATTTCTTTTCCGCGATGAACCAATAAAATTTTTATTGTAATATATAAATGCTTATCTGCTGTTTTTATTAACAGCAGATTTTTTGTATGGGGGATATTATGTACAAGTTTTATTTTGTTTGTATGTTGGGGTGTTGTGTAATCGGGGCTTTTTATTGTGGTGGCAAAATTGCAGATGCAAAGTGTCACGCACAATTTGTTATGGAATTAAAAAAACAAACTGAACAATCTTTGATAAACAACAGGAATTTAAATGAAAAAGTGTATAAAACTGGTGTGGCTGATATTCGTCGTATCTTGCAATCTGAATACACAATCAGCGAATAAAGTTTTTTGCTATTGCGAACCAATATATGGTCATACATCAGATTGGGTTAACATAAGTGATGATTTAGCCAGAAATATATATAAGCATAATTTACAATGTAAAAATCAACAGAGGGATAATTGACAATTATTTTTTATAATTTTCAATTACGCTTTCTGCGACGTTTTTTATGCCTTGTAAACTTTCTTCGTATGTAGCGCAATCGCGTGCAATCTCAGATTTGTACGCATCACGTAGATTTGATGCCATATACGAACAAGCGCGCAAATAGTTTACACAATATTGATGACCGATGTTAAACGCATTTTGACCCTGAAAACGAGTTTCTTGGTCTGGCCAATCTATCTTTAAAGCATCTTCCAAATCGTCCCATGCATTGGATCCGGTGTATTTACTAATGTTTGCTTCCCAAAAGTCGCGCAAAGGTGGTAAATCTTCGTCGGATTCTGTTGTTGTGGTGTTTTGCAAGACTATTATTTGTTTGATCAAATCATCAATTTTATTTTGATATTTTGAATCTATCTGTGCCAATCTTGCACTGCAATAACAGCGATTATATGGCATATCTTCGCGTCGACAGTAAGTTTCCATACATTCTTTGTAATTTGCAAAGCATTTTTGAGAAGACACCTTGGTGCCAGAATAAGTCGTTTGTGGAACCGATTCGCGCCTTGTATTAGATGTGCGCACATAATAATTATTTTGTTGCTTTGCACTGCGCGAAGTAACACCGCGATTACCAGAATTATTTTTATAGTTATTTGTATTTATCGCGCTGCGTGCAGAACCAGAACGTGGAACAACCCGACGATTATTTGCATTATTATATTGCATTGGTATTGAATTTGTTGTTGAAGCGCGCGCCTTGGTTGGTCGTTTTATAACACCGCGTTTACCAGTTGACTGCATAGGGCTTGCCCCACCAATACCAGGTATATTATTTTTTGGTGTGCCAATCATATCTTGACGTCGATTATTCAAAGAATATGGATACAAACCGTCCCCAGTGCTTGTGTTACTAAATTGTTTTGGAACATAACCATTCGCCGCAAATCCAGACGACGAAAACAAACACAACAAAAAAGCGATAAAAAATCCTTTCCTCATAGTTGTTATTTTAAGTTTTTTGACAAGAATAAACAAGCAAAAAATTTTCATTTTTGTTTTGTCTTTTTTGTGATATTATTGTGGTGGTAATAAAAAAGTAGGTGGCAGATATGAAAACAGATGTTCAAGAATTACAAATTTCTAATATTTCCAGTGAGATTTTTCACATAGCCCCAACGCAGATAGATTATATTTCAAAACATTTTGGCGATGCACTGGCCGAGGCAATGAATATGCGTCCTTTGGCACAAAGAATCTGTCAAATTGCCAAGGAAACATTGATACAATCTTTACAGTCTGCCAAAAATATGGGCGCAAATTAGATTAAATATTGTATGCAATAATTGTTGTGTAAAGTGGTTATTTATTCGCTAGTTTCTGGTGAATGCACCACGATGTTGTAGCCCATAGATTTAGTTGTAAAAATAAACCCCTTGCACTGATTATGGGTATTTTTTATAATGTGTGTATGGCAAAAATTGCAGACCTTTTTATTCGTTCAGAACATGCAGATTTGATGAACAAGTTGAATGCGTGGGATGTTGCATACCATCAAAATGATGCACCGATTGTTGATGATGCAACGTATGATGTGGCAAAAAATCGTGTTTTGGAAATTGAATCTGAATATCCTGAATTGGCGGTAAATGGTTTTTCTACTCATGTTGGGGCTGCGGTTTCTGAAAAATTCAAATCATATCCGCATAAAATCCCTATGTTATCCATTTCAGATGTTTTTAACGAAGTGGAAGTCGCCGATTGGTTTAATAAATTGTCTGATAAAAATGTCTTTATTGAATTAAAGGTTGATGGTCTATCTTTTTCGGCACGCTATGAAAATGGTGTGTTTGTTCGTGGTCTTACGCGGGGCAGTGGTATTATGGGCGAAGATATTACTGAAAATTTGCGTACGATTTCTGATATACCACAAAAATTATCTGGCGATTTTCCAGATGTAATTGAAGTGCGTGGTGAAGTCTATATGGCACGTGATGATTTTATTGCGTTAAATGAAATATCGGATAAAAAATTTGCTAATCCACGTAATGCGGCTGCTGGTTCGTTACGCCAATTAAATCCCAAAATTACAGCATCGCGAAAACTCAGTGCGTTTGGGTATACTTATGGCGATTTGTCGGAACGTACATGGCAGACACAGTCTGAATATTTTGCAAAATTAGAATCTTGGGGTTTTAAAACAACTGGTCGTTGGGCGCGAATTGCGAGTTCGGTTACAGATATTCAATCTGTGTATAATGATATAATGTTGCACAGGGATGAAATACCTTTTGATATAGATGGGTTAGTTATCAAAGCAAATTCAATTGCTGTCCAAGAAAAAATGGGTGCGCGTGCAAATAGCCCGCGTTGGGAAATTGCTTATAAATTTCCGGCAGCACGCGGTATAACAAAATTAAATGATATTACAATTCAGGTTGGACGAACAGGGGTTTTGACACCCGTGGCTGAATTAGAACCAATTAATATTGGTGGTGTGGTTGTGTCGCGTGCTACATTACATAATGCAGATGAAATTGCACGTTTAAACGTAAAAATCGGTGATAAAATTATTGTGCAAAGGGCAGGTGATGTTATTCCGCAAATAATCGGTGTTGCTGAAAACGATGAAAATGCAGTTCCTTTTGTTTTCCCAAATTTATGTCCGGTATGTGGCGGTGCCGTTGTTCAAGAAATGGGCGCTGTTGCACGTCGATGTGTTAATTCGCTTTCTTGTCCGGCGCAAATACGTGGCGAATTGGAACATTTTGTATCAAGACACGCTTTTGATATTGAAGGTTTGGGCGAAAAACAAATTGAATTATTTACTAAACTGGGTTGGATAAAACAGGCTGCGGATATATTTACGTTGATTGATAATCATGGTGATGAAATGCGTGTTTTGGATGGGTTCGGTGAAAAATCTGTATCTAATCTGGCTGATTCAATCAATCGTGCGCGTAACATAAATTTATATCGTTTGATTTACGCAATCGGAATTCCTGATGTTGGTGAAGTAACTGCCAAAATATTGGCGCGTGAATTTAAATCTTTGGAAAATGTGCGTGGTGCATCGGTTGAACGATTAATGCACATTGATGGTATCGGTGAAATCATGGCGCGTGAAATAGTTTCTTTTTTTGCAGATAATCATGCAATGTCTGCGTTGGATAATTTATTGAAATATATCACAATTAAAAATCCAGAGGTTGTTGTTGTAGAAAACAATATGTTAAACGGAAAACGTGTTGTATTAACAGGGACATTACAAAAATATACTCGTGACGAAGCCAAAGAAATTCTGGAACGTTATGGCGCAAAACCGCAATCCAGTGTATCTGCGAAAACAGATATAGTTATTGCCGGTGAATCTGCTGGTTCAAAATTGGTGGATGCCGAAAGGTTGGGGATAACAATTTGGTCTGAATCAGATTTTGAAAATGCAATAAAATAGTGTAGGGGGCAGTCGTGCAAAATAGTAATGTGCGCAAAGATGTAAAATCTGAAAAGCGTAAATCATTTAAAGCGCGACTGTTTTCGTTTGTCTTTAATATCGGACTGATTTTTGTTGCAATTTGCGGTTTGTATGTTTTGTTTGTGTTTTTACAGATGCCCTCCTTAGATGCTATATTGCATGAAACGCGCGAACCAGCAATAATATTTTTAGATAAAGATGGTGAAGAAATTCGGTCCAGTGGTCGTATAATGGGTACACCCGTTTCTGTGCAGAATTTGCCATCACATGTATATCAGGCAATTTTGGCAATAGAAGACAAAAATTTTTATAAACATGGTGCGCTTTCATATCGTGGAACTTTCAGGGCTTTGATTGTAAATTTATTTCGTGGTAAATTTGCTGCGGGTGGATCAACTATAACTCAACAGACCGCTAAAAATGTATTTTTATCACGTGATAAAAAGGTTTCACGCAAAGTTCAAGAATTAATATTGTCTTATTGGTTAGAAAACAGGTTTAATAAAAATCAAATTCTGGATTTATATATGAATCGAATTTCTTTGGTGGGGGGCTTGCGTGGTATAGATGCGGCATCTATGTTGTTGTTTGGTCATGGGGCTAATAAAATGTCTGTGGCAGAATCCGCTCAGATAGCAGCGATGTTAAAGGCACCCACTACATACAGTCCGTTAAAAAATCCAGATCGAAATATTCAACGTGCGCGTGTTGTGCTGGTTGAAATGGTAAAACAAGGATATATAACGTTGGAAACGGCTCAACGTGCCGCCAAAGAATTAAAGGCTGTAAATATAAAGCAAGATAAAAACATATATCGGTATTGGACTGATTTTGTTATGGATGAAATAGAATCCAGAATTGGTAATATAAACAAAGACTTGTATGTTTATACAACTATGAATAAAAAATTACAATCGCGTATTGCATCTGCTTTGTCGGCAAACGTTGGCGAATATCAGGGGGCAATTGTATCGGTTGCGCGTGATGGCGCAATCCAAGCGATGGTTGGTGGTGATGATTATCAGGCAAGTCAATTTAATCGTGTTTTGGCTTTGCGCCAACCTGGTTCTGCATTTAAGCCAGTAGTGTATTTGGTTGCGCTGGAAAATGGTATGACACCAGAATCTTTAGTTAATGATTCACAATTTGCAATTGGGGATTATAACCCAAAAAATTATAACGATAAATACTATGGCGATATAACGTTGGCAACTGCTTTTGCCAAAAGTGTTAATTCTGTTCCGCTAAAATTAACAAAGCAATATGGTATAGATTCGGTTTTAAATATGGCATCTCGTTTGGGAGTGGGACACAAATTAAAACGTGAATATTCGACGGTTTTGGGGGCTTCTGAGATGAGTTTGTTGGATTTAACAACAATTTATTCAGTAATTTGGAATGATGGTCAATCTGTGCATCCGTATTCAATTACAAAAATCCAAGATGCAAATGGAAATACAATCTATGAACGTAATCCGTCTGACGAGATTCAGATTTTGTCTGAAACCACAATTGAATATATGAAACAGTTATTATATGATGTTGTTGTAAATGGAACAGGTAAACGCGCATATACTAAAAATGTATTTGGTGGGAAAACTGGAACCAGTAACAATAATCGTGATGCATGGTTTGTGGGGGCAACATCAGATTATGTAATTGGGGTTTGGGTTGGTAATGATGATTTTACACCGATGTCTTCAAAAATAACTGGTGGGGTATTACCTGCCGTAATATTTCATGAAATTGTGAAGTAATTAAAAATATCAAGTTTTATTCTTGATAAAAAAATTCCATACTGTATACTTTTGGTTGGCGGTAGTGTGGGAATAAATTCTGCATATCAAGAGGATTAAAAACATGCAATTTAAAAATAAAAATACGACTAATGCTTCAAATTTGCCTTTGTCGCTTTGGCAATTTTACAAACAGTTTATGTTCAAAGATTTTAAATTCATGTTGACTGTTTTGGCTGTGTTGATACCATTGACAAATGTTGTAGCAAATGTTCTTTGGCCATATGTTGATAAATGGATAATTGGGATTATTAACAGTTCTGTTCCAGCGGGTATGACATTATTACAACATGCAACACCAACAATTATAATGATAACGGTATTGTTGTGTCTTGATAGTATGTTATTTTTTACACGTACTGCTTTGTGGGATAACACCAAACCAAAAATTACCCAACATATGTCAAAAGTGTTGATGAATTATGTTCATAATCAATCAATGAAATTTTGGTCTGGCAGAATGTCTGGTTCTGTGAATAATCAGATTAATTTAATTACTGATTGTATTGGTGTTTTCTGGGAAAGCGGTGTTATTTTGGGGTGTACGTTGGGGGTGTTAATCAATGGGGCGATATTGTTAAATTTAAATAAATACGTTGCATATTTATTTATTTTTGCTTTTGTTTTTCGTGCTGTATATGTGTTGAAATTACGCAAGCCTATAAAGGAAAAAAGTAAAGAGGCATCGGGTGCAAGCAGTAGTTTAACTGGTAAGATAGTAGACAGCCTTGCGAATTATTCAATTGTTAAATATTTTGCTGGTGCCACAAAGGAGGAGCAAGCATTAACAGAACCTAGAAATAGGGTTATAAAAACGTATATCGTAAAACATAATGTTGAAAGATTATTTTGGTTTGTACCTGGGTTGATAGGACATATTTTGTTCGGTGTAACAATATTATTTTGTATAATGCTTTATCAGCATGGCAAAATGCGTTTGGATGAAATAGTTTATACTTTGGGGGTATATCATTCTGTTATGACTAATGTCGACTGGATTGTCGAGATGATTTCTCCGTTGCTTACTAAAATTGCGGATGCTGGCAAGGCATACAAAGATTTAGTTATGCCGATTTCTGTTGTTGATAAACCAAATGCGCCGGATTTGCACGTAAAGAAGGGTTTGATTGAATTTAGACATGTTGCGTTTGGGTATCGCAATCGTCCTGTGTTGACCGATTTAATGTTGCGTATTAAACCTGGGGAACGCGTGGGTATTGTTGGGTCAAGTGGTGCGGGTAAATCAACATTAGTAAATTTGCTAATGCGTTTTTATGAACCAAAGCGCGGTCATATTTTGATTGACGGGCAAGATATTGCAGATGTTACACAAGATTCTTTGCGTTCACAAATTGCCTTTATACCCCAAGACCCATCAATGTTTAATCGAACAATTGGTGAAAATATTGGGTATGGTAAATTTGGCGCGACACCGACGGAAATTCGCAAAGCAGCAAAAAATGCATCTGCTGATGAATTTATTATGGCAACAGAAAAGAAATATAATTCTTTGGTTGGGGAACGCGGAATAAAACTGTCGGGTGGTCAAAAACAAAGAATAGCAATCGCGCGTGCTTTTCTTAAAGATGCGCCAATATTGGTTCTGGACGAAGCAACATCTGCACTGGACAGCGAAACCGAGGCAACAATTCAAGAATCTTTTGAAAAACTATCCAAAGGTAGAACGACAATCGCAATAGCACACAGATTGTCAACCTTACGCAATATGGACAGGATTATTGTTCTGGACAAAGGACAAATCGTAGAACAAGGAACCCATCAGCAATTGTTGCGTAAAAAAGGTAAATATTACCAATTATGGCAAATGCAAAGCGGTGGTTTTTTAAACTATAAATAAAATGCTTAATTTTTCTGGTTGGTTTGATTGGGGGCATTTGTGAAATCTACTTGTTGTCGAACCTGAATTTGTTTCACAAAAACGGATTCAAACCTTAACACCACAACAAAATAAAAAAATATCACAACGTGATATTTTGTTCATTTTGGTCGGAGTGGCGGGGTTCGAACCCGCGACCTTTTGCCCCCCAGACAAACGCGCTACCAGGCTGCGCTACACCCCGATATGGACAGTATAATAACAAAACAAAAATGTCAGTGCAAGGTAGATTTTACGTTTTTCTGTTCGGACAAGAAAACAGTCTTATATAAAAAACGTAAATACCATGATACTTTGTTGGTTGTATTACAAAGGTATTTTATATGCATTATGATATCCAAGATTGTATAACAAGTTTCCCACTAATTGGCGACAAAGCACCGCAATTTGTTGCAAATACAACGAATGGTCGTATAACATTTCCAAATGATTATGCTGGGCGTTGGGTGATTTTATTTTCTCATCCTATGGATTTTACACCTGTTTGTACAACAGAATTTTTATCTTTTCAATCAATGTTGTATGAATTCAAGAAATTTAATACGGAACTTGTTGGTTTATCTGTTGGGGCAATCCCATCGCATTTGGCATGGTTTCGTTCTGTATACGAAGAAATCAATTTCAAAGATTGGAAAAATGTCAAAATAACTTTTCCAGTGATTGCGGATATGGATTTGCACGTTTCAAAACTATACGGCATGATTCACCCAAATACGTCAGATACAAAAACTGTGCGCGCAGTATTTATTATTGATCCACATGGAATCATACGGACTATATTATATTATCCACAAACCACAGGGCGAAATATTCAAGAAATTTTACGAATTTTAATTGCGTTGCAAACAAATAATGCGTTTGGGGTATCTACGCCAGCAGATTGGATGCCTGGAATGCCAGTTACAGAATCTTTGCCACAAACAAATCAAGAAATGCAAAAACGTATTGCGACAAATATTAAAAATAAAAACAAGCAAAGTTGGTATTTAACTTTTCGTGATTTGCCAAAATCAAAGATTTATGAGAAATTAGTGAAAAAGAAAAAACAGGATAAACAGCGGGTCAAAACAGTTTAATGTTGTCACAGTCAACAAAATTAACGATTGTTGTCTTTGTTCTGTTTGTGTTGTTTCGTTTTTGCTGTTTGTAAAACGATTTTTTCTGACAAATCGTCAGTTGCCTTTTTGAATTGTTCGGTTTGAGAAGCGTTTGTTGTGTTTTGTTTTTCGAAAGCCTGTTGCAGTGCGGTTGCTTTTTGTTCTAATTTAGCGGCCGCTTCTTTGGACAGTTCAATATCAGTAAATACATTTAATCCCAAAGGAATATCTTTTTTTTCATCCAAAAGTTTCTTGATTGCGTTGTGTTTATCAGAATTCATTGCTTGAAATCCCAGTTTGTAATAAAAAGGGATATTTGTTAGTGGTTTTTTAATTTGTGAACCAGGGGAAGGACTTGCTCCTGCTATTAAAATACCGTCTGCACCAAGATTTTTACTGATGTTTATAAGTTCCAAAATAAGTTTTGTACCAACCCCTTTGCCGTCAACATGAGATATAAGCCCTTCAAATTTTAGTTTGTTGTTGATTTTCCAACACGTTACTGTACCTAAAAGTTCTTTGGTGTCGGGGTTTACCACACTAAGCCCCCATTCTTTGCCTTGTGTTATTTCCATATTTTCAATAATTACAGGGATACGTTCAAGTTTGCCTGATGCGTTTTTATAAATCAAATAATCGTTTTTTTGTATAGTTGCCATCTTTTGTATGTTCCTTTCAAGATTGTATTTTACCTTTTTATGTCCAGAAAAGCAAATTTAGATTTACAGAAATGATTTCGTTGCGTTGGTTTGGCGGTTTTTGAGCCAAGATTATATAAGTTGGAAGAGAGACTGAGAAGATGGCATGACTATTAAATATTGAAAAATAAAACATATTGGAATATAGTCACGGTATACAAAGGTGAAAAAATGAGTAAATACGAAGATAAAGTTGAGCAATTCAGCAGAGCTATGAATTTGCCTGTAAATGCGCCATTTAGCACGGATTTGTTGACATTGCGTAAACGTTTGTTACAAGAAGAAATTGACGAATTGTTCGTTGAATTGGATTCTGCAATAGAATTAACACAAAAAGGTGAGAAGGTTTCTCAAGAATTATTTGAAAATATTTGTAAAGAAATATCTGATGTGCAATATGTTTTATCGGGTTTCAGTGTTTCTTTTGGACTTCCTATTGAACAAGCCTTTGATTTGACACATGAAAGTAATATGTCAAAACTTGGTTTGGACGGGAAACCTATTTATCGTGAAGATGGAAAAATTATGAAAGGCCCAAATTATCATAAACCTGATCTGCATTCTTTAAAACAGAAAGTGGATAGTTAGATAATTTTGGCTTTGGTTTTTATTTAATCTGGTCGTGCTGGGTGAAAAATTCTTGAACTGAGATTGTTGGGATAGGGCAAAAGATTGCAGATGTAAAAAAATTTTTATCTGTCTGTTATTTTGCCGCTAAATCATTGATTGGAAATAACCAATTTGGATATGGAGTTGACACAATAAGTTTTTTCCCATCCCATTGCATTTTTAAATATTCTGCATTTGGAATACCATCGCGAGGCCAATTTAAATTTGTGAAATGTTTTACTAAAACTTTTATTACACCCCCATGTGTGGAAATTCCGATTGTCTTTGCATCTGTATTTTGCAATATGTCGATAACTGTATCGCATACACGTTGTTTTAACATGTTGCGACTTTCACCATCGTTTGGTAACCAGTCATCATCAGAACATAGGCTTAATGGAATATTTACAATATCAGAATCCATATCAATTGGTGTGTTTGCTGACTCTGCGGTTATGTGTATAATTTTGCCATTGAATACACCAAGGTTCCATTCTTTTAAACCGTCGTTGGTTATGATTTTAGTATTTGGTGCGACTATTTTTGCCGTATCTAATGCACGAGACAGCGGAGAAGAATAAACACAATCCAAATTTATATTGGACATTTTTTTAGATAATAAATGTGCTTGAGCGATACCGTTTTCGTTAAGGGGGATATCCAACCAGCCCTGCATACGTTTGTTTACATTATAATCTGTTTCACCATGCCTGAAAATATAAATATCACGTTTCATGTGGAATATTATAACACAGCAAGTTCGAAAATGGTATAAAAATAGTAATTTTTGAACTGTATATTTTGAGATTGTCTGATGAAAAAATTAAATGTGAATTAATTGTTTTGCTGTTGATTTATAAAATTCATATTTTGAAATTGTGAAATTTCTTCATCTTGGATTGCTTTGGCACCAGATTTGAATTTGTATGCTTTCATAGCATAAACATCCTGTAATTTTTCAGAAGAATTTATTTGCAAATGTTCTTCCGGTGTTAATACGGCGGCAACTCTAAATTCTGGTTTACCATGATTTAAAGCGTCTATGTCTTGTCCAATTATAGAATTAATATCTTGTATGTTGGTATTTCCTATGTCTATTTTTGCGTTGGTTATGTCGCGTTTATTTTCATTTATAAGTTGCCAACCATTTGACATTTTGATGGCTATTATTTGATGACCATGCATTGGTTTTGTTCCAATACTGGATATTTGTATGCATGGGATAATGCGTATATCTGTTGGACTTATAGCGTTTTTGCCTTCTTGGGCATATTTTGCAAATAAATTGGCCCGACCAGAACATCCAACGACATATGAAGGTATCCTGTATTTTTCAATTTCATTAGCATTAAATGAAAACATATTTTGATTTGGTTTGTATTTATGATTTTTATCATTTAACCACAAATTTCGATAGAAAAATTCGTCTGTCGTCCCAGTTCGTTCCGCCATTCTTTTATAAGATTCAGGGATAATATTCGCTTGGTCGAAAAAATTACCAATATCTTTTAAAACACTATTAACTTTGTCAATAATTTCTTGGTCTGGCATAATTCACCTTTTTGTTCCATATTTTATCATAAAAAGTTCGAAAATGCACTGAAAATTGCTGTTTGAAAAAATACGACATTCGAACTTAGCGAAGATATTTGAAACCAAACAAAAAACCGCCTTTAATGGCGGTTTTGAATTTCGTGGTCGGAGCGAAAGATTCCCTCGGGCAAAGCCCTGCGGGGCAATCGTGACGATTTCGCTGCGCTGGCGCTTGCAAAATCTACTGCTTGTCGAACCTGACAACTTCGTTGTAATGTGTCAAATCCAAATTTCGCCAGAACACAAAATTAAAACCACCATAAAAGTGGTGGTTTAAATTTTGTGGTCGGAGCGAAAGGATTCGAACCTTCGACACCTTGGTCCCAAACCAAGTACTCTACCAGACTGAGCTACGCTCCGAAAACGAGAGTTATTATAAACATTTTTTTTAATAATGCAACCGAAAATACAAAAATTTATGTTTTGGACTAATACTGTTTGACAAATCGATTCGGGTGGTTAATTATGATTACAACAGGGTGGGTAACAAAACAAACACAAAACAAGAGGTTTGATATGACACAGACACCAAATTTCGTGTTTAATAAAAACACTTTTGCATGGGCCTTGGATATGGCTTGGGATTTCAAGAAAGATTTGTTTGATTGTATTGCTGGGTTCAGAGAGATGACTGATAATGACAAAAAGATTCTGACAAATCTGGAAAAACTTGTTTCGGTCAAAGAATATTCAGAAAGGGATGCGGCTAATGCTTATTTGGCAAGGGCGGCAATTTTTTGTGCGAATAATCCAAATTCACCACACACTAAATCTTTGATTGAATTATGGCAATCTGTGTATTTCTTGTTTCCAAATAAAAAACGACCACTGGATTCTGTTTCGGCTTTTAAGTGTTTGTTGGGTGTCAAAGATTTATTTCAAAGTACCAAAGCCCAGTATTACATTATGCATGCATTTGCAAATCATACTGAATGTTTGCGCACATCAGACAAAGTGCGTGCGTTAACTATGTTGGCTAATAATAAGCATGCCACAGTTGCTGATTTAAATGCTTTGCTGAAAATGCGTTATGATATGGACAGTAAAATAGCAACAAAAATTGTAGAACAATGTTACGCTAAAATTATTGAAATGGAAAAATTGCCTGTGGAATTTCGTAATAATCGTCCTTCTGGGAATAAAGATTATGCAACTAAATATGCGTATAAAGTAAAATGTATTTGCGAAGATGCTTTGGATGCAATAAAAATTTTGCTAAATATAAACCCAAGATACGCAATTGAAAAGAAAAAATTTTTTGATGATGCCATCGTGCAGGCAAAAACAAAATATGAAACAAAAATAGAAATGCCAGATATAAATGATTTGTTTCAATTTCCTCGTCATCAGATGCCTGTTGAAATCGTTGTGAAATCAGGGCAGGGTAATGCAAAGTAATGTTGCAAATTACTTGGTATTTATGTGCGTAGTGTTTGTGTTTTGAAATTTTTCCGATGTGTTATTTATGAAAATATGATAAAAGTTCTTGTCATGAAATAGTAGAATAAGATATAATGCGAAAAAGTAATATAAAGAAAGTAAAGGAATAAAAAAGTACATGAGTATGCTGGAACCCGCAGAACTACATACAAAATTAAAGCGTTGCCTGGTGTTCTTTACCATGTTTTTGTTTTTGGTTCCAAATTGTTATGGGGGTGGTTCGTGTGACTCTACTTATATAGAGCCGCAGAAATGTAAGCCAGGAAAATATCTCCAGATAAAAAATGGGGTGTCTAAGTGTGTAGATTGTCCAAGTGGGATGGTGTGTACGGGTTATGAGTTTGAAGGTGCTGAAGTTTGTGATGGTGATGTGGATGAATTTAACGAAGAGCATGGCAAATGCAATTGTAGCACTACAAATACAAATGATACCGAAAAACAACAATGTCTTAAGAAGGCAAAAGCAGGTTATGATGTATCAAGTATGGCTGAAGTTGAATGGAATGTCAATGATGCTAAAACCGCTTGTGTTGTAACGACGTTTAAATGTAATAAATATTCTGAGCATGAGTATACTTATAATGTGACAGATTGTAATTCGTGTTCTGCAAAATGTACCAAGATTGTAAAATGTGATCCGAATGAGAGAGGAAGGAATACTAGTTGGGGTGATGTATATATTAATACAGAAACGTTTGAAGTAGTTGGTAAATTTGCTTGTTCCACTAGATATCATGTTCCAGATCGTTCAACGTTTATAAATAGGATTAAACAGAATACAGATACAATAAGCTGTTGTGAGTCTTGTACAATGGACTACGATTGTCCTGGTGATGTCGTCGTGACTGAAATTAAAGATGTGCCTCAGGGAATAACAAAAAACGAAGTACATTATAATAATTGGGGAAATGGCAGTGTAAATCCGACTTTTAAATTTGCCCCATCATGTGAAGCTGGTAATGTTTATGTCCATGCGAATAGCAAGTGTGTAAGATGTGATTCTAATCCCGAGTGGGTAAAAACTGCGCAAGAAGGGCGCTTGTATTGTCCTGGCGGACCAGCTACAACAACCGATAACAAAGGAAATGTTATTAATATTCCACCGCTTAAACAGGTAAAAAAATGTCCGTTGTTGCAAGAACCTAACGAAGATTTGTCGGAGTGTCGGTGTATGTATAAGGGGAAAAATGTAGACGGTAAATGCAAAATTACATCAATAGGTTATTTGGATTTGTATTATGGACCACTTAAAGACAAGGGTGCAAAGGATTCTTTGTTTAAACAATGTTGGACAAAACGCGACAGGCAATCATACAGAAGATGTATGGGTTTTGATAATTAAAGCGTGGATATTATTTAATAAGCAAATAACGATGCTTTGCAGTGTTTGTTGGTAAAAAATATTCTTGTCGTGTTATTACGAATACTTACTGTTTTTGTTTGTGGTTGGTCCACAAGTTAGTCAACTGTGTTAACAGATAGTTTGTATCACTTTTATTTTGTATAATGCGTTGCCACCAATGTTTTTTAAAAACTAATCTGTTTTTAAAAGCGACTAATAACATATCGCGATCGGTAATGCCTTGTTGTTTATCAAATATGTCTTGTTTTTGATGTTGAACAACAGTTTGCAAATCTTGCAATTCTTGTTGTTGTTGTAAAATATGCTTTTTTAATTCTTGGTTTTCTATTTCTAATTCATGATAACTTTTTGACATTTGTATTCCTTTGGTTAACGTTTGTATAATTATAGACAAAAATAATAAAAAGTCAAGAATTTTAATATAGCATAAAAAACACCCGCGAATCGCGGGTGTATTAAATTGCACAAATATTATTTCAATGCTTCGATAATTTTGGCATATGGGATAGCACCAGGGAACGCTTGTTCACCGATAATCAAATATGGTGTACCGCTGATTTCAAAACGTTGTGCCAATTCACGAACTTGTTTCAATTCGTTTTTAACAACATCGCCTTTCATATCTTCTGCCAATTTTTTTGTATCCAAACCAGCTTCTTTTGCTAATTTCATAACATTTGCTTCGATTTTGCTAGCCAATTTGTCTTTGTCTTTCATATCTTCGTGTGAATAATATTCTTTATCCATCAACAATTTATCCAATGCAACTGCTTTTGCATTATCTTGGATTTTAGCAGCGATAACTGCTTTGGCTGGTGCATCAGACAATGCGCCATGAATAGAGAAGTTTTTCAACACCAAACGAACGTCGTTACGTTCCGCCAATACACGCATCAAATCACCATGTACACGACGGCAATATGGGCAAGAATAGTCAGACCACAAGAATATTGTCTTGGTTGCATCTACGTTACCAGCAATTGGTGCATCACCAATCATATCATTAGCATGATCTTTGACGTATTTGCGAACAACTTTGTTCTTTTCTTGTTCTTGCTGAGCCTGCATAGACGTAACCATTTCTTGCAATATAGCAGGATTTGTTTTGGTCAAGTACACAGGTACAACCAGGCGAACCATACAACCAGCAATCAAAATAATTGCGATTGCAGAGATGCCTTTGTGCATAACAACATCCATTAAAGATGTTTTCTTGTTGTCGCGTTTTAGCAATATATGCCCAAACATATACAATGCAATCGCGGCAATCAGGATGATTATTGTCCAAGTCATAATTTTCTCCTTTGTTTGAACAAGAAAATATTAGAAAAAAAAATATTCCCATGCAACAAAAAAATTTGAAAATTATAACATTTTTCGTGCAAGTGGAATTTCAACCCCTTGAGTTTGGCAAATATCAGATATAAAATGCCCGGTTATGTCCAAAGATAATGGTAATTTATAAAGTTTATCGTGATACGGTTTGCCGCAGTCTGCGCAAACTGCACGCCCCGTTTTTGGGGAAACATAGCGTAAATTATTTTGACATTTACATCCAGAACATTTTGATAAATCTAATGCATACCCCAATTCTGTCAATAAATCAATTTCCCATTTCAAATAAATATCATTTGGTGAATCGGACATAGCCAAATCTTTTAACAATTGCAAAGTATCTATGTATAATCGTTCATATGATTCGCGTTCTGGAATCAAAGTAGTAATCAACGCAAATGCCGAATTCATTAATTTTAATAAATTATTATCTTGCATTAACGGTGCAGATAAATTTTTTTCTGATTCCCAATGAAATGTTCCAAGTTGTGAATCCAGACGTGCATTCCAAGATACTGCGCCAAATTGACCAACCAAAGGTTTATTTTTTTTTGCAATCACAGCACCACGCAATACACCAACCCAAACACCGGCATCTTTGGTGAAAATATGTGCAATCATATCGCGTTCTGAAAACGGATACATGCTTATTAAAATTCCGACACTTTCAATTTGCATAGGTAAATTATAGTAGATATTAAATATGTTATAAATAAAAATCGCCCAAATGGGCAACTTTTATTTTGTAATAAACCTGTCAAAAGTTCTTTGGTTTATTTTTACAGGATATTTGCGTTTCAAAAATTGTCCATAATCATCACTAACATAGCGTGCGGTCATATTTTTCAATTCTTTGCGAATCGCTTCGTGTTTTGTAGAATCCATTTTGGGTGCTACATTTTTATCAATATGCAAAACATAGAAAGCATCAGTATCTTCTGTGATAATATTTTCGCCATTACGTTGCGCAAATGCGGAATTTAATACAACTATTGGTGCGCCTTCTGTTCTGGATACTGTTGCAGATTTAGCATTTTTAAAGTCGCCACCTTTGTTCAATTCAACTAATATTTCGTTTGCTTTGATATACGCGTTTTTGCGTTGTTCTGCCTTTTTCCAATTTGCAATCAAGGTGTTTTGAACAGATTCAAAATCTGCGTTATGTTCAGCCACAATATCATCAACACGTAAGATAACAAATCCGTCTTTTAATTCCATTAATTCGCTTTCCATACCTGCATTCATACTAAATACCTTGTTCACCAAATTTTCAGATAAAACCTTGTCATCAATGTTGGCATTACGTGCAAAGGCAGGAATTGTTACGTATTTAATTTTGAATTTATCCGCGGCTTCTTGCATAGAAGAGCCAGATATAATCATATCTTCAACCTGTTGAGCCTTTTTAAATCCAGCATCGTATTCATCTGGTTTATTCATATCCGCAGAAACAAAGACATATGACACAGAACGTTGTTCAGGTACAATCTTCGGATTTTGTGCATAATAAGTTTTTAATTGTTCAACTGTTGGTTCATTGACAGTGAAATCAGAAAATTTCACAGGTAAATATTTTATTTCACGCTTTGCATAACGTGCATTGTAAAGTGCGTTAACTGCAAATTCGGGGACATCAATTGGTGTGCTGACCGCGCCAAGGGACATTTGGCGTAAAACATCGTTGCGCAATATGTTCGCAAAATCACGTTCTGTCAAACCAGAATTTTGCAAGACCATATCAAACATCCAAGGTTCAAAATGACCGTTATTCTGGAATTGCGGGTAAGAACGAATTTCATCAGCGATTCGTTTATCAGAAACAAAATATCCCAAATCTTTTGCGCGATTTAATGCCAATTGATTCATAGTTAGCGTTCCAATAACCTTTTGTGTTAGTGCAGCAGATTTTGCAGAATCTGTATACGTGGTGCGCTGTTCTTCTTTGGACATAGTAGCCAACTGACGAGAGCGTTCATTATTAAACTGTTGAACCGAAATGTCAGCACCCCCAACACGAACCAAAGTAGTATCGCGTGATGCGCCACTGAAAATCCATTCAGCAGCCCCCCAGCCAACAAAACTGAAAATCAAAACAAACATTAAAATCTTTGCCCAAGTTTTTTCTGCGGCATTACGTAAATATTCTAGCATTTTTCCACCTTTTGCGATAACATAGCAGAATAATATAGATAAAATCAATAAAAAAGGAAAATATTATGAAATTTTTGGTTGGAAATTGGAAATCTAATGGAAATATCAAAGAAAAAAAGCGACTTTTAGGTTCGCTAAATCATTTGAAACCCAAGACAAAAGTGATTTTATGTCTGCCATTTACGTTATTAAATGATACAAAAACTAAAATTGCACTTGGCGCCCAGGATATCAGTTTGTATCCAAATGGGGCTTTTACAGGTGATATTTCTGGTACTATGTTAAAAGATTTGGGGGTAAAATATGTTATTGTTGGACACAGTGAACGGCGACGTTACCATCATGAAACAAACGCAATTGTAAAAAACAAAGCAAATATAGCACTTCAAAATGGTATTATCCCCATTGTTTGCATAGGCGAATCTGAAATCGAGCATAAACAAGGCAAAACAAGGTCAGTAATAAAGAGAATGTTATTGGAATCTGTTCCTGAGGTTGGTAAATTTATCGTTGCGTATGAACCCCGTTGGGCGATTGGTACTGGTGTAACCCCAACGGCAAAAGAAATAGAATCAATTCACAAAATAATATTTGAAACACTGAAAACGATACATTGTGAAAAGATGCCTGTTTTATACGGTGGCAGTGTGAATGCGGGAAATACAACCGATTTTATAGATATACCGCATGTTGATGGGTTTATGGTTGGACGGGCATCCTTGAAATCTGAAACATTTGTACCTATAATAAAAAATATGAATTAAAAAAATAGGATTGAATCATGGAAGATAAACAAGAAAACACAAAAAAAGAAGTTGAAATTGAATCTGTTTCTGTTGACGGTAAAAAAACAGAATCAAAATCTTCTGAAACAGATAAAACGGTAAAGATTATTGAGGATTTAAATGCCAAGATTGCAGAAACAAATGATAAATATTTGCGGGTCGCAGCCGAGTTAGAAAACACACGTCGTCGTGCAAGTTTGGATATAGAATCTGTTTCGCGGAATAGGGCTATGGGGGTTGCAGAAAAATTTTTACCTGTTATGGATGCTGTTATTGCGGCGGTAAAACATAATCCAGATGACGAAGGAATTAAATCTTTGCAAAAGTCAATTGAAAGCGCGTTTGCACAAATTGGTATTGTGAAAATTGATTCTGTTGGTGAAATTTTGAATCCACAGTTTCATAATGCAATTCAAATGATTGATAAACCAAATCCAGAAACTGCAACAAATACAATTGTTGAAGAAATGCAGACCGGATATATGTTTGGTGATACAGTCTTGCGACCAGCAATGGTTGTTGTATCTAAATAACTTGATTATTTCAGGCGCATTATTTGCTTGTTTGTACGTGTGGATTGTTATTGAATGCACGCATAATCGCATCAACATCTTGTTGTAGTTTTTCATTATCGTATTCTGCCGATTGTTCTTTGTCGTTTTGTTCTGCTTCATCCGTTTTTTCTTGTTCCTGTTCAGCAGGTTTAGATTCTTCCAGTTCATCTGGTTTTTGTTCGGTCTTTTCTTTTTCGCGACATTCGCCTTTATATACTTCTTGTCCATCTGGACAAGTTGCGTTGCTAAGGTCGTATAATATTTCTAATTTATATGGGCTATTTCTGCAAATTAATGTATAGTATTTTGATGATGATGCGCTTTGTTCACAAGATTCAAAGAAATCAGTTGACTTTATCCGTTGTTCTGCTTCTTCAATTTCTTGTTTTATGTCGGATAATGATTTGTTTGCAGGTGTTTCACGTTTACCACAAGATTGTTTATCTTGTGTCATAGTACCCGAAATTTCACCACAAATGCCCATTAACACTTGTGGACATATATCTGATTCCAAAGCAGCAGCAATTACCTGGGGACAATTGTGTTCTTGTTCACATTGGTTATCTTCGTCATATAGTTTTTGTATTTTTTCTATGTCGTTGTCATCTAGTTCCAGATATTTTAGTTTAGCATTACGGTCTTCTAATATAGCCTTCACATCTTCCGTCACCATTTCAAAACAAGATGCAGCAAAAACATTTGAAACCGGTAATATAGCCAGACAAAGGAATGCTATAAAAATTCTGGGTTTGTTGTATTTCATAATTTTAAATCCTGTTGGTTTATCTTATTCTATTTTGCACCAGCACCATCTATTTCCTTTTTACTGTCCGAGGTCAAGTGTTCATACAAACTGTCTGTAAATGCACTGGCGCTGCTGGTTTTAAACAGGCTGGTTGCATATTTGCCCTTGACGGATGTTTTAAATTTAAGATTATCGGCTTCATCGCCCAAATCACGAACGTCCAAATTGGTAAGATTTAATCTATCTGTGCCTTTAATACCTGCATCTTCCATTACGGCTTTGATTTTGCGTATTGCTTTGTCGTTATCATCTTTGTCAAAATCAGAATTCTTTTCTTTGATTAATTTGCCCAATCTGCCATTTATAATACTGTTGCCGACAATACCACCAACGATTCCGACACCCGCTACAACACCACCGGCAATCATACGTGTTTTGGCTTCTTTCTTGGCAGAATCCAAACCTTTCTTGTCATCTTCGCTACCCGTTTCGGCACGATAACGTGATGCGTAATGTCCGCCAGTTACACCACGATTTTCATCATCATATAATCCCATACTTGCCCTGTCCAAAATTTCTTCGGATTCAATACCTGGTTTTAATCCCAATGCTTCTTTGCGGGTCTTCAAAGATGCAGCCTTGGCAAGATATTCATTACGGTATTGCATTACTTCGCTGTCATTTCCACCGGGCAATTCAACAGGGTCGATACCAAACGGCACAGTATGCATACCACCGTATTTACAATACATAGTTTTCATATATGCTTCCATATCTTTGTCTGCGGCGCTGTCAGCAGACTTTTCGGCAATACCCTGGGCCAATTGCATGCCACCAATACCAGTTGCAGCTATTGTTAAACCATTTAACAAACGATTCTGCCATGAATTTTGGTTATCTTCAGCAGCCGCTAATTTATCTTTGGCGGCATCAATTTTAGATTGGGCTTCATCCAGTTTATCTTGTTTCTCTGCGTCTGGATTTGCAGCTTTATCCTCTGCGGCTTTGTCTTTTTCAGGTTTGTCGCCGTTGTTTTCTTCAGGTGCTACTTCGACAGATTCTGCGGCCTGGTCTATGTCATCCTTTTGGGGTGCGGGTTCTTGGGAATCTTCTTCCTTTGGTTGTTCAATAGATTTTTTTTCAGAGTCAGCTTTGTTGCCATTACCACCACTTGCCGATTTTATCGTATTTTGTGCTTCGTCTATAATATTTGTATTGTTGGCTTTTGGATATTGTTGCTTTGATTTTGTTAGTGCTTCGGTTGCGCGTTGCTTTGCCGTCTCCACAGACTCTGCGTTTTCAATTGCTTGTAACGTTTCTTGTGTAACAGTACCCCATGCAACCAATGGCATACACATTAATATGGCGATTAAAATTTTATTTGTTATTTTCATTTTTCTTTATTTTATTATTTTTTGTTTATTGTGCTTGGTTCTTTTTCAAGAAAGCGCAACTTTTTCCGTCTTTGGCGGGTTTCCAGCCCAATTTTGTGTTACATTCTGTAACATGACAATATGGACCTGATGCATCTTTTTTCCATGTTCCTGTGCCTTTACTACTGCCCGCCACACCAGTTGAACATTCGGCACCATCTTTTACACATTCCTTGTTATTAACCCAATAATTACTGGCATTTTCACATTCTACTTTTGATTTTTCTTTTTCGGCTTCGTTTACTTCTTTCTTGGCTTTGTCTGTTTCAATTGCACGACCTATTGCGCCAGATGCAATTGCGCCAGCCGCCACACCAGCCCCAGCACCCAACATAGCAGAAGATGCAGCCTTTTGTGCACGTGTTTCACGTAAAGCATTTTCACGATATGTTGTAACATCGATTCCAAAATATTCCTGGGTACATGTAAACATATCACCTGCATATAATTTACGTGATGCCTTTGGGATATCTGGGTTGTCTTCGCCGGCAAAAAATTCCACAGTATATACACAATCAAAACTGCGTTCATCAAATGATGCCCCCAATTTTTTGCATGCATTTTGCATTAATTCACGCAAATCATACAAACGTTGTTCGTCTTTTTTGATATTTATTTCTGCATTTTGACGCAAGCCCGCAATAACTTTGCCGGCACGTGCAGGTAAACCAGAATCGTATTCTTTGCATTTTGTTGCAATATCTTTACATTTATTTAATGCGGCATTTTCGGCACTTTTGCCCAGACATTTATCAAATGTTGTACCACATTCTGATATTATACATTTGTTGTAAAGATTAGCACAATCAATTACCGCATTATATGATGCAATTTGGACATTTAAATCGCGGTCAGCCTTGATTTCAGTGGAAAACAAATTAACTTCTTTGCCAGAGCATGGCAAATCGCGTTTACATTTATTTATTTTTGCACCAAAATCTGTATCCCCGTCCAATGCACATTTTATAAAACCATCACCACATGTTTTTTTCATGCATTCGCGTAATCCAAGATCGCATTGATTTAAACCGCTTGATGCCTTTCGTGCCTGTTCATCTGCGGCATACATTGCATCTTTTGCAGCATGTGCGGCGCGTTCTTTGCGAATCATTTCCGCCATATTATTGCCAGACGCAGATTTAGATGATGTTGTGGATGCAGATGTTGCAACCGCATCAAATTTTTTTGATTTATTTGCAGTGGGTTCGGGGGTATCAATTTCCACATCAACTGTTTCTGATATCTCTTCTTCTGGTTCAAGCAATTCCGAATCGGTTTCTTCTGTAACATTTTGAGTTGTGGCCTTTTGCGCCGATTGACGTGCCACACCGCTGCCACGAATTGCAGCGCGTGGGGCCGCGCTTACATTTTCAGAAATAACAAACAAAGAACATATTGCGGATGCAATCAGTAATGCCGACATTGAAAATCTTTTGTTAACATATTTCATCTGTTACTTCCGTTTTGCTTGTTTTACTAAATCGATGTTCGGATTTAGTTGTATAGGTTTTATTAGTTTGAATGTTGGTGGTAAACGACTGCATGCTGTATCGTGATATAAACAAAACTCTTCCGCCAAGGCACGTTCGATTTTATATTTATCTTGGTCTTCTGAACCCAAATTTATAGCCAATGTCATCGGGCTGCATTTATTCGGCATATAATTTTCGCATACGTCTGATACACACTTTTGTTTTGCATATTGATCTGTGCATGCCGCTTGAACCTGATTTAATTTTGTTTCGCGGGCTTCCTGGTGCGCCAACACAATACCTTCCAGTGCACTTTCTGCGTTTTTAAATGCGGTATTGCGTGCAGATGCCAATGTTGAACGTATGTCTTTGGAAAATTCATCACAACCACTTGCAACAAGGGCACATTCCGAAAAATGTTTATCAAAATCAGCATCCAGTTCACAATTGCCATAATTTGCCATACAATGATTTTCTGCAATAACACAAGCCGTTATTTCAGTTGAGCATGCAGATTTAGTTTTTGTTTGTGTTGCCTTTTGTGCCAAATTTTTCACATCAAAAGAAATTCCAGCAGATTTGCAAGATTGTTCAATCAATGGGTCGTAAATTTCATCAACATTTTCTTGGGTGCAGTCTTTGACTTTCTTTAAACATTGTTCTGTCGCCCATATATAACGTTGACCCTGGTCTTTGGGGGCCTTTTTCAATTCTTTGTCAGAAATCGTGTATTTAGCAGCACTGCCCGCAGTTACGTTTTTCATCACACCTTCGGTTTTTGATTCACCAAAAGTAGCCGATCCACAATATTGACACCGGGCGGCAGGATTTGCACCAATGTTTATTGCACATACAGAATCCAAACAACGTGTTAAATTTGCAGTAGAACACGCACCAAACACAACGTGCGGTACGAACAACAATCCCATTGTTAAAAACAAATTACGATATTTCATTTTCTCTCTTGCGTTTCAGTATATCAAAAATTGCATATCAACGCAACGAAAAAAATATGTTATTTGTGCAATTAAAAACGCTGGACACAATATGTCAATTTATGTTAAAGTTTACTTGATAGAGAGAGTAGTTTCATGAAAAACATCAGGTTTTGGCTGTTTGTGGGCTTGTTGGTTCCTTGCAATGTATTTGGGGCGACTGGTTCTGATTTCCAAAATGCTACGAAATTGTTATCTGCTGCGCGACGTGGTGATATGCAAACGGTTCAGGCTTTGATTACCGCCGGGGCAGATGTTAATTATGTTGATTCTACGGGGTTATCTTTGGTTTGTACCGCTGTTATGAATAATGATAAGCGCACGATTCAGATTTTACAGCGATATGGCGCAGATGCATCAGATTGTGATAAACAGATTAAGCAATATAAACGCAAAACGAATGTCGCAACCAAGGGTGAAGAATATGACTTTTTCAGTGGATTGTCTTCTTCGCATGTTGTTGCGTTGTCTGCTGTTGGGGTGGCCGCGGTTATTGGTGGGGTGGCATTGTTGACCGATGCTTTTGATTCAGAGAATAATAATAATGCATCTTCGTCTGGTGGTTCACATGGCAGTGGTAGTGGTGGTAGCGGTGGTAATGGTTCTGGCGAAGCAAGCAAATTGTTTGCCTTGGATTTACCTTATGGACCAGCGTGTGATAGCGCTACATCATGTCCGACTGATTTTTCGGTGTGGGAAAAAAATAACCAAGATTTCGATTATATGTCCGACAATGGTTTTAATTATTTGATGGTGTCGCATGCGTATAATTCTTTTGTGCGTGGGTATTTGGGAATGAGTACTGTTAGAATAGCGGACGATAAAACACCTTTTAATTTAAGTTTATTACCATATGTAGAAGCCAATGTTAATAACAAAAATCCTGTGGATGGCGGTAAACCTGTAAATGTTGCCATGATAACGGGCAGTGGGGTTAACGTTAAAAACACAGATAGTTCTGCAAATGGTACAATTACATGGGTTGATGCAGCCAGTATCCCAACTGTGCAATCTGTGTGTAATGCAAACGGAAACAATAGTGCGCTTTGTTATAATGCTTTAAGTGCCGCAACGAAGACGTCAAATAAGTATTATAATGAAGATTACAAAGTAAGCCATAGTATTGTTGGTCAAGATGATACGAAATTTGATTTATCAGGTTCTGGAATAGTGTTTGGGGTGGCAAATAAACAAGATACAACGTCGGCAAAAATAATCGCCGGTTGGGAATACGGTGGTCGTGCATCCGGCGATTATTATGGTTTTATTCCTAATGGACAATTGACTGTTTACAAAACTGGCGCTGGCAGTAATTGGGTCGAACCCGAACAGGGTTCTGCGGTTACAGGCAGTTATACTCTTGCTGGTATGGTGTTAAGTGAAGATGATACCCTTACTTTGGCGGATGGAACGGTATTAAGGATTACAGATGTAGCAGAAGATTCTGTTGATGGATCGTTGGTAACGGCGGTCGCGCAAAATGATAATTCCAAGATTTACAATGCTTATATCATTAACAACAAATTGTATATAGATTCTTTGGCGGATGGTAATATAAATCAGATATATGAATTTAGTACGACAGATAATGCGATGACTTTGATTAAAGAATTGTCAACAACTCCGTCGGATTACAGAAATTATTACGCAATGCGTGATGCATTACAACTGCAAGGTGATGATAATAAAAATGTTACAAATATTATTGCTAATTTGTCTTTGCCGGATAGTTCAAATAATCTGGAATATGATACAGTAAGCAGTGCAAAGGCTTCATATAATCTCGCATTAAATGCTCATAATGAAACTGTGGCGCTTCAACAGTATTATAGTTTGATAAACAAATATTATGATTTACAAACAAATGATAATTTGAATGCGCCTGCAACTGATGCAAAATATGTCTTTGAATATATAAGTGATTATCAACGAGATGATGAGCAATATATGTTGATAAATCCTGCGGGATGGTCCAAGTATGCAGGGGCTTTGGATGCAAGTGTGGCTGCTCAGGTTGCAACATTTGAAAATTTTGCCCCTGCAATTTTTACAAAATTACAAAATTTATTTGTAACGGTAGTATCCGCTTTTCCAAACAAAGGGACAGATAATATTACTATTGATGGGTATGCGCCAACCGATAAAAATAAAATAGTATTATCAAATTGGGTGGAAGATGGTGTAACTTACAGGTCTCGCATTTGTGGATTAACAGGTACTGGAAATGACGGTGCCGTTAATCCGTGGTGTTTTACAGCACCGGGGGTTACCAATATAGATGCAACTGCTGCGATGGCTGGTGGGGTTGCGCTGGTTCAAAGTGCGTTTAGTTATGCATCGCCAAAACAGATATTTTTATTATTGGCTTTGACTGCTGATGGTCCATATTTGGGAACTAATCCAGATACTGGTAACAATTGGACAGATACTGATGAATTAATAACATATCTTAAAAATATGTATACGTTGCCGGGGGAATTTGATGTAACAAATGCAAACTATTTGGATAATTTTAAACAAGTTTTTGGCTATGGTATGATAAATTTGGAACGTGCAACAAGACCTGGAACAAATGTGTATGTGTATAATGCTGATAAAAATACGATTGTTTCCAGTTCAGGTAAAACGGCGTATTGGCGTTCTGCAACGACATCGTATCGTTCATCTGGCGCTTTGTCATTGGCTGGACGTGGTGATGTAAATATTTCATTCTATGATATTATGGAAAGCATGGATGGAACTTTGTCTTTGCCACGTGTTTGGAAAAATACTTTTACATTGGGTTTTGTTGATAATAAACATGGTTTGTATATGGGTGATGTGCTGGGTGATTTTAATATTGATTCGACAAATAAACATTCAAATCAAATTGGCAATTTAAGAATAGATATGGCTATGTCAACACGTGCTTATAATGATAATTTGAATGGTTTGGATAATATGCGTATTTCTTGGGCAAATGACAGTTTTGATTTTTCAACAGAATATCAACGTTATTTGACAGATGGGGAATCCAGATTTAATGGTCGTGCAAATGCTGTATTGGGGTTGATGTCTGATACGCTTTCTGCAAATACAATGTATAAAATAGGGCATTTTGCATTTGGTGGTCGTGGTTTTGTTGGTGCGATGACTGATGAAAATTTATTGGATACAGATCCAACTGTGTCATCTCAATTTGAACCAATGCGTTTAGGGTTGACAAATGGTGGTTCTTTTGATGCAAAGTATGTTAATGATAAATTTGGGTTGAATATGTCGTTCGGTGTCATGTATGAAAATAATACAGTGTTGGGTATGTTGACTGACGGAATGCTGGCGATGAATAATGCAAAAACGAACTATGTTGATGCGCTGGCAACTTATAAACCATTTGATAACGTAAAGTTATCTTTGCGTGGAACGTTCGCGTTAACCAGTGCAGATAATCAAAGTGAATTTATTTCGCAAATATCAGATATCAAATCAAATGCTTTTGCATTTGGAATGGATTTTGGTGGCTTTGAATTTACATTTGCTTTGCCTTTGGCTGTGACAGACGGCAAGTTGGGTTATGGTTATGCAGATTTTGATGTTGTTGAAAATGGTGGGAAGTATGAAATTGCGGTTAATAATGCACATACTGAATACATTGATTTGTCTGTTCAAAAACGTGAGTTAAGATTTTCAACTTCTTATAAACGTGCATTGGGCGAATTTACAGATGCTGGTGTTGGTTTGATATATCGTATAAATCCGAATAATATGGATGTATTCGGAAACGAATCGATTTTAATGTTTAAAATACATCATCGTTTGGGTATATAATATTAAAAAAAACGCAGATTTGTGCGATTTTTGATTTGAATACGTTCCTGATGAATTTGTTTTTCGTATGCGTACAATGTAAAGTATGAAAACGAAAACATTTACTTTTTTGATGATTCTGGCGATTGTTGGAATACATCACCAAGCAGATTCCTGTACAGGAATCACATTAAAGTCTGCAGATGGCGCAAACATAGTTGCGCGTAGTGTTGAATGGGCATCTGGCGAAAGTCCTAGTGATTACATCATTGTACCGCGTGGACATGTTGAGCATTCTGCGTTGCCAGATGGTACGCATAACGGTATGAAGTTTACTTCGTTCTATGGATATGTGGGATTGGCTTCGGAAGATTATGTCATAGAAGGCTTAAACGAAGTAGGTTTATCGGCAGGATTATTTTATTTTCCAAAATTTGGGTCTTATCCAAAATATAATCCAAAGGAAAATGATATAACATTGTCTGATACACAATTTGTTGCTTGGGTATTGGGAAATTTTGAAACGGTTGAAGATGTCATGTCGGCTTTGTCAACAATCAATGTTACTGCCACAGACCCACGTGCAGAAACTTTGCATTGGCGTGTAGCAGATAAATATGGTCGTCAAATTGTTATAGAATATATTAATGGAATTCCAATGGTGCACGAAAATAACCTGGGTGTGTTGACTAATGCGCCGGCATACGATTGGCATATAACAAATTTGAAAAATTATATAAATTTACATTCTGGCAATGCAGAGGCGCATGAATTTGGTGATATATATGTGTCGCCATTGGGACATGGTTCTGGGTTGTTAGGATTGCCGGGTGATATGACACCGCCGTCCAGATTTATACGTGCTGCATTTTTTCAAACCAGTGCGCCAATGTTAGATACCGCAGATAAAACGGTAGAGCAAGCGTTTCATATTATGATGGCTTTGACAATTCCTGTTGGCATCCAATTTACAAAATCACAGCAAGTGCCAAATATACCATTGGCCACCCAATGGACAAGTGTAACAGACATGACGAATAATAAACTGTATTATACTACAATGTATAATCCAACAATACGTTGGTTTGATTTAAATACGATAGATTTTTCAAATATCAAATACCAGCAACACCCATTGGATAATGAAAAATCTTGGCCAAAGATTGTTGCGCCGATAGATTAAATCAAGATTTTTTTTGTTTAATTTTGTACCGTCCGTTAAGTTACGGACGGTTTTTTGTTTTTTTACATCAAACGTCTTGACATTTTTATTTTTTTGTATATATTTACAACGGCATAACAAAAGGAATAAAAGATGGCAAAATTCATTGAATCGGTAGATTTGGGTAAAAAAACAATGCAAATCGGTACCAATGTTTATTTGGTAGAGGGTTTTTGCAGTGAACAATTGGATGATGGCGATATTACTGTTTCAGAATTAACTGATAATGGGTATCGTTTTGAATACAACTATAAATTTTTACACAAACATAAAAAGCGTCCTTATCAAGGAATGAAATTGATGTCTATTCGTATTCCAAATTTTGAAGATGATAAAGTGTGTGAATTTAAAATTAATCCAAATGTATTGGGTGATTTTCAACAACCCAAAGTACATATTGTCGCAAATAAAAAATATAAATATACACCGTTTGAACGTATCGTAATTGAAAAACAACTTGGTAAACAAGATGGTTTGAAACAGATTTGCCAAAAGGCGGTTGATTTATTAAATTCTGATGAAATCAAAGGCTGTTTGGGTAATTTGTTTGGTGTAAACAAAGAAAGTATAACAAATTGTTTTTTGATAAATTTAAAATCCAGAAAAAAATAATATTTAACGCATTTTGCATCAAGCCCGCGGGTTTATTCCAAAGACCAATTCTGTTCCCCGTCCAGATGGGGAATATAATCTTTGGAATAAGTGGCTAATATTGGGGTTTGATCACAGAATAATCCCGGAAATCTGCGGGGTTGGGTGGGAAGTATAAAGTTTTAAGGTACCTTTAATTTTTACGTTCAAAACAAAAAATTGTCAACAAAATATAAGTGATAAAAACTGCTGTAATTCAACAAATCCGCGGGATACAAAGAATTAATGTCGAAAATCAGTAAAAAATGTAAAAGTATAAAAAATATATTGAATTAAACCTACCTTTTTGCTTTAATGTTTGTGAAGTGAATATAAACCGCAGAATTCTGGGGAAAGGGGAAGGGTATGTTTCATAATATAAAATTGTATTTGATTGCTGTTTGTGCATTTATGATGTCAATAACGGCATCATTTGGTATTGTATGTAATGCACCTTGGGTTCCAAACGCAAATGATGATGCATGTGTTTGTAATGATATTTTATATAATGGTAACTGCATAGAATCTAAATTTGAAATTGAAACCACACCGATTGCGACCGGTGATTATTTTGCGTTTCAAATTCAGTCCAAAGGTGAATTTTACGTTGATTGGGGTGATGGATATGTTGAACCATTAACCGCCAGTTTAGATACCGTAACTTTAAAAACATATGCTCATAAGTATACCGGTACCACACAATCATACAGAATAAAATTTGGTGGTCGGGCTACTTCGTATTATGTGGATTATAGTAATAACAGGCCGGTAATTATGTTCGGTAGCTTGGCGGCTAGGGCGCCAGATAATACAACCGATGTTGCGACAGTCAATGCGAGTAACGTTAGAACGAAACTTTACAAAATATATGGTTCATTGGGACGTATATTTAGTGGTATACCCGGAGAACAGATGTTTTACGGTACTTTTGCTGGTTGTTCTAATTTGGTTGGTACAGATATACCAGATCCAAATAATCCAGGTATGAATTACGCAATTCCGCCAACATTATTTGACGGTGTGGCTGGTAGACCAATGGCTGGTATGTTTACTAGTACATTTTCTGGTTGTTCCAGTTTAACCGGTTCAATACCAGCAAATTTATTCAGCGGTATATCCGGCCAACCGGCATATCAAATGTTTACTAGTACATTTTCTGGTTGTTCCGGTTTAACCGGTTCAATCCCGGAAACACTATTTGCTGGTATATCTGGCGCGCCAGCAACATATATGTTTAGCGCAACTTTTAATGGTTGTTCCGGTTTAACTGGCCCAATACCAGACAAATTGTTTGGGAATTTGACTGGTGCACCAGTAGAAGGTATGTTTGTCGGTACATTTTTTGATTGTACTAATTTGGGTAAAAATTCATCTGGGGAATCAGTGTATTATATACCACCAACCCTGTTTACGGGAATAGACAAAACTTCACCGTCTTATATGGGGAGTATGTTTGCTAATACGGGTTTGTTACAATCTTGTTCGGTTGTGGGTAAAAGTGACTTTGATACTGGCTTTAACAGTTCTTTTGATGGTCGGGTTTCGTGTTATTCGCCCGGAACTTATAACATAACTTATCATAATGTTACTTTTAATGGTGAAACGATTAATATGACTGGTGCACCATCGCAATATACAAATAATGTTGATACACCGTTGAATAAACCGACACGTTCTGGTTATATGTTTATTGGTTGGTACGACAATGCACAATTAACAGGGTATCCAATAGATATTATTTACAAAGGTAGTAATGGTAATATAGAACTGTATGCTAAATGGATAAAAGCAGAGTTTGAAATTGAAACAACACAAATTGAGACAGGCGGGGATTTTGCCTTTGAGATAGCTGCTCAGGGTGAATTTTACGTAGATTGGGGGGACGGTACTGTCGAACAATTAACGGCTAGTTTAAATACAACAGATGTAAAGTTGTATGCTCGTAAATACACCGGTGCAACGCAGTCATACAGAATACGACTTGGCGGGCATGCTACTGCGTATAATACATCCGAATATAATACAAATCCGGTAATTAGTTTTGCTGGAGATGCGCCATGGGCGTATACAGCAAATGCCAAAGCAGGAATTTCGGGCGCGAATAGACGCAACGAGTATCTTTACAAAATATATGGTTCGTTGGGGCGTATATTTAGTGGGGTACCTGTACCATATATGTTTTATCGGACGTTTTATTATTGTAACGAATTAACAGGGACAATACCTGATGACCTATTTAGTGGTATATCTGGTCAGTCAGCACCGTATATTTTTTACGAAACATTTTTGCTTTGTTCTGGTTTAACTGGTTCAATACCAACAAATTTGTTTAGTAATTTTACTGGTGCGGCAGATTACATGTTTCGTGGGACATTTGCTGGTTGTTATAATTTAGGTAAAGATTCGTTGACAATGGAATCAGCATATTATATACCGCCGACATTATTTGCTGGGCTTGCACCTGATCCATTAGTACAAGATCCAATGTCGTACGTATTTGAAAGTACAGGACTGTGGCAATCTTGCCCAACCGGGACAAATCAGGCAATAACTGGGTTTGAAGATGCGTTTGATAATCGTGTTTCGTGTATTGATTCTGATTATTTGTATTGTAGAAAAGAATTTAAATATGATACCAAGACCAAGAAATGTGTGGCGTGTGATAAATCTGTTGAAACATGCCCAACATTTGGTGCCACATACAAATGTCCGGATGGTTACGTAGGTAATTCAAATTCAACAGAGTGTAGCAGCGTCTATACCATTACATATCATTTGAATGGTGGGGTGAATA